>NZ_JBVHTO010000003.1:0-161156 GCF_055565855.1 Streptomyces sp. NPDC028308
CGGTTACATTCCGAACCCGGAAGCTAAGCCTTACAGCGCCGATGGTACTGCAGGGGGGACCCTGTGGGAGAGTAGGACGCCGCCGAACAAATTTTAATAGAGCTGGTCCCCGAACTTCGGTTCGGGGACCAGCTCTTTTTTGTTGTGCGTCACTTGTCGTTCACGTTGCGCGACCACCATCCGAGGCATGGGTACTGCTGCAATGCTCAGGGCCGCGGGTGTCGGCGCCGGTGACGAGGTCGTCGTGCCGGCCTTCGGGAACGTCGAGGTCGCCGAGGCCGTCACCCTCACCGGGGCGACGCCCGTGTTCGCCGACATAGACCCGACGACGTACTGCCTCGACGCACTGGCGGTCGAGTACGCGGTGACCTCGCGGACCGCCGCCGTCGTCGTGGTGCACCGGTTCGGACGGCCGGCTGCCGTGGCTCCGCTGCACGCGCTCGGGCAGCGGCACGGCCTCCTCGTCCTGGAACACGGGGAGTCCGAGGCGCCGTACGACGAGATCGCCCAGCGCAGGGCGCGGGCCTCGTACCTCGACTCCAGGCTCAGCGGGGTGCGGACGCCGGACGGCGGTGACGGGCACACCTACCAGCAGTACGTCGTGCGCGTGCCCGGCAACGGGCGGCCGGACCGGGACGCTTTCGCGCGGGCGGTGCGGGCCAGGGGAGTCGACTGCCGGGTGCCCGTGAAGACGCCGGTGCACCGCATGCCCGTCTTCCGTCGCGACGTGTGCCTTCCCGAGACCGAGAGGGCCGCGGACGAGACACTCGCGCTGCCCGTGGACGCGTCCCTGACCAAGCGCGAGATGCAGCGCATCGTGTCCTCGTGCAATGCGCTCGGGGGACTGCTTCAGCCCGCCTTCTGATTCGGCCGGACTGGTTGGGACCACCCCGCTGTTCGGGGTATGATCTATTCCGTTGCCACGAGGGAAACCTCGAAAAGGCGACCGGCCCCCCTAGCTCAGTCGGCAGAGCGTCTCCATGGTAAGGAGAAGGTCAACGGTTCGATTCCGTTGGGGGGCTCCGAAAGAAAAGGCCTCCGCCCATTCGGGTGGGGGCCTTTCTGCATTGCCCGGACTTCAGGGAGTCCGGAAATCCGGGCTTTTCGGTCAGTCCTTCTGGAGTCCTGGAACACGCATCGCGAGAATCGCCATGTCGTCGGACGGGGCGTCGGACGCGAACCGCTCCACGGCGCGCATGATGCGGGCCGCCACCGCGCCCGCCGTCAGCCCGGTGCAGGTGGTCAGCACGTCGGCCAGGCCGTCGTCGCCGAGCATGCGGGTGCCCTCACGGCGTTCGGTGACGCCGTCCGTCACGCACAGGAGCACGTCGCCGGGATCCAGCGTCACCGTCTCCTCGTACAGCTCCAGGTCGTCCATGACGCCGAGGAGCGGCTGCGGTTCCGCGGCGGGCTCGACCGTGCCGTCCTGGCGCAGGCGGAGCGGCAGCGGGTGCCCGGCGCAGACCACCTTCAGCACCGCCGAGCCGTCCTCCTGGGGCCACAACTCGCCGTACAGCAGCGTCAGGAAGCGGCTGCGGGCGCCCTCGTCGAGGATCGCGGAGTTCAGGCGCTCCAGGACCGCGGGACCGCCGAAGCCCTCGCGGGCCAGGAGCCGCAGTGCGTGCCGGGCGAGGCCGGTGACCGCCGCCGCCTCCGGACCCGTACCGCACACGTCGCCGATGGCGAAGCCGTAGGCGCCGTCGCGGATCGGGAAGACGTCGTAGAAGTCGCCGCCGACCTCGTTGCCCTCGCCGGCCGCTCGGTAGATGACCTCGACCTCGACGCCGTCGATCACGGGGAGCTCGGGCGGCAGGAGGCTGCGCTGGAGGGACTGGCTGATCGCCGTGCGCTCCGAGTACAGGCGGGCGTTGTCCAGGGCCAGGGCCGCGCGGCGGCTCAGGTCCTCGGCGAGTTCCAGGATCTCCTGGCGGAAGTGCTCGTCCGACGGCTTGCCGAGGGTGAGCATGCCGATGACGCGGTTGCGGGCCACCAGGGGCAGCACGACGGTCTCGCCGCCGACCGCCGCGGCCGTCGCGAGCGTCGTGCCGATGCCCGAACCCACCGATGGGGACTCGCCGAGGCCGAGGCTGCGCATGGAGGTGCGCAGCGCCGCCTGGTGGGCCGCCTCGGCCGGGGCCGACCAGACGCGGGCGCCCGGCGTGGGCACCGGGTCGGGCGGGTCGATCTTGGAGAGCAGCGCCTTGACGCCGTCGATGCGCTCCTCGTCCTCGTGCAGGACGTACGAGAGGTAGGGGTCCGAGGACTGGTCGGCGATCGTGTAGACCGCGCACCAGGTGGCCAGCGTCGGGACCGTCATCTGGGCCATGAGGGCCAGCGTCTGGTCGCGGTCCAGGGTGCCGGCGAGGAGGTCGGAGGCCTCGACGAGGAAGGACAGCGAACCGCGGCGCAGGCGCTCCAGTTCGCCGAGGCGGGCGGACTCGACGGCCAGCGCGATGCGGTCGGCGGCGAACTGCAGGCGCAGCGCCTCCTCGTTCGAGTACCGGCCCGGCGCCTCCGCGGCGACGCCGAGGGAGCCGGTGAGGCGGCCCTCGACCTTCAGCGGGACGGTGACGACCGAGCGCATGCCGGTGCCGTTGAGCAGCGGGACCGCGCCCGGGACGGCCGAGAGGTCGTCGTGGACGGCCGGCATCCGGGCCGAGCCGTAGCGCCCGGGGCCCGCTTCGACGGGGACGCGGGCGAAGCGCTGGCGGGCGGAGGGCAGGCCGGTGGAGGCGCGTACCTCGAGTTCCGTCTCGTCGTCGGTGGCGAGGAGCAGGAAGGCGGAGTCGGCGTCGAGCATGTCGCGGGCGCGCTCCACCGTGCGCTGGAGGAGGCCGTCCAGGTCGTCCGGGGCGGGGGAGCCGATGAAGACCTCGAACGGGTCGGTGGTCTGGCCTTCGGCCATCGTGCCGGAGTCGGGGGAGGCGCCGCGCAACGGCGTCTGGAGGACGGCCCGTTCGTGGTTGCGGACCAGGAGGCAGACCGTGGAGGGCTCGCCTCCGGTGTCGCGGACGCGGAGGTGGGAGGCGTACACGGCGGTCACGCGGCCGTCGGCGCCCCGCAGGCCATAGCTGCCCTCCCAGCGCGAGAGCTGGAGGGCCTCGACGATGCCGGTGCTGGTGCCCGGCGTGTGCGGCCAGGCGGCGAGGTCGGTGAGCGGTTTGCCGGTGACCTGCTCGGCCGTGTACCCGAAGAGCTCCTCGGCGTCCTCGTTCCACGCCGTGATGGCGCCGACGCGGTCGATCTGGACGACGGCGACGCGTACGCGGCCGTCGGCGAGCGGGAGGAGGGCGGCGGGCAGGGACGGGCCGGCGGTGCGGGTGCCCACCGCGCGTTCGGGCAGGTCGAGCTGGAACCAGACCTGCTTCTGGGTGGGCGTGTAGTCGACGCCCCAGCGGTCGGCCAGGGCGGCGCAGAGCTGGAGGCCGCGGCCGCCCTCGCGGTCGGGGCTGCCCATGTTCGCGACGGAGCCCTGGAGTGGGATCTCGCGTTCGGGGTAGCGATCCGCCACCTCGATACGTACGCCGTCGTCGCTGCGCAGACACAGGACGTCCGCGGACGTGCCGGCGTGCACCACGGCGTTCGTGACCAGTTCACTGGTGAGGACCACGGCGTCGTCGACGACATCGGCGAAGCCCCAGCCCTGGAGGGTGTCACGGACGAAGGCGCGGGCGGTCGCGACCGATCGCCCCAAGGGCTCGAAGCTGGCGGCCGCGCGCGCGGTGATCACAGATCTCCTTGTCCGGTTGTCGGCGTGCACGGATGCGGGGTCGACTCGCTCCTGCCGGGGCAGGGGCTGGTTCCCCGTCGGCCGGGGATCCCGGGGCGCTTCCCCAGGATGCAGTCCGGTGGTCATGGTGCGGCGCCCCTCCGATGCCTGCCCGCTCGTGCTCGTGCCACCGCCCAGTCCGGACGGAACCGGCGTGGCTGGACAGCCGCATGCAAGGTTACTTACCTTCGCCGCCCGTGCGGATGCCGGTCGCCAGTGTTTCCGTCCAGAGGGTGTGCGGACGATGTGCGAAGCTGCCGAACTGTTATGGCCTGGTTCGGTCGGGGTGAAACACTGGGCAGGCTCCATGGGAAGGTCCGGGCAGGCAGAGGGCCTTTCCGAGTATGCCGAGCGGAAGCCCGCCCGGTACACCGAGTGGAAGTACAGCGCACGCAGAGCAGTAATGGTCGACCCCTGCGGGAGGGACACAGTGGAGTCTGGCGCAGCGACGCGGGGCACGAAGACGCGCGCGAAGGGCGGACAGTCCCCGAGCAACGAGCGGAAACCGAGGGGTGGGACCACCGCGGTGGACACGGCTGCCCTGAACCGGCTGCTGACGGCCCTGGTCTCGATGCGGGACGGCAATTTCCGCAAGCGGCTGACCGTCTCGGGCGACGGTGTGATGTCCGAGATCGCGGCCGTCTTCAACGAGGTGGCCGACCGGAACCTGCACCTCACGGGTGAGCTGTCGCGGGTGCGGCGCATGGTCGGGCGTGAGGGCAAGCTCACGGAGCGGCTGGAGACGGGGGCCTGCGAGGGTTCCTGGGCGGCCGCGATCGACGCGTCGAACGCCCTGGTCGACGATCTCGTACGGCCGGTCGCCGAGGTCGGCCGGGTGCTGTCCGCGGTGGCGGAGGGCGATCTGTCGCCGCGTATGGAGCTGCGGGCGCAGGCGCCGGACGGGAACGGACATCCGCTGCGGGGGGAGTTCCTGAAGGTCGGGCGCACGGTCAACAACCTGGTCGACCAGCTGTCCACGTTCACCGACGAGGTGACGCGGGTGGCCAGCGAGGTGGGCACCGAGGGCAAGCTGGGCGGGCAGGCCCGGGTGCGCGGGATGTCCGGTTCGTGGAAGGACCTCACGGACTCCGTCAACACGATGGCGTATCGCCTGACCGCTCAGGTACGGGACATCGCGCTCGTCACGACGGCGGTGGCCAAGGGTGATCTGTCCCGGAAGGTCACGGTTCACGTGGCCGGCGAGATGCTGGAGCTGAAGAACACCGTCAACACGATGGTGGACCAGCTGTCCTCCTTCTCCTCCGAGGTGACGCGGGTCGCCCGCGAGGTGGGCACGGAGGGTGAGCTGGGCGGTCAGGCCCAGGTGCCCGGTGTGGCGGGTGTGTGGAAGGACCTCACCGATTCGGTGAACCTGATGGCCGGCAACCTGACGGCCCAGGTGCGCGGGATCGCGCAGGTGACGACGGCGGTCGCCAGCGGTGACCTGTCGCAGAAGGTGACGGTGTCGGCGCGCGGCGAGGTGGCGCAGCTCGCCGAGACGATCAACCAGATGACCGAGACGCTGCGGACGTTCGCGGACGAGGTCACCCGGGTGGCGAACGAGGTCGGCGGCGAGGGACGGCTCGGCGGCCAGGCGAACGTGCCAGGTGCGGCCGGCACCTGGAAGGACCTCACCGACTCGGTGAACACGGTCTTCCGGAACCTGACGACGCAGGTGCGGGACATCGCCGCGGTGACGACGGCGGTGGCGAACGGCGACCTGTCGCAGAAGGTCACCGTGGACGTGGCCGGCGAGATGCTGGAGCTGAAGAACACCGTCAACACGATGGTCGACCAGCTGTCGTCCTTCGGTGCTGAGGTCACGCGGGTGGCGCGGGAGATCGGTGTCGAGGGCGAACTGGGCGGGCAGGCGCAGGTGCCGGGCGCGGCGGGTACGTGGAAGGACCTCACGGACTCCGTCAACACGGCGTTCCGCAACCTCACCGGTCAGGTGCGCAACATCGCGCAGGTGACGACGGCGGTGGCGAACGGCGACCTGTCGCAGAAGGTCACCGTCGACGTGTCCGGCGAGATGCTCCAGCTGAAGAACACCGTGAACACGATGGTGGACCAGCTGTCGAGCTTCGCGGACCAGGTGACGCGGATGGCCCGGGACGTGGGCACGGAGGGCCGGCTCGGCGGGCAGGCCCGCGTGGACGGCGTGTCCGGTACGTGGAAGGAACTCACCGACTCCGTCAACTTCATGGCGGGCAACCTGACCTCTCAGGTGAGGCAGATCGCCCAGGTGACGACGGCGGTGGCGCGGGGTGACCTGTCGCAGAAGATCGACGTGGACGCGCGCGGCGAGATCCTGGAGCTGAAGAACACCATCAACACGATGGTGGACCAGCTCTCCGCCTTCGCGGACCAGGTGACGCGGGTCGCCCGTGACGTGGGTACGGAGGGCCGGCTGGGCGGTCAGGCGCAGGTGCCCGGCGTGGCCGGTGTGTGGCGCGACCTGACCGACTCGGTGAACGGCATGGCCGGCAACCTGACCGCGCAGGTCCGCAACATCGCGCAGGTCGCGACGGCGGTGGCGCGGGGTGACCTGTCGCAGAAGATCGACGTGGACGCGCGCGGCGAGATCCTGGAGCTGAAGAACACCCTCAACACGATGGTGGACCAGCTCTCGAACTTCGCCGAGCAGGTGACGCGGGTCGCGCGTGAGGTGGGTACGGAGGGCATGCTCGGCGGCCAGGCCGAGGTGCAGGGTGTCTCCGGCACCTGGAAGGACCTCACCCAGTCCGTGAACTTCATGGCGAACAACCTGACCATCCAGGTCCGCAACATCGCCGAGGTCACGACCGCCGTCGCCAAGGGCGACCTGTCGAAGAAGATCACCGTCGACGCCAAGGGCGAGATCCTCGAACTCGTCACCACCGTCAACACGATGGTCGACCAGCTCTCCAACTTCGCGGAGCAGGTGACCCGGGTGGCCCGCGAGGTGGGCACCGAGGGCAACCTGGGCGGTCAGGCCCGGGTGCCGGGCGTGACGGGCATCTGGAAGGACCTCAGCGACAACGTCAACGTGATGGCCAACAACCTGACCAACCAGGTGCGGAACATCTCGCAGGTCGCGACGGCGGTGGCCAACGGCGACCTCACCAAGAAGGTCACGGTCGAGGCGAGCGGTGAGGTCGCGCAGCTCGCCGACACCGTCAACACCATGGTGAAGACGCTGAGTTCGTTCGCCGACCAGGTGACCCGGGTGGCCCGTGAGGTGGGCACGGACGGCATCCTCGGCGGCCAGGCGCGCGTACCGGGGGTGTCGGGTACGTGGAAGGACCTCACCGAGTCGGTGAACGGGATGGCGTCGAACCTGACCGGCCAGGTGCGCAACATCGCGATGGTCACGACGGCCATCGCGAAGGGCGATCTGACCAAGAAGATCGACATCGACGCGCGCGGCGAGATCCTGGAGCTGAAGACCACCATCAACACGATGGTCGACCAGCTGTCGTCCTTCGCGGAGGAGGTCACCCGCGTCGCCCGCGAGGTGGGCACCGAGGGGCAGTTGGGCGGCCAGGCGCGGGTGCGTGACGTGGACGGCACCTGGCGCGACCTCACCGAGTCGGTGAACGAGATGGCCGGGAACCTGACCCGGCAGGTGCGCGCCATCGCGCGCGTGGCGACCGCGGTGACCCGCGGCGACCTCAACCTGAAGATCGACGTGGACGCCTCGGGCGAGATCCAGGAACTTCAGGACTACATCAACAAGATGATCGCCAACCTGCGCGACACCACCATCGCCAACAAGGAGCAGGACTGGCTCAAGGGCAACCTGGCGCGCATCTCCGCCCTGATGCAGGGGCGGCGCGACCTCGACGACGTGGCCTCGCTGATCATGAGCGAGCTGACCCCGGTCGTGTCCGCGCAGCACGGCGCGTTCTTCCTCTCGATGCCGCTGATGGACGGCAAGGACGCGGGCACCCAGGACGAGGAGGCGTACGAGCTGCGCATGCTCGGGTCGTACGGCTACTCGATGGGCTCCATGCCGACGTCGTTCCGGCCCGGCGAGGCGCTGATCGGGACGGCCGCGCAGGAGAAGCGCACGATCCTGGTGGAGAACGCGCCGAGCGGCTATCTGAAGATCTCCTCCGGTCTCGGCGAGGCGCCGCCCGCGCAGGTGATCGTCCTTCCGGTGCTCTTCGAGGGCACGGTGCTCGGCGTGATCGAGCTGGCGTCGTTCACGCCGTTCACGCAGATCCAGAAGGACTTCCTGAACCAGATCGCCGAGATGATCGCGACGAGCGTCAACACCATCTCCGTCAACACCAAGACGGAGGTGCTGCTCAAGCAGTCGCAGGAGCTGACCGAGCAACTGCGCGAGCGGTCGGCCGAGTTGGAGAACCGGCAGAAGGCGCTCCAGGAGTCCAACGCCGAACTGGAGGAGAAAGCCGAGCTGCTGGCCCAGCAGAACCGCGACATCGAGGTGAAGAACACGGAGATCGAGGAGGCGCGGCAGGTCCTGGAGGAGCGTGCCGAGCAGCTCGCGGTGTCGATGCGCTACAAGAGCGAGTTCCTCGCCAACATGTCGCACGAGCTGCGTACGCCGCTCAACTCCCTGCTGATCCTGGCCAAGTTGCTAGCCGACAACGCGGACTCCAACCTCACCCCGAAGCAGGTCGAGTTCGCCGAGACGATCCACGGCGCGGGCTCCGACCTGCTTCAGCTGATCAACGACATCCTCGACCTGTCGAAGGTCGAGGCGGGCAAGATGGACGTCTCGCCGACCCGTATCGCGCTGGTGCAGCTCGTCGACTACGTGGAGGCCACGTTCCGCCCGCTGACGGCGGAGAAGGGGCTCGACTTCTCGGTACGGGTCTCGCCGGAGCTGCCCGCGACGCTGCACACCGACGAACAGCGCCTGCTCCAGGTGCTGCGCAACCTGCTGTCCAACGCGGTGAAGTTCACCGACTCGGGAGCGGTGGAGCTGGTCATCAGGCCGGCGGCAGCGGACGTCCCCGTGGCCATCCGGGAGCAGTTGCTGGAGTCCGGCTCGCTGCGGGAGGCGGACGGCGACCTGATCGCCTTCTCGGTCACCGACACCGGCATCGGGATCGCCGCGAGCAAGATGCGGGTGATCTTCGAGGCGTTCAAGCAGGCGGACGGCACCACCAGCCGCAAGTACGGCGGTACGGGTCTGGGGCTGTCCATCTCGCGGGAGATCGCGCGGCTGCTGGGCGGGGAGATCCACGCGCAGAGCGAACCGGGGCGCGGCTCGACGTTCACGCTGTATTTGCCGCTGCACCCGAGCGAACTGCCGCCGCAGGGCTACGGGCAGCTGGCGCCGGCCCTCGGCGCCGGGGAACTGCTCGCCTCCGAGGCCGAGCCGGCCGGGCCGGGCATCGAGACGCCGGCCGAGGTGAAGTCGTACCAGGAGACCCAGAACGGGCCCGCCGCGCTGTTCCGGCGCCGCCGCCGGGCGGTGCCCGCGGTCGAGCAGCGGCCGGGGCTCACCGGCCCGTCGGCCGCCGGGCAGGGGCATGAGCAGTGGCCGGTAGAAGGGCAGCAGGACACGGCTCCGAAGCCGCGGTCCGGCATCCGGTTCGACAGCGAGAAGGTGCTGATCGTCGACGACGACATCCGCAACGTCTTCGCGCTCACCAGCGTGCTGGAGCAGCACGGTCTGTCCGTGCTGTACGCCGAGAACGGCCGCGAGGGCATCGAGGTGCTGGAGCAGCACGACGACGTGACGGTCGTCCTGATGGACATCATGATGCCGGAGATGGACGGGTACGCGACGACCACGGCGATCAGGCGGATGCCGCAGTTCGCGGGTCTGCCGATCATCGCCCTCACCGCGAAGGCGATGAAGGGCGACCGGGAGAAGGCCATCGAGTCGGGTGCCTCCGACTACGTCACGAAGCCGGTCGACCCCGATCACCTGCTGTCGGTGATGGAGCAGTGGATGCGGGGGCAGTGACGTGCGGGCGGCTACGCGGTGTCAGCGCCCGGCGTCCGGAGGCGGCCGGCGGGTCCCGTCCGCCGGGCGGTCCGTTCGGCCGGCCGGACCGCCCTGCGGGGCGGCGGGGCGCGCCCGACGTGGCATGACCGAGGGTGGCCGAGGCCGTGTAGAAACCCGGGATTCGGGGAACCTTCTGGTCTCCCACTACGTTTCTGCTATGTGCACAGTGACATCGCGGTGACAGGGTGTGGCGACAGGCGGGGTGCGGCTACCATGACCGGCACAAGGACGGGCGGCGCAAGGGAGTCGTCCTCTGGGGCGGCGCCCGGTGCACTGCCGGGGCGAGGAGGGCGGGCCATGGTGCAGAAGGCCAAGATCCTCCTGGTCGATGACCGGCCGGAGAATCTGCTGGCGCTGGAGGCCATCCTCTCCGCGCTCGATCAGACACTGGTGCGGGCATCGTCCGGGGAGGAAGCGCTCAAAGCGCTGCTGACGGACGATTTCGCGGTCATCCTGCTGGATGTGCAGATGCCGGGGATGGACGGTTTCGAGACCGCCGCCCACATCAAGCGGCGGGAGCGGACGCGGGACATCCCGATCATCTTCCTCACCGCGATCAACCACGGTCCGCACCACACCTTCCGCGGGTACGCGGCGGGCGCGGTCGACTACATCTCCAAGCCGTTCGACCCGTGGGTGCTGCGCGCGAAGGTCTCGGTCTTCGTCGAGCTCTACATGAAGAACTGCCAACTCCGGGAGCAGGCGGCGCTGCTGCGGCTCCAGCTGGAGGGCGGCGGCAAGGCGGCGGCCGACACCAAGGAGCCCGCCGGGCTGCTGGCCGAGCTGTCCGCGCGGCTCGCGGCCGTCGAGGAGCAGGCCGAGGCGCTGTCCAAGCAGCTCGACGACGACTCCGCCGACGCGGCCGCCGTGGCGACCGCGGCCCATCTCGAACGCAAACTGACGGGCCTGCGCAGAGCGCTGGACGCCCTGGAGCCCGGCACGGGCAGCGGGGCGCCGTCGCTGCCCTCGCAGAACTGACGCGGGCCGGAACTCCCGCGCCGCGTCGGCCTGTTCCCGTCAGGGGGAGCGGGCCCACCGCCGCCGCCGCCGTACGGACCGAGACCGCCGACCGTCCAGGGGTGCCCTTTCCGGCGGCGGACGGACCGTCACTTCACGCCCGTCGAGGTGCAAAAGTGGTGAAACGGCGTCAGTTGTGGTCCCCGTGAAGGGCGACACGAACGGGTGAAGCGGTAGGCACACGTGTCCGCTGTCGTCTCCACCGGTAACCTCACACCCATGGCCTCACGTCAGTCCGCAGCCAAGAAGCCGCCCGCGAAGAAGGCGGTCGTCCCGACGAAGGCTCCGGCGAAGAAGGCCCCCGCGAAAAAGGCCGCCGTCAAAAGGGCGCCCGCCAGGAAGGCCGCGGTCAAGAAGGCCCCTCCCAGGCCGGCGCCCAGCCCGACCGGAGGCGTGTACCGACTGGTGCGCGCCGTCTGGCTCGGAGTCGCGCACGCCGTCGGAGCGCTGTTCCGCGGCATAGGGGCGGGCGCCAAGGGCCTCGACCCGGCGCACCGCAAGGACGGCGTCGCGCTGCTGCTGCTCGGCCTCATGCTGATCATCGCGGCCGGTACCTGGTCGAGCCTCCAGGGGCCCGTCGGCGACCTGGTGGAGATGCTGGTGACCGGCGCCTTCGGGCGCCTCGACCTGCTCGTCCCGATACTGATCGGCATCGTCGCCGCCCGCCTGATCCGGCACCCGGAGAAGCCCGAGGCCAACGGCCGCATCGTCATCGGCCTGTCCGCGCTCGTGATCGGCGTGCTCGGCCAGGTCCACATCGCGTGCGGCGCGCCCGCCCGCAGCGACGGCATGCAGGCGATAAGGGACTCCGGCGGGCTGATCGGCTGGGGCGCGGCGACCCCGCTGACGTACACGATGGGCGACGTCCTCGCCGTCCCCCTCCTGGTGCTGCTGACGGTCTTCGGGCTCCTCGTCGTCACGGCGACCCCGGTGAACGCGATCCCGCAGCGGCTGCGCCTGCTCGGCGAGAAGCTCGGCATCCTCGCGTCCCCCGAGGACGCGGAGGACTGGGCCGAGGACGACGAGCGCTACGACGAGCAGTGGCGTGAGGCCCTGCCGGCGCGCTCCCGGCGCCCGCGCGCCCCCGAGGCGTACGACCCCGACGGAGCCGAGCAGGAGGCGCTCACCAAGCGCCGGAGCCGCCCCCGGCGTGCCGTACAGCAGCCCGACATGGACCGGCCGATGGACGCGGTCGACGTCGCCGCGGCGGCGGCCGCCGCGCTGGACGGCGCCGTCCTGCACGGGATGCCGCCCTCGCCGCTGGTCGCCGACCTCACCCAGGGCGTCCACCCGGAGCGGGACGGCTACGAGGAGACGACGCCGGTGCCGGCCGCGCGGGCCAGGACCGCTCCGGCGGCCGCCAAGCCCCCCGCCGGTGCCAAGCAGCCGAAGCAGGCCAAGCAGGACCCGTTCAAGGCCGAGGCCGTCGTGCCCGACCTGACCAAGGCCGCACCCGATACGCCGCGCGAGATGCCCTCCCGGGCCGAGCAGCTCCAGCTCTCCGGCGACATCACCTACGCGCTGCCGTCCCTGGACCTGCTGGAGCGCGGCGGACCCGGCAAGACGCGCAGCGCCGCCAACGACGCCGTGGTCGCCTCGCTGTCCAACGTCTTCATGGAGTTCAAGGTCGACGCCGCCGTCACCGGCTTCACGCGCGGTCCGACGGTCACCCGCTACGAGGTCGAGCTCGGCCCCGCCGTGAAGGTCGAGCGGATCACCGCGCTCACCAAGAACATCGCGTACGCCGTCGCCAGCCCCGACGTGCGGATCATCAGCCCGATCCCCGGCAAGTCGGCGGTCGGCATCGAGATCCCGAACACCGACCGCGAGATGGTCAACCTCGGTGACGTGCTGCGCCTCGCGGACGCGGCCGAGGACGACCACCCGATGCTGGTCGCGCTCGGCAAGGACGTCGAGGGCGGCTACGTGATGGCCAACCTGGCGAAGATGCCGCACGTCCTGGTCGCCGGCGCCACCGGTTCCGGCAAGTCGTCCTGCATCAACTGCCTGATCACCTCGGTCATGGTGCGGGCGACCCCGGAGGACGTGCGCATGGTCCTCGTCGACCCCAAGCGCGTCGAGCTGACCGCGTACGAGGGCATCCCGCACCTGATCACGCCGATCATCACCAACCCGAAGCGGGCCGCCGAGGCGCTCCAGTGGGTCGTCCGCGAGATGGACCTGCGCTACGACGACCTCGCGGCGTTCGGGTACCGGCACATCGACGACTTCAACGAGGCCATCAGGAACGGCAAGGTGAAGCTGCCGGAGGGCAGCGAGCGCGAGCTGAGCCCGTACCCGTACCTGCTCGTGATCGTCGACGAGCTCGCGGACCTGATGATGGTCGCCCCGCGGGACGTCGAGGACGCCATCGTGCGCATCACCCAGCTCGCGCGCGCGGCCGGCATCCACCTGGTGCTCGCCACGCAGCGGCCCTCCGTGGACGTCGTCACCGGCCTGATCAAGGCGAACGTGCCGTCCCGGCTCGCCTTCGCCACCTCCTCGCTCGCCGACAGCCGGGTCATCCTCGACCAGCCGGGCGCGGAGAAGCTGATCGGCAAGGGCGACGGACTGTTCCTCCCGATGGGCGCCAACAAGCCCACGCGTATGCAGGGCGCCTTCGTCACCGAGGACGAGGTCGCGGCCGTCGTCCAGCACTGCAAGGATCAGATGGCGCCGGTCTTCCGGGACGACGTCACCGTCGGGACCAAGCAGAAGAAGGAGATCGACGAGGACATCGGCGACGACCTCGACCTGCTGTGCCAGGCGGCCGAACTGGTCGTCTCCACGCAGTTCGGGTCCACCTCGATGCTCCAGCGCAAGCTGCGCGTCGGCTTCGCCAAGGCGGGGCGGCTGATGGACCTCATGGAGTCGCGCAACATCGTGGGCCCGAGCGAGGGCTCCAAGGCGCGCGACGTCCTCGTCAAGGCCGACGAACTGGACGGCGTACTGGCCGTGATCCGCGGGGAGACCGAAGCGTAGGGAAACGGGGGCACACGAGCCGCCGCAGGGGTGGATCCGCGACGAGCGGGTATTCGAACGTGACTCAGCTGTAAGGGATCTGTGAGCAACCGTTTCCCTTCCTCGCACGTCAAGTTGAGCGAGGGGACGATCACCTGTCCCATCATCAGGATGACCGGCCATTCTGATGGCGTACAAAGTCCCACCGCCCGGTTGCCCCACCCTTTCGTACCCCCCCTAGACTGAACCTCCAGCACAGGTGGCTACACGCTCGAAAGGCGCCCCCGTGTCCATCGGCAACTCCCCTGACGGCAACTCCCCCGAAGACGAGCGTCCGTTCGAAGACGATCGCGAGGCGGAACGCCCCTCGATCGGTCACGCCCTGCGGCAGGCGCGCATCGAGGCCGGGCTGACTGTCGACGACGTCAGCAGCGCCACCCGGGTCCGCATCGCCATCGTGCACGCCATCGAACAGGACGACTTCGCGCCCTGCGGCGGTGACGTCTACGCGCGCGGTCACATCCGGACCCTGGCACGCGCCGTCCACCTCGACCCCGACCCCCTTCTCGCGCAGTACGACGACGAGCACGGCGGGCGCCCCGCGCCCACCCCGGCGGCCCCCCTGTTCGAGGCGGAACGGATCCGTCCCGAGCGCCGCGGGCCGAACTGGACGGCCGCCATGGTCGCCGCGATCGTCGCGGTGATCGGCTTCGTCGGGTTCACCATGGTCAAGGGCGGCGACGACGGGGACGGCTCGACGGCCCAGGTCGCCGAGGGCTCCACGCCCACCACCAGCAAGCCGGCGCACAAGCCCAAGCCGACCAAGCCCACCGACCCGAAGCCCGACCCGTCCGACAGCGCCATCGCCGCCGCGCCGCAGGACAAGGTCACCGTCCAGGTGACCGCCACCGACGGACGCAGCTGGATCTCCGCCAAGGACCACAACGGCCGGATGCTCTTCGACGGGCTGCTCAAGAAGGGCCAGTCGCAGACCTTCCAGGACAACACCAAGATCAACCTCATCCTGGGCGACGCCGGCGCCATCCAGCTGTACGTGAACGGCAAGAAGATCGAGGACGACTTCCAGCCCGGCCAGGTCGAGCGCCTGACCTACACCAAGGGCGACCCCGAGGTCGGATAAACGGCCCGCGGGGCAAGGCGCGTACGGGGTTGGCCGGGATCGGCCAACCCCGTCGACGTGGGCTGTCGGCGGGACGAAGTAGTCTAGAGCCCATGCCTGAACGCCGTACCGTCGCACTCGTCACCCTTGGCTGCGCCCGTAACGAGGTGGACTCGGAGGAGCTCGCAGGCCGCTTGGAGGCGGACGGCTGGCACCTCGTGGAGGACGCCGAGCAAGCGGACGTCGCCGTCGTCAACACCTGTGGGTTCGTCGAGGCCGCCAAGAAGGACTCCGTGGACGCCCTCCTGGAGGCCAACGATCTCAAGGGGCACGGCAGAACCCAGGCCGTCGTGGCGGTGGGCTGCATGGCCGAGCGGTACGGCAAGGAACTGGCCGAGGCGCTCCCCGAGGCCGACGGCGTGCTCGGCTTCGACGACTACGCCGACATCTCCGACCGCCTCCAGACCATCCTGAACGGCGGCATCCACGCCTCGCACACCCCGCGCGACCGCCGCAAGCTGCTCCCGATCAGCCCGGCCGAGCGGCAGTCCGCCGGCGACGAGGTGGCCCTGCCCGGCCACGGCGCGCCCGCGGACCTGCCGGAGGGCGTCGCCCCGGTCTCCGGCCCCCGTGCGCCCCTGCGCCGCCGCCTGGACGGCTCCCCGGTCGCCTCCGTGAAGCTCGCCTCCGGCTGCGACCGGCGCTGCTCCTTCTGCGCCATCCCGTCCTTCCGCGGCTCCTTCATCTCTCGGCGCCCCAGCGACGTGCTGAACGAGACCCGCTGGCTCGCCGAGCAGGGCGTCAAGGAGGTCATGCTCGTCTCCGAGAACAACACCTCGTACGGCAAGGACCTGGGCGACATCCGCCTCCTGGAGACGATGCTGCCCGAGCTCGCCGCGATCGAGGGCATCGAGCGCGTGCGCGTCAGCTACCTCCAGCCCGCCGAGATGCGCCCCGGGCTCATCGACGTGCTCACGTCGACGCCGAACATCGCGCCCTACTTCGACCTGTCCTTCCAGCACTCCGCCCCCGACGTGCTGCGCTCGATGCGGCGCTTCGGCGACACCGACCGCTTCCTGGAGCTGCTCGACACCATCCGCTCCAAGGCCCCGCAGGCCGGCGTGCGGTCGAACTTCATCGTGGGCTTCCCCGGGGAGACCGAGGCCGACCTGGCGGAGCTGGAGCGCTTCCTCACGGGCGCGCGGCTCGACGCCATCGGTGTGTTCGGCTACTCCGACGAGGACGGCACCGAGGCGGCGACGTACGACAACAAGCTCGACGAGGACGTCGTCGCCGAGCGTCTCGCGCGGGTCTCGCGGCTCGCCGAGGAACTGGTCGCCCAGCGCGCCGAGGAGCGCGTCGGGGAAAGCCTGCAGGTCCTGGTCGAGTCCATCGACGACGAGGAGGGTGCGGTCGGCCGCGCCGCCCACCAGGCGCCCGAGACGGACGGACAGGTGCTGCTCACGAGCAGCGCGGGTCTGACCGTCGGTCGTATGGTCGAGGCAAAGGTGGTCGGCACGGAAGGTGTCGACCTGGTGGCCGAGCCGCTCCCGGGCTCGTTCGCGGGGACTGAGGAGGCGGGCAGATGACCGGAGCCCCGGCATCCGCGGCGGGCAGTTCCTCCAGCGCGAAAGGCGCGGCCGGTGCGTCCGGCACCCCGGGAGGAACGAAGCCGGTGCGAAAGCTGGGCGCTGCGGCCGTCGACCAGGCCAGCCTCTGGAACGTCGCGAACCTCCTCACCATGCTCCGGCTCGTGCTGGTGCCCGGCTTCGTGGCACTGCTGCTGGCCGACGGCGGGTACGACCCCGTGTGGCGCGCGTGGGCCTGGGCGGCCTTCGCCGTCGCGATGATCACCGACGTCTTCGACGGTCACATCGCCCGCACGTACAACCTGGTCACCGACTTCGGGAAGATCGCCGACCCCATCGCCGACAAGGCGATCATGGGCGCGGCGCTGATCTGTCTGTCCTACCTCGGCGATCTGCCGTGGTGGGTGACGGGGGTGATCCTCGGGCGGGAGCTCGGGATCACCCTGCTGCGTTTCGTGGTGATCCGTTACGGGGTGATTCCCGCGAGCCGCGGCGGCAAGATGAAGACCCTGGCCCAGGGCACCGCCGTCGGCATGTACGTACTGGCGCTGACGGGGCCGCTGGCGACCCTGAGGTTCTGGATGATGGCCGTGGCGGTCGTCCTGACCGTCGTGACGGGACTCGACTACGTGAGACAGGCCATTGTGCTGCGCCGACAGGGCATCGCCGCCCGTCAGGCGTCCGCCGAGGAGGCGGAGCGGTGAGTTCCACGGCCGCTGACGTGCTGCGACTACTCACGGTGAGAGGCGAGACGCTCGCCGTCGCCGAATCGCTCACCGGTGGCCTGGTGGCAGCGGAGATCACAGGGACGCCCGGGGCGTCGAAGGCCTTCCGGGGTTCCGTGACCGCGTACGCCACCGAGCTCAAGCACGCGCTGCTCGGGGTCGACGCCACTCTGCTGGCCGAGCGCGGCGCGGTGGATCCGCAGGTCGCGGCGCAGATGGCGGCCGGCGTGCGCAAGGCGCTCGGTGCGGACTGGGGGATCGCCACCACCGGCGTAGCGGGCCCCGATTCCCAGGACGGGCAGCCGGTCGGTACCGTTTTCGTCGCCGTCGACGGACCGGCGACGGCGGAATCCGCGGCCGATGTTGGCGGGAAAGTGGCCTCACTGCGGTTGAACGGCGGTCGGGCGGAAATTCGTATGGAGAGTGTACGGAGCGTACTCGCGCTGCTCCTGGAGGAGCTCGCGGGCGAACAGACCGGAAACGAGCTGGCACAGGATACGGAACAGAACGGGGGGACTTGATGTTTGCAGCCCTGAGTGAACACGACATCGCTCCCCGCACGGCCGCGGCGCGAGGCGGTACGGTGGGGCGTGAAGGATGCGGCTACGCGGTCCGAGGAGGGAGCCACCGATGATTCTGCTCCGTCGCCTGCTGGGTGACGTGCTGCGTCGGCAGCGCCAGCGCCAGGGCCGTACTCTGCGCGAAGTCTCCTCGTCCGCCCGAGTCTCACTCGGCTATCTCTCCGAGGTGGAGCGGGGGCAGAAGGAGGCATCCTCCGAGCTGCTCTCCGCGATCTGCGACGCGCTTGACGTACGGATGTCCGAGCTCATGCGGGAAGTGAGCGATGAACTCGCCCTCGCCGAGCTGGCACAGTCGGCTGCGGCCACCGAACCGGTGCCCGCACCGGTGCGTCGCCCGATGCTCAATTCCGTGTCCGTGACCGGTGTGCCACCGGAACGGGTCACGATCAAGGCACCTGCCGAGGCGGTCGACGTCGTCGCGGCCTAGCGTCCACGGCCTCGCGGTCCTGGACTGAACCACGTACACGAGAGCCCCGGCCGGGGCTTCTCCGGGGAGACCCGGAGGGGACCGGCCGGGGCTCTCGTGTTTCCGCGTACCCCGTGCCACCCCGTTTGCCGGTGTGTTCCCCGGCGGTCATGGTGGAGGGGCGGTGGCTCGGGGCCGTAGCGAATGATCTTGAATCGGAGGATTCGATGTACGTGGTGAAGAGCCCGTTGTCCGACTCGGACCTGAAGATCGTGGCCGAGGCACTGCAGGGCGCCCTGGTCGACCTGGTGGACCTCTCCCTGGTGGCCAAGCAGGTCCACTGGAACGTCGTCGGACCGCGCTTCCGTTCCGTCCACCTCCAACTGGACGACGTCGTGGCCAGCGCGCGGCTGCACTCCGACACGGTGGCCGAACGCGCCTCCGCGCTGGGCGTCTCGCCCGACGGACGCGCCGCGACGGTCGCCGCCGGCAGCGGCATCGGCGCCGTGGCCGACGGCTGGGTCAAGGACGCGGACGCCGTGGGCAGGCTGGTCGACGCGCTGGGCGCGGTCATCACACGGATGCGGGAGCGCGTGAAGGCGACCGAGAGCCCGGACCCGGTCAGCCAGGACCTCCTCATCGGCATCACCGCGGATCTGGAGAAGCACCACTGGATGTTCCAGGCGGAGAACGGCTGAGGCCCGAGTGAGGGCCAGGCGGGCCGGACCACCGGGGGCCGCCGAGGGCTGCATACCGCGACGTGCGGTGCCGTGGCGTGGCCGGCGCGGGCGGCGGGCCGCGCCGGACCGTGGGCGGGGCGCGTGCCGGGCGCGCGGCCCCGGACGCGGGGCGCCCGGCGGGGCACGGCCCCGAGATCCCGGCAGGGTGAGGCGTGTGTGTGCGTGCGGTGCGCCTCTGTGCCGGTGGTGCGCCCTCCCTGCCGCCTCGAGCGGCGGTCTAGCGTCGGGCTGGAGGTGGCAGACCATGGCAGGGCGGACGGCGCGCTGGGGGGCGACGCTGACGCTGGGGGCGCTGTGGTGGTGGGGGATCCTCCGGCTCGCGCTGGCTCCCGACGCAGGGGTGTGGGAGGGGGCTGTCGCGGCCGGAGGGTGGGGGCTGAGCCTGCTGCCCGTGCATTGCGTGCCGAAGGCGCGGGCTGCCCGGGCCGTGGACTCGGACCAGCGGGCGATGCGGAGTCTTCGCCTCGCGGGGATATGGCGACGCGGGTCCGGTGAGGAGCGGGGACGGGGGGTGTAGCGAGGGGGCGCGACTTCGGGGGACGGGGGCGCGGGGCGACGGGGTGCGCCGATGCCGGGATGCCGTGCGACGGAGGGGTGGGCTGCGGAGCCGCCTCTTCGTGCGGGGGTGCCGGTGGGTGCGTGGGGCCTCGGGGTGCGCTGATGCCGGGATGTCCTGTGGCGGAGGGGTGGGCTGCGGAGCCGCTCTTCCGGCAAGGGGGCTGGTGGGTGCGCTGGGGCGGCGTCGAGGGGCGCCGTTCGCGAGGGTTGGGCGCGGTGTGGGTCGCACCGCGCCGGCTCGCGTGTGTGCCGTACTCGGGGGGCCCGGTCCCTCGTACGGGGATGGCGCAGGGGCGCTTGGCCGTTGTCGTGCGCGGCGTACGAGGTGGGTGATGCGCCGGGTTCTGTGAGGCTGGTCCGGGCGTGCCCTTGTCAGGGGGCAGTTGTGTAACTCCTGGACAGGCAGATCGCGGCGTGGGGCCTGCTGCTTGCCGTGGGCGTGTGGGCGGGTTGTGCGCGTTCCCGTCGTCGTCGGCGCGGGAGTGGTCCCTGGTCTCCACGGGAACGCGACGCTGCCGTTGAACGCGACTCCTGGGCGGGCAGCATGTCGCGCGGTGCATGACGCTTGCTGTCAACGGCATGGGCGGGCTTTGCGTGCTCCCGCCGGTGCGGGGCCGGGGTGGTACGGGGCGCGCGGGGCGGGCTGAGTCACCACGGCATCGCGACGCCGCCGTTCGGGCGGAGGATCTGGCCGGTGGTGAACGACGACGCGTCCGAGGCGAGGTGAAGCACCGCATGGGCGACGTCCTGGGGCTCGCCGACCCGGCCGAGCGGTGACCGCCGGGCCATGAGCGCCTCGGTGTGCGCCTGGGCCTCCCCGTGGCGCTGGGTCATGGGGGTGCGGACCCAGCCGGGGGCCACGGCGTTCACGCGGATCCCGTGCGGGCCGACCTCCGTCGCCAGCGTCTTTGTCAGCTGCACGACGGCCGCCTTCGAGGCGCCGTAGCAGAGCAGACCGGGGCCGCCGGTGTCCACGGCGCCCGAGGCCATCGTGACGATGCTGCCCCGCACCTGCCGCGCGATCATGTGGCGGGCCGCCGCCTGACAGGCGTACAGCACGCCCTTGAAGTTGACGCCCAGCACCCGGTCGAGATCCTCGTCCCGGGTCTCCAGGACCGGGCTGCTGTGCATGATCCCGGCGACCGCCGCCATCACGTCGAGGCGCTCGCAGGACTCCATGGCCTGCTGGAGCCCGGCCGGGTCCGTCACGTCGAGGTGATGGGTGCGGGCCGTACCGCCCTCGTCCTTGATCAGGGCCGCCGTCTCGTGCAGGCCCTGCTCGTCACGGTCCGCGCAGCGCACCTCGGCCCCCGCGCGGGCGAGCAGGACGGCGCAGGCCCGCCCGATGCCGCCGGCGGCTCCCGTGACGAACGCCGTGCGTCCGGTGAGGTCGTACGCCTTCAGGGCCATGTGACGACGGTACGAGCATTTCTGACGGGTCGTCAATTAGTCGTGCGGGGTGGCATTCCGGCCGTTCCGCGACGGGGTCCGGGTCAGCGGGGCACGCTGCGCGACGTCGGTCCCGCGGTCCTGGGGGCCGTGCCGGGCGGTGTGGGGCCGGGCTGGCAGGACGGGCACCAGTAGGTGGGCCGCTCGCGCGAGCCGTCGCCCTGTTCGGCCACGAGGATGCGCGTCCCGCACCGCAGACAGCGGCGGCCCGCGCGGCCGTACACGAACAGCTTCTGCTCGGGGCGGCCCGTGGTCACGCGGTTCGGGCGGTCCCGGTTGACCTGGAGGAGCTTCTGGGCCAGCGGGGTCAGCAGGGCGGCGCGGTCCGCGGGGAGTTCGCCGACGGGGAGCCAGGGAGTGACGCCGAGGAGAAAGCACAGCTCGCTCTTGTAGACGTTGCCGATACCGGCGAGGTTGCGCTGGTCGAGCAGGGCTTCGCCGAGGGCTCGGTCGGGGTCGCGCCGCAGGTTGGCCAGCGCCTTGTCGGGGTCCCAGTCGGGGCCCAGGAGGTCCGGGCCGAGGTGGCCGACGGCCCGCTCCTCGTCGGCGGTGCGCAGCAGCTCCAGTACGGGGAGGCGGTAACCGACGGCCGTGCGGTCGGCGTTGCCGAGGATGGCGCGGATCTGGTGGTCGGGACCGCCGGTCCAGCGGCGGCCGTTCTCGAACACCTTCCAGGAGCCGTCCATCCGCAGGTGCGAGTGGAGCGTCAGGCCGCCCTCGATGCGGGTGAGGAGGTGTTTGCCGCGCGGCGTCACGTCCAGGACGGTGCGGCCGGTGAGATCGGCTGTGGCGAACTTGGGCACGCGCAGGTCGGAGCGGATCAGCACGGTGCCCGCGAGGGCGGTGTGCAGTCGCTTCGCGGCCATCCAGACGGTGTCTCCTTCGGGCATGGGTTCAAGGGTCGCACGGGTTCGAGGGGTTCGCCGGAGGCGTCGGCCCGCTCACGCGCGGATCCGCAGGCCGCGCGGGGTCGCGATGAACCCTGCCGCTTCGAGGAGCGTGCCGAGTGGGGCGGTGAGCGCGGAGGCGCCGTTCACCCTCTCCACGGTGACCGTGCCGAGGGAGCCCGCGCGGGCCGCCAGGGACAGGGCCTCCGCGGCCGACCGCAGGCGGGGGTCGTCGGTGACCTCGGAATCGGGCGTGGAGGGCCAGGCGAGCAGCGTCTTGCCGCCCCGCTCCATGTAGAGCGTCAGCTCGCCGTCGACCAGGACGACGAGGGAACCAGCCTTGCGGCCCGGTTTGTGGCCGGCGCCGGTGGGGGGCTCGGGCCAGGACAGGGCCGCGCCGTAGGCGTTCGCGGGGTCGGCGGCCGCGAGGACCACGGCCCGGCTGGTGCCGTTGGACCGGGAGCGGCCGCCTGGGGCGCCGCCTCTCGGTGAGGCGCCGTTCGCCCAGCCGCGGTTCCCGGTCGGGCGGCCCGGACGTCCCGAGCGGGGCCCGGTGGCGAAGGGGTCGGAGCCGTTCGGCGGGCCGAAGTCGCCGGGGAAGGGGAAGTCGTCCGAGGTGCCCTCGCCGTCGCCGGGGAATCGGAAGTCGTTCGCCGCGCCGGGGCCGTCGAGGATGCCGGCGCCCGGGGGTGTGCCGAAGTCGGCGGGGGAGCTGCGGGAATCGCTGCCGTCCACCGTGGGTACGGCGGGGCCGCGCCCCGTCTCCGCGGGGAACTCGGACCCGAAGTCCGGGGCGCCCCGCGATCCCGTGAAGTCGGGCTGGAAGCCGGGGTCCGCTGCGGGGAACGGCGACGAGAAGCCCTCCGCGGGCAGGGCTTCGCCCCGGTCCCGTGCGTTCGCCGCCGCGCGCAGGCGGTCCACCGCGCCGTCCATCGCGAACTGCGCGGCGCCGAGGCCCTCCACCACGTAACCGCGACGGGCCTGGCCGGTCTCCTCGAAGGCGGACAGGATGCGGTACACCGCCGAGAAGCCGCCCTCGACACCCTCCGCGGCGACGGCGCCCCGGGTCACCACTCCGTGGCGGTCGAGCAGGGTGCGGGCCAGCGCGTGGGCGCGCACGGTGGGGTCGGGTTCCCGCTCGGGCAGCAGCGACCACCGGCCGGCGACGGTCGGAGGTCCCGTACGGGACTGGGAGCGCGCCGCGGCCGTCAACGAGCCGTACCTTCCGCGCGGGACGGCACGCTTCGCGCGGTGCGCCGTGGATCCGGCGGTGCGCCCCGAGCCCAGGAGGGCGCGCATCGGCGCCAGGGTGTCGTTCGTCAGGCGGCCGGACCAGGCCAGGTCCCAGACCGCTTCGGCCAGTTGGGGGTCGGTGGCGTCGGGGTGCGTGGTGGCGCGGACCTGATCGGCGATCTGACGGAAGAACAGGCCGTAGCCCCCGGAGAGGGTGTCCAGGACGGACTGGTGCAGTGCCGTCAGCTCCAGCGGGTGCGCCGGCGGCAGGAGGAGCGGGGCCGCGTCGGCGAGGTAGAGCGAGACCCAGCCGTCCTTGCCGGGCAGGGCGCCGGCGCCGGCCCAGACGAGCTCTCCGGCCGCGGTGAGCTCGTCGAGCATCGCGGGCGTGTAGTTCGAGACGCGGGACGGGAGGACCAGCTTCTCCAGGGCGGACGCGGGCACGGACGCACCCTGCAACTGCTCGACGGCACGCACCAGTCCGTCGACCCCGCGCAGGCCGTGCCCGCTGTCGACGTGCTGCCACTGGGGGAGGAACTGCGCGAGCGCGGCGGGCGGCACCGGCTCCAGCTCGTGGCGCAGGGCGGCCAGGGACCGGCGGCGCAGGCGGCGCAGGACGGCCGCGTCGCACCACTCCTGGCCGATGCCCGCCGGATGGAACTCACCCTGTACGACACGTCCGTTGGCCGCGAGCCGCTGGAGCGCTCCCTCGGTGACGGCCGTGCCGAGTCCGAAGCGGGCCGCCGCCGCGTGCGACGTGAACGGGCCGTGCGTGCGCGCGAACCGGGCGAGGAGGTCGCCCAGCGGGTCCTTGACCGGTTCGGTGAAGGCCTCCGGGACACCGACGGGCAGGGCCGTGCCCAGTGCGTCGCGCAGCCGGCCGGCGTCCTCGATCGCCGCCCAGTGCTCGGCACCGGCGATCCTGACCTTGATGGCGCGGCGGGCCCCGGCCAGCTCCTGGGCCCACTGCGGCTCGGCGCCGCGCTCGGCCAGCTCGGCGTCCGTGAGCGGGCCCAGTACGCGCAGCAGGTCGGCGACGCCCTCCACGTCCTTGATCCGGCGGTCGTCGGTGAGCCACTGGAGCTCCCGCTCCAGCTCGGTCAGGACGTCGGCGTCGAGCAGCTCGCGCAGCTCCGCCTGCCCCAGCAGCTCCGCCAGCAGCCGCGAGTCCAGCGACAGGGCGGCGGCCCGCCGCTCGGCGAGCGGCGAGTCACCCTCGTACAGGAACTGCGCGACGTACCCGAAGAGCAGGGAGCGGGCGAACGGCGACGGCTCCGGGGTGGTGACCTCCACCAGGCGCACCTTGCGCGACTCGATGTCGCCCATCAGCTCCGTGAGGCCCGGTACGTCGAAGACGTCCTGGAGGCATTCGCGGACCGCCTCCAGGACGATGGGGAACGAACCGAACTCGCTCGCCACCTGGAGCAGTTGGGCCGCGCGTTGGCGCTGCTGCCACAGCGGGGTGCGCTTGCCCGGACTGCGGCGGGGCAGCAGCAGCGCGCGGGCCGCGCACTCGCGGAACCGGGACGCGAAGAGGGCCGACCCGCCGACCTGGTCGGTGACCACCTGGTCGACCTCGCCCTTGTCGAAGACGACGTCCGCGGCGCCGACGGGCGCCTGCTCCGCGTCGTACTCCCGGCCGAGCTTGACGGGCTCCTGGTCGAGGAGGTCCATGCCCATCAGGTCGGCGTCGGGCAGCCGCAGCACGATGCCGTCGTCGGCGTGCATCACCTGGGCGTCCATGCCGTACCGCTCGGAGAGCTTGGCGCCGAGCGCGAGCGCCCAGGGGGCGTGCACCTGGGCGCCGAAGGGGGAGTGCACGACGACCCGCCAGTCGCCCAGCTCGTCACGGAACCGCTCGACGACGATCGTGCGGTCGTCCGGGATGTGCCCGCAGGCCTCGCGCTGCTCGGACAGGTACGACAGCACGTTGTCCGCGGCCCAGTCGTCGAGCCCGGCGGCGAGGAGCCGCACCCGGGCGTCGTCCTTGGACAGCGAGCCGACCTCGCGCAGGAACGCGCCGAGCGCGCGGCCCAGTTCGAGGGGGCGGCCCAGCTGGTCGCCCTTCCAGAACGGCAGCCGGCCGGGGACACCGGGCGCGGGCGAGACGAGGACGCGGTCGCGGGTGATGTCCTCGATGCGCCAGGAGCTGGTGCCCAGCGTGAAGACGTCGCCGACCCGGGACTCGTAGACCATCTCCTCGTCGAGCTCGCCGACCCGGCCGCCGCCCTTCTTGGGGTCGGAGCCCGCGAGGAAGACGCCGAAGAGACCGCGGTCGGGGATCGTGCCCCCGGAGGTGACGGCGAGGCGCTGGGCACCGGGGCGGCCGGTGATCGTGCCGGCGACCCGGTCCCACACCACGCGCGGACGCAGCTCCGCGAAGGCGTCCGACGGATAGCGGCCCGCGAGCATGTCGAGCACGGCGGTGAACGCCGACTCCGGGAGCGCCGCGAAGGGGGCGGCACGGCGCACCGTGGCCAGGAGGTCGTCGAACTGCCAGGTGTCGAGGGCGGTCATCGCGACGATCTGCTGGGCCAGCACGTCCAGTGGGTTGGCCGGGACCCGGAGGGACTCGATCGAGCCGGTGCGCATCCGCTCGGTGACGACGGCGGCCTGGACGAGGTCGCCCCGGTACTTCGGGAAGACGACTCCCGTGGAGATCGCGCCCACCTGGTGGCCGGCACGGCCCACGCGCTGCAGGCCGGAGGCCACGGACGGCGGCGACTCCACCTGGACGACCAGGTCCACCGCTCCCATGTCGATGCCGAGTTCCAGACTGGACGTGGCGACCACCGCGGGCAGGCGACCGGCCTTGAGGTCCTCCTCGACGAGGGCGCGCTGCTCCTTGGAGACGGAACCGTGGTGGGCGCGCGCGATGACCGTGGGGGCGCCCTGCGCCGCACCCGAGCCGCCCATCAGCTCGGCCGGCGAGTGGTGCTCCTCCAGGGTCTCGCCGGTGGCCCGCTCGTAGGCGATCTCGTTGAGCCGGTTGCACAGGCGCTCCGCCAGGCGGCGCGAGTTCGCGAACACGATCGTCGACCGGTGGGACAGGACGAGGTCGGTGATCCGCTCCTCGACGTGCGGCCAGATGGAGGGCTTCTCGGCTCCCTCCTTGCCGTCGGAGGCCGGGGAACCGCCCAGCTCGCCGAGGTCCTCGACCGGGACGACGACGGAGAGGTCGAACTCCTTGCCCGACGGCGGCTGGACGATCTCCACCTTGCGGCGCGGCGAGAGATAGCGTGCCACCTCGTCCACCGGGCGCACCGTGGCCGACAGGCCGATGCGGCGGGCGGGCCTGGGCAGCAGTTCGTCCAGGCGCTCCAGGGAGAGCGCCAGGTGCGCCCCGCGCTTCGTGCCCGCGACGGCGTGCACCTCGTCCAGGATCACCGTCTCGATGCCGGTCAGCGCGTCGCGCGTGGCCGATGTGAGCATCAGGAACAGCGACTCCGGGGTCGTGATCAGGATGTCCGGCGGGCGGGTGGACAGGGCTCGGCGCTCCGCGGGAGGGGTGTCACCGGAGCGGATGCCCACCTTCACCTCCGGCTCGGGCAGGCCGAGCCGGACCGCCTCCTGCCGGATACCGGTCAGCGGGCTGCGCAGATTGCGCTCCACGTCGACCGCGAGGGCCTTGAGTGGTGACACGTACAGCACCCGGCAGCGCTTCTTCGGGTCGGCCGGCGGCGGGGTCGACGCCAGCTGGTCCAGCGCGGCGAGGAAAGCGGCCAGTGTCTTGCCGGAACCGGTCGGGGCGACCACCAGCACGTCCGAGCCCTCACGGGTCGCCTGCCACGCCCCGGCCTGGGCCGCGGTGGGCGCGGAGAAGGCCCCCGTGAACCAGCCGCGGGTCGCGGGGGAGAAGCCCTCGAGGGCTCGATGTGCAGAGCTCGCCATGCGTCCATCCTGCACCCGGCCACTGACATCGCGCCTGACCTGCGGAAACGAGGAGCGGTGCGGCGGCGGGAGAAGGGCGGGGCGAGGGCTGGCGCAGAATGGAGTGCATGGCGGGTTCCGGGGAGCGGGCACGGCACTGGCAGTACGCGGAGCTGCCCGGTGTCGACCTGCTGCGCGCCAGCTACGTCGAGAAGATCTTCGTTCGGCACACCCACGAGAACTTCGTGATCGCCGCCATCTCCGAGGGCGTCGAGGTCTTCCACCACGGCGGCGCCGACCAGTACGCGGGCCCTGGCTCCCTGGCGCTGGTCAATCCGGAGACCCCGCACACGGGCCGCGCGGGCGTCCCCGAGGGCTGGCGGTACGGAGCCGTGTACCCGTCGCCGGACCTGGTGGCCGAGATCGCCGCGGAGACCACCCGGATCCACGGCACGCCCGGCTTCACCAGCCCCGTACTGGACGATCCGTACGCCGCCCGCCTGGTCCACCAGGTGCTCCGGGCGGCCGACGAGGGCAACGCGCTCGCCGCCGACACGCTCCTGCGGGTGGCCGTCACCCGGCTGCTGCGGCTGAACGGCGGGCCGATGCCGCGCCGCGCGGTACGCACCGCGGGCGCCCGGATCGCGGCACGCGCGCGTGCCGTGCTCGAGGAGCGCATGGCCGACCCGCCGTCCCTGGAGCGGCTCGCCGCCGACCTCGGTGCCGGTCCGTTCGCGCTGCTGCGTGCCTTCCGGGACACCTACGGGATGCCGCCCCACACCTGGCTGACGGACGCCCGGGTACGTCGCGCACGGCACCTCCTGGACGCCGGTACCGCCCCCGTGGAGGCCGCCGTCGCGGTCGGCTTCACCGACCAGCCGCATCTCAACCGCCACTTCACCCGGATCGTGGGGGTGCCGCCGGGCGCGTACCAGCGCGAGCGCCTGAAGGCGGGCGAAGGCGTGCGGGACCAGCGGAGCGACGGGCCGCGCAAGAACGTACAAGACCCGCCGGACGGTCTTCTCCTACCGTCGGGGGCGTGGGAGAACAGCCAGCAACCGCAGACGCACGCGACCAGGACCGACCCGGCGGCCGGACCCGACGGGACGGAGACGCGGAGGACACCCGGGGAGCGCGGGACATCCACGCCACGCAGGACGACCGGGACACAGGCGGGGACGGACGGCAGGCGGGGAAACCCGACGCCGCCGTCGTACGAGACGCACTCGGAGTCGGGGTCGCCGTCGGCCTGTCCGGTTTCGCCTTCGGGGTGACCTCGGCGGGCAGCGGGCTGACACTGCTGCAGACCTGCGCACTCAGCCTCCTGGTGTTCACCGGCGCCTCCCAGTTCGCGCTGGTGGGCGCGCTGGCCGCCGGAGGCAACCCGCTGACGGCGGCGGCCGGAGCGTTCTTCCTGGGCGTGCGGAACGCCTTCTACGGGCTCCGTCTGTCGCAGCTGCTGGCCCTCCCGCGCGCGTTGCGGCCGTTCGCCGCGCAGTGGGTCATCGACGAGACCACCGCCGTGGCGCTCGCCCAGCCCACGCGGCGCAGCGTCCGTATCGGCTTCACCGTCACCGGACTCACGCTCTACGTGCTGTGGAACCTGACCACGCTGCTCGGCGCGATGGGAGCCGAGGCCATCGGTGACACCGACGCCTGGGGGCTGGACGCCGCCGGTCCGGCGGTCTTCCTCGCGCTCCTCGCGCCGATGCTGAAGTCCGGTACCGAGCGCGCGGTGGCGGGCGTCGCCGTCGTCCTGGGACTCGGCCTGCTCCCGGTCCTGCCCGCCGGTGTGCCCGTCCTGGTGGCCGCGCTGGCCGCCCCCGCCGTCCTGTGGGCGACCGGCCGCCGGAGGATGACCGAGGCCGGCGAAGAACGGAAGGAAGACCGTTGAACATCTGGATCGCGATCGGCGCCACCGCCGTCGGCTGCTACCTCGTCAAACTCGTCGGACTGCTGGTCCCCGCGGGCGTCCTGGAACGGCCCCTCGTCCAGCGCCTCGCGGCGCTCCTGCCGGTCGCCCTGCTCGCCGCCCTCACGGCCCAGCAGACCTTCGCGGACGGGCGCGCGCTGGTGCTGGACGCCAAGGCCGCCGGACTCGCGGCGGCCGCGGTGGCCCTGATCCTGCGTGCGCCCTTCCTGCTCGTCGTGCTTGTGGCGGTGGCGGTGACGGCCGGAGTGCGGGCGGTGACGGGCTGACGCGGCGGGGGTGGCGGCCGTGCGGGCCGGCCGGCAGGGCGGCCGGGGTGGCGGTCCGCCGCCGTGTTCGGCCTCGGCCTCGGGGCCGGCTACGGCGCCCGATCGCCGCTCCGCTCGACCTGAGTCCTTGGGGTCGGTCACGGCTGCCGATCCCCGCCATGCTCGGCCTCTCGCCTCTCGCCTCTCGGCCTCCGGTCCGCTCGTCGAGCGGCGGCACCGCGCCTACGCCGGGACGGCCTCGCCCCCTCGGCGGACGAGGCCGTCGCCCACCGGCGCGGTCAGCTCAACGGCCGTCCGTACGCGCGCAGCGTGCGCAACGCCTCGATCGTCACCATGGGGCGGCACTCCAGGGCCGTTCCCGGGGCCCACTGGCGCCAGCGGACCGGCCAGCCGCCGTCCTCCCGCTGCTCGCTCGTCAGATGGTCCAGTGAGCGGGCCATCTCGTCGTCGGTGAACCACGCGCGCGCGAGGGAGTCCGGCGTCCGCGCGTAGTCGTACGGGAAGTGGTGCTCGCCGGGCGCGTAACCGGGCGCCACCGGGTACGCGTCCGGCCTGGCCGGATCCAGCACCGCGAGCCGCTGCTCGCGCGTCAGGCGGCCCAGCCGGTCGGCGGCGGCCTCCGCGCGCGAGCGGTCGGGTGCCGCGTCCAGGAAGGCGACCGCGGCCTCGATCTCGTACGGGTGGGACTTCTCCAGGGACTCCACGGCCTGCCAGCAGAAGTCGGTGGCCCGGAACAGCCAGGCGTGCCACACCTCGTTGCGGTGCAGCAGGCCCACCACGGGCCCGGTGGCCAGCAGATCGCTCGGCGGGTCGTCCACCACCGGCACGAACGGGGCCGCCGGATAGCCACGCTGGCTGGGATGGATCGCGGGCAGGGCACCGTCCGGCGTCGACACGGAGGTCAGATAGCGGCACACGCGCTCCACCCGCTGTCCGCCGCACCGCCCGATGGAGTCGAGCACGCGCAGCGCGTGCGCGGTGTGCAGCGGCTGGCTCGCGGGACCGCGCAGGTCGGGTTCGAGCGCGTGACCGTACCCGCCGTCCTCGTTGCGGTACGCGGCCAGCGCGGTCTCCACCGCGTCCGCGTTCCCGTCGCCGTCGTCGAGGAAGTGGTACGCGAAACGCCGCTGCTCCAGCACGCGCGCGGTGAGCCAGACGAAGTGCTCGGCGCGCGAGAGCTGGGTCCGCGCCGGGGGCGTCGGGGGGAGTGGGGATGCTCCGTTTTCGGCCATGGGTCAGACCGTAGGACGGAAAGCGTTTCCGGCAAGGGGTACCGGCCGGGGCCCACCCTCAGGGGCGGGATACTGGTGTCATGCGGTTGACGGTCTTCTGGCAGCGGATGGCGGATCACTTCGGGGCGGGGTACGCCGACACCTTCGCGCGCGATCACGTGATGACGGAACTCGGCGGGCGCACGGTGCAGGAGGCACTGGACGCGGGCTGGGAGGCCAAAGACGTGTGGCGGGTGGTCTGCACGGCCATGAACGTGCCGCACGAGAACCGCTGACACATCGGGAGCGGAACCCGGGCAGGACCGTGGAGCCCGGCGGACGGCGGACGGCGGACGGCGGACGGCGGACGGCGGGCGGGGATGGCGGACTCGGCACTAGTACCGGCACCAGTTCCGGCGTCGGCACCGGCGTCGGAACCGGCGTCGGAACCGGCAGCCGGGAGTCCGCGAGGCCCCGAGACCCGGCCCCCTGAGCCGCTGAAGGGTCACGAGATCGGACGAGTGGAGCCGATTGTCGGTGGTGTGGGCGAGACTTGCTCCGTGGCCCCGACAGACGAGACCTCGCAGGTCGCCCAGCACCCGTCGCCGTTCGGTACGACGCCGCCCGCAGGCCCTCCGGCCGGGGACGCCGCCGGACGGGGTGGACGTATGCCCAGCTGGCTGCCGCGCGCCATGGTGCTCGCCCTCGCCCTCATCGCCGTCTTCCAGTTGGGCAGTTGGGCGTTCCACCAGCTCACCGGCCTGCTGATCAACATCCTGATCGCGTTCTTCCTGGCGCTCGCCATCGAGCCCGCGGTGAGCTGGATGGCCGGGCACGGGATGCGCAGGGGGCTCGCGACCTTCCTCGTCTTCCTCGGCGCGATGGTCGTGGCCGCCGGTTTCGTCACACTCCTGGGCTCGATGCTCGCCGGTCAGATCATCAAGATGGTCGAGAGCTTCCCGGAGTACCTCGACTCGGTCATCAACTGGATCAACGCGACCTTCCACACCGACCTCAGACGGGTGGACATCCAGGACAGCCTGGTCCACTCGGACTGGCTGCGGAAGTACGTGCAGAACAGCGCCACGGGCGTCCTGGACGTGTCCGCGCAGGTGCTGGGCGGCCTCTTCCATCTGCTGACGATCGCGCTGTTCTCGTTCTACTTCGCCGCCGACGGGCCGCGGCTGCGACGCGCGCTCTGCTCCGTGCTCCCGCCCGCCCGGCAGGCCGAGGTGCTGCGCGCCTGGGAGATCGCCGTCGACAAGACCGGCGGTTACCTGTACTCGCGCGGTCTGATGGCGCTGGTCTCGGGCGTCGCGCACTACGTCCTCCTCCAGGCCCTGGGTATCCCCTACGCGCCCGTGCTCGCGGTCTGGGTCGGCCTGGTGTCCCAGTTCATCCCCACCATCGGCACCTATCTCGCGGGCGCCCTGCCGATGCTGATCGCGTTCACGGTCAATCCCTGGTACGCGCTGTGGGTGCTGCTCTTCGTCGTGATCTACCAGCAGTTCGAGAACTACGTACTGCAACCCAAGCTGACCTCGAAGACCGTGGACATCCACCCCGCGGTCGCCTTCGGCTCGGTCATCGCGGGCACCGCGCTCCTCGGTGCCGTCGGCGCGCTCGTCGCCATCCCGGCGGTCGCCACGCTCCAGGCGTTCCTGGGCGCGTACGTGAAGCGGTACGACGTCACGGACGACCCGCGGGTCCACGGGCACCGGGGGCGCAGACCGGGCAGCCTCCTGAGACGCGCGCGCGGGCTGCGGACCCGGCGGGAGACGGGGGAGAGGGAGGAGACGGAGTCCGGGGACGAGTAGTCCTCAGAGGCCGAGCAGCGCCCACCCGCCCGCGGCGGCCACCGCCGTGCCGTAACAGGCCACCGCCGCGAGCACGAGCCGCCGCCTCGTCAGGTCGCTCCACGACGTGCGCGAGAGGAGCCAGGCCACCGCCGGCAGCACGAGCACGGCGTGCAGACTGACGCCGTGCAGTGGCTTGAGCGGGGCCGTCGAGTCGTACGCCGCCGTCTGGTGGCCGGTCCGGGTGAGGACGACACCGCGCGCGATCATCGCGGCTCCCGACAGCAGAGCCACGAGCAGGATCGCGAATCCGGAACGCAGCGCGAGCGGCATCCCCGCGGGGCCGTCGGGCCGCCGCCGGAACGAGGCGAGCGCGAACGCGGTGAGCACCACGACGAGCACGCCGCCGCCCACCGCCAGCGTCATCGACACCCCGGTGTCGAAGGCGGTCTCCATGTTGAGGTGCGAGGGCACCCGGCGCCAGGCCTGAAGGGTGATCCCGCCGACCTCGAGAACGCAGTCCGCGGCGAAGACCACGAGCAGCGCGGTCCGTAGCCGGGCCCCCATCCGCAGATACGAGGTGACCCAGGTGACCGCCATCAGCGTCAGCCCGAAGGAGAGCGCGAAGGTGACGGGCTTGCGCCAGGAGACCGGGCCGTCCCAGGGGCCGCCGTCCACGGCGAACACCACCAGATGGGCCAGACCGGACAGGGTGAGCGCGATGCCGGTGGCGTGGCAGAAGCGCTCGGCGGCACGTGCCGTGCTCCACCGGGAGCGGGCGGCGGCCGCGCGGACGGGAAGCGGTGCGGCTGGGGGAGCGGGGGCGGTGACGGCGATACCGGCGGGGACGCGGGAGCCACTGCGACGTTGCATGGGACCAGCTTCGGCGGGAGGGGCTCCGGGGTCGTCCTACGGCCGAAGTCTTCTGCCCTACGCCCACGGAAGTAGGGGGCGGGTAGTAGGGGCCGGAAAAGGGGGGAGCAGGGGTCGGGAAGAGGCCCCGGCCTGGGCCTCGTCGGCTCGGGTCCGACGCGGCGTCCGGGGCGCGGTGGGCCCTTGGTGCCGGGTCGGTGCCGAGGTCGGGGCGTTCGATGCCGGGCTCTGTGTCAGAGACCCGAAGCAGGGTCACTCGCACCCCGTGAGCCCGCGTGGTGCGCTTGACACTAAAATCGAACATCCATTCTTATGGAGTCTCCGGCAGGGCTTTCGACGGGGATTTCAGGCAGAAGTGTCCGAGTTATCCACAGGGCGGGCGGGCGTCGAGGCGCATTGTCAGTGGCAGGCGTTAGCGTCTTTGACGTGAAGCGATCGACTCAAGCAAATCGGGTGGAACCCATGGCAGGAACCGACCGCGAGAAGGCGCTGGACGCCGCGCTCGCACAGATTGAACGGCAATTCGGCAAGGGCGCGGTGATGCGCCTGGGCGAGCGGCCGAACGAGCCCATCGAGGTCATCCCCACCGGATCGACCGCACTCGACGTCGCTCTCGGCGTCGGCGGCCTGCCCCGCGGCCGAGTGGTGGAGGTGTACGGCCCGGAGTCCTCCGGTAAGACGACCCTGACCCTGCACGCGGTGGCCAACGCCCAGCGGGCCGGCGGCCAGGTCGCGTTCGTGGACGCGGAGCACGCCCTCGACCCCGAGTACGCGAAGAAGCTCGGCGTCGACATCGACAACCTCATCCTGTCGCAGCCGGACAACGGCGAGCAGGCCCTGGAGATCGTCGACATGCTGGTGCGCTCCGGCGCGCTCGACCTCATCGTCATCGACTCGGTCGCGGCCCTGGTGCCGCGTGCGGAGATCGAGGGCGAGATGGGTGACTCGCACGTGGGTCTCCAGGCCCGACTGATGAGCCAGGCCCTGCGCAAGATCACCAGCGCGCTGAACCAGTCGAAGACCACCGCGATCTTCATCAACCAGCTCCGCGAGAAGATCGGCGTGATGTTCGGCTCCCCGGAGACCACGACCGGTGGCCGGGCGCTGAAGTTCTACGCCTCGGTGCGTCTGGACATCCGCCGCATCGAGACGCTGAAGGACGGCACCGACGCGGTCGGCAACCGCACCCGCGTCAAGGTCGTGAAGAACAAGGTCGCGCCGCCCTTCAAGCAGGCCGAGTTCGACATCCTCTACGGGCAGGGCATCAGCCGCGAGGGCGGCCTGATCGACATGGGCGTGGAGAACGGCTTCGTGCGCAAGGCCGGCGCCTGGTACACGTACGAGGGCGACCAGCTCGGCCAGGGCAAGGAGAACGCGCGCAACTTCCTCAAGGACAACCCCGACCTCGCCAACGAGATCGAGAAGAAGATCCTGGAGAAGCTGGGCGTCGGCGTGAAGCCGGAGAAGCCCGCCGCCGAACCGGGTGCGGACGCGGCGGTCTCGGTCGCTCCGGACGACGCCGCGAAGACGGTGCCCGCTCCCGCGGCCAAGACCACCAAGTCCAAGGCCGCGGCGGCAAAGAGCTAGTCCGTGACACGGCGAACCGACTGGGCCGAGTACGCCCGACCCGTCGCCCCCGAAGGGCGGCCGTCCCGACGGGACGGCATGTCGTCCCCGGACGGCGACGGGTGGAAGGGCAGTGAGGTGTACGACGCCGAAGGGCCGTACGACGGCGACGCTCACGGCTCCGCGGGGCCGTTCGGCGACGGAGCCGAGGGTGGTCCTGCCGAAGGTGGGGATCCGTCGGGGGACGGGCCGCGCCGTGGCGGTGGCCGGCGGGCGGGTGACGGGGGTCCGCGCGGGGGCGGACGAAACCGGGGCCGCCGGCGGCGCGGGGGATTCGGCGACCCGCCCGGTGACACCTCCGGCACACAGGACGGAGGCCCCCCTTTCTCGTCGAGGGCCGAGCAGGGGGAGCCCCCGCGGGACCCGGCTGAGCAGGCACGGGCGATCTGCCTGCGCCTGCTCACCGGGACCCCGCGCACGCGCAAGCAACTGGCCGACGCGTTGCGCAAGCGCGAGATCCCGGACGACGTGGCGGAGGAGGTGCTGTCCCGGTTCGAGGAGGTCGGACTGATCAACGACGGTGCCTTCGCGGACGCCTGGGTGGAGTCCCGGCACCACGGCCGGGGTCTGGCCCGCCGGGCGCTCGCGCGGGAGCTGCGGACCAAGGGGGTCGACTCGACGCTGATCGACGACGCCGTCGGCCGGCTCGACTCCGAGCAGGAGGAGACGACCGCGCGCGAGCTCGTGGCCCGCAAGCTGCGTTCCACTCGCGGCCTCGATCGCGACAAGCGGCTGCGCCGTCTCGCGGGCATGCTCGCCCGCAAGGGTTACTCCGAGGGCATGGCGCTCCGGGTGGTCCGACAGGCCCTGGAGGAAGAGGGCGAGGACACGGAAGGGCTGGGGGACGAGATTTTCTGACCTCCGGGGAAGGACTGGGAGGTTGGCTTCAGGGGGCGGCGGTGACGGGCGGGCTTCTGTCCCGGCGGGGGTGGCCGTGAGGACCGGGTGGGGGCGTCGGGGGTGTCGGAGTGACGATCGGGCGTGCGTGACGGCGCGGCCGACGTGACGACCGGGCGCGCGGGGAGGGTGGAAGGGCGGGACGATCAGGCGAGCGTGGGGAGACCGAGTAGGCGCGTTGGGCTGGGCGTGCGTGACGGCGCGGTCGGCCGCACGGACTCCGTCCGCTCCGTGGGTGACGGACCGGTCCGTCAGCGTTAGCTCAGCGGCGCCGCACCGGCTGTCCGGTCACGGGCCCTGAACTCGGTGGACGCGCGGGGGCGCCGACCGCGTTCGGGGCCCGTACGGCGGTAACGCGGATCTGCCCCGCGCCGGTGGCACCCCGGGGGCAAACGACTCCGGTGCCGAGGTCGCGGCAACTCCCGCTCGCCGAAGCGGGGTTGACCCCCGCGGGAGACGCCGGGCCACAGCGATGCACAGACACCTGTGCACGGACGCCTTACGACAAGGGGCGCCCACTTCGGCGCACGACTGCCGCAACCGCAACCGCAACCGCAACCGCAACCGCACTCCGGCGCGGAGGTCGCCCCACGGCGCCGGGACCTGCCCTGGTGCCGCCGAGTAATCCCCGCAACCGCACCCCGGCGCGGAGGCCGCCCCACGGCGTCGGGACCTGCACGGGTGCCGCAGGGCCATCCCCTACAGGTCCCCTACGAGGCAGGGGTCACGGGGAGTCCGGCTGCCTTCCACGCCTGGAACCCGCCGACCAGGTCGGTCGCCCGCCACAGTCCCAGCTGCCGCAGCGACACCGCCGCCAGACTCGACGCGTAGCCCTCGTTGCAGACGACCACGACCCGCAGGTCATGGCTCGTGGCCTCCGGGGCGCGGTGGCTGCCCTGGGGGTCCAGGCGCCACTCCAGTTCGTTGCGCTCGACGACCAGGGCGCCCGGGATGAGTCCGTCGCGCTCGCGCAGGGCCACGTACCGGATGTCGACCAGCAGGGCCTCGTCCGTGCGGGTGGCGTCGTACGCCTCCTCGGCCGTCACGCGGTCGAGGCCCTCGCGGACCCGCTCCAGCAACTCGTCGATTCCCACGGGTCGTTCGGGACGCGTGCTCACTGCCAGTCCTCCGGACGTTCGACCTGCTCGAGACGCAGCACCTGGCCCGTACGGCTGTAGCGGCGGATCTGCGGCAGGGGCGGATAGTAGGCGTGCACGGAGATCGCGTGCTCCTCCGTGGACTCGTTCAGCACCTCGTGCACATGGTGACGGCCGAACGAGCGGCCCTTGCCGGCGGTCAGGCGCCGCTCCCGGTCCACGCCTTCGGTGAGTTCCAGGGTGCGCCAGCCGTCGGTGGGCAGACGGGCGGCAAGGGAGTTCTCCTTGAGTTCGCCCGACGCGGTGAGGAAGGCGCCGACCGAGTCGGCGTGGTCGTGCCAGCCGGTCCCGGTGCCCGGCGGCCAGCCGATGAGCCAGGCCTCGCTGCCGCCGGGGCCTTCGAGGCGTACCCAGGTACGGCCCTCGGGGTCGAGCGGCAGGGAGTCGATCAGTGCGGCGTCGGCGGCCGCGCGGCGCACGAAGTCCAGCAGTTCGGCCTGGGTGGGGGTGTGCGCGGGTGCGGAGACAGAGGGTGACACAGACACGGGTACCGTCCTGGGCTTTTCGCGTGGGGGCGCGCCGCGCCGACGAAGGCGGGCACGCGGGAGGAGAGAGGCGAATTCAGCAGGACGGACGACACACGCAGCCCGCATAGCGGACGAGGTCCATGTGGACCCTCCGCCACAGATGCACGCAGGTGTCGGTCACGATCGGGAGTAGACCACGACGACGCGGGCGGTTCAACTCACTGTCACTATGTGGACCGCGCGGTGAGCCGGGAGGCGGACGGACACCGCGTGACCTGGCCCGTCGCCAGGAAGGCTCGCGTCGGGCCCGCGCCCCGCTCGGCTCCGGTTCAAGAAGAACCCGTGGCGGGGTCGCGAGGAGGGCGCGGCGGGACGGACGCACGGCGTCTCTGGGCATCCACGCAGCCGTGGAGGCCGCCCGCTCCAGGCCCGCACGAGGTGGCGTCCAACGCGCCGCGACCCGGGCGCGCCCGCGCCTCAGCTCTTGCCCGCCGTCGCCTGCGCCCCCGTCCGTGCCGGTCCGCCGAGGGTCGCCTCGGCCGCCGCGTAGAGGTCGGCCGGGCGGACGCCGCTCAGCGCGGTGACCAGGTGGCCGTCGGGACGGACGAGCAGCACGGTGTGCGCTGCCGCCCCCGGGTAGCTCTCCGCGACCAGCAGCTCGGCCGGATGCGGCAGCGCGGTCACGGCGGCCGCCAGCCGGGGCATGATGCCCGCCGAGACCCAGTGCTTGCGTTCCCACACGCCCGTTCCCGGCGCGATCAGCACCACGAGCAGCACCGCCCGGCCCAGCCGGTCCCGGAGCCGAACGAAGGAGCCGTCCTCGGCGGTCACCCGTACGTCCGTCACCGGCGAGCCCGGCGCCGTGGCGACCGCTGCCGCCGCCTCGCTGGGCTCGGGGGCCAGCGGCGAATCGGCGTACGCCCCCGGCGCGCCCAGCGAACCGCGTCCCAGGTGGCCGTCGGTGAGCAGCGCGTCGTGGCCGCGGGCCGAGCCGGGGACGTACGAACGCAGTCCTCCGCCCCCGCGCAGAAGCGGGAGCGCCTGGTCGGCGGCGCGGAGCCGGGCGGCGACGACGGCGCGGCGCTCGGCCTGGTAGCTGTCGAGCAGCGCCTCGTGCGGGCCCTGGTGCCAGGCCAGTGCCAGTTTCCAGGCGAGGTTGTCGGCGTCCCGCAGACCTTCGTCCAGACCCTGGGTGCCCAGCGCGCCGAGCAGGTGCGCGGAGTCTCCCGCGAGGAAGACCCGGCCCACGCGCCAGCGGCGGGCGAGGCGGTGGTGGACGGTGTGGACACCGGTGTCGAGCAGTTCGTACGGGGGTGTGGGGCCGCCGCTCCAGCCGGCCAGGGTCTCCCGGATACGGGCCACCAGCAGGTCGGGGGTGACCAGGTCCTTGCCCGGCGGCAGCAGCCAGTCCAGACGCCACACGCCGTCCGGCAGGGGCCGTCCGGTCACCTCACCGGCCGAGGGGCCCGTCGTCCGCCAGGGCGGCATCCGGTGCAGCACCGCCTCGCCGTGCCAGGGCAGCTCGGTGCGCAGCGCCGCCACGGCGTGCCGTTCCACGGCCGTGCGGCCCGGGAAGCGGATGTCCAGGAGCTTGCGCACGGTCGACCGCGGACCGTCGCAGGCGACCAGGTGGCTGCCGCGCCACCAGGTGCCCTCGGGGCCGCGGGTGTGGGCGGTGACGCCGGACTTCTCCTGCTCCAGGGCGTCGAGCCGGCTGTTCACCGCGATCCTGGCCAGCGGCTCGCGGGCGATGGCCTCGCGCAGAACGGTGGTCAGGACGTGCTGGGCGAGGTGCAGCGGTGGGGCCTGACCGGACTCGACGGGTCCCTGGGCGCCGGCCGGGCCGTGTGCGGCGCCGTAGCCTCCCGCGCCGACGGAGCCGCGCGCGCCGCCGGGCTTCTGGGCCGGCACCACGGCGCCGCCGGGGCGCCCCGTGCCACCCTCCGTGGCGGCCGTGCCGTCCCCGTCGAACCTGATCTCGCGCATCACCTGCTTGCGCCGCATCGACCGCCATCCGGCCCAACGCAGACCGGCCGCGTCCAGCGGGAATCCGGTCAGCCGCTCGACGAGCGCGGCGGTGTCCTCGCGCAGGACGACGGTGCGTGCCAACCGCTGCTCTTCCTTGCCCGGGCTCTCGTCGAGGATCACGGAGGGGACCTCGTGGCGGGCCAGCGCAAGGGAGAGCGTGAGCCCCACGGGCCCCGCGCCGACGATGATCACCGGGTCCATGACGCGGTGCCCCCTGCCCGGAGCGGAGTCCTCGAAGACGTACGGAAACAGGCAGTTGGAGCGGGGTGCACGATCACAGAACGTATGCAACCCATTGCCGGTGCTTGCGTCAAGTGACGGAGGCAGCGGGTCCCCGGCCGGAGGCCGGACGACACCGGGCGTCGTCCGGATCATGCCGTCGAGCCGGCACGCGCTCCGGTCCTGCCCGCCGGGCCGGCTCGGACGCCGGCGAAGCCGCGGCCGGCGGGCGGCGGGACCCGACTCGTGCCGCTCTACTGACGTGTGGGGGGAGAGCCTTGTCCGTGCGGGCGGCCGAGGGGCTCGGCGTGCCGACGCGGACGCCGGACGGGGGCGGCAGGAGTCCTGCCGCCCCCGTCCGGAGCCTTGCCGCCGGGACCGGCCGTCGGCCGGTGCGATCTCAGCGTGGACGGTGTCCTGCTCCGAGGGCACCGTCCACGCGGCCCGGGTCGAGCGGGATGTCCCGATCCGGGTCAGCGGGTCACGCGAAGCCGCCGCCACCGCCGGCACCGGTGCCGAAGGTGCCACCCACCTCGGCGGCGTTGATCTCTTCCACGTCCTTGGTGCCGAGGACCGCGCCGGTGCTCTTCTTGCTGCGGCGCAGCCTGGCCTCGAGCCAGCTCGCGAAGCTGGTGAGGATGAAGTTCAGCACGATGTAGAGGATCGCGACGACGATGAAGCTCGGGATGACGTTGGCGTAGTTCGCGGCCAACGTGGCGCGCTCGCTGAGCAGCTCGGTGAAACCGATCATCACACCGCCGAGTGCGGTGTCCTTCACGATGACGACGAGCTGGCTGACGATGGCCGGGAGCATGGCCGTGACCGCCTGCGGCAGCAGGATGCTGGTCATCGTCTGGCTCTTGCGCAGGCCGACCGCCATGGCGGCCTCGGACTGCCCCTTGGGGAGGGAGAGGATGCCCGCCCGGACGATCTCGGCGAGGACCGAGGCGTTGTAGAGCACCAGGCCGGTGACGACCGCGTACAGGGGCCGGATCTCGCTGGTGACGTCCGTGGAGCGGACGTAGACCTCGTTGGCGAAGAGCATCAGCAGCAGGACCGGGATGGAGCGGAAGAACTCCACCACCACGCCGGCCGGGACACGCACCCACCGGTGGTCCGACAGGCGGGCGATGCCGAAGACCGCACCCAGCGGAAGGGCGATGACCATGGCGAGCGCCGCGGCCTTCAGGGTGTCCGCGAGGCCCGGCAGGAGATAGGTCGTCCAGGCCTGACCAGTGGTGAACGGCTCCCACAGCGCCCACTTCAGCTGGCCCTTCTCGTCCAGCTTCGTCCAGACCCACCACAGCACCAGGGCGAGCAGCACGAAGAAGACAACGGAGAGGAGCACGTTGCGCCGCTTGGCGCGGGGGCCCGGGGCGTCGTAGAGGACGGAGGTCATCGCTTCACCGCCAGTCGCTTGCTCAGCCAGCCGAGGATGAGACCGGTGGGCAGGGTCAGGAGCACGAAGCCGAGGGCGAACACCGCGCCGATGGCGAGGGTCTGGGCTTCGTTCTCGATCATCTTCTTCATCAGGAGAGCGGCCTCGGCGACGCCGATGGCGGCGGCCACGGTGGTGTTCTTGGTCAGCGCGATCAGGACGTTGGCCAGCGGGCCGATCACCGAACGGAAGGCCTGCGGAAGCACGATGAGCCGCAGCACCTGGCTGAAGCTCAGGCCGATGGCGCGGGCGGCCTCGGCCTGGCCGACGGGCACGGTGTTGATGCCGGAGCGGATCGCCTCGCAGACGAAGCACGCGGTGTACGCGATCAGTCCGAGCACGGCGAGCCGGAAGCTCTGGTCGTCGAAGTTGTCGGGTGCGCCCATCGTCATGCCGAAGATGTCGGCGAGACCGAGTGAGGTGAAGACGATGATGACGGTCAGCGGGATGTTCCGGACGATGTTCACATAGGCGGTGCCGAACCCGCGCATCAGCGGGACCGGGCTGACCCGCATCGCGGCGAGGAGCGTGCCCCAGATCAGCGAGCCGATGGCGGACAGGACGGTGAGTTTCACCGTCATCCAGAACGCCCCGAGGACGTCGTAACCTTCAAGAAAGTCGAACACGATCTCCCGCGCTTCCGGGTGTGTGGAGTACGTGGCTACGGGGCGGACACGGCGCGCCGCCGCCGTGATCGCGGCGGGCGGCGGCGCGCTGTGGACCTGCGGGCGTTACTTGACGATGACGCCGATCTTCGGCGCCGGCTCGTTCTTGTACTCGGCGGGACCGAAGTTGTCCTTCACGGCCTTTTCCCAGGCGCCGTCGCTGACCATCTTCTCGAGGGCGGCGTTGATCTTCTTCTCGGTCGCGGCATCGCCCTTCTTGATGCCGATGCCGTAGTTCTCGTTGCTGAGCTTGAGGCCCGCGAGCTTGAACTGGCCCTTGTACTTGTCCTGCGCGGCGAAGCCCGCGAGGATCGAGTCGTCCGTGGTCACCGCGTCCACCGCGCCGCTCTGCAGGCCCGCGATGCACTCCGAGTAGCCGGCCTGCTGCTTCAGCTGGGCCTTCGGGGCGATCGTCTTCTGGACGTTCTGCGCCGAGGTGGAGCCGGTCACGGAACACAGCTTCTTGCCGTTGAGGTCCGTGCCCTTGGTGATGTCCGAGTCGGCCTTGATCAGCAGGTCCTGGTGGGCCAGCAGGTAGGGGCCGGCGAAGTCGACCTTCTGCTTGCGCTCGTCGTTGATCGAGTACGTGGCCGCGATGAACTTCACGTCGCCGCGGGCCAGCGCGTTCTCACGGTCGGCGCTCTTGGTCTCGACGAACTCGATCTGGTCGGGCTTGTAGCCGAGCTCCTTGGCCACGTAGGTGGCGACGTCCACGTCGAAACCGGAGAACGAGCCGTCCGGCTCCTTCAGGCCGAGGCCCGGCTGGTCGTACTTGATGCCGACCTTGATCTTGCCCCCGCCGGAGCCCGAGCCGGAGTCGTCCTTGTCGTCGCCGCCGCACGCGGTGGCGCTGAGGGCGAGGGCCAGGACGGCGGCCGAGGCGGCGGTTACCTTGCGGAGCTTCATCGTGAACATCCTTTGATGTGAAGAGATACAGGTCTTCAGTACTGAAGAGATGCGGGCCGTGTCAGTGGTGCAGGATCTTCGACAGGAAGTCCTTGGCCCGGTCGCTGCGGGGGTTGCTGAAGAACTGGTCCGGCACAGCCTCTTCGACGATGCGTCCGTCGGCCATGAACACCACTCGGTTGGCAGCCGAACGAGCGAAGCCCATCTCGTGGGTGACGACGACCATGGTCATGCCGTCACGCGCGAGTTGCTGCATGACCTCCAGGACCTCGTTGATCATCTCGGGGTCCAGTGCCGAGGTCGGCTCGTCGAAGAGCATGACCTTCGGGTCCATCGCCAGCGCCCGCGCGATCGCGACCCGCTGCTGCTGGCCGCCGGACAGCTGCGCGGGGTACTTGTCCGCCTGCGTGCCCACACCGACCCGGTCCAGCAGTTCGCGGGCCTTCTTCTCGGCGACCTTCTTGTCGGCCCTGCGGACCTTGACCTGGCCCAGCATCACGTTCTCGAGCACCGTCCTGTGCGCGAAGAGGTTGAAGGACTGGAAGACCATGCCCACGTCGGCACGCAGCCGGGCGAGCGCCTTGCCCTCCTCGGGCAGCGGCTTGCCGTCGATCGAGATGTGGCCCGAGTCGATCGTCTCCAGACGGTTGATGGTGCGGCACAGGGTGGACTTCCCGGACCCGGAGGGTCCGATGACCACGACGACCTCGCCACGGGCGATCGTCAGGTCGATGTCCTGGAGCACGTGCAACGCGCCGAAGTGCTTGTTGACGCTCTTCAGGACGACCAGCTCGTCGGTCGCGGCCACGGCGTCCTTGGCCACCGATACTTCGGTCATCGCTCTGGGGCTCCGTCCTCCTCGGTTTCGGTGGACAGTAGTGACCCCGTACGACCAGCGTCATTACATCTGAGGGAATATTGAGCATAACGATCCGGTAGCGTCCGGGTACTCACCGTGACGGCCGCGGACGGAGCGCGTACCGGCTGGGTAACGGAAGCCGCCCCGAACCGGAACGCCCTTGACGCCGTCGTCGTCCATCAGCGTGACTTCCAGGGTGCACACATGTGTGCCGGTCAATACAAGCCCAGACCGTACGACCGATGAACCGGAGGGGGCCGGGATGAGACTGCTCCTCGTCGAGGACGACAACCACGTCGCCGCCGCCCTGTCCGCGGTCCTGGCCCGGCACGGCTTCCACGTGACGCACGCCCGCAGCGGCGAGGAGGCCCTCCAGGCGCTGGTTCCCGAGGGCGCCGGGTTCGGTGTGGTCCTGCTCGACCTGGGACTGCCCGACCAGGACGGCTACGAGGTCTGCGGCAAGATCCGCAAGCGCACCAGCACCCCGGTGATCATGGTCACGGCCCGCGCCGACGTGCGCTCCCGGATCCACGGACTCAACCTCGGCGCCGACGACTACGTGGTCAAGCCGTACGACACCGGTGAGCTGCTGGCCCGCATCCACGCCGTCGCCCGGCGCACCGTCCCCGAGGACGCCGCGGCCGGTGGCGAGAGCGCCCTGCGGCTCGGCGCCGTGCGCATCGACCTCCCGACCCGCCAGGTGAGCGTCGACGGCACGGTCGTCCAGCTCACGCGCAAGGAGTTCGACCTGCTCGCGCTGCTGGCCCAGCGCCCCGGTGTGGTGTTCCGCCGGGAGCAGATCATCAGCGAGGTCTGGCGCACCAGCTGGGAGGGGACCGGGCGCACCCTGGAGGTGCACGTCGCGTCCCTGCGCTCCAAGCTGCGCATGCCGGCGCTGATCGAGACCGTGCGCGGCGTCGGGTACCGGCTCGTCACCCCCACGTCGTAGCGTGCACCGGTGCGCACTCGCCTTCTTCCGCTGCTCATCGTCCTGATGGCCGCCGTGCTGCTCGCGCTCGGCGTGCCGCTGGCCGCGAGCCTGGCGGCCGCCGAGCAGCAGAAGGTGGTCGTCGACCGCATCGACGACACCGCGCGCTTCGCCGCCCTCGCCCAGTTCGTGACCGACCCTCCCACCGGCTCCCGGTCGGACGGCGCCGGGGACGACGAGCGCCGCGACATCCTGCAGGACGAACTCGACACCTACAACGACGTCTACGGGATCAGAGCCGGCGTCTTCTACCGGTCCGGCCAAGCCCCCATGGCCAACGCTCCGAAGAACTGGTACGTACCTGTCAAGGGCGAGGGCCGCGACGCGTTCGCGGAGGCGTTCCTGGGGCGCCGCAGCCACGACCCGAAGCAGGTCTGGCCCTGGCAGCGGCGCCGGCTCGTCGTCGCGTCCCCGGTGATCCGCGACGGCGACGTCGTCGCGGTCGTCGTCACCGACTCGCCCACCGGGGAGCTGCGTTCGCGGACCCTGCACGGCTGGCTCTGGATCGGCGCCGGCGAGATCGCCGCCATGCTCCTCGCCCTCGGTGCCGCGCTGCGGCTGACCGGCTGGGTCCTCAAGCCCGTACGCGTCCTGGACGCGACCACCCACGACATCGCGACCGGACGGCTGAAGTCGCGGGTCGCGGCGGCCGGAGGGCCGCCCGAACTGCGGCGCCTGGCACGGTCGTTCAACGAGATGGCCGACAACGTCGAGGACGTCCTGGAACAGCAGCGCGCGTTCGTCGCCGACGCCTCGCACCAACTGCGCAACCCGCTCTCGGCACTTCTGCTGCGCATCGAGCTGCTCGCGCTCGAACTGCCCGAGGGCAACGAGGAGATCGCCTCCGTCCGCACCGAGGGCAAGCGCCTGGCGCAGGTCCTGGACGACCTGCTCGATCTGGCGCTCGCCGAGCACGCCGAGGCGGACCTGTGCCTCACCGACATCGGCGAGCTGGCTCAGGAGCGGGTGGCGGCCTGGGGACCGGTCGCCGACAGCAAGGGGGTCCGGCTCACCGGGACCTGCCCGGCCACCACCGCCTGGGCCGATCCCATCGCCCTGTCCAGCGCCCTGGACGCGGTGATCGACAACGCCCTGAAGTTCACGCCCGAGGGCGAGAGCGTCGAGGTGCTGGTGGCGTCGAACGGCGAGACGTCGAGGGTGGTCGTCACCGACCGGGGGCCGGGCCTGACGGACGAGGAGCTGGCCCGTGTCGGCGACCGCTTCTGGCGCAGTGCCGGACACCAGAACGTCAAGGGCTCGGGGCTGGGCCTGTCCATCTCGCGGGCCCTGCTGTCGGCCGGCGGCGGCTCGATCGCGTACGCCCGTCACGAGCCCCACGGCCTGCGGGTGACGGTCACCGTGCCGAGGACCCGGCAGGCCTCCTGAGGGCCGCGGAGGGCGGCTCCCGGGCCCTATGGCGTCACGGCTTCACGGCTTCACCGAGCGGTAGTACCGCTTCGCGCCCTCGTGCAGATCGAGCGGGTCGGTGTACAGGGCCGTGCGCAGGTCCACGCGCTGTGCCGCGTGCACCTTCTCGCCGATGGAGTCACGGCTGTCGATCACGGTACGGGTGAGCGCCTCGGTGAGGTCCTCGTCCGTGTCCTCGCGGGTGATGAGGAGGTTCGCCACCGCCACCGTCGGCACCGGGGAGCCCTGCTGCGCCTTGGGGTAGGCATTGGCGGGGATCACCGCGGCCCGGTAGTAGCGGGCCGCGGTGATCCCCGCCACGGCCTGCGCCTGGAGGTTCTTGACGACCTCGCCGTCGATCGGGACCAGCCGGACGGGGAAACGGTCCGACAGGGTGGTCACCGCGCTCGTCGGCAGGCCGCCGGACCAGAAGAAGGCGTCGATCCGGTCCCTCTCGAGCTTCTCAGGCATGGTCTTTATGCCGTCCGGCAGCGGCACGATGTCCGTCCGCGGGTCGAGGCCTGCGGCCTTGAGCACGCGGTCCGCGATGAGCCGCACCCCGGAGCCGTCCGGTCCCACCGCCACCCGCTTGCCCCGCAGCCCCGCCACCGAGCGCACCTTCGAGTGTTCGGGGACCACCAGGTGCACGTAGTCGTCGTAGAGCCGCGCGCAGCCGCGCAGCCGGTCCGCGCCCTTGCCCCTGTGGTGCTTGTACGTCTCGACGGCGTCCGCCGCGGCGATGCTGAAGTCGGCCTCGCCGGTGGCCACCCGCCGCACGTTGTCCTGCGACCCGTCGCTGTTGAGCAGTCGCACCTTCAGGTCGGGCATGTCCTCGGCCGCCGCCTGTCGCAGGAGGTCGCCGTAGGTCTGGTAGACCCCGGTCGGGGTCCCCGTGCTGAACTTGATCTCCCCGCTCGGCGACTCGTCGCCCAGCGGCAGCAGCCACCACAGCAGCAGCGCGACGACGACGAAGGCGGCCGTCCCGCCCAGCAGGGCGGGGCGTCGGCCGGTGCGCGCGAGTGCCTGGAACATGCGCGCGATCCTGCCAGTCCGGACGCCCTGCTGACCAGGCCGGACCAGGCCGGCCCGTCCCGGAGCCGCCCGGCCGGGGCCGCGCGGGAGGTCGATACGCTCGATGGATGCAGCAGTCGCCCGCCTCCCTGGTCCAGGAGTTCCACCGTGCCTTCGGGCTCCCCGCGCGTACGGTGCCCGCCGAGGTCTCACCGGAGCTGGCCGCCCACCGGGGCGAGCTGCTCGCGGAGGAGGCCGCGGAGGTCGCCGAGGTGTCCGTCACCGGCCCGCTGGACCGGCTGGCGCACGAGCTCGCCGACGTCGTGTACGTGGCGTACGGCACGGCCCTCGTCCACGGGATCGACCTCGACCAGGTGATCGCCGAGATCCACCGCGCCAACATGACCAAGCTCGGCCCGGACGGCCGGGTCGACCGCAGGGCCGACGGGAAGGTCCTCAAGGGCGAGCACTACCGCGCCCCGGACGTCGCGGAGATCCTCCGCCGCCAGGGCTGGACGCCCGCCGGGGGATAGCGGCCGGACCCGCTCCGGGCACCGCCTACCCTTGTCACATGAGCAGCAGCGACCGGAGCCAGGCAGTGGGCGTTCAGGAATCCAAGACCTACGAAGTACGCACCTACGGGTGCCAGATGAACGTCCACGACTCCGAGCGGCTGTCCGGACTGCTGGAGGACGCCGGGTACGTCCGCGCGCCGGAGGGCTCCGACGGGGACGCCGACGTCGTCGTCTTCAACACCTGCGCCGTCCGTGAGAACGCCGACAACCGGCTCTACGGCAACCTCGGCCGCCTCGCCCCGATGAAGACGAAGCGCCCCGGGATGCAGATCGCCGTCGGCGGCTGCCTCGCCCAGAAGGACCGCGACACGATCGTGAAGAGGGCGCCCTGGGTGGACGTCGTCTTCGGCACGCACAACATCGGCAAGCTGCCCGTCCTGCTGGAGCGCGCCCGCGTCCAGGAGGAGGCACAGGTCGAGATCGCCGAGTCGCTGGAGGCCTTCCCCTCCACGCTGCCGACCCGCCGCGAGAGCGCGTACGCCGCCTGGGTCTCCATCTCCGTCGGGTGCAACAACACGTGCACCTTCTGCATCGTCCCGGCGCTGCGCGGCAAGGAGAAGGACCGCCGCACCGGCGACATCCTCGCCGAGATCGAGGCCCTGGTCGGCGAGGGCGTCTCCGAGATCACGCTGCTCGGCCAGAACGTGAACGCGTACGGCTCCGACATCGGCGACCGTGAGGCGTTCAGCAAGCTGCTGCGGGCCTGCGGGAAGATCGACGGCCTGGAGCGCGTGCGCTTCACCTCCCCGCACCCGCGCGACTTCACCGACGACGTCATCGCCGCCATGGCCGAGACGCCGAACGTGATGCCCCAGCTGCACATGCCGATGCAGTCCGGCTCGGACACGGTCCTGAAGGCGATGCGCCGCTCGTACCGCCAGGAGCGCTTCCTCGGGATCATCGACAAGGTGCGGGCCGCCATCCCGCACGCGGCGATCACCACCGACATCATCGTGGGCTTCCCCGGCGAGACCGAGGAGGACTTCGAGCAGACCCTGCACGCCGTGCGCGAGGCCCGCTTCGCGCAGGCGTTCACCTTCCAGTACTCCAAGCGCCCCGGCACCCCGGCGGCCACCATGGAGGGGCAGATCCCCAAGGAGGTCGTCCAGGCGCGCTACGAGCGTCTCGTCGCCCTCCAGGAGGAGATCTCCTGGGACGAGAACAAGAAGCAGGTCGGCCGCACGCTGGAGCTGATGGTCGCCGAGGGCGAGGGCCGCAAGGACGGCGCCACGCACCGGCTCTCCGGCCGCGCCCCCGACAACCGCCTGGTGCACTTCACCAAGCCGGACCAGGACGTGCGCCCCGGTGACGTGGTCACCGTCGAGATCACGTACGCAGCTCCGCACCACCTGCTCGCCGAGGGCGCCGTCCTGGCCGTCCGCCGCACGCGCGCGGGTGACGCCTGGGAGAAGCGCAACGCCGCCGAGGCCGTGAAGCCGGCCGGAGTGCTGCTGGGGCTGCCGAAGATCGGCGTGCCCGCGCCGCTCCCGGTGGCCACGGGCAGCGGCTGCGGCTGCGACTGACGGGCGGGCGGCGCCCCGAAGCGCCGCCGGCACGGCGTCCCGTTCCGGACCGGCGGGACCCCCGGACCGATCGTCTGTTCGGCGCGTACGCTGCCGATCATGCTTGTTGCCGCCGCCGTCTGTCCCTGTCCGCCGTTGCTCGTACCCGAGGTGGCCGCCGGTGCGGCCCCCGAGCTGGACGCCCTGCGCGCCGCCTGCACCGACGCGCTGGGCGTGCTCGCCGCCGCGCGTCCCGACCTGCTGGTCGTCGTCGGACCGGCCGAGGAGACCGCGCGCGGGCCGCATCCGGCCGGTACCCGCGGGTCCTTCCGCGGGTTCGGCGTGGACCTGGAGGTACGCCTCGGGGGAGGGGAACCGGGCCCGGCGGAGCGGGAGCTTCCGCCGTCCCTCGCCGTCGCCGCCTGGCTGCTGGAGCGCGCCGGCTGGGCCGACGCGCCGCTGGAGGGCCTCGGCGTGGGGGAACCCCTCGCGGCCGATCGGTGCCTCCGGGCCGGCCAGGACATCGCCGCCCGGGCCGAACGCGTGGCGCTGCTGGTGATGGGCGACGGCAGCGCGTGCCGCACGGTCAAGGCGCCGGGCTATCTCGACGAGCGCGCGGCGGACTTCGACGCGGGCGTCGCGCGGGCGCTGGGAGCGGCGGACGCTGCCGCCCTGAAGGCGCTGGACGCCGAGCTGGCGTACGAGCTGAAGGCCTCGGGGCGCGCCCCCTGGCAGGTCCTCGCGGGCGCGGCGGACGGCGCGGGCCTCGGCGGCGCCCTGCTCCACGACGAGGCGCCCTACGGCGTGGGGTATCTGGTGGCGGCCTGGTCGTAGTGGCCGGCACCACGGGGCCGCGCGCGTTCGCGGCCTCGTACGGATGCACCGGTGGCCGTCCCGGGACGCAGCGCGGCGGACGCCCGGGAGCGCTGAGTGCTCCGCGGCCGTCCGCCGATCCGCTGCGGGTCAGGAAGCCGGAGGCGGCGGCGTCGGCGCGTCCGGAGGCGTCGAGCCGCCGTCCTTGTGCGCGAGCCGGTCCATGGCGCCCTTGGCCTTGCCCGCGCCCGTGTGGATCTTGTCGCTGTACTTGCCCTTGGTCTTCTCGTCGGCCACTCGCGCGGCCTTGTCCAGCCCGTGATGGATCTTGCCCCCGTGCTGGTGCGCGAGGTCGGAGACCTTGTCCTTGGCCGGGGCGAGCTTGTGTCTCAGGTTGTCCAGAAGACCCATGGTGCACCTTCCCGCGAGGGGGCAGTCACTTGCGGGCGCCGTCGCCGGCCTCACTGTCGGCGGCCTCGTCGGCGGACTGCTGCTTGGGGATGTCCACGCCGTCCGACGCGGTGGCCTCGGAGGACTCCTCCGTCGCGGCCCCGCTCTCGGTCCCGTGGGAACCCTTCGCCTCGTCCGGCGTCTCCGCGTCGGTACCGGCCGTCACCGCACCGGTCTCCGCCTCGGCGGTCGACGCCTCCTCCGCTGCCTTCGACCTCCGGAGAAGTCGTGCAAAAACGCCCATATCCACTCCATACGTTACTCGTGCGGGCGAAATCCCGCGTCGACCGGTGCGTCCGTTTGCGCCGCCCGGGTCACCGGCTCTCGAAACCGGCGGCTGAAACCTCGCAACAGGCAACGACCCCGGACCCGTCGCGTCACGTAGCTCGTTCGAGGGCCGGCCCCGGGGTTTGCGAGACTGGGGCGGTGAGCAGCGCACCCCCCGCCCCCCGCGTCATCGCCGTCGTCGGACCGACCGCGGCCGGAAAGTCCGATCTCGGCGTCTTCCTGGCCCAGCGCCTCGGCGGTGAGGTCGTCAACGCCGACTCCATGCAGCTCTACCGAGGGATGGACATCGGCACCGCCAAGCTGACGCCCGAGGAACGCCGGGACGTCCCGCACCACCTCCTGGACATCTGGGAGGTGACGGTCACCGCGAGCGTCGCCGAGTACCAGCGGCTCGCGCGGGCCCGTATCGACGCGCTGCTCGCCGAGGGCCGCTGGCCGGTCCTGGTGGGCGGCTCCGGGCTGTACGTCCGCGGCGCCGTCGACAACCTGGAGTTCCCCGGCACCGACCCCGAGGTGCGCGCCCGCCTGGAGGAGGAGCTCACGCTTCGCGGCCCCGGCGCGCTGCACGCGAGGCTGGCCGCTGCCGACCCGGGGGCCGCCCACGCGATCCTGCCCAGCAACGGGCGCCGGATCGTGCGCGCCATGGAGGTCATCGAGATCACCGGCAAGCCCTTCACGGCCAACCTGCCCGGTCACGACTCCGTGTACGACACCGTCCAGATCGGCGTAGACGTCGCCCGCCCCGAACTCGACGAGCGCATCACGCGCCGTGTGGACCGGATGTGGGAGGCGGGACTGGTCGAGGAAGTGCGCGCACTGGAGGCGCAGGGGTTGCGCGAGGGGCGTACGGCGTCCCGGGCGCTCGGCTACCAGCAGGTCCTCGCCGTGCTGGCGGGGGAGTGCACCGAGGACGAGGCACGGGCCGAGACCGTACGCGCCACCAAACGCTTCGCGCGCCGTCAGGATTCGTGGTTCAGACGCGACCCCCGGGTGCATTGGCTCAGTGGGGCTGCGGCGGATGTCACAGAACTCCCCGAGCTCGCACTGGCGTTGGTCGAACGACCGGTCACAGCCTGATCACGTCCTGGCATCGGGACGCTCCGGCCGTCATCCCGGCCTCCGGCGCCGTGCCATCATCGAGCTTCGATCGACCAGTGAAGTCCGAGTTGGGAGGGCGCGTGGCGATGGAGGCCGGCCCTCGTGACACCGCACGTGACGCTGAGCACGACGCCGATCCGGACGGACAGCCTCCGGGCATCGGTCCGGACGGGGAGCGTCTGGGCATCGACCCGGAAGCTGACGGTCCGGACGTGGTGAGCCTGAGTTCCGACGGACCCGAGGACACCCCGGACGGCGTGACCGCCGACGGGCCCGGGCCCGACGAGTTGTCCGCCCAGAACGAGGTCGAGGTGGTCGAGCTGCGCCCGCAGCGCCGGCTGCGGATCTGGCAGCTCGCGCCCATCGTGGGGCTGGCGGCCGTCGGCTCGCTGATGTTCGCGTTCCCGCTCGCCTTCGAGTTCGGGGACGGCGGCGCCGTCGTCGCCATGCTCGGCCTGCTGATCTGCGCCTGCTCCGCGGGCTGGGGCATGATGGCCGCCCGCCGCGTCGGCTACACCTGGCCGGGTCTGCCGCCGCGCGGCTCGGGCCGTCGGCCGGACTGGCGGGTCGTGATCGCGTACGCCGTCGTCGTCGCGGCCGTGGCGGTGCTCGCCGTGTGGCGCGTGGCCCGGCTGCGCTGACCCGTCCCGTCCGCCACCCGGACCGGAGCCGCCCGCTGTCCTGCCCAGCCCGTACGATCGAGGGATGAGCACGCGGATCGCCTTCCTCAAGGGTCACGGGACCGAGAACGACTTCGTGATCCTCCCGGACCCGGAGAACGCCATCGAGCTGCCCCCGGCCGCCGTCGCCGCCCTGTGCGACCGCCGCGCGGGCATCGGAGGCGACGGGCTGCTGCACGTCGTGCGGTCCGCCGCGCACCCCGAGGCCCAGGCCATGGCGGCCGAGGCGGAGTGGTTCATGGACTACCGCAACGGCGACGGTTCCGTCGCGGAGATGTGCGGCAACGGCGTGCGCGTCTTCGCCCGCTACCTCCAGCGCGCCGGCCTCGTGACCGAGGGGGACGTCGCGATCGCCACGCGCGGGGGCGTCAAGAGCGTCCACATCGCCAAGGCGTCCGGCGGCACCGGCGCGGGCGACATCACCGTCGGCATGGGCAGGGCCCGGTTCCCCGAGGGGGACGTCAGCGTGAGCGTCGGCGAGCGCAGCTGGCCCGCCCGCAACGTGAACATGGGCAACCCGCACGCCGTCGCCTTCGTGGACGACCTCGCACACGCGGGAAACCTGTTCACCCCGCCGCCCTTCAGCCCGCCGTCCGCCTACCCGGACGGGGTCAACGTGGAGTTCGTCGTCGACCGCGGCCCCGGGCACGTCGCGATGCGCGTGCACGAGCGCGGCTCGGGCGAGACCCGCTCGTGCGGCACGGGCGCGTGTGCCGTCGCCGTGGCGGCCGCCCGCCGCGACGGCGCGGACCCGGCCGTGACGGGCACCCCGGCGACGTACACGGTGGACGTGCCGGGCGGCACCCTGGTGATCACCGAGCGCCCGGACGGCGAGATCGAGATGACGGGCCCCGCGGTGATCGTCGCCGAGGGCGAGATCGACGCGGACTGGCTCGCCGTCGCGCTCGCCTAGACCCTGCCGTCCGCATCCGGCCGTCATCGATCGTCGGTCACGGCCGGGCGCGGCACGGGGCCTGGACGGCGGCCGGCCACCGGGTCCGGCTCGCCCGCAAAAGATCCGAAACCGTAAACCCGCCAATCATCGCTCGAATGGGTGATCCGTTTCACGCTCGGCGAGAGGCGGTCAGCCGGGCGTGGTGGGCTCGGTAGCATCAAGCACCGGCCCGGACGGGGGAACGACGCCAGCCCCTGAGCCGTGTACGCCATGGGGCGCCCCGTCCGCCGGTCTACGCAGCCGGAGGTGCCCATGAGTGCGGAGGCGACGAATCCCGCGACGCCAGGCCCAGTGACGCCGTCGCCCGGGCTCCCGGCCGAGCAGGGCGCGCGACCGCACCGCAGGAAGGGCCGTCCCCGGATCGACCTGCGCCGCCTCGGCCGGGCCGCACTCCTCGGCCCCGCCGCCCGCGACCGGCTGCCGGACGCCATCGGGCACGTCGCTGAGGCCCACCGCGCCCACCACCCCGACGCCGACCTGGAACCGCTGCGCCGGGCGTACGTGCTCGCCGAGTCCTCGCACCGCGGCCAGATGCGCAAGAGCGGCGAGCCGTACATCACGCACCCGCTCGCCGTGACCCTGATCCTCGCCGAACTCGGCGCGGAGACCACGACGTTGACCGCCTCCCTGCTGCACGACACCGTCGAGGACACCGATGTGACCCTCGATCAGGTGCGCGCGGAGTTCGGCGAGGAGGTGTGCTACCTCGTCGACGGCGTCACCAAGCTGGAGAAGGTCGACTACGGGGCCGCCGCCGAGCCCGAGACGTTCCGCAAGATGCTCGTCGCCACCGGCAACGACGTCCGCGTGATGTCGATCAAACTCGCCGACCGCCTGCACAACATGCGCACCCTGGGCGTCATGCGCCCCGAGAAACAGGAGCGCATCGCCAAGGTGACCCGGGACGTGCTCATCCCGCTCGCGGAACGGCTCGGCGTCCAGGCCCTCAAGACCGAGCTGGAGGACCTGGTCTTCGCGATCCTGCACCCCGAGGAGTACGAGCACACCCGGGAACTGATCGACGACGACGCGGCCCACGGCGGCGACCCCCTCGCGGAGATTGCCGAAGAGGTGCGCGGCGTCCTGCGCGAGGCCGGCATCCAGGCCGAAGTGGTGATCCGGCCACGGCACTTCGTCTCCGTGCACCGGGTCTCGCGCAAGCGCGGACGGATGCGCGGCTCGGACTTCGGACGCCTCCTCGTGCTCGTCGGGGAGGACGCCGACTGCTACGCGGTCCTCGGCGAACTGCACACCTGCTTCACCCCGGTGGTCTCGGAGTTCAAGGACTTCATCGCCGTACCGAAGTTCAACCTGTACCAGTCGCTGCACACGGCCGTCGCCCGCGGGGACGGCGAGGTCGCCGAAGTCCTCATCCGCACCCACCAGATGCACAAGGTGGCCGAGGCCGGGGTCATCGCCCTGGGCAACCCCTACGCCGCGCCCGCGGAGGAGCAGACGGACGGCGACGGCGAGCGCGCCGACCCGACCCGCCCCGGCTGGCTCTCCCGCCTCCTCGACTGGCAGGAGGCCGCGCAGGACACCGACACCTTCTGGTCCACCCTGCGCGAAGACCTCGCCCAGGACCGCGAGATCACCGTCTTCCGGGCCGACGGCGGCTCGTTGGGGCTCCCCGACGGCGCCAGTTGCGTGGACGCCGCGTACGCCCAGTACGGCGAGGACGCGCACGCCTGCATCGGGGCGCGCGTCAACGGCCGCCTGGCGACGCTGAGTACGGTCCTGCGCGACGGGGACACCGTGCAGCTCCTGATGGGCCAGGACCCCGCCTCGGAGCCCTCCCGGGAGTGGCTGGAGCACGCCCACACACCCGCCGCCCGCATCGCCATCCAGCGCTGGCTGGCCGCCCACCCCGCTCCCCGCGACACGGCGGCCCCCGAGGGCCCCGCGGCCGCCCCCAGGCCCGCCGCCGAGGCACCCCCGGCCCGGCCCGGCTCCGCCAGCGCCGTCGTCGACCAGCCCGGCGCGTCCGTACGCCTCGCCGGGTGCTGTACGCCCGTACCGCCCGACGAGGTGACCGGCTTCGCCGTACGCGGCGGCGTGGTGACCGTCCATCGCCTCGGCTGCGCCGCCGTGGACCGCATGAAGAGCGTGGGCCGCGCGGAGGTCGGGGTGAGCTGGGGCGACACCACCGAGTGCCGGGTCACGCTCGTCGCCGAGTCCTTCGGACGGCCCCACCTCCTCGCCGACCTCACCGAGGCCATCGCCCTGGAAGGCGTCGCGATCGTCTCGGCGACCGTCGAGCCCCCCAGCCAGCAGCGCGTCCGCCACACGTACACGCTCCAACTCCCGGACGCCGCGCACCTTCCCGCCCTGATGCGGGCGATGCGCAACGTCCCGGGCGTCTTCGACGTCAACCGCGCGCAGCACCAGGCCGCCGCCGCACGCTGAACCCCCGGAGAAGGCATCCGACGGGAACCCGTTCGGGTGGGCCCGGTGCGCGTCGTCACCGCGGGGCCCGTGCGCGCTGGTAGCGGTGGTCCATGCTGCTCACCTCCCGCCCCGGCGCGCGACGCGTCACGACGGCGCTGCTCGCGTCCGCCGTGTCCGTCTGCCTCCTCGCCGCGAGCGCCCCCTCACCGGCCGCGCCTCTCGGTGTCGGCGACCGCCTCTTCCCGCACCTGGGCAACCCCGGCTACGACGTCGCGTCCTACGACCTCGCCTTCACCTACCCCGGCTCGAACGACAAGCCGCTCACCGCCGTGACCACGATCGCCGCGCGCACCACCGCCCCGCTGGAGCGGATCAACCTGGACTTCGCGCACGGCACCGTGCGGGGCGTCGAGGTCGACGGCGTGCCGACCGCCTTCACGAGCGCCGGCGAGGACCTGGTGATCACCCCTCAGGAGCCGCTCCCCGCGGGCAGCGCGGTGCGCGTCACCGTGCGGCACACCAGCGACCCCGTCTCCGCCGACGGCCGGGACGGCGGCTGGGTCCGGACCCGGGACGGCCTCGCCATGGCCAACCAGGCGGACGCCGCCCACCTGGTGTTCCCGTGCAACGACCACCCCTCCGACAAGGCGATGTTCACCATCCGCGTCACCGCCCCCGAGGGGTACACGGCCGTCGCCAACGGCCTGCCCGCCGGAACGGACCGCCGGGCCGGGGCCACCACCTGGACCTACCGCACCGAACACCCGATGGCCACCGAGCTGGCCCAGGTCTCCGTCGGGCGCTCCACCGTGGTGCACCGGAGCGGACCGCACGGGCTGCCGCTGCGCGACGTCGTGCCCACCGAGGACCGCGACCGCCTGGAGCCGTGGCTGAAGCGGACGCCGGGGCAGATCGCCTGGATGGAGGAGAAGGTCGGCCGGTACCCCTTCGAGACGTACGGGCTGCTGATGGCCGAGGCGCAGACCGGCTTCGAGCTGGAGACCCAGACCCTCTCGCTGTTCGAGAAGGATGTCTTCACCGAGCCCGCGTACCCGAAGTGGTACGTCGAGTCGATCATGGTGCACGAGCTGTCCCACCAGTGGTTCGGCGACAGCGTCAGCCCTCGCACCTGGTCCGACCTGTGGCTGAACGAGGGCCACGCCACCTGGTACGAGGCCCTGTACTCCGAGGAGAAGGCCGACCGGCCCATGGAGACGCGCATGAAGGCCGCCTATCGCGCCTCCGACTCCTGGCGGGCGACCGGCGGGCCGCCCGCCGCGCCCAAGGGGCCCAAGCCGGGGCAGAAGATCAGCATCTTCCGGCCCAACGTCTACGACGGGGCCGCACTGGTGCTGTACGCGCTCCGGCAGGAGATCGGGCGCCCCGCCTTCGAGCGCCTGGAGCGGACCTGGGTGGCCCTCCACCAGGACGGCACGGCGTCCACCTCGGACTTCGTGCGCCTGGCCTCGACGATGTCCGGACGCGACCTAGGCGGGTTCTTCGCCGCGTGGCTGTACGACACGAAGACACCGCCCATGCCGGGGCACACGGACTGGAAGAGCGACGCCCCGCCGGCGCGACAGGGCAGGCGATAAGTCGCGTGACGAGACGGGGCGTGCCGTGCGACCATCTTTCAGGTCGGCGGCACCGCCCCTCGGGGCCGGCGCCGCGGGCACCGGGAATCTCCCCGGGCCCCCGGACGTTGTCCCTCATGTCGGGTGACGTCCGTCGCCGACTCGCAGGTCCCATCGACGTAAGGATCCAATGACCTCCTCTTCTTCCCCTTCCCAGGACGCGCAGAGCCTCGCGCAGAACTACCCCGAAGGTCTTCGGGCCGATGCCCTGATGGAAGAGGACGTCGCCTGGAGCCACGAGATCGACGAAGAGCGGGACGGCGAGCAGTTCGACCGTTCCGAGCGTGCCGCGCTGCGCCGCGTCGCGGGCCTCTCCACGGAGCTCGAGGACGTCACCGAGGTCGAGTACCGGCAGCTCCGCCTGGAGCGGGTCGTGCTCGTCGGTGTCTGGACCACGGGCACCATGACCGACGCGGAGAACTCGCTGGCCGAGCTGGCCGCCCTCGCGGAGACCGCGGGAGCGCTCGTGCTCGACGGTGTGGTGCAGCGCCGCGACAAGCCCGACGCGGCCACGTACATCGGATCCGGCAAGGCCAACGAGCTGCGGGACATCGTCCTGGAGACCGGCGCCGACACCGTGATCTGCGACGGTGAGCTGAGCCCCGGCCAGCTGATCCACCTCGAGGACGTCGTCAAGGTCAAGGTCATCGACCGGACGGCCCTGATCCTGGACATCTTCGCCCAGCACGCCAAGTCCCGTGAGGGCAAGGCGCAGGTCGCCCTCGCGCAGATGCAGTACATGCTGCCGCGACTGCGCGGATGGGGTCAGTCGCTGTCCCGTCAGATGGGCGGCGGCAAGGGCGGCGGCCTCGCCACCCGTGGTCCCGGTGAGACCAAGATCGAGACGGACCGGCGCCGTATCCGCGAGAAGATGGCGAAGATGCGCCGGGAGATCGCGGACATGAAGACGGGCCGCGAGATCAAGCGCCAGGAGCGCAGGCGCCACAAGGTGCCCTCGGTCGCCATCGCGGGCTACACGAACGCGGGCAAGTCCTCGCTGCTCAACCGCCTCACGGGCGCGGGCGTGCTCGTCGAGAACGCGCTGTTCGCGACCCTCGACCCGACCGTGCGCCGGGCCGAGACCCCGAGCGGCCGGCTGTACACGCTGGCCGACACGGTCGGCTTCGTACGGCACCTGCCGCACCACCTGGTCGAGGCGTTCCGCTCCACGATGGAGGAGGTCGGCGACTCCGACCTGATCCTGCACGTGGTGGATGGTTCGCACCCGGCTCCGGAGGAGCAGCTGGCCGCCGTGCGCGAGGTCATCCGCGACGTGGGCGCCACGAAGGTGCCCGAGATCGTGGTGATCAACAAGGCGGACGCCGCGGACCCGCTGGTGCTCCAGCGGCTGATGCGCAACGAGAAGCGCTCCATCGCCATCTCGGCCCGTACCGGCCGGGGCATCGCCGAGCTGCGCGCGCTCATCGACAACGAGCTGCCGCGTCCCTCGGTGGAGATCGAGGCGCTCGTGCCGTACACGCAGGGCCAGCTGATCGCGCGGGCGCACGACGAGGGCGACGTCATCTCCGAGGAGCACACCCCGGAGGGCACGCTGCTCAAGGCGCGGGTGCACGAGGAGCTGGCGGCGGATCTCGCGCCGTACGTCCCGGCACCGCTCGCCTGACCCGGTAGGCCCGGCGGTACGCACCACCGGTACACGGCGAAGGCCCGCTCCCTCTCTCGGGAGCGGGCCTTCGCCGTGTGTGCTGTCGGGGCGGGCGGCGGCTACCGGCCGCCGTACTTCTTGCTCATGTTCTGGTACAGCGCCTCGGCGCCCTTTCCGAGCTGCGGTCCGGCGAGCCAGGTGTTGTCGGACGGGCCGATCGACGTGTTCGACACCAGCTTCGTCCTGCCGTCGACGACGCGGAACCAGCCGCCGCCGGACGAGCCGCCGGTCATGGTGCAGCCGATGCGGTACATCGTCGGCAGGCCCGGCCTGAGCGAGAGGCGCCCGGGCCGGTCGACGCACTTGAACATGCTCAGACCGTTGTACGGAGGCGCGGCGGGGTAGCCCCAGGCGCCCATGGCACCCGCGTCGCGGGCGGACGGCGCGGAGAAGTCCACGGCCAGCGCGTTGCCGACCGTCTCCTCCAGGGACTTTCCGCCCTGCTCCGGCTTCACGTGCAGCACGGCGTAGTCGTACGGGGCGCCCGCGCCGCCGGTCTCGTCGCCGCCGGAGATCCACTGGTCGGAGGTGGCCGCCCAGTCGGCCCACCACTGACCGTAGGGGGCCATCTCCCGGGCCGTGGCACCGCTCAGCTGCGCCTCGGACTTGTTCAGGTCGTTGTAGGACGGGACGAAGGCGATGTTGCGGTACCAGCCGCCGCCACCGCCCGCGTGCACGCAGTGGCCCGCGGTCCACACCAGGTTGGACCTGCCCGGGTGGTTGACGTCCTTGACGACCGTCCCGGAACAGACCATCGAGCCCTCGGGGGAGTCGAAGAAGACCTTGCCGACCGGCGCCGCGTTCTCGTGGTACGGCGTCTTCTCCGCCTTGGCCGGGACCGGCTCGGGCGCGGGGTCGCTGACGCCCTGGTCGGCGGTCGCGTCCTTGGACGAGATCGTCTTGTCGGGGTCCTTGGCGGACTTCATGCGCTCGGGCTTCCACAGCCCGTCGATCACCGGGTTGACGAAGTCCTTGGCCTCACTGAGCCACTTGTCCTTGTCCCAGTTCTTCCATCCGCCGTCCTTCCACCGGTCCACGTCGATGCCGTGCTCCTTGAGCCGGTCCGCGAGGTCGCCGGGAACCCGGGCGCTGTCCTGGCCGTCCGCCCCGGACGCGGTGGCGGCGGGCTTGTCGCCCGCCGTGTCGTCACCCGAGCCGCAGGCGGTGGCGGTGAGGGACAGGGCCGCGAGCAGCCCCGTGGCGAGCAGGACGCCGCGCCTGCCGGGCCGGCGCGCGACGGACGTACGTACGGAACGCATGCTGTGGTAACCCCCGTTGAAGCGTTGCTGTCATGTGCTTGTCAGGCGCGGAGCCGGCCTTCCGTGGACCCGCTCGAACGCGACACCCCACTATGCCCGGGCAGTCGCGGGCGGACGACGGCGGGACGGTGAAGGTTTCCGGACGCGGCCGGTGCGCCCATCGCACCCGCCGGCCGTTCCCTCCGCCGCGTCGGCCACGGCGCTGTGAAGCACCCCGGCCGGCGCGCGCCCTCCATCGCCGTCGCTCCGCCTCGGGTCAACCGGACCCGGTCACCGCCCGGCGAACTTCTCGCTCACCGAGTCGTACACACCCTTGGCCTCGGCCCCCAGGTGCGGACCCGCCAGCCAGCCCGAACTCACCGGGCCGATCGAGGTGTTGGAGACCAGCGCGGGCTTGCCGTCGGCCCCCTTCGCCACCCAGCCGCCGCCGGACGAACCGCCGGTCATCGTGCAGCCGATGCGGTACATCGTCGGGTCGGACTTCACGATCGACAGCCGCCCCGGCTCGTCCGTGCACTGGAACAGCTTCTGGCCGTCGTACGGCGCCGCCGCCGGGTAACCGGTCGCGGTGATGCTCGACACCTCGGGCACGGCCGGCGCGTTGAACTCCACCGGCAGGGCCGAACCGACCGTCTCCTCCAGGGACTTGCCGTCGCTGCCCTTCTCCGGGGTCACGTGCAGCACCGCGAAGTCGTACGGTGCGCCCTCGCCGCCCGTCGCGCCCCCCTGCTCGATCCACTGGTCGGAGGTCTGCGCCCAGTCGCTCCACCACACGCCGTACGGAGCGATCTCGGTCTTACTGGCGTCCTGCAACTGGGCGGCGTTCTCACCGGCGTTGTTGTACGCCGGCACGAACGCGATGTTGCGGTACCAGCCGCCCTTCTTGCCCGCGTGCACGCAGTGCCCCGCCGTCCACACCATGTTCGACTTGCCCGGGTGGGCCGGGTCCTTCACCACGGTCGCCGAGCAGACCATCGTGCCCTCGGGGGAGTCGAAGAACACCTTGCCCGCCTCGGGCACGCTGTCGTGGTAAGCGGCCCGCACGGAACGGGCGGTCACCGGAACCGGCGTCGCGTCGGTGACACCCTGGTCGCCGGAGATGTCGTTCTCGTCGACGCCCTTGTCCTGGTCCGGGTCGTCCGCGTCCCGCATCCGGTCCGGGTCCCACAGGTCCTTGATGATCGGGTTGATGAACTCGTCGGCCTCGCGCAGCCAGTCGTCCCGGTCCCAGTCCTTCCAGGCGCCGCCCTTCCACTTGTCCAGGTCGAAGCCGTGTTCCTTGAGCTTGTCCTTGACGCTGTCCGGGATCTTGATCTTGCCGTCGCTGCTCTGGGTCGCGGACGCCTCGGCGTTCGTCTTCTCGTCGCCCGAGCCGCACGCGGTCGCGGTGAGCGCCAGCGTCGCCGTCAGACCCACGGCGACCAGTACGGGGGAGGTCCTGCGGCGCTTGCTCCCCCCTCGGCGGGCGGTGAAGGGCGGGCGTATGGATCGCATGGTGTGAACTCCCCCTGGGGCGTGAGAAACATCTGCGCTGCCGAGGCAGCGGCCGTACACATGCAGCCGGGCACGGATCCGCCGGCGCGGCCCCCCGACCGGGGGACCGTGGGACGCGGCGGCGGGGCCGGTGGCCCGTTTTCCGTACTCCTGAACGGCACCACACACTATGCGGTCGCTGTGGGGGACTTCCCACGGAACGGCAACGGTTCCGTCACGGCAAGGATCTTCGGTTCACCCGCTTCCCCTTGCCCGCCGCGTCGTTGGTAGGTACGGGGGGCGTCCAGCGTGCGTTCGAAACCCCCGCCAACTCGCCTGTGAACAGCGGGAGGACCGGTAGTCGTGGCCGTGACGGAGTCTGCGGTGATGGGGCGTGAGCCCGACGGGGCACACACGGAGGGCGGCTCCCCGGAGGCGCACGCGGCGCACGAGGGGATCCTGCGGCGCCAGTCGGCGCGTGAGTCCGCCGCGCGCACCTACGCGCGCGCCCTGCCCGTCGTGCCCGTCCGCGCGCGCGGACTGACGATCGAGGGAGCCGACGGGCGCCGCTACCTGGACTGCCTCTCCGGGGCCGGGACCCTGGCCCTCGGGCACAACCACCCGGTGGTGCTGGAGGCGATCAGGAAGGTCCTCGACTCGGGGGCGCCCCTGCACGCCCTCGACCTCGCCACCCCCGTCAAGGACGCCTTCACCACCGAGCTGTTCCGCACCCTGCCGTCCGCGTTCGCCGACCGGGCACGGGTGCAGTTCTGCGGACCGGCGGGCACGGACGCCGTGGAGGCCGCGTTCAAACTGGTGCGCGCCGCGACCGGACGCGCCGCGATGCTCGCCTTCACCGGCGCCTACCACGGCATGACGGCGGGGGCGCTCGAAGCGTCCGGGGGCGCGACCGAGGTACGGGTGGCGCGGCTGCCGTACCCCCAGGACTACCGGTGCCCCTACGGCGTAGGCGGCGACCGGGGTGCCGAACTCGCCGCCCGCTGGACCGAGTCGGTCCTCGACGACACCAAGTCGGGCGTGCCGCACCCCGCCGGGATGATCCTCGAACCGGTCCAGGGCGAGGGCGGGGTGATCCCCGCGCCGGACGCCTGGATGCGGCGCATGCGGGAGATCACCCGGACCCGGTCCATCCCGCTGATCGCCGACGAGATCCAGACGGGCGTCGGCCGCACCGGCGCCTTCTGGGCCGTCGAGCACAGCGGCGTCACCCCCGACGTGATGGTCCTCTCCAAGGCCATCGGCGGCAGCCTCCCGCTGGCCGTCGTGGTCTACCGCGAGGAGCTCGACGTGTGGCCGCCCGGCGCCCACGCGGGCACCTTCCGCGGGAACCAGCTCGCCATGGCCGCGGGCACGGCGACCCTCGGACACGTCCGCGAGAACCGTCTCGCCGAGCGCGCCGCCGGACTGGGGGCCCGCATGCTCGGACAACTCCGCGCGCTGAGCGGCCAGTTCGACTGCGTCGGGGACGTCCGCGGCAGGGGGCTGATGATCGGCCTGGAGCTGGTCGAGCCGGACGCCGCCGGCACGGACCCGCCCCCCGCCGCGCCGCACCTCGCCTCCGCCGTCCAGCGGGAGTGCCTGCGACGCGGTCTGATCGTCGAACTCGGCGGCCGCCGCGAGAGCGTCGTACGTCTGCTCCCGCCCCTGACGATCACCGACGAACAGGCGAACGCCGTCCTGGAACGGCTCGCCGACGCGGTGGAGGCGGTGGCCCGCGGACCCGCCGAGACCGGCCCCGCCGCCGGGCGGGGGAGCGGCGGACCCGCTCCCGACGCACGGGACCGTGCGAGCGAGGGGCGGGAGACCGACGGGACGGGGTAGTTCGGGGCGGTGCGGGGCAGTGCCGTGGCGGCGAGCGTGGGCCACGTGAGGCGCCGACCGGCTGGGGGCGACCGGAGACGGTCCCGGGCTGCGGCCACGGTGTCGACGCGACCGGCCACCGCTCTCGGCGTACGGCTCACGAGGGCAAGGGGCCGGTGCCAAGGGCGACTTGGTGGCTGCCGTCGGTCGCCCTCGGCCGGACGTGCGGTCGCCACCGTCGGGCTTGGCACGTGCGATCCCCTCGCCGCCGACTGCACCCCAGGCGGGAACCCGCCCGGAGACGTCACCCCCGCCCAGCCCGTCCCCCGGCAACCAGGGCGGCCCGGAAGACCCGCGCAGGACGCGCACCCCGGCACCGTCCCGGCGCACCACAGACCGACCGCACGAACGCAGACCCAGAACACGAGGAACGCCCGTGAATCCGACCCCAGCATCCGACGGCCCGCCGCAGGGCCCCGCGCCGGATTCCGACGGCGTCCAGGCGGCCGCACCGGCGCCGGAGACCGCGTCGGTACCCCGGCAGAAGGACGGGGCGCCGACCGCCGAGAGCCCGCGGTCGCGCGAGGCCACGGACCTGATCGAGCACCCGGATCCGCACACGGCGGCCCAGGCGGCGGCCATCGAGAACCTGCTGCGCTGCTGGGTACGCGAGAACGACCTCCCGGCCCCCGACGGCGTCCTGCGCATCCCTCTCCGGGCGACCGGCACGGTCCTCCTGGCTCCCGTCCGCTACTGGTCCCCGACCGGATGGCACCGCTTCGGGCTCCCGTACGTGGCCACCGCCCCGGACTGGGCCCCTCCCGTCGACGCGGTGACGCTGGCCGCCCTGCTCTCCCGGGAGACGCCGAGCACCCCCGAGGGAGGCCCGTCGGGGGGCCGGCCCGTCCCGACGGGAGATGCCACGCAGGCGCCTGCTCCGGACGGGCACTCGACGCAGGCCCCGCCCGCTCCCACCGAGGGCTCCGAACAGGCACCGCCCGCCCCTTCGGGAGACCCGGCGAGCACCCCCTCCGCGTCGGTGCAGGACGCCCCGCCCGCCCCCGCCGACGGCACCTCCGAGCCCGGTCCCGCTCCCTCCGGGCCGCACGGCGGGGTCGGTGACGTGAACGACCTGGTCGGGCGGGTCGCCGACTCCGTGCGGCGCACCGCAGTCTTCGTCGCCGACCGCCGGAAGCGGCCCGGCGACGGCCCCGACCTGTTCCTCTCCGCCGAGCAGGCGCTCCTCCTCGGGCACCCGCTGCACCCGACGCCGAAGAGCCGCGAAGGGCTCTCCGACGCCGACGCCCGGCGGTACTCGCCCGAGCTGCGCGGCTCCTTCCCGCCGCACTGGCTGGCCGTCGCCCCCTCGGTGCTCGCCACGGACTCGGCGTGGACCGAACGCGGACGCCCTGTGACCGCCGGAGAGCTGACCGCGCGGCTCGCCGGCGCCGGGCTGCCGCTGCCCGACGGGCACACCGCCCTGCCGTTGCACCCCTGGCAGGCTCACGAGATCCGGCACCGTCCGCAGACCGAGGCGCTGTTCGCCGCCGGGCTGCTGCGCGACCTGGGCCCGTACGGCCCCGACTGGCATCCCACGTCCTCCGTGCGCACCCTCTACCGCTCCGGTGCCCCCGCGATGCTCAAGCTGTCGCTCGCCCTGCGCATCACCAACTCCCGCCGCGAGAACCTCCGTAAGGAACTCCATCGCGGCGTCGAGGTGCACCGGCTGCTGCGCGCTGGCCTGTCCAGGCGGTGGCACACCGCCCACCCGGGCTTCGACATCGTCCGCGACCCCGCCTGGGTCGCCGTCGACGGCACCGACGGGGAGCCCGTGCAGGGGCTCGACGCGGTGATCCGGCACAACCCCTTCGGACCGACGGACGACGTCTCCTGCGTGGCCGGCTTCGTCTCGCCCCGACCGCACCCCGACTCCCGCGACCGGTCCCACCCGGTCATGAGGTCCCGACTGGCCGAGGTCGTCACCCGGCTCGCCGCCCGGACCGGCCGCCCCCGCGGCGCCGTGGCCGCCGAGTGGTTCCTGCGCTACCTCGAACAGGTCGTGCGCCCGCTGCTCTGGCTGGACGGCGAGGCCGGGATCGCCCTGGAGGCGCACCAGCAGAACACCCTGCTCGTGCTGGACCCCGAGGGCTGGCCCGCCGGGGGCCGCTACCGCGACAACCAGGGCTACTACTTCCGTGCCTCACGGCGTGCGGAGCTCGACGCCCGGCTGCCCGGCATCGGCGAGCGGAGCGACACGTTCGTCTCCGACGAGGTCACCGACGAGCGCTTCGCCTACTACCTCGCCGTCAACAACGTACTGGGCCTCATCGGCGCCTTCGGCTCCCAGCGCCTGGCCGGGGAACAGGTGCTGCTCGCCGCCTTCCGCCGGTTCCTCACCGGCGTGGCCACCGGTCCGGACCGACTGCGCAGCACCTTGCCCGCGCACCTCCTGGACTCGCCCGTCCTGCGCTGCAAGGCCAACCTGCTGACCCGGCTGCACGGCCTCGACGAACTGGTCGGCCCGGTGGACACCCAGTCCGTGTACGTCACGATCACCAACCCCTGCCGTCCCTGAGGAACACGCCCCATCCCGTCTCCCGAGAGGAGCGTCGCCGTGCCTCCCACCGATGCGAGCACCGACGCCGCAACCGCCCCCGCCCCCGTCACCGGCCTCGGCGCCGAGCAGGGGCCCGGCCAGGACTCGGACAGCGAGGACACCCTGGACCTGCGCCTGCCCGACGAGTTCCTCGCCCTCATCGCCGAGGAGGCCGGGCCGCACGCCGCGTCGGGCGGGGCGAAGGGGGCCGCGGCGGACGCGTCCGCTCCGGCGGGCGAGGACCTGCTCGACCGCGTCGACACCTGGGGACCCGCCGCCACAGCCGTGGGCGTCTTCCAGCTCGTCCCCGTCCGGCTCGGACGCGACCTCGCGCTCGTCACGCGGTGGATGAACGACCCCGCCGTCGCCGCGTTCTGGGAACTCGCCGGACCCGAGGCCGTGACCGAGCGGCATCTGCGGGACCGGCTCGCCGACGACGGACGCAGCGTGCCCTGCCTCGGCGTCCTCGACGGCACCCCGATGAGCTACTGGGAGCTCTACCGGGCCGACCTCGACCCGCTGGCCCGCCACTACCCGGCCCGCCCGAACGACACCGGAATCCACCTCCTGATCGGCGGCGTCGCCGACCGGGGGCGGGGCGTCGGCTCGGCGCTGCTCCGTGCCGTCGCCGACCTCGTGCACGAGAACCGCCCGGCCTGCGCGCGGGTCGTCGCGGAACCCGACCTGCGCAACACCCCCTCCGTCTCGGCGTTCATGAGCGCCGGTTTCCGGTTCTCCGCCGAGGTGGACCTGCCCGGCAAGCGGGCCGCCCTCATGATCAGGGACCGGGGCCTGCGCGATGCGCTGTAGCGCGGACGCCCCGAGGCGTCCGGCCGCCGCCGTCCCGATCGCGTCCCCGGCCACCGGCGTGATCGCACGGTTGTCAGTCCTGCCCCGTAGGGTGGTCGCGCTATGACGAAGCCCTCACTCCCCGAACTCCTGCACGCCGCCGTCACCGCCGTCGGCGGTACGGAGCGTCCCGGCCAGGTGACCATGGCCGAAGCCGTCGCGGGCGCCATCGACGACGGATCCCATCTCCTGGTCCAGGCCGGCACCGGCACCGGAAAATCGCTCGGCTACCTGGTGCCCGCGCTCGCGCACGGGGAGCGCGTCGTCGTGGCGACGGCCACCCTGGCGCTCCAGCGGCAGCTCGTCGAGCGGGACCTCCCGCGGACCGTGGACTCGCTGCATCCGCTGCTGCGCCGCCGCCCCTCCTTCGCGATGCTCAAGGGCCGGTCGAACTACCTGTGCCTGCACCGGCTGCACGAGGGCATGCCGCAGGACGAGGAGGAGGGCCTCTTCGACCAGTTCGAGGCGGCCGCCCCCACCAGCAAGCTCGGACAGGACCTGGTCCGCCTGCGCGACTGGTCGGACGAGACGGAGACCGGGGACCGGGACAACCTGACCCCCGGCGTCTCCGACCGTGCCTGGGCGCAGATCTCGGTGTCCTCCCGGGAGTGCCTGGGCGCCACGAAGTGCGCGTACGGCGCCGAGTGCTTCGCCGAGATGGCACGGGAGCGCGCCAAGCTCGCGGACGTCGTCGTCACGAACCACGCGCTGCTCGCGATCGACGCCATCGAGGGCGCGCCGGTCCTGCCGCAGCACGAGGTCCTCATCGTGGACGAGGCCCATGAACTGGTCTCCCGGGTCACCGGCGTCGCGACCGGCGAGCTCACCCCCGGCCAGGTCAACCGCGCCGTGCGCCGGGCGGCCAAGCTGGTCAACGAGAAGGCCGCCGACCAGCTCCAGACCGCCGCCGAGGGCTTCGAGCGGCTCATGGAGCTGGCCCTGCCCGGTCGCCTGGAGGAGATCCCCGAGGACCTCGGATACGCGCTGATGGCGCTGCGGGACGCCGCCCGTACGGTGATCTCGGCGATCGGCGCCACCCGCGACAAGTCCGTCCAGGACGAGGACGCGGTGCGCAAGCAGGCCCTCGCCTCGGTGGAGTCCGTGCACGACGTGGCGGAGCGCATCACGAACGGCTCGGAGTGGGACGTCGTCTGGTACGAGCGTCATGACCGCTTCGGCGCCTCGCTGCGGGTCGCGCCCATGTCGGTGTCCGGGCTGCTGAGGGAGAAGCTCTTCGCGGACCGGTCGGTCGTGCTGACCTCGGCGACCCTGAAGCTGGGCGGCGACTTCAACGGCGTAGGGGCCTCGCTCGGCCTCGGCCCCGAGGGGGTGGAGGACGAGGACCTGCCGCAGTGGAAGGGCGTCGATGTCGGATCGCCCTTCGACTACCCCAGGCAGGGCATCCTCTACGTCGCCAAGCACCTGTCGCGTCCCGCGCGCGACGGCGACCGCGCGGACATGCTGGACGAGCTGACGGAGCTGATCCAGTCGGCGGGCGGCCGGACACTCGGCCTGTTCTCCTCGATGCGGGCCGCTCAGCTCGCGGCCGAGGAACTGCGCACGCGCATCCCCGAGTTCCCCATCCTGCTTCAGGGCGAGGAGACGCTCGGCGAGCTGATCAAGAACTTCGCCGCCGACCCGAAGACGTGTCTGTTCGGCACGCTGTCCCTGTGGCAGGGCGTCGACGTGCCCGGGCCCAGCTGTCAGCTGGTGGTCATGGACAAGATCCCGTTCCCGCGCCCCGACGACCCTTTGATGAGCGCCCGCCAGAAGGCGGTCGAGGAGGCGGGGGGCAACGGCTTCATGGCCGTCGCCGCCACCCACGCCGCGCTGCTGATGGCCCAGGGCGCCGGCCGCCTCGTACGGGCGTCGGGGGACCGCGGGGTGGTCGCGGTACTGGACCAGCGGCTGGCGACGGCCCGCTACGGCAGTTACCTCAAGGCCTCGCTGCCCGACTTCTGGTACACGACGGACCGCAATCAGGTGCGCAGGTCACTGGCCGCGATCGACGAGGCCGCCCGCAAGGCGGAGGACGCGGCCGCCGAGGAGAGCGACGCCTCCTGAGCCGGACACGACCAGGGCATGGGTTCGGGCCTGCCCCCGAGGGGACAGGCCCGAAGCGCGCCGCCGCTCCATGGCGGGGACAGCGCAGGGCCCCGGAACCGGCGCAGGTGGTCCCGGGGCCCGGTCTTGGGGCGGGCGGTGGAGCAGGGTGCCCGCCGCGGGCGGTCACACCCGCCGCAGCACCGCGACCACCTTGCCCAGGATGGTGGCCTCGTCGCCCGGGATCGGCTGGTACGCGCTGTTGTGCGGCAGCAGCCACACGTGGCCGTCCTCGCGCTTGAACCGCTTGACCGTGGCCTCGCCGTCGAGCATGGCGGCCACGATGTCGCCGTTCTCCGCCACCGGCTGGCGGCGGACCGTCACCCAGTCCCCGTCGCAGATGGCCGCCTCGATCATCGAGTCACCGACGACCTTCAGGACGAACAGCTCGCCGTCGCCGACCAGCTGCCGGGGGAGGGGGAAGACGTCCTCGACCGACTCCTCGGCGAGGATCGGACCGCCGGCGGCGATACGGCCCACGAGCGGCACGTACGACGCGGCGGGCTTGCCCGCGGTGTCCGTGGGCTGCACGGAGGACTGGTCGGAACCGCGGACCTCGTACGCCCGGGGGCGGTGCGGGTCGCGGCGCAGGAAGCCCTTGCGCTCCAGCGCCATCAGCTGGTGGGCGACGGACGACGTGCTGGACAGGCCGACCGCCTGACCGATCTCCCGCATCGACGGCGGGTACCCGCGCCGCTGCACGGAGTCCCTGATGACCTCGATCACCCGGCGCTGTCGGTCCGTGAGCCCGGAACTGTCCGCCCGGATGCCTGGAGGTCGGCCGGGCAGGGACCGCTTGGGTCCCTCAGGATTCATGGCTTCGTTCATCGCATGCACCGGCTCGAGTCGGCTCTGGGAGCGGTCCTGGGCAGTGATGGTGGCACTGTCTGCGGTGGTGGTCACGTCGGCCCCTCTCGATGGTCTCCCTGCTGGACAACGGTAGTGGCTTTCGAAAGGTTGCGCCAAACACACGTTCGAGTGAAAAACCGGGAATTCACTGACGTGATCATGTGTCTGGGTGTAATAGCTGACGCGGTGCCCGGCGGACAGAACGGTTGATTCCTGTACTCTTCACCGCCGGGGTGGCGAGCGTGCCGACGGCGGTGGGCCGCGGCCAGTCTGCCATCAGGTGCCCCGCGGGCCGTGGACCGGCCCCTCCCGTGCGTCGCGCGCCGGGTTCCGCCCCGCCCGTCTCCAGGTACGGCCGCGTGGCACATGCCAGTACGGGTGCGACACGCGCGCCCCGTGTGGATTTACGTGCCTGGCACCACATGTAGTGGTTGGATTGCAACAGCAGCCCAGAAGTTGTGGTCCCCCGGGTCTTTCCGCCCCAGGGCATCGCCTATGCTGGGGGCTGCTTCGAGGGGCCCGAGAGGTCTCTGAGGTCTATGAGTCGTGCTGTGAAGGAGGGATGGAGCCATGCACTGCCCCTTCTGCAGGCACCCCGACAGCCGCGTCGTCGACAGTCGTACGACCGACGACGGCACGTCGATCCGCAGGCGCCGCCAGTGCCCCGACTGCTCCCGTCGATTCACGACGGTGGAGACGTGCTCGCTGATGGTGGTCAAGCGGTCCGGGGTCACCGAGCCCTTCAGCCGCACCAAGGTCATCAACGGCGTGCGCAAGGCGTGCCAGGGACGGCCTGTCACCGAGGACGCGCTCGCCCAGCTCGGCCAGCGGGTCGAGGAGGCGGTGCGCGCCACCGGAAGCGCCGAACTGACCACCCACGACGTGGGGCTGGCCATACTCGGCCCGTTGCAGGAGCTCGACCTCGTCGCCTATCTGCGGTTCGCGTCCGTCTACCGGGCGTTCGACTCGCTGGAGGACTTCGAGGCCGCCATCGTGGAACTCAGGGAAGCCAGGCAGCGCCCCGCCGCGGACGGTGACGACGCGGACGCGGAGCGCCAGGTGACCGACCGCGGGTCCGGAGAGACCACCCAGGTCCCCGTACCGGCGAACGCCGCCGACTGACCGGCGGGCCGGCCCGGACCATCCGTCCGGCCCCGGTCGACCGGCGGCGACCCAAGACCTGCTGCGGGGGACCGCGTTTCGCGGCTCACGCAGTACCAGACACACAACGTGCCATGGGAAGAACGTGGCACTTCAGGGCGTTTTAGCCTGAAACAGGGAGGCGGCATGACAGAGACGGCGAGCGGTCCGGCACGGAGTTCCCGCGCCAAGGGCACCAAGGCGAGCAAGGGACTGCGTGTCGAACGCATCCACACCACCCCCGGCGTGCACCCGTACGACGAGGTCGAGTGGGCTAGCCGTGACGTCGTCATGACCAACTGGCGCGACGGCTCGGTCAACTTCGAGCAGCGTGGCGTCGAGTTCCCCGACTTCTGGTCGGTGAACGCGGTCAACATCGTCACCAGCAAGTACTTCCGCGGCGCTGTGGGCACCCCGCAGCGCGAGGTGAGCCTCAAGCAGCTCATCGACCGGATCGTGAAGACGTACCGGAAGGCCGGCGAGGACTACAACTACTTCGCCTCCCCCGCCGACGCCGAGATCTTCGAGCACGAGCTGGCCTACGCCCTCCTGCACCAGATCTTCAGCTTCAACTCGCCGGTCTGGTTCAACGTCGGCACGCCCCAGCCCCAGCAGGTCTCCGCCTGCTTCATCCTGTCCGTCGACGACTCCATGGAGTCGATCCTCGACTGGTACAAGGAAGAGGGCATGATCTTCAAGGGCGGCTCCGGCGCCGGCCTGAACCTCTCCCGCATCCGCTCCTCCAAGGAGCTGCTCTCCTCCGGCGGCAACGCCTCGGGTCCCGTCTCGTTCATGCGCGGCGCCGACGCCTCCGCGGGGACCATCAAGTCGGGCGGCGCCACGCGCCGCGCGGCCAAGATGGTCATCCTCGACGTCGACCACCCCGACATCGAGGACTTCATCGAGACCAAGGTGAAGGAGGAGGAGAAGATCCGCGCCCTGCGCGACGCGGGCTTCGACATGGACCTGGGCGGCGACGACATCACGTCCGTCCAGTACCAGAACGCCAACAACTCGGTCCGCGTGAACGACACGTTCATGAAGGCCGTCGAGACGGGCGGCAAGTTCGGCCTCACCTCGCGCATGACCGGCGAGGTCATCGAGGAGGTCGACGCCAAGTCGCTCTTCCGCAAGATGGCCGAGGCCGCCTGGGCCTGCGCCGACCCGGGCATCCAGTACGACGACACGATCAACCACTGGCACACGTGCCCGGAGTCCGGCCGTATCAACGGCTCGAACCCGTGCAGCGAGTACATGCACCTGGACAACACGTCCTGCAACCTCGCCTCGCTGAACCTGATGAAGTTCCTGAAGGACGACAACAAGGGCCACCAGTCCTTCGACGTCGAGCGCTTCGCGAAGGTCGTCGAGCTGGTCATCACCGCGATGGACATCTCCATCTGCTTCGCGGACTTCCCGACCGAGAAGATCGGCGAGAACACCCGCGCCTTCCGCCAGCTGGGCATCGGCTACGCCAACCTCGGCGCCCTGCTCATGGCGACCGGCCACGCGTACGACTCCGACGGCGGCCGCGCCCTCGCCGGCGCCATCACCTCCCTGATGACGGGTACGTCGTACCGCCGCTCCGCCGAACTCGCCGCGGTCGTCGGCCCGTACGACGGCTACGCCCGCAACGCGCAGCCGCACCAGCGCGTCATGAAGCAGCACTCCGACGCCAACGCCGTGGCCGTCCGCATGGACGACCTGGACACCCCGATCTGGGCCGCCGCCACGGAGGCCTGGCAGGACGTCCTCCGCCTCGGCGAGAAGAACGGCTTCCGCAACGCGCAGGCGTCGGTCATCGCCCCGACCGGCACCATCGGTCTCGCGATGTCCTGCGACACCACCGGCCTCGAGCCCGACCTCGCCCTGGTCAAGTTCAAGAAGCTGGTCGGCGGCGGTTCGATGCAGATCGTCAACGGCACCGTGCCGCAGGCCCTGCGCCGCCTGGGCTACCAGGAGGAGCAGATCGAGGCGATCGTCGCCCACATCGCCGAGAACGGCAACGTGATCGACGCCCCCGGTCTCAAGCAGGAGCACTACGAGGTCTTCGACTGCGCCATGGGCGAGCGTTCCATCTCCGCGATGGGTCACGTCCGCATGATGGCCGCGATCCAGCCGTGGATCTCGGGCGCGCTGTCCAAGACGGTCAACCTGCCGGAGACGGCGACCGTCGAGGACGTCGAGGAGGTCTACTTCGAGGCGTGGAAGATGGGCGTCAAGGCGCTCGCCATCTACCGCGACAACTGCAAGGTCGGCCAGCCCCTCTCCGCGAAGACCAAGGAGAAGGAGAAGTCCGAGGCGGACACGGTCACGGCCACGGCAGAGGAGACCATCCGTACCGCGATCGAGAAGGTCGTCGAGTACCGTCCGGTCCGCAAGCGCCTCCCCAAGGGCCGGCCCGGCATCACCACCTCGTTCACGGTGGGCGGCGCCGAGGGCTACATGACCGCCAACTCCTACCCGGACGACGGTCTCGGCGAGGTCTTCCTGAAGATGTCCAAGCAGGGCTCGACCCTCGCGGGCATGATGGACGCCTTCTCGATCGCCGTCTCGGTGGGCCTGCAGTACGGCGTGCCGCTGGAGACGTACGTCTCGAAGTTCACCAACATGCGCTTCGAGCCGGCCGGCATGACGGACGACCCGGACGTGCGGATGGCGCAGTCGATCGTCGACTACATCTTCCGGCGCCTGGCGCTCGACTTCCTCCCCTTCGAGACGCGCTCCGCGCTCGGCATCCACTCCGCCGAGGAGCGTCAGCGTCACCTGGAGACCGGCTCGTACGAGCCGACCGACGAGGAGATGGACGTCGAGGGTCTCGCCCAGTCCGCGCCCCGCGCGCAGGAACTGAAGGCGGTCGCCGCGCCGAAGGCCGAGGTCGAGGCGGCCAAGCCCGCCCCGCAGCAGGCGCACACCAGTGCCGAGCTGGTGGAGATGCAGCTGGGCATCCAGGCGGACGCCCCCCTGTGCTTCTCCTGCGGTACGAAGATGCAGCGCGCCGGGTCGTGCTACATCTGCGAGGGCTGCGGCTCGACCAGCGGTTGCAGCTGATGACGAACGCCCGCCGGGGCTGAGACACCCGGCCTGAGTGGGGAGCCGGCACGACGCCGGCTCCCCACTCGGCGTTCCGGGGGAGGACGCGCGCGCCCGGCTCGGCGCGCCCGGTCAGGGAGCCTGCGACGACCGCGCCTCGGAGCGGCCCGCGCAACGTGTTCCGCGAGCGCTACGGCGTGCCGGGTGCGCGCTCGACGGCACGGACGCGCGGGGCGGCACGGCTGTCCGTCGTACCGCCCCGCGTGATCCCGTCTTCGGTGAGCGCCGCACTCCGGTCGCACCGTCGTCGTCCACGGTGTCGGGCTCACTCCTCGCGGCGGGCGCCCATGATCCTCGTGAAGGACGCCGGGTCCGTGTCGAAGCCGTCGATCCCGGGATGGAAGGTCCACTCCCCGGACTCGTCGCGCACGAACTCCCCGACGGTCGCCGCCGTCGCCCCCGCCACCCCGCTGAAGTCGTCCTCGGCCAGGACCGTGTAACCCTCCCGCATGCGCAGCCCGGGATTGATCACGCCGGCGAACGTCCTGTGCACGGAACGCTGCTGTATGACGACGCCGACCACCACGCGCGCGTAGCGGCCGTTCAGGCGGTTCAGTTCCAGGGTCATGACCTCGTCCCAGCCGAAGCCCTTGCCGTCCTGGCTGTCCCGGTCGAGATAGATGGTGCCGTCCGGGGAGCGGCTGTCGAAGTGCACGACGTAGTCGGGATTCCCGTACGGGTCGTCCGCCAGGTACGTCGCGGCGACGACGTCCAGATCGGTGTTCGGCTCCCCGGCGGGACTCGGGTCCCACTTCACCGCCACCTCGACCTTGTCGATGCCCTTGCTGAGACCGTTCACCAGATCTTCCCTCCCCGTTCCCACTGTCTGTCTGCCCCAACTGGGCTGATGTAAAGGACGGTTGCACATCGTGCCACGCGCGCCGGGGAGCCCGCTCGGGTGCACTCCGCCGGAGCGTGACCGGCGCCACGTCCGTGGCCTTACGATGGCGCGGTGCTGGTCAAGTGGATTCGCTGCACCGTGGTGGACCGCCGCGGTTTCGAGCGGGGGCAGCGAAAGTGGGCGGGGCTCCTGGGCGAGCCGGGTTTCCGGGGCCAGGGCGGGGGCTGGAGCCGGGGACGGCCGGGGGTGGCGCACATCTTCGCCTTCTGGGAGAGCCGCGCCTTCTACGACTCCTTCATGGCCCGGTCCCACGACCGGCTCGCGGCGGCGCAGTCGGGCACCTTCAAGGACGCCCAGGCCAAACTCTTCGACCACCGCTTCGACGTGAAGACCGGCTTCGAGCCGCGGTTCACCGACGCCGACCTGGTGCGGGTGGCGCACTGCCGGGTCCACGAGGAGCGCGCCGAGCACTTCGCCCTCATGCAGGAGAAGGTGTGGAACCCCGCGATGGCGGGCTCGCCCGGCATGATCCGCGGACTCTTCGGTGAGGCACCCGGTCCGGAGTTCCTGATCCTGTCCATGTGGCAGTCGGCGGCGGAACACGGCAAGTACCGCGCCGAGCGCGTCGAGCGGCTCACCCTGCGCGCCCAGACGGAGGCGGACGTCGCCGCCCTCGCCGGCGACATAGTCCAGCTGGAACCCTCCTGGATCGTCTGAGGAGCCCGGGGCGCGCCCGGGCGCACAACGCGTCCGCGACCGCTCCCACGAGGCCGAATTGTGTGATCTACGCCGTATGGAGCCCGTACGAGTGCTCGATCGGGCGTCACTCGATCTAGGGTTTCGGCATGGCTCGACCACGGCGCATCGTTCTTGTCCGGCACGGAGAGTCGGTGGGCAACGCCGATGACACCGTGTACGAACGCGAGCCCGACCACGCGCTGGCGCTCACCGAGACCGGCTGGCGGCAGGCGGAGGAGCGGGGCAAGCAGCTCCGGGAACTCTTCGGCCGGGAGCGCGTAAGCGTTTACGTGTCCCCGTACCGCCGCACCCACGAGACGTTCCGGGCCTTCCACCTCGACCCCGAACTGGTGCGCGTGCGCGAGGAGCCCCGGCTGCGCGAGCAGGACTGGGGCAACTGGCAGGACCGCGACGACGTACGCCTGCAGAAGGCGTACCGGGACGCGTACGGCCACTTCTTCTACCGCTTCGCGCAGGGCGAGTCCGGTGCCGACGTGTACGACCGGGTCGGCAACTTCCTGGAGAGCCTCTACCGGAGCTTCGAGGCCCCCGACCACCCGCCGAACGTGCTCCTGGTGACGCACGGACTGGCCATGCGGCTGTTCTGCATGCGCTGGTTCCACTGGACGGTCGCGGAGTTCGAATCGCTGGCGAACCCGGGGAACGCGGAGATGCGGATGCTCGTTCTCGGAGACGACGGCAAGTACACACTTGACCGGCCTTTCGAACGCTGGCGTGATCCGGAGCCGTACGGAGTCACCGGATAGAGTGGCAGGGCGATGACCGCTGACTCCTCTCCCGACGGGCGCCTGAGCCGCGCCCTGTCCAGCCTGCGCGGACTCGCCGTGGGAGACGCCCTGGGCTCGCAGTTCTTCCTGCCCGTGAACTACCCGCTCCTCAAGCGCCGCGAGCTGCCCGCCGGTCCGTGGCGCTGGACCGACGACACCGCGATGGCCTCCTCGGTCGTGGCCGTGCTGGCCGCGCACCACCGGATCGACCAGGACCGGCTCGCCCTCTCCTTCGCCGAGCACCACGACATCGACCGCGGTTACGGACCCGCGGTCGACCGGCTGCTGCGGCAGATCCGGGACGGCGGCGACTGGCGCGAGCTGTCCTCCGCGCTCTTCAAGGGCCAGGGCTCCTGGGGGAACGGCGCGGCCATGCGGATCGCCCCGCTCGGCGCCTGGTACGCGGACGATCCCGAGCAGGCCACGCACCAGGCCGAGATCTCCGCCTACCCCACGCACCAGCACCGCGAGGCCGTCGTCGGCGCCATGGCCGTCGCCGCGGCAGCCGCCCTGGCGGCCGACCCCGCCGGTCCTCCCGGCCCCGAGGCGCTGCTCGACGGCGTCATCGCCCTCGTACCGCGCAGCGCCGTCGGCGCGGGACTGCGGCGCGCCCGGGACATGCTCGACTACGGCGACACCGCCACGGTCGCCGCGGTGCTCGGCTGCGGACGGCGTACGACGGCGCACGACACGGTGCCGTTCGCCCTCTGGTCGGCCGCGCGGGCCCTCGGCGGCTACGAGGAGGCGTTCTGGACGACCGCCCAGGTGGGCGGCGACATGGACACCACCTGCGCCATCGTGGGCGGCGTGGTCGCCTCCGCCGAGACCGGCGCCCCGCCGAGCACCTGGCTGGAGCGGACGGAACCGCTGCCGGAGTGGGTGGCCGTTCCGGCGTGACGCTGCCGGCGGGCGGGTTGTTCGCCACGGGCTTGTGATGCGGTCGGCCCGGTGCGGGTCGGCCTCTTACGCGGCTTGCGGGTCGGCCTCTGATGCGGCTCGCGAGCTGCGGACCGGCCTGTGACGCGGATCTCCGTGTGCGGGTCAGCCTCTGATGCGGCTTGCCGGGGGCGCCGGTCACATGGCTGATTACTCACCACCCGCCACACCCGCCCCCTCTGTCACAGGCTTGCTACAGGCCGCCCTCGCCCGGCCCGGACCCGTCGCCCGTGGATAGCCTTGCCGCCACGCCGCCTGTTGATCTTGCCGGGCGAGCGCCGACGAGACACCGGTCACCAGCCCCTCCCGCCGCTCCGGCGCGCCCGGGGCCGCGCAGGGACCGGCTGGGAGGGGGTCCCGTGTCCGATACACCGTCCACGTCCGAGCCAGGAGATCCGGAGCCGAAGGGGCCGACGGAGAGCGCCGGTTCGGTCAAGAGCGCCGAGCCCGACGACACCGTCCCGGAGAACGACGCACCCGACGAGCAGGGTTCCGACGAGCACGGTTCCGGCGAGGACCACTGGGCCGCCCCGGCAGCGAGTCCCGTGTCCTGGCTCGCCGACCTGCGCGTCGGCACGCCCGCCCCGATCCGTACGGACACCCTGTGGGCCGTGCTCGCCACCGGCCTGCTCAGCATGCTGCTCCTGGGCGACGGCGTGGGGCTGAACCTGCTTCTCGTGGCGATCCCGGCGGCGCTCGCCGGCTACTTCGCCGCCCGCGCCGCGGGGCGCCGCACACGCGCGTGGACCCTCGGCTGGGGGATCGGCGGACTGGCCCTGCTGGCGGTGCCCGCGCTGCGCGACGCCGACTGGCCGTCCTTCCTGGCCGTCGTCGCCGCGGTCGCACTGGGCTCGCTCGCCCTGAACGGCGGACGCAGCTGGCTCGCGGTGCTGCTCAGCCCGCTGGGGATGTTCAACTCCGTCGTCACCGGTCCCGTCTGGGGCTGGCAGGGCCTGCGCGAGCGGGCGGGCGGCGCCCGGGGACGCGTCGGTCCGGTGCTGCGCGCCGTCACCGTGACCGCCGTCCTGCTGCTGGTCTTCGGCGCGCTCTTCGCGGGCGCCGACGCCGCGTTCGCCGACCTGCTCGGCAGCCTGCTCCCGGACGCCTCCGTGTCCGGCGGGCCCTGGCACCTCCTGCTGCTGTTGTTCGGCCTGGTACTGGGACTCGCCGCCGCGCACACGGCCGCCGCACCCGTCCACTGGGACCGCGCCGAGATACCCGAGGGCCGTGCCCGCGGCCGCTTCGAGTGGGCGCTCCCGCTGACCGTGCTCGTGATCCTCTTCGCCGTCTTCAACGCGGTCCAGCTCGCCGTCCTCTTCGGCGGCTACGACGCCGTGCTGGAGCAGACGGGCCAGACCTACGCCGAGTACGCGCGCCAGGGGTTCTGGCAGCTGCTGATGGCCACCCTCCTCACGCTGCTCGTCATCGTCCTGGCGCTGCGCTGGGCACCGCGCGACGGAACCCGCGACCGGACGCTGGTGCGCGGGGTGCTCGGAACTCTGTGCGCCCTGGCGCTCGTTGTCGTGGCATCCGCGGTGCGGCGCATGGACATGTACGTGGAGGCGTACGGACTGACGCGGCTGCGACTGTCGGTCGTGGCGGTGGAGCTCTGGCTCGGTCTCGTCATCGTGCTCATCATGGCGGCCGGGGTGTGGGGAGCCCGCTGGCTGCCCCGCGTCGTCGCGGCCTCCGCCGCCGCGGGAGTGCTCGCCTTCGGCCTGATGTCGCCGGACGCGCTGATCGCCGAGCGCAACGTCCAGCGGTACGAGGACACCGGCAAGATCGACGTCGAGTACGCGCGCGGGCTCTCCGCCGACGCCGTACCGGCGCTCGACCGGCTGGAGGAGCCGCTGCGCAGCTGTGTGCTCCAGTCCGCCGACGAGGACCTGACGGACGGCGACGAGCCCTGGTACGCCACCAGTTGGGGCGAGGCGCGCGCCCGCGACATCCTCGCCGAGCGACCGCTGTCGAAGAACGCGGACTGGTCCGTCTGCAACCGCCTGAGCGAGGAGATGACGTACCGCTGAGGTGGCGGGGGCGCCGGGGCGCGGGGGGCACTGAGGGCGATCGGGAGAGGCTGGGTGGGCCCCTGCCTGGTAAGGCGAGGGCCGGTACCGCGAAGGCCGGGTCGACGTCCTTGCCGTCGGACTCCCGGGCGTGGCCCGGCCTTCGCGGCGCCCGGGTCAGCCCGCCGCGGGTCCCGCCGTGCCGGCGAGCGCGTCCAGGTCGCTCTTGCGGACCTTGATCACGACGGTCGCGACGATCAGGGCGAGCACGGCCATCGCCGCGGCAGGGATGAAGGCCGCGGAGATGCCCTCGGCGAGCACCTCGTGGCCCCAGGGAGCGGGCAGTTGGTGGGTCTTGGCGAACTCGGCCTTCTGCTCCGGCGAGGCGTCGGCGAGGAAGCTCGGCACCTGCTTCTCCGCCTCGTCACGGCTGGCCGAGCCGAAGACCGTGGTGAGGATGGAGAGACCGAGCGAACCGCCCACCTGCTGCGTGGCGTTGAGCAGTCCCGAGGCCGCGCCGGCCTCGTGCGAGGAGACGCCCGAGACCGCGGTGAGCGTCAGCGTCACGAAGTTCAGCCCCATGCCGAAGCCGAAGAGCAGCATCGGGCCGAGGATTCCGCCGACGTACGAGCTGTCGGGGCTGATGAAGGTCAGCCAGCCCAGTCCGAGCGCGACGAGCGACGAGCCCACGACCATGAACGGCTTGGGGCCGAGCACGGGCAGGAACCGCTGCGACAGCCCGGCGCCGGTGACGATCGCGACGGTCACCGGGAGGAAGGCGACTCCCGCCGAGATCGGGCTGTAGCTCAGCACGTTCTGCACGAAGAGGACGATGTAGAAGAACATGCCGAACATGGCGGCGGCCAGGCTGAGCATGATCACGTACGTGCCCGAGCGGTTGCGGTCGGCGAACATCCTGAGCGGAGTGATCGGCTCCTTGGCCCGCATCTCGACGAACCCGAAGAGCAGCAGCAGGACCACCGCCGCACCGAAGGAACCGAGGGTGAGGCTGTCCCGCCAGCCCTCCTCCGCGGCCCGGATGAAGCCGTAGACCAGGGATGCCATGCCGAGCGTCGAGGTGAGTGCTCCCGCGACGTCGAAACGGCCCGGGTGGCGTTCGGACTCGCTGATGTACATCGGGGCGAGCACCGCGATCAGCAGGCCGATGGGCACGTTCACGAAGAGAACCCAGCGCCAGTCGAGCCACTCCGTGAGCATGCCGCCCGCGAGCAGGCCGACGGCGCCACCGCCCGCGGAGACCGCGGCGAAGACACCGAAGGCCCGGTTCCGCTCCGGGCCCTCCGGGAAGGTGGTGGTGATCAGAGCCAGCGAGGTGGGAGACGCGATCGCGCCACCCACACCCTGGAGGGCGCGCGCGGCCATCAGCTGCCAGGGCTCCTGGGCCAGACCGCCCAGCAGCGAGGCCGCCGTGAAGAGCAGGATGCCGGTCATGAAGACCCGGCGCCGCCCGAGGATGTCACCGGCCCGCCCGCCGAGGAGCAGCAGACCGCCGAAGGTGAGGGTGTAGGCGCTGACCACCCAGGTCAGGTCGGTGGTGCTGAATTCGAGGGCGTCTTGAATGTGCGGGAGCGCGATGTTCACAATCGTCGCGTCGAGGACCACCATGAGTTGGCAGGCCGCGATGACCGCGAGTGCGATGCCGGGATGTCCTTCCCGACGGGCCGCTCCGGGCTTCTGTTTGGGAATCAACTGAGAGGTCGTCACTATGGGTCCCCCACAAGTACGTTAGTGAACGCTCGCGTTCACTGGCGCGACAACGGTAGTGACTCCCCGACAGTGAACGCAAGCGTTCACTGAAGACGCTGCCGCTTTTCGTGATGTGCTTGCTCGTCCCCACCCGGAATCCCCAATTCCGCATGCTTGACGGAGAGACTCAGATGGATACTTCGCGCTGGACGGGCGCCCCCGCTCAGGCGGCCTCCCCGCGTCGCCGCGGCGCCGTACTCGAACGGGCGATCCTCGAAGCCGCCCTGGAACAGCTCGGTACCGTCGGCTGGAACGGTCTCACCATGGAGGGGGTCGCCTCGGGCGCCCAGACCGGGAAGGCCGCGGTCTACCGCCGGTGGCCCTCCAAGGAGGACCTCGTCGTGGACGCCCTGCAGGCCGGGCTGCCGCGTCTGAGGGAGGCGCCCGACCTCGGCAGCGTCCGCGCGGACCTCCTCGAACTGTGCCGGCGCGTGCGCGAGGCCATGTACTCACGGCCCGGACTCGCCCTGCGTTCCGTCCTTCACGAATGCGACGCGGCCCAGGCCGAACGCTTCCACGGAGTGATCCTCGGCGGCGTCGTCGAGCCCACCATGCATCTGCTCCGGGAGGTCATCCACCGCGGAATCGAGCGGGGCGACGTGCGGCCCGACGCCGCGAACAGTTACGTGTTCGACGCCATCCCGGCGATGATGATGTACCGATCGAAGGTGTGCGCCAGCGAATGGAGCGAGACGGACCTCGCGGAGATGATCGACCACCTGATGATGCCGCTGCTGCGCCCGGACCCCGCCTGACCAAGGGATTTCCCGCGGCGGCCGGGCGCCCGGTGCCGTCCCGGCAAACCTGGGTGTCGCGGCGGCTTCCGGGCGGCGTACGCTAAGCACGCCATGCCGTACGAACCTCCCACCCACACCGTCGAGCGCTCCCTCCGCGCCACGACCGGAGCGAAGGTCATTGCCGGTGTCGACGAGGTGGGGCGGGGCGCCTGGGCCGGTCCCGTCACCGTCTGCGCGGCGATCACCGGACTGCGCCGACCGCCCGAAGGCCTCACCGACTCCAAGCTCCTCACGATCAAGCGCCGCACCGCGCTCGCCGAGGAGCTGCGTACCTGGGTGACGTCGTACGCCCTCGGGCACGCCTCTCCGGAGGAGATCGACGGCATGGGCATGACCGCCGCCCTGCGGCTCGCGGCGGTGCGCGCCCTGGAGACCCTGCCGGTGCGCCCCGACGCCGTGATCCTCGACGGCAAGCACGACTACCTCGGCTCCCCGTGGCGCGTCCGCACGGTGATCAAGGGGGACCAGTCCTGCGTCGCGGTCGCCGCGGCCTCGGTGATCGCCAAGGTGCAGCGCGACAAAATGATGGCCGAACTGGGTATCGACCATGCAGACTTCGGTTTTGCGGCCAACGCCGGGTATCCGTCCCCGGTGCACAAGGCCGCACTGGCGGAGCGGGGCCCCACCCCGTACCACCGGCTGACGTGGGCGTATCTTGATGCGCTGCCCCAGTGGCGGCACCTCAAGAAGGTCCGCGCCTGGGCGGACGGAAACGTTCCGGAGATCGAGGGCCAGCTCGGCTTCGATTTCTGACGGTCCCGTTCGCACTTGTGTGCCACCCGCCGAGGCGTGTCGCACCGGCGTTTGATAGATATCAACTCATGCCTCTCCTTCCCGAGGAGCCTCAGATTCACGAGAGTGCCCAGGGTCCCCGCGCGACGTCGGCCAGTGGCCGTACAGCGCCGACCCCCCGCCCCGTACCCGGCCCCCGTCCCGCGGCTCCGCCGCGTCCCGGCCGTCCGGGTCCTGTCCGGCCCATGCCGGTCCAACGCACGTCGCGCGAACCGGCCGTGACCAAGCCCGGGCCCCCGGCCCCGGCCGCCGCCAAGGCCGGTTCCACCCCGCAGATCCAGCTGATCCCGGCCTCGGCCGAGGGCGCGCTGGACGCCGCGGAAGAAGCCGTCGACCTGCTGCTCGAGTCGGGCCGCGCCCCGGGTGAGGTGCTGGTGATCACCACCGGCGACCCGCACCCGTGGGCCGCGCACGAACTGTCCTTCGGCGAGACCGCCTACTGGGGTCTGCACGACGCCGGGGACGACGTCTTCTATGCCGACGCCTCCGTCGCTGGCCGGGCCTCGTCCCGACCCGTCGTCGTGGTCGCCGTCAACGGCGGAACCGTCGCCGCGGTCGCCTCCGCCCTGCCGCTGGCCCTTGGCCGGGCCGATGCCCTGCTGATCGTCTGCGGTGACCCGCAGCAGATCAACTCGGTGCTGGGTGCGGGAGTCTGAGCCGTTTCCGGACGCCGTCCGGAACCGTTTCGGCCTCCGCTCCCGGCCGTGTCGGGAGCGGGACGAGCACGGGGAGTCCGTCGGGGGTGCCGCACCGCGGCACCTGCACGGTGGGCGTTCTCCTGTGCCTCGAAGTCGACGCTGACCGCTGAGACTGTCGCGGACTCCGGCTCCGACTCCGACGCTGAGGCTGTCGCCGATGCCGATGCCGATGCCGATGCCGATGCCGATATCGAGACCGACGCCGACGCCGACGCCTGAGCACGGTGGGTACTTCGGCGTGTCTGTCAGCTTGGGGCGGTGATTTCGCCGCTGGGGGCGGCAGGCCGTGCTTTACGAGTCGGCCGGATCAGAGCTTCGTTGTTTCGGTGCCTCGCCGCTTTGGCTTCCCCGGTGCTGCGGTGCTGCGGTGCTGAGGTGCTGCGGTGCGGTCGGCGCGGTTCTTCGGGACGCTGCGGGTGCGGGGTGGGCGGGGCGCGGGTGCGGGCCCGGGGGCCCGTGGTTCCGGGCCGGTAAGCGGCGATAGCGATGTCCCGCCGTGCCGCCGCGGGGCATTGGGCGTCGGCCTGTCGCTACCGTGCGTCCGCTGCCGTCACGCGAGGGCCGCGAGAGGTGTGCCCCGGAACCGCGCCCGCGACTCCGTCATTCCTGCTCTCCCTGCCCCGCCGTCGAGCCGGGTCAGGGCGCCGACGACGGTTCTTGCTCCCCACGCGCGGGCCTGTCACCCCGGTCGTTCCTCAGCGGGCGGCGGCCCGGCGCAGCAGCTCGGACGCGGCACCCCCGGTGCGCGGCGCCGGGAGCGGGGCGTCGGCCGTGGCGAAAGGCTCCGGCGCCGAGTCGACGCTGGGGCGGCGCCCTCCGCGACCCTCACCGAGGACCTGCCATCCGTCACGCGTCAGCGTGATGTACGCCCCGCAGCGCAACCCATGCAACGTGCACGCGTCCCGCAGTCCCCACATCCACGCCCCGTCCTCCTCCGTCCAACGCGCGTCGCCGTCACGGCAGTAGAGCAGCACGGCGGTACGGACCGGGGTACGGCGGCGCAGGTCGTGCGGGATCACGCGGCGCAGCTGCGCGAGCAGCACGTTGCGGAACATCCACCCGTCGGCCGGTGCCGGCCGACGCGTGAACGAGGCGCTCGCACACAGCCGCTCGTCCGGGTCGAGAACGGCCACGATCACGGTCGCGGGCCCGGGGCGGTGCCGGGAGTGCAGCCCGCTGACGACCTCGCGCGGGTCACGCAGCAGGGGGATTCCCGCGGCGGCCCACTCGGCCGGTTCGAGCATCCTGGTCAGTGGATTGGCGGAAGCGGCGGACAGGTCGGCAGACGTCGACATGGATGCCGCCGAGGACGGAGCGAATCCGAAGGTCACGGTCCTCCCTTCGGCTACGCGCCCACACTTCGGGCGAGGGTCGGACTTGGGGGAGCGCGCACCGCAACAGGGCCCTACCGGACCACGGACGAGCCGTGCGGGGAGCGGAGTTCAATTCTTCCTGTCGAACTTGGTTGCGGCAACGAGCAATTGGGGCCACGGACTGTTTTGCGGCGAAAAGCCGTCTATATCCCTGCCCACTGTTCCCGTCGGCGACGCATGGGGTCACGCTTGCACGGCGAGGACCAGCGGCAACACCCCCTGTGCACCTGCTCGTCGAAGGAGTCGTGCGGCCACAGCGAGCGTCCAGCCGGTCTCCATGGCGTCGTCCACGAGCAACACCGGGCCGTCGGCTTCCTTGAGCACGGCCGCCAGCTCCGGCGGCACGGTCAGCGCACCGTCGAGCGCCTTCAGCCGCTGGGCACTGTTGCTTCGCGAAGCCTGTGAGATCTCACCCGTGTACTCGACGGTCCCGAGCAGGGGGAGTCGCCCGATCTCCGCGATCCGCGCGCCGAGCGACTGGATCAGCTGCGGACGTGAACGCGAGGCCATGGTGACGACACCGGCCGGGCGCGGCTGCGCGTCCGGCTGGCCCGAGGCCCAGCCGCCGGGACCCTTCGCCCAGTCGGCCAGCACACCCACCACGGCCTGGGCGACATCGTCGGGCACCGGACCATCCGGAGCCTGAGGCGCGAGCATCGGTCGCAGTCTGTTTCCCCAGCCGATGTCCGAGAGCCTGCCCAGCGCCCGCCCGGGAGAGAACTGCTCCCCGGCCGGAATGCGTCCCTTGAGGTCGACGCCGACCGCAGGAAGGCCGGTGGGCCACATCTTCCGGGGCTCGACCTCGACGCCCGCGCGCCCCAGCTCGCCGCGTGCCGCCTCCAGCGAGGTGGGGGAGACCGAGTCCGTGAACCGCGGCCCCGCGCAGTTGTCGCAGCGTCCGCAGGGTGCGGCGGCCTCGTCGTCCAGCTGCCGGCGCAGGAACTCCATCCGGCAGTCCGTCGTCGTCACGTAGTCGCGCATGGCCTGCTGCTCGGCGGCCCGCTGCTTCGCGACCCAGGCATAACGCTCCGCGTCGTACGTCCACGGGACTCCCGTGGAGATCCAGCCGCCCTGGACCCGCCGCACCGCCCCGTCCACGTCCAGCACCTTGAGCATCGTCTCCAGGCGGGAGCGGCGCAGCTCCACGAGCGGTTCGAGCGCGGGCAGCGACAGCGGCCTGCCGGCACCGGCGAGCGCGTCGAGGGTCCGGCGGACCTGCTCCTCCGGCGGGAAGGCGATCGACGCGAAGTATTGCCAGATCGCTTGGTCCTCCTTGCCCGGCAGGAGCAGCACTTCGGCATGCTCCACGCCTCGGCCCGCACGCCCCACCTGCTGGTAGTACGCGATCGGAGACGAGGGAGACCCGAGGTGCACCACGAAGCCGAGGTCGGGCTTGTCGAACCCCATGCCCAGCGCGGAGGTGGCGACCAGGGCCTTCACACGGTTGGCGAGCAGGTCCTCCTCGGCCTGCTGCCGGTCCGCGTTCTCCGTCTTGCCCGTGTACGACGTCACCGTGTGGCCGCATTGGCGAAGGAACGCGGTGACCTCCTCGGCGGCCGCCACGGTGAGGGTGTAGATGATCCCCGACCCGGGCAGGTCGGGGAGGTGCTCGGCCAGCCAGGCCATGCGGGTGGCGGCGTCCGGCAGCTGCAGCACTCCGAGACTGAGGCTCTCCCGGTCCAGCGGACCGCGCAGGACGAGCGCGTCCGTGCCGCCGCCCGTGCCGAGCTGCTCGGCCACGTCGGCCGTGACGCGCGCGTTCGCGGTCGCCGTGGTGGCCAGCACCGGAACGCCGGACGGGAGGTCGGCGAGCATCGTCCGCAGCCTGCGGTAGTCGGGCCGGAAGTCGTGGCCCCAGTCGGAGATGCAGTGCGCCTCGTCCACCACGAGCAGACCGGTCGCGGCGGCCAGCTTGGGGAGCACCTGGTCGCGGAAGTCCGGATTGTTGAGCCGCTCCGGGCTGACCAGGAGCACGTCGACCTCGCCCGCGGCCACCTCGGCCTGGATGGTGTCCCACTCCTCCGGGTTGGACGAGTTGATCGTGCGGGCGCGGATGCCGGCTCGGGCGGCCGCCTCCACCTGGTTGCGCATGAGTGCGAGGAGCGGGGACACGATCACCGTGGGTCCGGCCCCCCGCTCCCGCAGCAGGGCCGTCGCGACGAAGTACACCGCGGACTTGCCCCAGCCGGTGCGCTGCACGACCAGGGCTCTGCGCTTGTCGGCGACCAGGGCCTCGATGGCACGCCACTGGTCCTCGCGCAGCCGGGCGTCGCCCGCCGGCGCACCGACCAGCCGGGCGAGTACGGCATCGGCCGCGGTGCGCAGGTCTTCGTCGGCCGTGAGGCGCTGGTCTTCGTTGCTCATGGCCCCATGCAACCCGATGGGTCGGACAAAGCGCGAACGAGCAGCTCGGACTGTGGACAAGTCCTGTCGTGCCCATGCTCATGGTTATCCACAGGCTCCAGCGAGTTTTCCGGTTTCGCGGGATGGTCACGGCATGACGAATCACAGCGAAACGACCGGCACCTCCGAAACGAGCGGCATCGCCGGCGAAGGTGACATCAGCGCGCGGGCACAGCAAGAGGACGCGCGATGTGGGGAGTACCCGCAGGCGCCCGTTCGTGCGGGCGAGCAGGAGACGGGGGAGGAGCCGACGAGGGAGCAGCCGACGGGGGTGCGGGCCGGCGGGGAGGAGTCCTTGGCGGCTCAGCGCTTGGGCCTGGGCAAAGCCGGTGATCCAGGGTTCGGCGAGCGCGGTGGAGGCGTGGGCGGCGAGGAGTCGGCCGGGCGCGTGAGCCCTGCCGAGCCGCTCACCTTCGTCGGGCACGGCACGGCTCCGGGTCTCTCCGGTCAGCAGCAGGTCACGCTCCGGACGCCCGCGGAGCTGGCCGACGCGCTGCCCTACCTCCTGGGCTACCGACCCGAGGACAGCATCGTGCTGGTGGCACTCCACGACCGGGAGCAGCGTGGCCGGTTCGGAGGGCGGGCGCGACTGGGAATCCCGGCTCAGACGGACGACTGGTCCTCGGCGGCGGGACAGCTGGCGCGGGGACTGGTGCTGGGGAGTGAGCGCAGGGGCGCCCGGCCGGAGACCATGGTCGCCTACCTCTGTCAGGAACCGCGGAGCGGCGAATCGGGACGGGACGTGATGGAACGCCTGCGCCCCTTGGCGCAGCTGCTCCGCACCGCCTGCGGCACCTTCGACGTCCCGGTGGTCGAGGCCCTGTGCATCTCGGACGGCCGCTTCTGGTCCTACTGCTGCCCGAGCGAGGACTGCTGTCCGCCGCACGGCGAACCGATGGGACTGCCGGGCACATCCGTCCTCGCTGCCGCCGCGACCTATGCCGGACTCCAAGTGCGCGGCAGTCTGCGCGAGTTCAGGGCCAGGCTCAGTCCATGGGAGACGGCAGTGGCCTTGGACCAGGAGGCCGCCCTGGACGCCGCGAGCATGTCCCTGGTCCCCCGGATCCTGGACGCCGGGAGCCGCACGGAGGTCGCGGAGGAGACCCTCGATCTGGCCCGCAAGGCCATGGGGCGTATCGCCGGCACCCGTCCGGTGGCCGGCTCGCTCGACTCGGACCGACGCGACGACGAACTCCTCGGGCACGACGAAGCCGCCGCCCTCATCCTCGGCCTCCAGGACCGTACGACACGCGACCGGGCGGCCGAGTGGATGGAAGGCGAGGAAGCGGGGCCGGCCCTGCGCCTCTGGCGCGCACTGGCCCGCCGCTGCGTCGGCCCGTACGCCGAGCACGCGGCCGCGCCCCTCACGCTCGCGGGATGGGTCGCGTGGTCGTCCGGTGACGAGCTGGAGGCCCGTGAAGCCCTGGCCATGGCCATCGGGGTCGACCCCGACTACCTCTTCGCCCGCCTCCTTCACCAGGCCTGCAACGAGGGCCTGGACCCGGAGTCGGTCCGCCGGTGCCTGCGATCGGAGCGCGAAGGCCGCACGGCGGACTCCGGAGGCTCGGATCCAGCGGCCACCGGGAACCGCTCGGACGGCTCGGCCCCGTCCGGCGCGCCTGAGCTGTCGTCGTGCGTCGGGCTGCCCGGTGAGGCCGCGCAGCCGTCACCGCCCTCGCGTCGGCGGCGTCGCCGGGTGCGTACATCGGAGGGCAGCATGCATCCGAGTCGTCGGGCATCCCGTATCGCCGCCGCTCGACGTCGCCGTCCCGCCGAGAGCCCCGCGTCCGAAGGCGGCGGGGCTCTCGGCCTCGCGTCCGAAGGCGGCGGCGCGTCCCTCGCGAGCGACGTCCCGAGGATCCATCCCCAGCTCCGGCGCCGGGTGACCGGCCATGGAACCGGCGAGGACAGGTGAGGACTGAGCCTGGGACGGGACTGCGCGGCGTCTCGGCCCGCGTCCTGGGTTGGCTCCGCCACGGGTTGAAGCGCCGCTCCGGCCCTGCCTCGCCACCCGCCCCGGGCCGCCGCCATCCGGTCGGCTTCTCCCTCCGGGGGCGTGACCCGCGGGACGGCCGCCCCGTTCACCTGAGTGGCGGATCTCGTGGCCGTGCCGCGCCGCCGCACAGTCCACGGTCATCCGGAGCCCGCCACCTGGCACCGAGCGTGCCCCAGGCGTACCGAGCGCAGGAGAAGCCGCCCCATGCCGCTGTCCACCCCGTCCTCCACCCCCGACGGCGACCGTCCGTCCCCTCACTCACCCACCCGTCCCTCCACACGCGCGGGTGTCCCACCGCCCACGTTCGAGGACACGGGCAGGTCGGCGACGCAGCGAGACACCGGAGCCGACTTGTCGACTCGGCAGCCGGGAGTGACGGACCCGTCGACGCGGCCTCCCGGCACGGTCGGCCTGGTCGCTTCGAGAGCGTCCCTGCCCCTGCCCACACCGCGCAGGGCCCCGGAGCTCCCGCCCGCCCACGCCGCGCTGGTCTGCGTCTCGCTTCCGGGGTTGGCCATCTCCACGGATCAGGGACAGTTGACGGGCCAGGGGCTGGACGGGTTCTACCGGGCGGGCCGGCGTCTGCTCTCCCGCTGCCAGGTCCGGGTGGCCGGCCGGGAACCACTCGCCGTACAGGCCCGGATGACCGCCGCCGACCGAGCCCGGTTCGTGGGGACGCTGCGGGCGTCTCCCGACGGTGGTCCGGACCCCGACGTGATCGTGGAGCGCACCAGGAGCGCCGACGGCACGGAGCGGATCACCTTGCACAGCTCGGCCCGCCGCCCTTTGCGCCTGCCGGTGGAGGTGGCCCTGGGGACGGATCTCGCGGAGCTCGGCGCGATCGCCTCCGGCGGGGCGGGACCGGAACTGCCCGCGAGCGTCCACGCCTCCGGCCTGCGCTGGTCGGCGGCAGGCGGCCGCTCGGCGACGGTCACGGCCGAGCCGCAGCCCACCGACGCGCTGGCGTCCGCGGGGTTGCTGCGCTGGGAGGTGGAGCTTCCGCCCGGCGGCACACTGACCATGGAGCTGCGAGTACGGATGGACGGTGCGGGACCCGGCGGAGCGGTTGGCCGGGGTGCGCCGAGCCCGCTGGCCAGGGCCGGGGCCACCGGCGACGACGCCAGGGCCCAGGCACTGCTCGACACCTGCGTCGAGGACCTCGAAGCACTGTTGCTGCGCGACCCGGGGCACCCCTCCGACGTCTTCCTCGCCGGCGGAGCCCCCTGGCGCTGCGGCATGGCTCCCGCGGAGGCCCTCGTCTCGGCACGCATGACGCTGCCGCTCGGCACCCGGCTCGCCGCGGGCACCCTGAGGTCCCTCGCGCGCACTCAACTCGGCGGTCCTGGGCCCCAGTCCGGCATGATCCCGGGACCGCGCAGGGACGCCGGCCCGCATCTGCCACCGGGCTGCACGTCCACCGAGGCGACACTCCTGTTCCCCGTGCTTCTGGCGGAAGCCCGGCGATGGGGTCTTCCGGACCAGCAGACCGAGGAACTGCTGCCCGCGGCCGAGGGCTGCCTTCAGTGGTTGCGGACCACCGTCGGCGACGGCACCTATCTGCCCGACCCCCACCCCGGCGGACCACTGCGCTGCGAGACACAGGCCTATGCCCACCGTGCGGCCCTCCTCGGCGCCGATCTGCTCGATGCCTACGACAGGCCGGGTGGCGCGGGGCTGCGGCAGTGGGCCCAGAGCATGCGCCGCGCGTTCCGCACCGACTTCTGGCTGGAGGACCGGGGAGGCGGCAGGCCGGCGGCGGCCCGTGCGCCGGACGGGCGCCTCGTGCCCCACCTGGGGGCGGGCGCCGCGCACCTCCTCGACACCGGTCTGCTCGGCGCCGGGACCTCCGCCGCGGGGCTGCTCGACAAAATGCAGACCGAGCAGCTCGCCCGGTTGCTCGGCGGTCCGGCCATGGACTCGGGCTGGGGGCTGCGCAGCCTCGGGGCGAAGGAAGCCGCGTACAACCCGTTCGGGCATCGAGGCGGAGCCGTGCGTATGCAGGAGACCGCCGTCGCGGTCGCGGGGCTGGCCGCGGCCGGGTACGAGAGGGAGGCAGGCTCGCTGCTGCGGGGCGTGCTGGCGGCCGCCGAGACCTTCGGCCACCGGCTGCCCGAGATGTACGCGGGGGAGCAGCGCAGGGAAGACGGTGCCCCGCTGCCGCACCCCGCAGCCTGCCGTCCGGCGGCCACCGCCGCTGCCGCCGGGGTGCTCCTGCTCACTTCGCTTGCCGGGATCCGGCCCGACGCCCCGGCCGGGACGGTGACGCTTCGTCCCATGAGCAGCGCGCCCCTCGGGGAGATCGGGCTCACGGGACTGCGTGTGGCGGGCGCGCCCTTCTCCGTACGCGTCAGCCGGCTCGGCGTCGCCATGGTCGAGGAAGCGGCAGAGGGGCTGCAGTTGGGGGCGTGAGCTGGCGCGACGTGACGCGGGAGGGCGGCTGCGGGGGCCTCTGGAACACGTGTCGCAGCGCAGTGGATCAGCCATGGATGCGACCGACGAAGGGAGTGTTTATCGTCAGGCAGACGACTATGATCGCGGCATGCCCTACGACCCGTCGGCTTACCCGCCCTTCGCCGTGACCGTGGACCTGGTCGTGCTGACCGTACGACGCCATGCCCTGTGCGCGTTGGCGGTAAGGAGGGGCGAGCAGCCGTTCCAGGGGCGGTGGGCGCTGCCGGGCGGCTTCGTGCGGTCCGACGAGGACCTCGCACAGGCGGCGGCCCGTGAACTGGTCGAGGAGACCGGGCTGTGCGCGCACGACCCCTCGGCTCCGGCGCAGGACAACGGCGCACACCTGGAGCAGCTCGCGACCTACGGCGACCCCAAGCGCGACCCGCGGATGCGCGTGGTCAGCGTCGCTCATCTCGCGCTGGCCCCCGACCTGCCTGCGCCCCGGGCGGGCGGTGACGCCAACAGCGCCCGCTGGGCGCCGGTCGAGGAGCTGCTGCAGCAGGGCGGTTACGGCCGGGACGGCGAGCAGGCGGCCCCGCTCGCCTTCGACCACGCCCAGATCCTCTCGGACGGGGTGGAGCGCGCCCGGTCCAAGATCGAGTATTCGTCACTGGCCACCGCTTTCTGCCCGACCGAGTTCACCGTCGGTGAGCTGCGCCGGGTGTACGAGGCCGTGTGGGGTGTGGCGCTGGACCCGCGTAACTTCCACCGCAAGGTGACGGGCACGCCGGGCTTCCTCGTGCCCACCGGCGGTACGACCACCCGGCAGGGCGGCCGCCCCGCGCAGCTCTTCCGCGCGGGTGGCGCCACGCTGCTCAACCCGCCGATGCTGCGCCCCGAGGTGTGACCTGACCTGGCCGTCGGGTAGCGGCGGCGGGTGAAGGCGTAGGTGGGCAGGTCGACGCGGCGGCGGGAGCGGCGGCCTCGGCTGGTCACGACGACTTCGGCCGCGCGCGATGAGCGGCCCGGGACCGGCGGCCGCAGCCGCCCCCGGCAGGCGCGGCCGGAGATGGACGAAGTCGGCTCGTAGCGCGCCCCGGGGCCTGACCTGGTCGTCGGGCGAGAGCGGCGGCCCCCGGGGCGCGTCGGCTTCCGCGCGTGAGACGAGAAGGTCCGGGACCGCTGGCCGCAGCCGACCCCCGCAGACGCGGCCGGAGACGGGCGAAGTCGGCTCCTAGCGCGCCCCGAGGTGCCCGGAAAACGGGAAATGTACCGCTATCTTGCTCAGGGTGATCCAGGCCATCGGACTGACCAGCAACCCTCGCAAGGAGCTACCCCCCGCCCTCGACGACGTCTCCTTCGAGGCACACGCGGGCCGTGTGACGGCGCTCCTCGGAGCACCGGGCGCAGGCAAGACGACGGCCCTGAGACTCATGCTCGAACTCCAACAGGGCCGCGGAATCGCCTACTTCAGAGGTCGGCCGCTGCACCGCATCGCCCATCCGTCGCGTGAAGTGGGCGTTCTCCTCGGCGATGTGCCCGGTCACCCGTCCCGCAGCGTGCGGGGGCATCTGCGCATGCTGTGCGCGGCGGCCGGCGTGCCCATGCGCCGGGCCGACGAAGTCCTCGAAGTCGTGGGCCTCGTCAGCCTGCGTGACGAGCGCCTGGGCACTCTCTCGCGGGGAATGGACCGACGTCTCGGCCTCGCGTGCGCACTGCTGGCCGACCCGCACACGCTCGTCCTCGACGGCCCCGCGGCGGGCCTCGCCACGCGCGAGGCCCGCTGGCTGCACGAGATCCTGCGGGCGCACGCCGCACAGGGCGGCACCGTGCTGTTCACCACCGACGACCCCAAGGAGGCCGCCGGGGCGGCCGACCGGGTCGTCACGCTGGCCGAGGGGAAGCTCCTCGCCGACCAGGACGTCGCCGACTTCGCCCGCACGCGGCTGCGTCCCCGGGTCGCCGTCCGCAGCCCGCACGCAGCCCGGCTCGGCGTCCTGCTCGCCAAGGAGGCCCGGGCGACCCAGCGCTCCGTGGAGGTCGTCCACGAGGACGGCAACCGCCTCTCGGTGTACGGCAGCGCGTGTGCCGACGTCGGCGAGACCGCCTTCCGGCACGGCATCCTCGTCCACCAACTCGCCGACGAGATCGGCGACATGGGGCCCAGTGCCGAACCGGCCGACGAGGGGCGCGGGAGCGGTGAGTCACGGCCCGTCGAGGTGCTGGACGCGGACGACGGCGCCTCGTCGCCCCTGCCACCGCCCATCAGCGTCCGCCAGGCACCGAGCCCGCTGCGACCACTGCGCTACGAACTGCGCCGCGCCGCCGGGGTCGGCACCGGATATCTCACCGCAGCCGCCGTACTCGTCACCTCCGCGCTCGTCTCCGTTCTGCTGGCCCGGATCGGGCACACTCCGCAGGCGCGACTGCTCGCCGCGTGGCCGAGGGAGTTCCCGTTGCCGCCCGCGGCGCTCGGCGCGGGACTGCTCGGCGCGATCGCCTTCGGCGAGGAGTTCCGGCATCCCGCCCTGGCCGCCGACCGCGGAACCGTGCCCCGGCGCATGAGCCTGCTCGTCGCCAAACTCCTCGTCAGCGGTGCCACGGCGCTGGCCCTCGCCTTCCTCACGGTCGCCTGCGACTTCGAGGCGCTCTACCTCCTGTACGGCCAAGAACTTGCCGGAGTCCCCTCCGACTGGCCTGCCTTGGCCGTCAGTTGGGCCGGGGTCGTCGTGGGATGCGCCTGGGCCGGTGTGCTGGCCGCCGGTGTCTTCCGGTCCACGACGGCGGGCCTCGCCGCCGTGCTCACGGTTCCGATCCTCGTCGTACCACTCGTACAGAAGGCCGTGGAGGGTCCGTCTGTGCGGTCCACGGCCGGTTTCTCCGTGCGGTTGCGTGAGCACTTGCTGTCGCAGTGGCCGTTCGGCGGAGAGCGTGTTCTGGCGGCCGGGGCGAAGGCGGTGGCCCAACCCGTCGGCGGCGCCCTCACGTTGTCGCTGGCCGCTCTGCTCTGCGCATATCTGCTCACGACCCTGCGCGGCAGGGTCCGATGACGACCATCGGCACCCTTCCCTTCCGGCGCTGCACACAACTCCCCGGGGAACGCTCATTTCTTTCCGATAAGGCGTCAATTGCGACGGGGTGAGCGATCACCCTTTCGTGTGCTTTTCACCAAAGACCTCAAGGGAGTTGAACGGGGCGCCGACAAAAGATCCGTGAGTACCCTTGCGCACACCATGATGACCGCCGCCCGCTCCGCAGACTCCGGCCTGGCCGGCCCGGGCGAACTCGACCGCTACCCCTACGCCGAAGCCCCCGGTGTCGACCGCGTAGGCATTCCCGCCTGGGAGCACTCGGAGCCGGAGCTCGGCCGCGTGGGCCGGCGCGCCGCCGGCAGTCGCGGCCGCGGACTGCACGGCCAACTCGTTCAGCAGCTGGGCCAGATGATCGTCTCCGGCGACCTGGGCGCGGACCGCCCGCTCGTTCCCGAGGAGATCGGCCAGCGATTCGAGGTCTCCCGCACCGTCGTCCGCGAGTCGCTCCGCGTCCTGGAGGCGAAGGGCCTCGTGAGCGCGCGGCCGAACGTGGGCACGCGCGTGCGCCCGGTCAGCGACTGGAATCTCCTCGACCCGGACATCATCGAATGGCGGGCCTTCGGGCCGCAGCGCGACGACCAGCGCCGCGAGCTCAGTGAGCTGCGCTGGACGATCGAGCCGCTTGCCGCGCGCCTGGCCGCGGGACACGGGCGCGAGGAGGTGCAGCAGCGCCTCGGCGACATGATCGAGATCATGGGCCACGCCATGGCGCAGGGTGACGCCCTCACCTTCTCCCGCGCCGACGCGGAGTTCCACTCCCTCCTGATCCAGGTCGCCGGCAACCGCATGCTGGAGCACCTCTCGGGCATCGTCTCGGCCGCGCTCCAGGTCGCAGGGAACCCGGTCACCGGCTGCGACCGGCCCACCGAGGCCTCGCTGTCGTACCACGCGCGGATCGTCGACGCCCTCGCCGCGAGCGACGGAGCGGCGGCCGAGGCCGCCATGCGCCAATTGCTCACCGTCCACCCCGAGGTGGAGCGTGTGGTGCCCGCGCCGCGCGAGCACTGACGCGCACCAGGCGTGGCGCGGCCGAAGGCGGGTGTCCACGACAGGCATCGCACGGCCGGCGCCCCAGTTCGCGCCGGACCCCGTCGGATCCCCAGGGATCGACGGGGTCCGGTGGCGCGAGGGGCCGAGAAGCCCGCAGAATGACCACCTCTGACATTATTCGGCCGCTTTTGTGTGCTTACGGGGTGTGACTCGGGCCACGCAGATTGGGCGTAACGCTCCTCGGAACCACGCGATGACCTAAGAGGTGACAGCCGAGGAAGGAATACGGACGCCGTTCATGGCGCTGTGCATCTTCCCGGCCCCCGCCCGCGCCGTCGGCCCATCCCCAAGTCGGCGGTCGTCGGCTCCTGTCCGTACCGGACGGGGCCGGAAGCCGTTTTCCAACGTTCCGAGAGGTTGTTCGTGTCGGCCAGCACATCCCGTACGCTCCCGCCGGAGATCGCCGAGTCCGTCTCTGTCATGGCGCTCATCGAGCGGGGAAAGGCTGAGGGGCAGATCGCCGGCGATGACGTGCGTCGGGCCTTCGAAGCTGACCAGATTCCGGCCACTCAGTGGAAGAACGTACTGCGCAGCCTCAACCAGATCCTCGAGGAAGAGGGTGTGACGCTGATGGTCAGTGCCGCGGAGCCCAAGCGCACCCGAAAGAGCGTCGCAGCGAAGAGTCCGGCCAAGCGCACCGCGACCAAGACCGTCGCGGCGAAGACGGTGACGGCCAAGAAGGCCACCGCCACCACTGCCCCGGCGGCCCCCACCGCGGACGAGCCGGCTGAGGACGCGTCCGTCAAGCAGGCTGCCGCCAAGAAGACGACCGCCAAGAAGGCCGTCGCGAAGAAGACCGTCGCCAAGAAGGCGACGGCCAAGAAGACCACGTCCAAGAAGGACGACGCCGAGCTGGTCGACGACGAGGCGGTCGAGGAGACCGCCGGTGCCGTCAAGGCCGGCGAGGAGGAAGAGGAAGGGACCGAGAACAAGGGTTTCGTCCTCTCCGACGACGACGAGGACGACGCACCGGCCCAGCAGGTCGCCGTCGCCGGTGCCACCGCCGACCCCGTCAAGGACTACCTCAAGCAGATCGGCAAGGTCCCGCTGCTCAACGCCGAGCAGGAGGTCGAACTCGCCAAGCGCATCGAGGCCGGTCTGTTCGCCGAGGACAAGCTGGCGAACGCCGACAAGCTCGCCCCCAAGCTCAAGCGCGAGCTGGAGATCATCGCCGAGGACGGGCGCCGCGCCAAGAACCACCTGCTGGAGGCCAACCTCCGTCTGGTGGTCTCCCTGGCCAAGCGTTACACCGGCCGCGGCATGCTCTTCCTGGACCTGATCCAGGAGGGCAACCTCGGTCTGATCCGCGCGGTCGAGAAGTTCGACTACACCAAGGGCTACAAGTTCTCCACGTACGCCACCTGGTGGATCCGTCAGGCGATCACCCGAGCGATGGCCGACCAGGCCCGCACCATCCGTATCCCGGTGCACATGGTCGAGGTCATCAACAAGCTCGCGCGCGTCCAGCGCCAGATGCTCCAGGACCTGGGCCGCGAGCCCACCCCGGAGGAGCTGGCCAAGGAACTCGACATGACCCCCGAGAAGGTCATCGAGGTCCAGAAGTACGGTCGCGAGCCCATCTCGCTGCACACCCCGCTCGGCGAGGACGGCGACAGCGAGTTCGGTGACCTCATCGAGGACTCCGAGGCCGTCGTCCCGGCCGACGCGGTCAGCTTCACCCTGCTGCAGGAGCAGCTGCACTCCGTCCTGGACACCCTCTCGGAGCGCGAGGCGGGCGTCGTCTCGATGCGCTTCGGTCTCACCGACGGTCAGCCGAAGACCCTCGACGAGATCGGCAAGGTCTACGGCGTGACCCGCGAGCGGATCCGCCAGATCGAGTCCAAGACCATGTCGAAGCTGCGCCACCCGTCGCGTTCGCAGGTCCTGCGCGACTACCTGGACTAGGCCTCGGCCGTACGTCTCCCAGGACCCGGCTCCTCACGGAGCCGGGCCCTCGACGTGTCCGGGCGTGCCTCCTCCGGTCATCCGGGCGGGTTCCTGTCCACGCGTATGTGCGAGTGTCCTCCGTGCGTGTGCGCGGGGTGCGGGTCCGTCCCCGCTGGATCACTCTGGGTCTTCCACGACCACCCCTGAGTGAGGAGAGCGCATGCGCCGTCCCTTCGCCCGAGTCCTGGCCCTGGCGGCCACGGCGGCCGTGATACCGCTGGCGTCACCCGCCCACGCGGCCCCCGACAACGTCGTCATCGGCGGCTATCCGGTCGAGATCTCCCAGAGCCCCTGGACGGTGGCGCTGGCCAGCCGTGACCGGTTCGGAGGTACGCGGGCGGGGCAGTTCTGCGGGGGCGTGGTGATCGGCCGGTCCACCGTGCTGACCGCGGCCCACTGCCTGAGCGAGGACGTGCTCGGGGCGCCGCCGCAGCAGGTCCGGGACCTGAGGGTCATCGCGGGCCGGGGGAACCTGACCTCGGACGCCGGCAAGGAGATCCAGGTCCGCGACACCTGGGTGAACCCCGACTACGACCATCGCACCAAGGCCGGTGACTTCGGGACGCTCACTCTCGCCAGCCCCCTGCCCGAGAGCTACGTCATCCCCACCGCGCCCAAGGGCGATCCCGCTTACGCCCCCGGGACGGTCGCCGAGGTCTACGGCTGGGGCGACACCACGGGCGCAGGCGACTACGCGGGCGGTCTGCGGGCGGCTCGGGTGAAGGTGCTGCCCGACGCGGCCTGCGAGGAGGCCTACCCGGGCAGCTCGGACGGGACGTACCGGGCGGCCTCCATGTTGTGCGCCGGAGAGGTCAGGGGCGGACGGGACGCCTGTCAGGGGGACAGCGGCGGTCCGCTGGTCGCCCAGGGACGGCTGATCGGGCTGGTCTCCTGGGGGAGCGGCTGCGGGCGTGCGGGGAGCCCCGGCGTGTACACGCGGGTGTCGGACGCCGTACGGCGGCTCGGAGGGCGCTGAGGCCCCGGCTGGGTGTGCTGACGGGCTCGGCGGGCTTGCGACCCGGCGAGCTCGGCGCTCAGCGGGCTCATGCTTCAGCGGCCCTGTGGTTCACCGGACTCGTGGCCAGGCGCGCTCGGCATGCTCATCGTTGCCGGTCGCTGCTGAGCCGGTCCAGTGGCCTGGGGGTCGCTTAGGCCGTGGCGGTCCGGCTGCTTGGGGGTGGCTGGGGTGCCGAGCCCGTCTGTGGGCTCGACGGCTGGGGGGGGAACGAGGTGCGTCGCGGTACGAGTACGGGCGGCCACTCCCCGTTTCGAGGGGGTGGTCGCCCGTGGACCGGCCTGATGCCGGCACTCGCTCGTCGTCGACGCGAAAGTCAGCGATCTTCGTCGCTGACTGTCGGAACGGACGTCAGCCGCTCCGTCTCGTCCTGTATCTCAGCGGCGATCTTCTTGAGTTCCGGCTCGAACTTGCGACCGTGGTGGGCGCAGAAGAGCAGTTCTCCGCCGCTCAGGAGGACGACGCGCAGATATGCCTGGGCGCCGCAACGGTCGCAGCGGTCAGCGGCCGTCAGCGGGCTCGCGGGGGTCAGAACAGTAGTCACGTCGCCTCTTCTCTAGCTCGACGAGCTGTCGTACCAGGGTCAACATCCAACCAGGCCGAAAACGTTCCCGCTCGTGGCTTCTCCTCGAAAATTTCTTTCCGAGGTGGCTGTCTGCTGCCGGTTGGCGGCGAATGTGCCGTATTACGTGGTTCGCGTCTTACGGGTTCGCGTTGTCTGTCAGTGTCGGTCCTCCCGGCTGGCTTGCCGGGTTGTTCATGAGGACGTGCCCGGAGCCTAAATGGTTCATGCCTCGAAGGGAACGTGATATGTACTTCACTCCATCGAGGGATCGAACACCTATGCGACTCTCGACTAGTCTAAGTTCGGACGAGGGTGGCGCTACAACGGCTCTACCAGGCCTCGGTACCCTCTGAGCGGCGAACCAAGCCGGGCCCTTACCCAAAAGGCCACCATCTGAAATTCAGCGAGGAGCGAACCGCGTGACCGCCGAGACGTCCGTGCCGTCCACAGCGCTGCTGACCGGAGCAGACCGGGACGGTTCCAACTACACCGCGCGGCACCTGCTCGTCCTCGAAGGGCTCGAGGCCGTACGCAAGCGCCCCGGTATGTACATCGGCTCGACCGACAGTCGCGGCCTGATGCACTGCCTCTGGGAGATCATCGACAACTCCGTCGACGAGGCCCTCGGGGGCTACTGCGACCACATCGAGGTCATCCTCCACGACGACGCCTCGGTGGAAGTGCGGGACAACGGCCGCGGCATCCCCGTGGACGTCGAGCCCAAAACCGGCCTTTCCGGTGTCGAGGTCGTCATGACCAAGCTGCACGCCGGCGGAAAGTTCGGCGGCGGCTCGTACGCGGCCTCCGGCGGTCTGCACGGTGTGGGCGCCTCCGTGGTGAACGCGCTCTCCGCCCGCCTCGACGTCGAGGTCGACCGAAACGGCCACACGCACGCGATCAGCTTCCGGCGCGGTGTGCCGGGTGCCTTCGCCGGTGCGGGCCCGGACGCGAAGTTCGACGCGGGAAGCGGCCTCCGCAAGACCAAGAAGATCCCCAAGGCGCGCAACGGCACGCGCGTCCGTTACTGGGCCGACCTCCAGATCTTCCTCAAGGAGGCCAAGCTCTCCCTGGAGAACCTGCATCAGCGGGCCCGCCAGACGGCCTTCCTCGTGCCGGGGCTCACGATCGTCGTCCGTGACGAGTTCGGCCTCGGTGAGGGCGGCAGCAAGGGCGAGGAGTCCTTCCGCTTCGACGGCGGCATCAGCGAGTTCTGCGAGTACCTCGCCAACGACAAGCCCGTCTGCGACGTCCTGCGCTTCTCAGGGCAGGGCAGCTTCAAGGAGACGGTCCCGGTCCTCGACGACCACGGTCAGATGACGCCCACCGAGGTCACCCGTGACCTCGGGGTCGACGTCGCCCTGCGCTGGGGCACCGGTTACGACACGACGCTCAAGTCGTTCGTGAACATCATCGCCACCCCCAAGGGCGGCACCCACGTCGCCGGCTTCGAGCAGGCCGTCGCCAAGACGGTCAACGAAGTCCTGCGGGCCAAGAAGCTGCTCCGCGTCGCCGAGGACGACATCGTCAAGGACGACGCCCTGGAGGGCCTGACGGCTGTCGTCACCGTGCGTCTTGCCGAACCTCAGTTCGAGGGGCAGACCAAGGAGGTGCTCGGTACCTCCGCTGCCCGCCGCATCGTGACCAACGTGGTCTCCAGGGAGCTCAAGGCGTTCCTGACCTCCACCAAGCGGGACACGGCCGCGCAGGCACGGGTCGTCCTGGAGAAGGCCGTCTCCGCCGCCCGTACGCGCATCGCGGCCCGCCAGCACAAGGACGCCCAGCGCCGGAAGACGGCTCTGGAGTCCTCCTCGCTGCCAGCCAAGCTCGCGGACTGCCGCAGCGACGACGTCGAGCGCAGCGAGCTCTTCATCGTCGAGGGCGACTCCGCGCTGGGCACCGCCAAGCTCGCCCGGAACTCCGAGTTCCAGGCGCTGCTGCCGATCCGCGGCAAGATCCTCAACGTCCAGAAGTCGTCCGTCACGGACATGCTGAAGAACGTCGAGTGCGGCGCGATCATCCAGGTCATAGGGGCGGGGTCCGGCCGGACCTTCGACATCGACGCGGCGCGCTACGGGAAGATCATTCTCCTCGTCGACGCCGATGTGGACGGGGCGCACATCCGGTGCCTGCTGCTGACGCTGTTCCAGCGCTACATGCGGCCCATGGTGGAGGCGGGGCGGGTGTTCGCGGCGGTGCCGCCGCTGCACCGGATCGAGCTCAGTCAGCCCAAGAAGGGGCAGGACAAGTACATCTACACGTACTCGGACCGTGAGCTCCGGGAGACGCTGCTGGAGCTGCAGCGCAAGAACGTGCGCTACAAGGACTCCATCCAGCGGTACAAGGGCCTCGGCGAGATGGACGCCGACCAGCTGGCCGAGACGACGATGGATCCGCGCCACCGCACGCTGCGCCGGATCAACATCTCCGACCTGGAGGCGTCCGAGCAGGTGTTCGACCTGCTCATGGGGAACGACGTGGCACCGCGCAAGGAGTTCATCTCCAGCTCGGCGGCGACGTTGGACCGGTCGCGTATCGACGCGTAGGTGTCGAGGGCTGTTCGGCTTGGAGGGCGTCGGGCGCTGTCGGTCCGGTGGGTGGGTCGGGGCCGTGCCGGTACATCCGGCCGTCGGTAGTTGGTGTGGGCCTCCGTCACCAGCGTTCCTCGGTGGGGTACGTCCCCGTCTCGACGGCCATTTGATGTACCGGCACGGCCCCTTCGGTGCGATGGCGACTGCGGGCCCTGAGCGGCTGGGGCGAGGCGCCGACCCGCCGTGTCGGCTGCGGGCATGCGTGAGGTGAGGGGCGCGGCGCCCACCCTGGCCGCGGGCGGTCGTCCGCCCGCCTCAGCTGCGGGCATGCGTGCCGTTCGGGGCGATGGGGGAGGGTGGGCGCAGGCGGCTCCCCGCTGGCGCCGGGTTCGCCGTCCCACCCCTACGTCCACTACAGCGTCGGGTGCTGATGCGCCCGAGGGTCCGGACGGGGTGTCCACCCGGGGGTGGAGTGAGTCCATCGTTGATCCACCCCGGGGTTGATCTGCCGAGGTGGCCGTTTCCGTAGGGTCGGTGGCGTCGGTAGCGCCCGCTGCCGGTACTCACGGCGGCCCGTATCTCGGGGTTGATCAATGCCTTGTTGATCGTCGCGGGCGTCGTTCTGGTTCGGCGGGCCGGTCTCCGTGGCCGATGTCGTGCCGGGAACGACCCGTACGGTGACGGCACTGCGTGGGCGGCGTGGAAGGGGCGCGTGTGACGGGGAACGCGTGGACGCGCTGGCCCTCCCGTGAGGCGCTGTCCCGGGCAGGAGTGCCGACACCCCGGCGCGCGCTGGCCTGGACCGTACGGCTCATCGCCCTGGCCGCCCTGCTGTGGACGACGTTCGCGGACGGGGGCCCGCGAGGCTGGGCCGCTGCCGTGGCGGTACTGGGAGTCGTGTTGTGCGCCCTGTCCGCCTGGGCGTTCTTCCGGACCACGCTGGAACACCGTCTGCTGCCGTCCCTCGGACTGTTCGCGCTGCTGCTCGCGGTCGCGACGACGGCCGAGGCCACCGGCTTCCGGGTCCCGGCACTGGTGCTGTGGTGCGCGTGCGCCGTCAGCGCCATCGAGCGCCTGCCTCTGGCGGCCGCGCTACCCGCGATGTCCGCGGCCCTCGGTGCGTACGCGGTGGCCGACAACGACGACTGGACGGCGACCCTGACGACGGCGGCCGGTCTCGCCCTGGGCGGGTACGTCCTGCGGCTCGACGCCGAGGCGCGCGGCAACGCCCAGCGGCTGCTCGCCCAGGAGCGGGCGGCGCGTGTCGCCGAGGCGGAGTCCGCCGCGCTCGCGGAGAGGACCAGAATCGCTCGGGAAATCCACGACGTGCTGGCGCACAGCCTCTCCGCCCAGCTCGTGCACCTGGAGGCGGCCCGGCTGCTGATCGAGCGGGGCGCGGGACAGGACCGGATTCTCGAACGGGTGGTGGCGGCGAGGGGGATGGCCCGGGAAGGCCTCGCCGAGACACGGCAGGCGCTCTCCGCCCTGCGCGGCGAGATGTCCCCGCTGGAGGACTTCCTGAGCGAGCTCGTCGCCACGCAGGACGGAGCGGACCTCACGGTGTCGGGGGAGAGACGGCTCCTGCCCGCGGAGGCCTCACAGGCGGTGCGCAGGGTCGCGCAGGAAGCCCTCACGAACGTCCGCAAGCACGCGCGTGGCGCCAGGGTCCACATGAGCCTCGACTACGGGGACCGCCAAGTGCGGCTGGCGATCCGGGACTCGGGAGGCTCGCCGGGGGAGATGTCCGGCAGCGGTGCCGGGTACGGTCTGCTGGGCATGCGGGAGCGCGCCGAGTTGCTGGGCGGCACACTTGAAGCCGGGCCGCAGGAGGAGGGGTTCCTGGTGACGCTGGAGGTGCCCGTATGACCGGGGAGCCGGGCGGCGGGCCGGCGCGGGTCCTGGTGGTGGACGACCAGACAGTGGTGCGTGAGGGCATCGTCATGCTGCTCGGCCTGCTGCCCGGGATCGAGGTCGTCGGCGCGGCGGGCGACGGGGACGAGGCCGTGGCCCTGGTCGCCGAACTGTCCCCGGACGTCGTGCTGATGGACCTGCGGATGCCCCGGTGCGACGGGGTCGAGGCGACCCGGCGGATCAGGACCCGGTACCCCGGCACCCAGGTCGTGGTGCTCACCACGTTCGCGGACGACGAGTCGCTGTTCCCCGCGATCAGGGCAGGCGCCCGCGGATACCTCACCAAGGACGCGGGCGGCGACGAGATCGTACGGGCGGTGCGGAGCGTGCTGTCCGGGGAGGCCGGCCTGTCGCCCGGGATCCAACGGCGGCTGCTGGAGCGGCTGTCGGAGCCCGAGCGGGAACCGGCACGGCCACCCGAGGCGCCGGACGGGCTCACCGCACGGGAGGTCGAGGTGCTGGTGCTGATCGCCGAAGGTCTCGCCAACCAGGAGATCGCCCGCAAGCTGCACGTGTCCACGGCGACCGTGAAGACCCACATCAACAACCTGTTCGCCAAGGCCGGGCTCAAGGACCGTGCGCAGGCGGTCCGTTACGCCTATGGGAAGGGCCTGGTGCGCCCACCGGGGGCGTGAGTCACCTGATGGAGTGAAGACCATGGATTGAAGAGTCCGGGATCTTCCCGTTCTGCCCATCCTTGGGCATGCAGTCAAGGAACGGTCGTCCCCGCCTGCGCGGGGAGGGTCCTGAGAGTCCGTCCGAGGACCACGAAGGGCGTCAACGTGTCCCCGCGCAGCCGGTGGAGACCGGAAACGTGGGTTACGACGACCCCTGGTACGACGCGTTGGCGTCCGGCTGGGGCGAGTTGGACAGCACTGGCGCGCCCGCTCCCGTAGAGCCCGCCGTACGCCGGGAGGGCGAGCCCGTATCCCGTGGCGCGGCCGAGGTCTACCTGGAGGTGCAGCGCAGTGCGGCCTTCCAGGAGGTACGCGGCCGGTACCGCCGGTTCGTGTTCCCGGGCGTCGCCGTCTTCCTCACCTGGTACGTGGGTTACGTGGTCACCGCGACGTCCGCGCCGGGGCTCATGGCGCGCCCCGTGGCGGGCGCGGTGAACGTGGCGATGCTGGCGGGGCTGGGGCAGTTCCTCACCACCTTCCTGTTCACCTGGGCGTACGCCCGTCACGCCCGGCTGCGCAGGGACCGGGCCGCGCTGGATCTGCGCTGGGACACCCAGGAGCTGACGCGGAGCGCCGGGGGTGGGCAGCGGTGACGGGACACCACCAGTCGCTGGCGTTGCTGCTGTTCAGCGTGTTCGTGGCCGTGACGCTGGGGATCACCACGTGGGTGAGCCGCAACCGTCATGGCTCCGCCGAGGAGTTCTACGCCGGCGGGCGGTTGTTCTCCCCGATGGAGAATGGTTTTGCCATCTCAGGCGACTACATGTCGGCCGCGTCCTTCCTCGGCGTCACGGGACTCATCGCACTCTTCGGCTACGACGGGCTGCTCTACGTCGTGGGCTTCCTCGTGGCCTGGCTCGTGGTCCTCTTCCTGGTCGCCGAACTGGTGCGCAACTGCGGCCGGTTCACCCTGGCCGACGTGGTGGCGGCCCGCATGAGCGAGCGGCCGGTGCGGATCGCGGCGGGAACTTCCTCGGTGACCGTGTCCGTTCTGTACCTGGTGGCGCAGATGGTCGGTGCGGGCAGCCTGGTCGCGCTGCTGCTGGGAGGCACGAGCGGGGCGGCGCGGAACTGGACGGTGATCGGCGTCGGAGCACTCATGGTGATCTACGTGTCGATGGGAGGGATGCGGGCCACCACATGGATCCAGATCGTCAAGGCGGTCATGCTCCTGGGCGGCACGGTCGTGCTGACCGTGCTCGTACTCGTGCGCTTCCACGGCGACTTCGACCAGTTGCTCCGCACGGCGGCCGCGCGCAGTGGGCACGGTGACGCGTTCCTGGCACCGGGACTGAAGTACGGCGGGAGCTGGACCGCGCGCTTCGACTTCATCAGCCTGGGACTCGCCCTGGTCCTCGGCACAGCCGGTCTGCCGCACATCCTGTCCCGGTTCTACACGGTGCCGACCGCGCGGGCGGCGCGCCGGTCCGTGGTCTGGGCGGTCGGACTCATCGGCGGGTTCTACCTGATGAGCATCGTCCTCGGGTTCGGTGCGGCCGCGATCGTGGGGCCCGACGTGGTCCGCGGGTCGAACGCCGCCGGGAACACCGCCATGCCCCTGCTCGCCCTCGACCTGGGCGGCGGCGCGGGCTCCACAGGTGGAACGGTGCTGTTCGCGGTGGTCGCCGCGATCGCCTTCGCGACGATCCTCGCGGTGGTCGCGGGCATCACGCTCGCCTCCTCCGCGTCCGTCGCCCACGACCTGTACGCCTCGCTCAGACGCAGACACGCGAGACCGCGCAGCGAGGTCGCCGTGGCACGCGCCGCGGCGGTCGGCATCGGCGTGGTCGCCATCGCACTCGGGCTGCTGGCCCGCGACCTGAACGTGGCCTTCCTCGTCGGCCTCGCCTTCGCGGTGGCCGCCTCCGCGAACCTCCCCGTGCTGATGTATTCGCTGTTCTGGCGGAACTTCACGACGCGCGGGGCGGTGTGGTCGGTGTACGGCGGCTTGGTCCCGGCGCTGCTCCTCGTGGTCCTGTCGCCGGTGGTGTCGGGCAGCCCGGAGTCGTTGTTCCCGGGCGTCGACTTCCAGTACTTCCCACTGCAGAACCCCGGCCTGATCTCGATTCCGCTCGGATTCCTCGCGGGCTGGCTCGGCACGGTCACCTCGGCGGAGCCCCCGGACGAGGCGAAGCACGCGGAGACCGAGGTGCGTTCCCTCACCGGGGCCGGAGCGGTCTGAGGGCCCCGCCGGGCGCGTACCCCGGAGGGGGCATTCCTGGCGTCGGACACCGGTACCGGGATGCCGGAAGGCACGCGGGGCGCGCACGGGGCGGCACGCGTGCGTGTGCCGACGCCGGTACGGGGATGCCGGACGGCACGCGGGCGTATGCAGGGCGGCGCTTAGGCGTGCGTCGGACGGCACCGCGGGCGTGTGCAGGGCGCTGGTCGCGAAGCACGCCCGTGGAGTCCGGGTGTCCGGGCCCGTTCAGGGGGCGATCAACGCGTACCGGTGTTCGGGGCGTCCGGTGTCGCCGTACTTGAGGGAGAGGCGCAGGCGCCCCGCCTGTTCCAGGTGGCGGAGATAGCGCTGGGCGGTGGAGCGGCTCAGTCCTGCCTCGGCGGCGACCTCGACGGCGGACAGCGGACGCCCGGCGCGGTGCAGCACGTCGCAGATCAAGTCCGTGGTCGCTTCCGAGTGGCCGCTGGGGAGTTCGGGTGCCGAGGGCGTGGGCGCGGTGCGCAGCGCGCCGAAGATCCGGTCGACCTGTTCCTGGTCCGCCGGGCCGCGCCCGCCCACCCGGTCGACGGTGCGGCGCAGGGCGGCGTACGACTCCAACCGGGTGCGCAGGGCGGCGAAGGTGAACGGCTTGACCAGGTAGTGCAGGGCACCCAGCCGAAGGGCGGCCTGCACGGTGTCGACGTCGCCGACGGCCGTGATCATGATGACGTCGGTGCCGTGGCCGTCCTCCCGCAGCCGGCGGACCAGGTCGAGGCCCGTCCCGTCCGGCAGGCAGTGGTCGAGCAGCACGAGGTCGACAGGCGTGCGTTCGATGGCGGCCAGCGCCTCGGCGGCGCTGTGGGCGCGGGCGGCGACCCGGAACCCGGGCACCTTCTCCACGTACCTGGCATTGATCTCGGCAACGCGGAGGTCGTCGTCCACGACCAGGACGTCCAGCATCAACCCCTCTTTCCGTCAGGGCCGGCCGAGCGCGGAGCCCGTGTTCCGGTCCCGCTGTTGTAGCGCGACCGGAGTGAGCACAACAGACTCCGGCAAGCGGAAGAGGACCTTGCGCCTAAAAGAAGGCCGCTCCTTTGGGGCGCGCCTCGACCGCGGGCCGTCCTCACCTGCGGGTCGCCCAGACGTAGCGGTGCTCCGGGCGCCCCGCGTCGCCGTACCTGAGGGTCAGCCGGGCGCGCCCCGTGCGCTCCAGGAGCTTCAGATAGCGCTGGGCGGTCTGCCGGCTCAGTCCGGTCGCCTCCGCGATCTCCTGGGCCGACAGGGGGCCCTCGGCGTTCACCAGGGCACGGCGTACGAGTTCGGCGGTGGTGGGGGAGTGGCCCTTGGGCAGGTCGGGCTCCGCGCCCGTCGAGAGGGCTCCGAAGATGCGGTCCACCTCGGCCTGTTCGGCCTCACCGCCACCGTCGAGGGTACGGCGCAGACCCGCGTACGCCTCCAGCTTGGCGCGCAGACCGGCGAACGCGAACGGCTTGACCAGGTACTGGAGCGCGCCCTGCCGCATCGCCGCCTGCACGGTCGCGACGTCCCGGGCCGCCGTCACCATGATGACGTCGGTCTGGTGGCCGCGCCGCCGCATCTCCTGGACGACGGCCAGGCCCGTCTCGTCCGGCATGTAGTGGTCCATGAGGACCAGGTCCAGGCGCGGCAGCGTCTCCATCAGGTGGAGCGCCTCGGCGGCGGTGTGCGCCTCGCCCGCGACATGGAAGCCGGCCACCTTCTGCACGTACGCGGCGTTGACCCGCGCGACGCGGATGTCGTCGTCCACGACGAGTACCTCGATCATCGTGACTCCTCCTCGGCGGACGCGGGGACGGCGGGGGACGGGACGGACGCGGAGGACGCTGCCCCAGGGGCGTCGCCCGCGACCGCCCCTGGGGCGGACTCGTGCCCGTCTCCCGGCGCCTGACCGGGCTCCCTCCCCGGCGAGAGCGTCCATCCGGCTCCGTCGCCGTGTGCCGATCCGGTTGCTCCCACCGGTCCCGGTTCGGCTTCGGGCGTCAGGCCCGGCCCGGTGAGCGCCTCCGGCAGTACGACGGTGAACTCGGCGCCCCCGCCGTCCGCCTCCGCCACCTCGGCGCTCCCACCCTGCCGCTCGGCCAGCCGCCGCACCAGGGAGAGGCCGATCCCGCGCTTGCCGTGCGCCGGGGGCTTCTTCGTGGACCACCCGTCGGTGAAGATCAACTGCCGCTGCTCCGCCGGAATCCCGGGCCCGGTGTCCCGTACGCGCAGCACCGCCGTACGCCCCTCCGCGCGCAATTCGACCTCCACGCGCGCGTGAGGCGTGCCCCCGACGGCGTCCAGCGCGTTGTCGACGAGGTTCCCCACGACGGTGACCAGCCCCCGGGGATCGATCAGCCGGTCCGGCAGGAACGTCCGGTCCGAGATCCACAGCGCCACTCCGCGCTCCGCGGCGACGGTGGCCTTGCCGACCAGCAGGGCGGCGAGCAGCGGGTCCTGGATCTTCTCCGTGACCTGTTCCGCGGTGGCCCGGTGGTCGCCGACCACCTCGCCGACGAACTCCACGGCCTCGTCGTACATCTCCAGTTCGAGGAGCCCCAGGAGCGTGTGCATGCGGTTGGCGTGTTCGTGGTCCTGGGCGCGCAGGGCGTCGATCAGACCGCGCGTCGAGTCCAGCTCGCGGCCCAACTGCTCCAGCTCGGTCCGGTCGCGCAGGGTGGCGACGGCGCCCCCGTCGTCGGTGGGCATGCGGTTGGCGACCAGGACGCGCTGACCCCGGACGGTGAGGAGATCGGTGCCGGTGACGCGTCCGGCCAGGACATCGGTGGTGCGGCCGGGGCCGAGCGTGTCGTCGAGGGGCCGTCCGATGGCCTCCGCGTCGAGCCCGAGCAGCCGCTGCGCCTCGTCGTTCAGGAGCCGGACCCGGCCGCCGCGGTCCAGGGCGACGACTCCTTCGCGGATGCCGTGCAGCATGGCCTCGCGTTCCGCGAGCATCGCCGAGATGTCCGAGAACGCCAGGTCCCGGGTCTGCCGCTGCACCCGGCGGGAGATCAGATACGCCGCCAGCGCGCCGACCGCCATGGCCCCGCCCGCGTAGGCGAGGAGCCCGGGGATCGCGTGGATGAGCCGGGCGCGCACGCTGTCGTACTCGATGCCGACCGAGACCGCGCCCACGATGGCGCCGTCCTCGGCCCGCAGCGGCACCTTCCCGCGCGCCGAACGGCCCAGCGTGCCGGTGTCGATCTCCATGACGTCCCGGCCGGCCAGAGCCTGGCGTGGGTCGGTCGAGACGACCCCGCCGATCTGCGCCGGGTCGGTGTGCGACCAGCGCACCCCGCGCATGTTCATCACGACGACGTACTCGGCCCCGCTGGCCTCACGGATGCGCTCGGCCTCCTGCTGGACGGGGCCGTCCGCCGTCGGTCGGCTCGACCGCAGGTCCTCGGCGATCTGCGGCTGGGCCGCCGTGGTCTGCGCGATCGCCAGCGCCCGGCGCATCGCCTGGTCGTCCAGCTGCTCGCTGAGCGGCGCGAGGAACAGCCCGGTGGCGAGCACGGCCACTCCGGCGGCGATCGCCACCTGCATGAGCAGCACCTGCGAGAACATCCGCCGCGGCAACCCGAGACGGAGCCGACGGCCAGGGTGAGTGGGGCTCATGCCTATGACGGTACGGGGGCGCGTGGGGGAGGCCGTAGGGGGTGTGGTGGGGATCTCCCGAAGGTTGCCGACGGGTGTCGGGACGACCGTGGTTGTCCTGCGTCCCAGTAGAGGATGTCGCTGCGGGTCAATGCGGAACGGGAAGATCCGCCGCGCGCAGTTCCCGTACCGCCACGACGTCCATGCGGGCCGGGGAGCCGAGTGCCGAGCCGCAGCTCTCCTCGCGGGGCGGTTCGGACGCGCCCATGGCGACGACGACACGCCACAGTCGGCCGTCCGTGTGGGCGAGCGTCACCTCCCAGCGCGGTGCCGCTCCATCCGTGCGGAGGACGGTCAGCGCGTCCGCGGCGTGTTCTCCGGTCGCGGTGCGCACCGCGAGCTCGGCGGCCTGTGCCGGGCGCTCCCAGGCGGAGCTTCCTCGGCACCCCTCTGTGACGACGCGTCCCTCCCGTACGCCCTGGAGGACCTCCTTGACCTGGTGGGCCCCGACGCGCCCGTAGGCGTATCCGAACGGCAGGACGAGCAGGGTGGGCGAGAAACGGTGGCCGCCGAGGTGGGTGACCTCCCAGGCGCCCGTGACGCCGGAGGCGGCGAGTTCGGCCGCGAGAGGGCGCCCGAGGAGCGCGCAGCAGCGGTCACGCTTGCCGTTGGTGCAGACGAGCGCGAGCGGGGCGGCGGTGTGCGGCCGGCCTCGCAGGGCCGCGTCGAAGGTGTGGTGGTCGCCTCCGCCGAGCGCGGCGAGGTCGAGGTCGAGGAGCTCCTGCGGATCGGACACCGTGGCGCTGTGCAGCCAGGCGTTTCCGGGGACGGTGTGCGCCGCGTACACCTGGCGTTCGGTGGGCGTGCCGCAGTCGGCGTGACGACCGGGACGTCGGATGAGTGCGATACGTACACCCGTGTCCTTGGCGGCGGCTTCGAGGGCGCGGCCGAGCGCGGGGTCCAGGTGGCTCGAGGTGAGCGCCTTGGCACCCCAGGGTCCCGGCTGCTCCAGCAGCAGCCAGGTTCTCGCGGTGGCCGCGGTGCCCGCGAGGGGCTCGTCGAGCTCCCGGGACGCGGTCGTGCACGTACTCACAGAGGTGAGCCTAACCTGAGTTCCCTCGGACGGCTTCCAGCGACCCCGAGACGGGGCTGTAGACCCCATACCCGGCATACGAGGTTATATCCGGCTCGCGCTGGGCGCGAGGTGTCGATCGGTTTCCCGAAACGGCCCCGCTCACTCGCCCGGGAACGGCTGTGGCGGCCGAGCGCCCACGTAGTGCCCGCTCGGCCTCATGCGCAGCGGCCTCTCCCCGTACTCCTCCAGCGTGTGCGCGATCCAGCCGGCGGTGCGCGCGACGGCGAAGACCGTCTCCCCCGCGCTCGACTGCATCCCGGAGGCGACCGTGAGGACGGCCAGGGCGAGGTCGACGTTGGCGTGCAAGGGCGTGTGACGGGCCGCGGTGGTCGCGATGTCCCGGGCGGCCGCCAGGGCCGGCGCGGCCTGCGGTACGTCCTCCAGGAGCGCGAACAGGGCACGCGCGCGAGGATCCTCGCCTTGATACAGGCGGTGCCCGAGGCCCGGGACGCGGCGGCCGGCGCGCAACTCGTCCGCGATCACCGGGACGGCGGTCCCCCTGTCCAGGACTTCCAGGAGTAGCCGGTGGGCGAGGCCGCTGGCCGCGCCGTGCAGGGGGCCTTCGAGGACGCCCAGGCCCGCGGAGACGGCCGCGTAGGCGTGCGCCCGGGCCGACGCGGCGACCCGGACCGCGAGTGTCGAGGCGGCGAGGTCGTGGTCGACGAGCAGCCCGAGTGCCGTGTCCAGTACGCGCAGTGACGGCTCGTCAGGTGTACGCCCGCTGAGCCGCGCCCACAGCCGTTGGGCCAGCGGTCCCTCGTCCCGGTGGTCGTGCCGCTTCGGCGGGAGAGCCGCGACGAGGGTGGGGATGAGGGTGCGCGCGGTACCGAGAACCGCCTCCTCGGAGAGGTCGAAGCGCAGAGGGTCCGCAGCCGCGGCCGCGATCGCGGCGACCCGCAACCGGTCGGTCGGCCCGCTGTGTTCGGGCAGCGACTCGACGGCTCGGCGCGCCACGGCCACGGAGGCCTCAGGGGCGGTGAAGGTGACGCCGCGGCGCAGCTGTTCCGTCCACAGCCATTCGGCGATCTCCTCGTAGGAGTACCGGGCGGCCAGTTCGGTCGCGTCGACGCCCCGGAAGTAGTAGTGATCCGCGTCGATCAGGGTGATGCGGGTACGGACGGACAGCTCACCCCCCGTGCTCGAACTCCCGGCGCCGTCGCGCCTGTTGCGCCGGGCGAGCGCCTCGACCTCCTGGGCGTCGAAGGTGCTTCCGCGCCCGCCGGGGTCGCGCCGGCTGGCGAGCTGGCCGCGGCTCACGTAGGCGTAGACGGTCTCGGGCTTCACGCCGAGCAGTTCGGCGGTCTCCTTGGTGTTGAGCCGCCGCCCCGTGTCGCGGGTGGGAGCCGACGGTTCCTGATCCCTCATGGCGTCACCGTATCCATATCTCGACGGGGTTGATTCACATTGATTGGATCAATGTTGACAACAATTGAGTCAAGCATGGACAGTCGAATCAAGTCCAGGGAGGAACCATGCCGAACAACCAGGTCGCCACCGCGTCCCTCACCCCTGTCGACGTCCCGCGGGGACTCGCGGGCGTCGTCGTCACCGACACAGCACTCGGTGACGTGAGAGGCCGGGAGGGCTTCTACCACTACCGCCAGTACTCGGCCGTCGAACTCGCACAGACCCGCGGCTTCGAGGACGTCTGGCACCTGATGGTCCACGGCGAACTGCCGGACCCCGCACAGCGGGCCGAGTTCACCGCGAGGACGGCCGCCCTACGACGGCTGCCGGACGAGGTGCGGGCGGCCCTGCCGGGCATCGCCCAGGGAAGCGCGGGCAGCGGCGCGCTCGCCGGGATGCGTACGGCCCTGTCACTGCTCGGCGCGGCCTCGGGCTTCCGGCCGGTGTACGACATCGACCCCGACCGGCGTCGCGCGGACGCCCTTGCCGCCTCCGCCGCCGTACCGACGCTGCTCACGGCGCTGTACCGCCTCGGGCGCGGACTCGACCCGGTGGAACCGCGCGAGGACCTGTCGTACGCGGCGAACTACCTCTTCATGCTGACCGGTTCGAAGCCGGACGAGACGCGTACCAGGGCTATCGAGCAATACCTGATCTCCACCATTGATCACGGATTCAATGCGTCAACTTTCACCGCGCGGGTGATCGCGTCGACGGGAGCTGACGTCGCCGCGTGTCTCGTCGGGGCCGTGGGGGCCCTCTCCGGCCCTCTGCACGGTGGCGCCCCCAGTCGCGCTCTGGACACGCTGGACGCGATCGGCACGCCCGACCGCATCGACGCCTGGATCCGTGAACGCGTCCTGGCCGGTGACCGCATCATGGGTTTCGGCCACCCCGTCTACCGGACGGAGGATCCGCGCTCCCGCATGCTGCGAGGCATCGCCGAGAGCTTCGGCGGCCCACTGGTCGCATTCGCGGTCGAGGTCGAGCGGCGCGTCGAGGCGATCCTGGCCGAGCTGAAGCCGGGCCGGGAACTGCACACGAACGTGGAGTTCTACGCCGGTGTCGTCATGGAGTTGTGCGGGCTGCCCCGGGAGATGTTCACGCCGACGTTCGCGGCTGCCCGGGTCGTCGGCTGGAGCGCCAACATCCTGGAACAGGCGGAGGACTCGAAGATCATCCGCCCGGCGGCCCGGTACGTGGGCGAACCGGCGCCGCAGAGGATTCCGGCGGTGGTCTAAGTGGGCCCGGCGCCCGAAGGAGGGGACGCCGGGACCCGCGTCGACGTCAGGCGTCCGGGATGTCGGCCTTGGCTCGCACCAGCGTTTCGCGAGTGATGACGACGATGCGTTCGTAGTCGGCGCGAGCGGCGTCGGCCGGCAGCTCGCCGTCGAGAGCGTCCGTGGCCTCCACCCCGATGATGGCGAAATTGCCGTCTTCCAGTTCGAAGATGTCCGGGCAGGTTTGTCCGGTGGCGCTGCCTCTGTCAGTTGGCGACGAACCGATACGCCGTACGATTTTCACCTGGTGTTGACCTTCCCTGTCGGCAGGTTTGGGCACAGGCCTGGTGATGACTGTCCTCGAGCGTCCCGTGCTGACCGGCGCGGAGGATGCCTCAACGCCTTCGGGGGCTGTGGGGATGTCGCCCTTCGCGTGAATCAGGGTTTCGCGAGTGATGACCACGATGCGTTCGTGCTCGGCGCGGCTTGCGTCGGCAGGGAGCCGAGCGCCCAGCGTGACGGTGGCATCGGTGCCGATGACCGCGAATTTCCCGTCGGACAACTCGAAGATGTCCGGGCAGTTCTGCCCGGACACGCTTCCCCGCGCTTTGGGAGGGAGGCCAAGCCGACGGCTGATCTGACTCACTGTTCAAGTTTCCCTTGGTCTCGAGGCTGAGTGCCTGCACGCAGCGCTACGCGTCGCGAAGAGCCTGCGAGGGGGCTGGCTCGACGAACGGGCGGCACGGAGCGACGCTGTGGGGTCGACGCTTGGCGCGAGTGCGGAGCAGTCAACCCTGTTGGCATCTGGGGAAACGTGTGCATTTATCGATTCGTTACTCGGCCGACGGTGTGATCCACGAAGGTGCGGGGCGTCCGGCACGTTGGGGGCTCACCGCGGTCCCCGAGCGCTACTCGCTCGGGGGTTCACCCACAACCCACCACTCGTCGATGTCCGTCTCCTCCAATTGGCGGAGCAGATCTTCGACCATGCGTCCGAGTTCGGCTTCTTCGGACGTCTCGATCAATGTCGCGCGGTGGGGCCTGGTGGCGTACCAGTACTCGCGGAAGACGGGGTTCTGCAGGATGCCCCTTACGAAGCCGAAGAACTCTTCGCGGCTGATGTTGCCGATCCGGTAGTAGCAGAGGGCGTTGGTGTAGAGGGCATTGGCGAAGAGGAACTGCCGCTGCCTGTTGGCGGGGACGGTCTCCTCGTAGGTGTTCAGTACCTCGGCCAGCTCGGGGTCGTCCATCGCCTTGCTCAGCAGCTCCCAGTGCAGGCGCTGCTGGTGGGCGAGGTTGGCACGGTGTTGTGCGTTCCCGCTCCGCTCCAGACGCTCGACACGCAGACGCAGGGAGTCGCGAGCTCGGCGCTGTGCGGTCAGGGTCGCGAGAGCGCCCGTCACCAGGCCTACCCCCGCCGCGGCCACGGAGCCCAGCCCCGGTACCGCTACTTTCCGTGTGGCCATGTCAACCCCCGAATCAGGCGACCGTCCGCCGGTCGTCGGGTGTGGGGCGACAGGGAGCGGACCGGCGAGCGATGGGCGGCGCTTGCCGTCTCCCAGTTTTGCCGAGCGGCTCTGATCGGCAGGGAGGCGGAGAGGAGGCGCACGGAGGGAAGTGCGGGTTGCGTTTCCCGGCGCCATGCCCAACGTGTGCCCCGCGAGCGCTGCTAACAATCGTTCACTTCGCGGCGTTTCCTCCCGCTCGTATCCTGGTTCGGCATTCATTCCGCGCACGGGAGCCGGTCCACGAGCCGGTGCACGCTCAGGCACAGAGAGGGCGCATGTCGAGCCAGCAGAGTCAGTCGAGTCCGCAGATCCCGGTCGTCGTCCTCGCGGGCTTCCTGGGCTCCGGCAAGACCACCTTGCTCAACCATCTGCTGCACCACAGCGGAGGCAGCCGTATCGGCGCGATCGTCAACGACTTCGGGGCGATCGACATCGACGCCATGGCCGTCGCCGGAGTGCTCGGCGACTCCACCGTCGCCCTCGGGAACGGATGCCTGTGCTGCGCCGTCGACGCCGGCGAGCTCGACGACTACCTGGAGCGGCTCGCCAGGCCCTCGGCCGGGATCGACGTCATCGTCATCGAGGCGAGCGGGCTGGCCGAGCCGCAGGAACTCGTGCGGATGGTGCTGGCGAGTGAGAACCCGCGTGTCGTCTACGGCGGGCTCGTCGAGGTCGTGGACGCCGCCGAGTTCGACGCCACGCGCGAAAGGCACCCCGAGATCGAACGGCACCTCGCCCTGGCCGACCTCGTCGTCGTCAACAAGCTCGACCGGGCCGTGGCGGGGCGGCAGGGGCAGGGCGACGGCCCGGACGAGCCGCACGCCGACGGCGAGCGCGTGCTGCGGGCCGTCCGTGACCTCGCCGGCCGTGCCGCCGTCGTACCGGCGACCTTCGGCCGCGTCGACCCCGAGTTCCTCTTCGACTGCAGGCCGTCCGAGGAGCGCATCGGGCAGCTGTCCTTCGACGACCTCCATGTCCACCGAGACGGAGACGGACATGGAGACCACGGGGGAGACCGGGGCGGCCGCGGCGGGCATCTGCACTCCGGCTACGAGTCGTTGTCCTTCACCTCCGACGTGCCGCTCGCGCCCCGCCGCCTCATGGACTTCCTCGACAGCAGGCCCGAGGGGCTCTACCGCATCAAGGGGTACGTCGACTTCGGTCCGGCCGACCCGCGCAACCGGTACGCCGTACACGCCGTCGGACGTTTCCTGCGCTTCTACCCGGAGCCCTGGACGGGGACCGGGGAGCGGCTGACCCAGCTCGTGCTCATCGGGGCCGGCATCGACGCCCGTGCCCTCGGCAAGGAACTGGAGACATGCAAGGAGGACGCCCCGCACGCCGATGAGCACAGCATGTGGGGCGTCCTCCGCTACGTACAGGAGCAGGGCCCGCGGGAGTGACCGGGGGTCACACCGGTCCGGCCACCACCGCCACCGTCCTCGCCAGGGACACGCCCGAGCCGTCGCGGCGCGGGTCCATCTCGGGCAGCTCGGCGGGCGTGCCGTTCTTCTGCGCCGCCCGTGCCGGGGCGGGACCGGCCCAGGCCAGCGACAGGCAGTCCTCGCCCTTCAGGAACCGCTGGCAGCGCACGCCGCCCGTGGCGCGGCCCTTGCGCGGGTACTGGTCGAAGGGGGTGAGCTTGGCGGTCGTCTGGACCGAGTCGTCCAGGGTGCCGCGCGAGCCCGCGACCGTGAAGACCACCGCGTCCGCGGCGGGGTCGACCGCCGTGAACGAGATCACCTTGGCGCCCTCGGTGAGCTTGATGCCGGTCATACCGCCCGCGGGGCGGCCCTGCGGGCGGACCTGCGCCGCCTGATAGCGCAGCAACTGGGCGTCGTCGGTGATGAAGACCAGGTCCTCGTCGCCGGTGCTCAGCTCGACGGCTCCGACGATGCGGTCGCCGTCCTTGAGCGTGATGACCTCCAGCTCGCCCTTGTTCGACGGGTAGTCCGGGACGACGCGCTTGACGACACCCTGCGCCGTGCCGATCGCGAGGCCCGGTGACGACTCGTCCAGCGTCATCAGGCAGACCACCGTCTCGTCCGCCTCCAGGGAGGGCAGGAACTCCGAGATCGGTGCGCCCCCGGAGAGGTTGGGCGCCGTCGCCGAGTCCGGCAGCTGCGGGAGGTCGATGACGTTCAGGCGGAGCAGGCGGCCGGAGGAGGTGACCGCGCCGATCTCGCCCCGGGCCGTCGCCGGCACCGAGGAGACGATCACGTCGTGCTTGGTGCGCTTGCCGTCCGTGTCCTCGGAGAAGGGGTCGCCGTTCGCCGTGCGGGCGAGCAGGCCCGTGGAGGACAGCAGGACCCGGCACGGGTCGTCCGCGACCTGGAGGGGGACGGTGGCCGCCGGGGAACCGGCGGACGCCAGCAGCACCGTACGCCGGTCGGTGCCGAACTTCTTGGCCACGGAGGCCAGTTCACCGGAGACCAGCTTGCGCAGCTCCGCGTCCGACTCCAGGATGCCGGTCAGTTCGTCGATCTCGCCGTTCAGCCGGTCGCGCTCGGTCTCCAGCTCGATGCGGTCGAACCGGGTGAGCCGGCGCAGCGGCGTGTCCAGGATGTACTGCGTCTGGATGTCGCTGAGCGAGAAGCGCCCGATCAGACGCTCCTTGGCCTGGGCGGAGTTGTCGCTGGAGCGGATCAGCCGGATGACCTCGTCGATGTCGATCAGGGCGATCAGGAGCCCGTCGACGAGGTGCAGGCGGTCGCGCTTCTTGGTGCGCCGGAACTCGCTGCGCCGGCGGACGACGTCGAAGCGGTGGTCCAGGTAGACCTCGAGCAGTTCCTTGAGGCCCAGGGTGAGGGGCTGGCCGTCCACCAGAGCCACGTTGTTGATGCCGAAGGACTCCTCCATCGGCGTCAGCTTGTAGAGCTGTTCGAGGACGGCCTCGGGCACGAAGCCGTTCTTGATCTCGATGACCAGGCGCAGGCCGTGCGAGCGGTCGGTGAGGTCCTTGACGTCGGCGATGCCCTGCAGCTTCTTCGCGCCGACCAGGTCCTTGATCTTGGCGATGACCTTCTCGGGGCCCACGGTGAAGGGGAGTTCGGTGACGACGAGGCCCTTGCGGCGGGGTGTCACGTTCTCCACGGCGACCGTGGCGCGGATCTTGAAGGTGCCGCGGCCCGTCTCGTACGCGTCCCTGATCCCGGAGAGACCGACGATCCGCCCGCCGGTCGGCAGGTCGGGGCCGGGGACGTACTTCATCAGGGTGTCCAGGTCGGCGCCCGGGTGGCGGATCAGGTGGCGGGCGGCCGCGATGACCTCGCCGAGGTTGTGCGGCGGCATGTTGGTCGCCATGCCGACGGCGATGCCGGAGGCGCCGTTGACCAGGAGGTTCGGGTACGCCGCCGGGAGGACGCCGGGCTCCTGCTCCTGCCCGTCGTAGTTCGGGGCGAAGTCGACGGTGTTCTCGTCGATCGACTCCGTCATCAGGGACGTGGCGTCGGCCATCCGGCACTCGGTGTACCGCATGGCGGCGGGCGGGTCGTCGTTGCCCAGGGAGCCGAAGTTGCCGTGGCCGTCGACCAGGGGGAGCCGCATGGAGAAGGGCTGCGCCAGCCGCACGAGGGCGTCGTAGATCGACGCGTCGCCGTGGGGGTGGAGCTTACCCATGACCTCGCCGACGACGCGGGCGCACTTCACGTAGCCGCGGTCGGGGCGCAGGCCCATCTCGTTCATCTGGTAGACGATGCGGCGGTGTACGGGCTTGAGTCCGTCACGTGCGTCCGGCAGGGCGCGCGAGTAGATGACCGAGTACGCGTACTCGAGGAAGGAGCCCTGCATCTCGTCGACGACGTCGATGTCGAGGATCCGCTCCTCGAAGTCGTCGGGCGGCGGGGTCTTCGTGCTGCGGCGGGCCATCGCTGCTGCGGCTCCTTCACCAACATGAACGGGATCTGACGCGCACCATTGTGGACCGCCGCACTGACAACGCCGACCACGACCCGTCATTAAGGGCCCCGGGCGGGGCCGGGGACCCGCCCCCGCCGGGCACGCGGAGCCCGCTTGCCGCAGGGCACCGGCCCCCACCGTGATCCCCGGCCGGCCTCCGTCGCGGCCCTCCCGGCCTGCCCTCGCCGGCCCGCCCGTTCGCGTCTCCGGACCCTCGCCCTCGACCGGCCGGGACCTTCCCGTCCCGTCCCGGACCGCTCCGTCCGTCCCGGCCCGGGTCCGCCGCGGCGACCGGCGGCTTCGGCTCGCACACCGGTCCGCCTGCGGGTCACGGAAGTCTCGCTGTGGGCGTACGAGGTGCGGGAACTTCGCCAGGCGTCTGCGCGCTTGCATACAGTGGCAGGACCGGCAGGAATTCTGCAGTTTTCCGCGATCGAAGGGACGTACATGCCCATGGGTCACACGGCCACAGCTGAGGCAGGCTCCGGCGGCCTGACAGCGACCGAGCACCGCCTGGCCAACGGCCTGCGCGTGGTGCTCTCCGAGGACCACCTGACCCCGGTCGCGGCGGTGTGCCTCTGGTACGACGTCGGCTCGCGCCACGAGGTCAAGGGCCGTACCGGCCTCGCCCACCTCTTCGAGCACCTGATGTTCCAGGGCTCCGGCCAGGTGAAGGGCAACGGGCACTTCGAGCTCGTCCAGGGCGCGGGCGGCTCGCTGAACGGCACGACGAGCTTCGAGCGCACCAACTACTTCGAGACCATGCCCGCCCACCAGCTGGAGCTCGCCCTCTGGCTGGAGGCCGACCGCATGGGCTCGCTCCTCGCCGCGCTGGACGAGGAGTCCATGGAGAACCAGCGGGACGTCGTCAAGAACGAGCGCAGGCAGCGCTACGACAACGTGCCCTACGGCACCGCGTTCGAGAAGCTGACCGCCCTCGCGTACCCGGAGGGCCACCCCTACCACCACACCCCGATCGGGTCGATGGCGGACCTGGACGCGGCCACCCTGGAGGACGCCCGCGCGTTCTTCCGCACCTACTACGCGCCCAACAACGCGGTGCTGTCGGTCGTCGGGGACATCGACCCGGAGCAGACGCTCGTCTGGATCGAGAAGTACTTCGGTTCCATCGCCGGGCACGACGGCAAGCCCGCACCGCGCGACGGCTCCCTGCCGGACATCATCGGCGAGCAGCTGCGCGAGGTAGTCGAGGAGGAGGTCCCGGCCCGCGCGCTGATGGCCGCCTACCGCCTCCCGGAGGACGGCACACGCGCGTGTGACGCGGCCGACGTGGCGCTGACCGTCCTCGGCGGCGGCGAGTCGTCCCGCCTCTACAACCGGCTCGTACGCCGGGACCGTACCGCCGTCGCCGCCGGGTTCGGCCTGCTGCGGCTCGCCGGGGCACCCTCCCTGGGCTGGCTCGACGTGAAGACGTCCGGCGACGTCGAGGTGCCGGTCATCGAGGCGGCCGTGGACGAGGAGCTCGCCCGGTTCGCCGAGGAGGGCCCCACGGCCGAGGAGATGGAGCGCGCCCAGGCCCAGTTGGAGCGCGAGTGGCTGGACCGGCTCAGCACGGTCGCCGGCCGCGCCGACGAACTGTGCCGCTACGCCGTCCTGTTCGGCGACCCGCAGCTGGCCCTGACCGCCGTGCAGCGGGTGCTCGCCGTCACCCCCCAGGAGGTGCAGGAGGTCGCCAAGGCCCGGCTGCGCCCCGACAACCGCGCGGTGCTCGTCTACGAGCCCGTCGCCGCCGAAGAGGCGCAGGCCGCCGAAGCCACCGACGAGGACGAGGAGTCGGCCAAGTGACCGAGCTCGCGACCATGGAGTTCCACCCGCAGCCCCAGGCCGGCGAGGCCAAGCCGTGGGCGTTCCCGGCGCCCGAGCGCGGCACGCTCGACAACGGCCTGACGCTGTTGCGCTGCCACCGCCCCGGCCAGCAGGTCGTCGCCGTCGAGGTGTTCGTCGACGCGCCCCTGGAGGCCGAGCCCGCGGGCCTCGACGGTGTCGCCACGATCATGGCGCGCGCGTTCTCCGAGGGCACCGACAAGCACTCCGCCGAGGAGTTCGCCGCCGAGCTGGAGCGCTGCGGCGCCACCCTCGACTCGCACGCCGACCACCCGGGCGTCCGCCTGTCCCTCGAAGTCCCGGTCTCCCGGCTGGAGAAGGCGCTCGGGCTGCTCTCCGACGCGCTGCGGGCACCGGCGTTCGCGGACAGCGAGATCGAGCGGCTGGTGCGCAACCGGCTGGACGAGATCCCTCACGAGGCCGCCAACCCGGCCCGCCGTGCCGCCAAGGAGCTCTCCAAGGAGCTGTTCCCGGCCACCTCGCGCATGTCGCGTCCGCGCCAGGGCAGCGAGGCGACGGTCGAGAAGATCGACGCGGCGGCCGTACGCGCCTTCTACGAGAAGCACGTCCGCCCCGCCACCGGCACCGCCGTCATCGTCGGCGACCTCACCGGGATCGACCTGGACGCGCTGCTCGCGGACACCCTCGGTGCGTGGACCGGCTCGTCGGCCGAGCCGCGCCCGGTGCCGCCGGTGACCGCGGACGACCGGGGCCGCGTGATCATCGTCGACCGCCCCGGTGCCGTGCAGACGCAGCTGCTCATCGGCCGCGTCGGAGCCGACCGTCACGACCGCGTGTGGCCCGCCCAGGTGCTCGGCACCTACTGCCTCGGCGGCACGCTCACCTCGCGCCTGGACCGCGTCCTGCGCGAGGAGAAGGGCTACACCTACGGAGTGCGGGCGTTCGGCCAGGTGCTGCGCTCGGCCCCGGACGGCTCGGGTGCCGCGATGCTCGCCATCAGCGGCTCCATCGACACGCCCAACACGGGTCCCGCCCTGGACGACCTCTGGAAGGTCCTGCGCACGCTCGCCGCGGAGGGCCTGACGGACGCGGAGCGCGATGTGGCCGTGCAGAACCTCGTGGGGGTCGCCCCGCTCAAGTTCGAGACGGCGGCGGCGGTCGCGAGCACGCTCGCGGACCAGGTCGAGCAACACCTCCCGGACGACTACCAGGCGACCCTCTATCAGCAGCTCGCCGCCACGGGCACGGTGGAGGCCACCGCCGCGGTCGTGAACGCCTTCCCGGTGGACCGGCTGGTGACCGTCCTGGTGGGCGACGCCGCGCAGATCGCGGAGCCCGTGAGGGCGCTCGGGATCGGTGAAGTCAGCGTCGTACGAGCCGAGTAGGACCGTGCGGACAAGGACCCCGGTGACCGAGAGGTCGCCGGGGTTCTCGCGTTTACCCGTGGTCCATCCGGGGTTTCGCGCGCGCTTACCCGACTTCGTCCTCAATATGTCCGTATTGCTAGGTGGTTGCCCTTCTGCCCTGTGGCATGCACTACAAAAACCGCGATCCGTTTGTCGATCGAAAGACGCCCCCCTTAGCGTCAATCCGGCTGTTCGTCAGGCAGTGCGCCGCGTCCGCGGCACCGGACAGTCATCGCCGAGTCCCCGTACGGCGCGAGCCAGGGGAGCCGGGGACCCATCGCAGTCCCTGGGGTGAATCGGGCGTCCTTCCTCGCGGAGGAGGCCCGTAGGAGACCTTCCTGCTCCGAACCCGTCAGCTAACCCGGTAGGCGAGAGGGAAGGAAAGGACCAGCCCCTTCATGGCGTTCACCCGTGCCACCGGGAAGCATCGTCGTCCGAGCCGGATCACGCGGACCACCAAGAGTGCGGCGGGCGTGGCGGCTCTCACCACCACCGGTGTCATCGGAACCCTGGCCGCCCCGGCGTTCGCCGCGGACACCGCCGTCCAGCAGACCGGGCTCACCCAGGCCATCACGATCGGCGACACGGTCGCCGAGCAGATCGACGCGCAGGCCGCCGCCCAGCAGCACGCCGCCGAAGAGGCCGCGGCGCTGAAGAAGGCCGAGGAGGCCGCGCGGCAGCGCGCTCTGGCCGAGGTGAAGGAGGAGCGCGCGGCCAAGGCGCGCGCCGCCCGCGCCGCCGAGCGCAAGCTCCTCAACACCTTCGTCGCGCCGATCGCAGGCTCCTACGTCTCCACCGGCTACAAGACCGGTGGCAGCCTCTGGTCCTCCGGCAGCCACACCGGCGTCGACTTCCACGCCGCGTCGGGCACCGTCGTCCACGCCGTCGGCGCGGGCACCGTCGTCACGACCGGCTGGGGCGGTGCCTACGGCAACCAGGTCGTCATCAAGATGCACGACGGCACGTACACCATGTACGGCCACCTGTCGTCCATCAGCGTCACCGAGGGGCAGACGGTCACCCCGGGACAGCAGATAGCCCTCTCCGGGTCCACCGGCAACACCACCGGACCCCACCTCCACTTCGAGGCCCGTACGACGGCCGAGTACGGCTCGGACCTCGACCCCGTCTCGTATCTGCGCTCGCACGGCGTCAGCCTCTGACACCCGTACGACTTCCGAAGGCCCCGGCTCCGTGAGCCGGGGCCTTCGTCGTTTCGAACGGCCCTCTGTCCAAAAAATAGCCATGGATTCCGGTCCGCCGTCGGAAATTCCGTCCCGCTGCAATAGAGTCACTGAATGGGCGTCAATCGACGGCGTTTCGCGATGATTAAGGCGGAGGTCCGCTCATGCGCATTCCGGCGCACTCGGTATGCACGGCGATCCGTGACGACATCGTCGCGGGTGTCTACGAGCGCGGCGGCCGGCTCACCGAGGAACTGCTCGCCCGCCGCTACGGCGTCTCGCGCGTCCCGGTGCGCGAGGCGCTGCGCACCCTGGAGGCCGAGGGCTTCGTCGTCACCCGGCGGCACGCGGGCGCGTGCGTGGCCGAGCCCACCGAGCAGGAGGCGGCCGACCTCCTGGAGATGCGGATGCTGCTGGAGCCGCTGGGCGCCGCGCGGGCCGCGCAGCGCCGCACCGAGGCCCACCTCAAGGTGCTGCGCGGACTGGTCAGGCTGGGGCAGGAGCGGGCCAGGAGGGGCCACAGCGAGGATCTGCGGTCCCTGGGGGTCTGGTTCCACGAGACGCTCGCGCAGGCGTCCGGAAGCCCCGCGCTCACGTCGACGCTCGCCCAGCTGCGGCACAAGATCGCCTGGATGTACGCGGTGGACGCCCCTGCCAGTCCCGCGGAGTCCTGGGCCGAGCACGGCGGCATCGTGGACGCCGTCGCACGCGGGGACAGTGAGCGGGCGCGCGCCATCACCGCGCTGCACACCGAGCGCGCCGGCTCCGCGCACCGCTTCCGCTCGCCTGGCCGGGGCGACCTCGCGGACCGTGTGAGGACTTCGCAACATCCCGTAAACACGTCGGGCCTGCGGCATTAACAGAAGCGCCGTATACAAAGAGGGATATGTGGCGGGGGAGTATTTCCGCTGCCTTCTTTTCCGTGCGCCGGTAATTCACGGGGGCGCTTTTTCCGCATGCTCCGGACGCCGTGTTCGGGCCGGGAGCGGAAAATGGTCGGGGGCGGTGCACGGAAAAGACCCGGACGGAGGCGGGGGCTTCCGTCCGGGCATGGAAAACGGCGAAGCCGCGTCGGCCCGGTCCGGGTTCGACGCGGCTTCGCCGCATGCGGGGTGTCCGCGGGGTCAGACGGTCTCGGGAAGCTCGTCGAGACCCTCGGAGACCAGCTTGGCCAGACGGTCGAGCGCGGCGTCCGCACCCTCGGCGTCGGAGGCCAGGACGATCTCCTCGCCGCCCTGGGCGCCGAGGCCGAGGACCGCGAGCATCGACGCGGCGTTGACGGGGTCGCCGTCCGCCTTGGCGATCGTCACGGGGACGCCGGAGGCCGTGGCCGCCCGGACGAAGATGGAGGCGGGGCGGGCGTGGAGGCCCTCGGCCCAGCCGACGTTGACGCGGCGCTCAGCCATGTGATGCTGCCCTTCGAGTGTTTCAGGGTTGTCTAGACCAGTGTCCCATACGGTGGAGCGTGTCCCGGCGGCCCGCGAACGGGACCCGGGCGGACTCCGCCTCCAGGATGCCCCCCGAAGCCGCCGCCGGACCTGCCCTCAAGGGGTGTCGCGCGCCCGGGCCTGCGCCGCGACGGTGTCGGACCCGCGCCGTACGCTGGGCCCCATGCAGACGTCGTCGGACCGGCACGAGTACCCCGCCCACTGGGAGGCCGACGTGGTGCTGCGCGACGGCGGCACCGCGCGCATCCGGCCCATCACGGTCGACGACGCCGAGCGGCTGGTCAGCTTCTACGAGCAGGTCTCGGACGAGTCGAAGTACTATCGCTTCTTCGCGCCCTACCCGCGCCTGTCCGCCAAGGACGTCCGCCGCTTCACGCACCACGACTTCGTGGACCGCGTGGGACTCGCGGCCACCGTCGGCGGCGAGTTCATCGCCACCGTGCGCTACGACCGCATCACCCCCGACGGACTGCCCGCCTCCTCCCACCCGGCGCCCGCCGGCCCCGACGGCGGACAGGCGCCCCCCGTCTCCGACGAGGCCGAGGTCGCCTTCCTCGTCCAGGACGCCCACCAGGGGCGCGGCGTCGCCTCGGCCCTCCTCGAACACATCGCGGCGGTGGCCAGGGAGCGCGGCATCCGCAGGTTCGCCGCCGAGGTGCTGCCGGCCAACAGCAAGATGATCAAGGTGTTCACGGACGCCGGCTACCAGCAGAAGCGCAGCTTCGAGGACGGCGTCGTCCGGCTGGAGTTCGACCTGGAGCCGACGGACCGCTCACGCGCCGTCCAGTGGGCGCGGGAGCAGCGGGCCGAGGCGCGGTCCGTGCAGCGGCTGCTCGCGCCGGGCTCGGTGGCCGTGATCGGAGCGGGCCGCACCCCCGGGGGAGTCGGCCGCAGCGTCCTGGACAACCTGCGCGACGCCGGCTTCACCGGCCGCCTGTACGCGGTGAACCGGGCGTTCGAGGAGAAGGAGCTGGCCGGCGTCCCGGCCCACCGCTCCGTCCGGGAGATCGCCGAGCCCGTCGACCTGGCGGTCGTCGCCGTCCCCGTGGAACAGGTGCCCGAGATCGTCGCCGAGTGCGGTGTGCACGGCGTGCAGGGACTCGTCGTGGTCTCCGCCGGATACGCGGAGAGCGGTCCCGAGGGACGCGAGCGCCAGCGCGAGCTGGTCCGCCAGGCCCGTACGTACGGCATGCGCATCATCGGGCCCAACGCCTTCGGGGTCATCAACACCTCCCCCCGGGTGCGCCTCAACGCCTCCCTCGCGCCGGAGATGCCGCGCGCCGGCCGGATCGGCCTGTTCGCCCAGTCGGGGGCGATCGGCATCGCGCTGCTGTCCCGGCTGCACCGGCGCGGCGGCGGCGTCACGGGCGTCACGGGCGTGTCGACGTTCGTCTCGTCCGGCAACCGTGCGGACGTGTCCGGCAACGACGTGCTCCAGTACTGGTACGACGACCCGGACACCGACGTCGCCCTGATGTACCTGGAGTCCATCGGCAACCCCCGCAAGTTCACCCGGCTCGCCCGGCGGACCGCGGCGGCGAAGCCGCTGGTCGTCGTCCAGGGCGCGCGGCACGGCGGGGCCGCCCCGCAGGGCCACGCCGTACGGGCCACCCGGCTCCCGCACGCGACGGTCTCCGCGCTGCTGCGGCAGGCCGGCGTCATCCGCGTCGACACGATCACCGAGCTCGTCGACGCGGGGCTGCTGCTGGCCCGCCAGCCCCTTCCGCAGGGCCCCAGGGTCGCGATCCTCGGCAACTCGGAGTCGCTCGGCCTCCTCACCTACGACGCCTGCCTCGCCCAGGGACTGCGCCCGCTGCCCCCGCTCGACCTGACGACGGCGGCCTCGGCGGACGACTTCCACGACGCGCTGGCCCACGCGCTGGCCGACGACGACTGCGACGCCGTGGTGGTGACCGCCATCCCGGCCGTGGGGGAGACGTCCGCGGCCGACGCGGCGCTGGCCGAGGCGCTGCGCTCCGCCGCCACGGCCGCTCCCGCCAAACCGGTGCTCGTCGTCCACGTCGAGCTGGGCGGTCTCGCCGAGGCGCTGTCCGCCGCCGCGAGCACCGCCCCCCAGCCGGCCGGGGCCCGGACCTCCCCGGCACCCTCCGAGCGGACCGCCGGGACGCCGCGCCCGGCGGAGCGCGCAGCCGGCGACGACCTCGCCGCGAGCCCCCGCCTCATCCCGGCGTACCCCGCCGCCGAGCGGGCCGTCCGCGCCCTCGCCGAGGCCGTGAAGTACGCCCAGTGGCGCCGGGAGGCCGCCGACCCCGGCAAGGTCCCGGAGTGCGAGGACATCGACGAGAGGGGCGCCGCCGCGCTGATCGACGGACTCCTCGCGAGCACTGAGGGGCTCACGCTGGGCCCGGACGAGACCTGCGACCTCCTCGGGCGGTACGGGATCGCCGTCCGCAGGGCCCTGCCCGCGCCCACGCCCGACGACGCGGCCGAGGCCGCCCGCACCCTCGGCTACCCCGTGGCCCTCAAGGCCACCGCCCCGCACCTGCGCCACCGCGCCGACCTCGGGGGCGTCCGGCTCGACCTCGCCGACGAGGAGCAACTGCGCCGGGCCTACGCCGAGTTGACCGAGCTGTTCGGCACGCCGGAGGAGCTGCGGCCGGTCGTCCAGGCCATGGCGCCCCGCGGGGTCGACACCGTCGTACGGGCCGTCATCGACCCGGCGGCCGGTGCCGTGCTCTCGTTCGGGCTGGCCGGGGCCGCGTCCCAGCTGCTCGGCGACACGGCGCACCGGCTGATCCCGGTCACCGACCGGGAGGCGGCCTCGCTGGTGCGGTCGGTGCGGACGGCGCCGCTCCTGTTCGGCTGGCGCGGCTCGGCCCCCGTCGACACGGCCGCCCTCGAAGAGCTCATGCTGCGCCTGTCGCGGCTGGTCGACGACCACCCGGAGGTCGTCGCGGTCTCCCTGGAGCCGGTCGTCGTCGCGCCGCACGGCGTGAGCGTCCTCGGTGCCACCGTGCGGCTCGCCCGTCCCCCCGCCCGCGACGACCTGGGCCCCCGCACGCTCCCCGTCGTCTGACCGCGCCCCGCCGCCCCCGCCGGGTGGCCCGTCCCCCGCCCGACACCCGCGAGCGGTGCCTCGCAGCCGGTGCGCCACCGTAGGATGGACGTCATGGCCAAGACCAGTACGACGACCCAGGGGCTGCGAGCGGCGATCGAGCGCAGCGGCTACTACCCGGCTCTCGTGGCCGAGGCGGTGGAAGCCGCCGTCGGCGGCGATGCCGTCAGGTCGTTCCTGGTCCACCAGGAGACGACGTTCGACGCGAACGAGGTCCGCAGGCACGTCACGGTGCTGGTCCTCACCGCCAACCGCTTCATCGTGAGCCACACCGACGAGCAGGCGGCGGACACCACCTCCCCGACGCCGTACGCCACGACGTCGACGGAGTCCGTGAAGCTCAGCCGGATCTCGTCGGTCGTGGTCAGCCGCGTCGTGGCGAACCCCGAGTCGTACGCGCCGGGTACGCTGCCCCGCGAGGTCGTCCTGACCATCGGCTGGGGCGCGGTCTCCCGCATCGACCTGGAGCCGGCGGCCTGCGGCGACCCGAACTGCGAGGCCGACCACGGCTACACCGGCAGCTCCACGGCGGACGACCTGAGCCTGCGTGTCAGCGAGGCCGGGGACGGTCCGGAGACGGTGCGTCAGGCCCTCGCCTTCGCGCAGGCCCTCTCCGAAGCGACCGCGGACGTCACGCGCTGATGGTTCTGCCCGCCTGGGACCACCCGGAACCGCTCGCCCTCGACTCCGCGCCCGTCCCCGAGTACGGCACCGGTTCGCTGGCCGACCTGCTGCCCACGCTCGCCGCGGGCATGGAGGTGCCCGGCGCGACCGTCGCCATACCGGAGCTGGCCGCGGCCGACCGCAACTGCGTCTTCCTGATCGACGGTCTCGGCTGGGAGCAGCTGAAGGCGCACCCGGACGAGGCCCCCTTCATGACCTCGCTGCTGGCGTCCTCCCGCGGGGGCACGGGCCGCCCGATCACCGCGGGCTACCCGGCCACCACCGCTACCTCGCTCGCCTCCGTCGGCACGGGGCTGCCGCCCGGCGCGCACGGCCTGCCCGGCTACACCGTGCGCAACCCGGACACGGGCGCCCTGATGAACCAGCTGCGCTGGAACCCCTGGACGGAACCGGGCGTCTGGCAGCCCTACCCCACCGTCTTCCAGCTGGCGGACGCGGCCGGTGTGCACACCGCCCAGGTCTCCTCGCCCGGCTTCCAGAACACCCCGTTGACGAAGGTCGCGCTCAGCGGCGGCACCTTCCACGGCCGGCTGACCGGCGAGGAGCGCATGGACTTCGCGGCCGAGCAACTGGCCGCGGGTGACCGCTCCCTGGTCTACACGTACTACGCGGAGGTGGACGGCAAGGGCCATCGCTTCGGCGTCGACTCCGACCCGTGGCGCGGCCAGCTGATGTACGTCGACCGGCTGGTCCAGCGCCTGGCGGAACAGCTCCCGCCGCGCACCGCCCTCTACGTCACCGCCGACCACGGCATGATCGACATCCCCTTCGACGAGCAGCACCGCATCGACTTCGACGAGGACTGGGAGCTCAAGGCCGGCGTCGCCCTGCTGGGCGGCGAGGGCCGCGCCCGCCACGTCTACGCGGTGCCCGGCGCCGAGGCGGACGTGCTGACCTGCTGGCGCGAGGTGCTCGGCGAGCAGTTCTGGGTGGCCTCGCGCGACGAGGCCGTCGCGGCGGGCTGGTTCGGCCCGCACGTCGACGAGCGGGTGTACGGGCGGATCGGCGACGTGGTCGCGGCGGCCCGGGACGACGTCCTGCTGATCGCCTCCGAGCGCGAGCCGAAGGAGTCGGCCATGGTCGGCAACCACGGTTCGATGACCCCCGTCGAACAACTGGTCCCGCTGCTCCAAGTACGCTCCTGAGTCATCCGCCCGATCCGCACGTGCCCCGAACCCCTGCCGACCTTCCGCCGAAAGGTGCTCAACCCGCCATGCCCGAGCTGGTGTTCTTCTCCGGAACGATGGACTGCGGGAAGTCGACGCTGGCTCTGCAGATCGAGCACAACCGGTCCGCCCGGGGCCTTCAGGGCCTGATCTTCACGCGTGACGACCGCGCCGGGGAGGGCAAGCTCTCCTCCCGGCTCGGGCTGGTCACGGACGCCGTGGAGGTGATGGCGGGCCAGGACGTGTACGCGTACGTGGTCGACCACCTCTCGCAGGGCGGCCGCGCGGACTACGTGATCGCGGACGAGGCGCAGTTCCTGGCGCCGGACCAGATCGACCAGCTGGCGCGCATCGTGGACGACCTCGGCATCGACGTCTTCGCGTTCGGCATCACCACGGACTTCCGCTCCAAGCTCTTCCCCGGCTCGCAGCGTCTGGTGGAGCTGGCCGACCGGGTCGAGGTCCTCCAGGTCGAGGCGCTGTGCTGGTGCGGCGCCCGTGCCACGCACAACGCCCGCACGATAGGCGGCGAGATGGTGGTCGAGGGCGCCCAGGTGGTCGTGGGCGACGTCAACCAGTCGGACGCCGTCGGCTACGAGGTTCTGTGCCGCCGCCACCACCGGCGCCGCATGACGGCGGCCACCGCCCGGGCCGGTGCCCTGTCCCCGGACGTCCTGCCCATCGCCTCCGCCTGACACCGGCCGGTCCGGGCCGGGCGGTTCAGGGCGCCGTGTGGAGCACCGAGAACACCGCGCCCTCCGGATCGGCCACCGTGGCCTTCCGGCCGTGCGGTGAGTCGTGCGGCTCCTTCAGGACGTGACCGCCCAGCTCGGCCACGCGTCCGGCGGCGGCCTCGGGGTCGGCGACCTCGAAGTACGTCAGCCAGTGCGCGCCCCGGTCGCGCGGCAGCGCGCGGCCCACGCCGTGGATGCCCGCCACCGGGCGCCCGTCGAGGCGGAGCGTGACGTGGTCGAGGTCGGCGGAGTCGGACGGCTCCAACTCGAAGCCGAAGACGCCCTGGTAGAACTTGGCGACGCTCGCGCTGTCCCGGGTCAGCAGCTCGTTCCACGCGGGCGTGCCCGGCACGCCGGTGATGCCGGTGCCGAGGTGGGCCGCGGCCTGCCAGATGCCGAAGACGGCGCCCGTCGGATCGGACGCGATGGCGAGCCGGCCGGCGTCGGCCGCGTCCAGGGGACCGACCCCGACGGTGCCGCCGGAGTGCCGCACGGTCTCGGCGGTCACGTTCACGTCGTCCGAGGCGAAGTAGGGGGTCCAGGCGACGGGCAGGTGCCGGTCGGGAGGCAGTTGACCGATCCCGGCGACCTCGTGGCCGTCGAGCAGCGCCCGCACGTACGGGCCGAGCTGGCGGGGGCCCGGCTCGAACTCCCAGCCGAACAGCGCTCCGTAGAACTCCTGGGTCGCGTCCGTCCCGTGCACCATCAGGCTCACCCAGCAGGGCGTGCCGGGCGGGCGGCGGGCGTGCGTGGTGCCGTTCAGGCCGGCCGACCCCCGTGCCTCGGTCATCGTCACTCTCTTCTCGGCCCCTCGCGGTGGCCGGTCGACTTCCGCCTGTGCATGCGCGTACGCCAGTCAGGTGCCTGCACGCCCCGTGCCGATGTTGGCACCACCGGTCGCACCGAGCGTTCCGGCCGCGCCGCCGGGCGCCGTACTCCCGCAAGAGGGTGCCCGATATGCGGGCACTCATCCGTTTCCGCGACATTGTCGGCCGGTGACCGTCAGCTGTACAGCATGTGCCCGATCCCATACGCCTCGTGATCGGGGCTGTCCGGCGGAGCAGAGTAGCCGGACCTGGACGAAGCGGCCACCCCGTGCGCGAGGATGGTGGCCATGAACGTCATCATCTCCGCCGCCGAACTAGCCGACGCACTGACGGGGCCGAACCCGCCGGTCCTCCTCGACGTCCGTTACCAGCTGGGCAGCCCGAGCCTGCGCCCCGAGTACGAGAAGGCGCATCTGCCGGGTGCCGTCTTCGTCGATCTGGAGTCGGAGCTGGCTGGTCCGGCGGGTGCCGGGGGCCGCCATCCGCTGCCGGACACCGAGGTGTTCGCCGCCGCGATGCGGGCCGCGGGAGTCTCCGCGCGCCGCGAGGTCGTGGTGTACGACGGCGGTCTCGGCTGGGCTTCCGCACGTGCCTGGTGGCTGTTGCGCTGGACGGGTCATCCGGCGGTGCGTGTGCTTGACGGCGGACTGGCCGCCTGGAACGGGCCGTTGACGTCCGAGGTGCCGGACCCGGCCCCGGGGGACTTCGAACCCACGCCGGGAGGGCTTCCGTTGCTGGACGCGGACGGCGCGGCGGCGCTCGCCCGTACCGGACTCCTGCTCGACGCGCGGGCGGGGGAGCGCTACCGCGGGGAGGTCGAGCCGATCGACCCGGTCGCGGGCCACATCCCCGGGGCGGTCTCGGCGCCGACCTCCGAGAATCTGGCCGAAAGCGGACGCTTCCTGCCCGCCGGGGAACTCGCAGCGCGCTTCAAGGCGCTCGGCGCGACGGAGGGGACGGAGGTCGGTGTGTACTGCGGCTCCGGCGTCTCCGCGGCGCAGGAGGTCCTCGCCCTCGCGATCGCGGGCATTCCGGCTGCCCTGTACGTCGGTTCGTGGTCGGAGTGGTCCCGGGACACCGCCCGTCCCGTGGCCGTCGGCCCGGACCCCCAGTAGTCGGTGACGGGGAAGGGGACCGCGCCCGGCCGGGCGCGGTCCCCTTCGTCCCGCTCAACTGCCGTCCGTACGCCGGTACCTGAGCCGGTACCAGGCGTACGGAGCGACTACTCCTGCTTCTTGCGGCGCGTGCCGAAGACGATCTCGTCCCAGCTCGGGACCGCCGCGCGGCGGCCCGGCCGGACCCCGTCGGCCTCGGCCTGACGGTCGGTGGACCCGACGAGACGGTCGCGGTGGCTGCCGACCGAGCGAGGCATGAGGACGTCCGCGTACGCCGAACCGGCTCCGGCCGAAGCCGCGGGAGCCGGCGGCTCCTCCACCTCGGGCTCGGGCTCCGGGGGCTCCTCCGCGGCGGGCCGTTCCGGCGTCGAGGGACGCTCGGGCACGACCATGTCGCCGCGGAAGCTGGGCACCGCCTCCAGCAGACTGGTGAGCGAATCGCGCTCGCTCTCCTCGACCGGCTCGGCCGAGGCCGCGGGCAGACTCGGCCGCTCCATCTGCCGGTCCAGGGCGCGGTCCAGCGGACGGTCGCGCGGCAGCCGGGCGATGCGCGGCACGAACGGGAAGCTCGGCTCGGGCGACGCCGCGAGGTCGTCGGACTCGCCGATCAGCGAGCGCGCCTCGTCGTCGACGGCCTGGACGAGCCGCCGGGGCGGATCGTACGTCCAGCTCGCCGAGTGCGGTTCACCCGCGACCCGGTAGACGAGCAGGACCTCCCAGGTGCCGTCGTCGCGGCGCCACGAGTCCCACTGGACGGTGTCCTTCTCGGCCCCGCGGATCAGCAGCCGCTCCTGCACGGCCTCACCGAGTTGGGGTCCGGCGTTCTCACCGGGGCGGCGGACCGGAGTCTTCCGGGCCCGCTCGGCCATGAAGGCGCGCTCGGCCAGCACGGGACCTTCGAAGCGGCGCACGCGGTCGACGGGGATGCCGGCGAACTGTGCGACCTCCTCGGCGGAGGCGCCGGCACGTATACGCGCCTGGATGTCTCGGGGGCGGAGATGGCTCTCCACCTCGATCTCGATCTGGCCGAGGCGGGGACGGTCGCCGCGCACGGCGGCGCGGAGACGTTCGTCAATCGGAAGCGTGTACTCCGTGCTGTCCGCAGCCTTCAGCACCAGCCGTGTGCCGTCATTGGAGACGGCCACGACACGCAGTTCGGGCATGGGGACCTCCCGGGTGGTGCCTGCCGACGTCACGTGCGTCGCTGCTTCCGCTAGTCGAGTGTGGCCTGCCCGGGTGCAGCCTGCCACAACCTTGCCGAGTTGCCCGGCGTGTCGGGCGCGGGCCCGTGATCGCCGTTATGGCACGGTTACCTATTCGCAACGCTGAGTGACGAACCTCATCACCCTGTGCAACGAGCCCCCTCCCGGCGGTCCTGCAAGGCCCCGGACACCCTGGCGGGAGTCCGGACCCAGGGCTCGCAACAGTACTCCATTCGGGCCACCTGCGTGGTTCGGCGCGCCGCTCGAGTTCTGGTGGAGCCGTCGAGTCGGCTACCCCTCGTGTGCCCTCCGGGATCGTGATCGTGGCGCACTTCACGAAATCGCCAGAAACGGAACCATTGGTTTCGCCCATACGTCCCCTTCTCGTGCAGGAAGTCGAGCAAGTACGGGAAAGGCAGGCAAGGTTCGGGAATGGGTGAGAAGCCGGATGCTCTGGAGGAACCGCGGCGCGGGCGGGTGGACCTGAGCGTCCCTCAGGTGGCGGGGAGCGCGGTCGCCGCGGTGGTCGCGGCGAAACTCGCCTCGTACTTCGGGGTCTACGGGACGATCCTGGGCGCCGGGGTGGTGAGCGCGATCGCCACCTGCGGGGGCACGGTCTTCCAGCACTTCTTCAAGCGCACCGGCGAGCAACTGCGCGACGTCACGGTGCAGGGCCGGCCGGGGCCGTCACCCGGAGTGCGCCCGCGTACCGCGCCGCCCGGCCAAGTGGCGCGCCCGGCACACGAGTTCGGGGAGGCAACCGTCCACCGCGCGCGGATCAAGGGCTGGAAGCGGCCGTTGGCCGCCGCGGTTCTCGTCTTCGGCGTCGCCATGGCGGGCATCAGCGCCTACGAACTGGTGTCCGGCGACAGGTTCGGCGGCGGCACGGGCACCACAGTGGGCGACGCCCTCCCCGGTCACGGCAAGTCACCGGGCACCCCGTCCCGTGCCCCTTCGCCGACGCCCACCCCGTCGGACGCCGGCACCCCCGCGGGCGAGGCCCCGTCGGAGAGCGGCGGCGGAGCGACCGTGGACAGTCCGGCCCCGACGCCCCCTCCCACGCGGACTCCCGACACCGGTACGGACACCGGCACCGAGGACGAGGGCACCGGTGACGGCGGTGTCACCCCGGCGCCCTCGGCCGACGCGACTACGCCCCCAGCACCCGACGCAGATAGTCGTTCCCGAAGCGCCGATCCGGGTCCAGACGGTCCCGCAGAGCGGTGAACTCACCGAAGCGCGGATACACACCGGCGAAGTAGTCCGCGTCGCGCGTGTGCACCTTGCCCCAGTGCGGCCGGCCCTCGTGCGCGGTGAAGATGCGCTCCGCCGCGGTGAAGTACGCCTGGTAGGGCGTCCCCCGGAACATGTGCACGGCGATGTACGCGCTCTCCCGGCCGGACGCAGTGGAGAGCGTGATGTCGTCGGCGGGGGCCGTGCGGACCTCGACGGGGAAGCTGACCCGCAGCGGAGAGCGGTCGACCATCGTCTTCAACTCCCGCAGCGTCTCGACGAGGGCCTCGCGCGGGACGGCGTACTCCATCTCCACGAAGCGCACCCGGCGCGGGGAGGTGAACACCTTGTAGGGGATGTCGGTGTACGTCCGCGCGGACAGGGCGCGGCTGGACACTTTCGCGATCGCCGGGATGGTGGCGGGCACGGCGCGGCCGAGCAGGTTCACCGCGTGGAAGACACCGTTGGAGAGGAACTCGTCCTCGATCCAGCCGCTGATCCGGCTCACCGGCTTCTCGGGGCCCGCGCTGCGGTTGTTGCGCTTGGTGTTGCAGTTGCCGGTGTGCGGGAACCAGTAGAACTCGAAGTGCTCGTTCTCGGTGAAGAGCGCGTCGAAGTCCGCGGTGACCCGGTCGAAGGTCATCGGCTCCTCGCGGGCCGTCAGCAGGAAGACCGGCTCCACGGCGAAGGTGATCGCGGTGACGATCCCGAGGGCGCCGATCCCGACGCGGGCGGCGGCGAAGACCTCCGGGTTCTCCTTCTCGGAGCAGGTGAGCACCGAGCCGTCCGCGAGGACCAGTTCGAGTCCCTTGATCTGCGCGGCTATCGAGGCGGAGTCGCGGCCGGTGCCGTGCGTGCCGGTGCTGGTCGCGCCGGAGACCGTCTGCTCCATGATGTCGCCCATGTTCGTGAGCGACAGTCCCTCGCGCGCGAGAGCCACGTTGAGACGCTTGAGCGGGGTGCCCGCCTCGACGGTGACGGTGCCCGCCTCGCGGTCGATCCCGCGGATCCCCGTCAGCAGATGGGGGCGTACCAGCACGCCGTCGGTCGCGGCGGCGGCCGTGAACGAGTGGCCGGTGCCGACGGCCTTCACCCGCAGCCCGTCCTCGGCGGCCCGGCGCACGGCCGCGGACAACTCCTCGACGGACGCCGGGGCGACCTCCCGCACCGGGCGCGCGGTGACGTTCCCGGCCCAGTTACGCCACGTTCCGCTCTTCCCGCTCGCTGTGCTGCTCATGGGTCCCTCCCCGCTGCGGAACCGGCCTGTTCAGCCGGCGATACCCGAGGAAACCCACGACGACCGCGACGGCCCCGGACACCGCCGGAACCCCGTACCCGGCCTTCGCGCCGGCGGCGTCGATCACCCAGCCGGACACGGAGGAGCCGAGCGCGACCCCGACCGCGAGTCCGGTGCTCACCCAGGTCATGCCCTCGGTCAGTTTCGCGCGTGGAACGTGCTGCTCGATGAGGGACATCGTCGTGATCATCGTGGGTGCGATGGACAGGCCCGCAACGAACAGCGCCACGGCCAGAAACGGCAGGTTCCCGACCAGTAGGAGGGGGATCATACTCACGGCCATCGCACACACGCCCAGCAGCCACCTGCGCTCGGGCGCCCCGGAGAACCGCAGCAGCCCGAAGACGGCACCCGCCACGCAGGAACCGGCCGCGTACAGCGCGAGGACCACGCTCGCCGCGCCCTTGTGGCCCTGCTCCTCCGCGAAGGCCACGGTGACGACGTCGACCGCGCCGAAGATGGCGCCGGTCGCCACGAAGGTGGCCACCAGCACCTGCAGCCCGGGCGCGCGCAGCGCCGAGCCCCGGGAGTGCTGTTCGCGCGGATGGGGGACCGGCTCGGTGGCGCGCTGGGACGTCAGCCAGAAGACGCCGGCCGCCAGGAAACAGGCGGCGAGCAGCGGCCCGGCCTCGGGGAACCAGGCCGTCGAGAGACCGATGGAGATGATCGGTCCGAAGATGAAGCAGACCTCGTCGATCACGGACTCGAAGGAGTACGCGGTGTGCAGTTGTGGGGTGTCCCGGTAGAGGGCCGCCCAGCGCGCGCGGATCATCGCGCCGATGCTCGGCACGCAGCCGATGCCGGCCGAACACGCGAACAGCACCCAGTCGGGCCACCCGTAGTGCGCGGCCAGGAGCAGTCCGGCGGCCGCGGCCAGTGCGAACAGTGTCACCGGGCGCAGCACCCGCCGCTGCCCGTGGCGGTCCACCAGACGCGAGACCTGCGGACCCATCACGGCGGCCGCCAGGGCCATGGTCGCGGACAGGGCGCCCGCGAGGCCGTACCGGCCGGTGAGCTGGGAGATCATCGTGACCACGCCGATGCCCATCATCGACAGCGGCATCCTGCCGAGGAGTCCCGCGGCGGAGAAGCCCTTGGAGCCTGGGGCGGCGAACAGGGCGGCGTAGGGGCTGGGCACGAGGGGTCTCCGGGGGTTCCGGTAAGGCGCGAAGGCAGCCGATACAGCTTACGGGTTAGGTAACCCTAACGCACCCCCCTCCGCGGGCCGGGATCCCGGCCCGCTCGGGCGGGTGGCAGGATCGAGACATGCCAGACGTGCTCGATGCCACCCCCTACGACGCCCTGCTCCTGCTCTCGTTCGGCGGCCCCGAGGGCCCGGACGACGTGGTCCCGTTCCTGGAGAACGTGACGCGCGGACGGGGCATCCCCAAGGAACGGCTCAAGGAGGTGGGGCAGCACTACTTCCTCTTCGGCGGGGTCAGCCCGATCAACGAACAGAACCGCGCCCTGCTCGAAGCCCTCCGCAAGGACTTCGCCGAGCACGGGCTCGACCTGCCGGTGTACTGGGGCAACCGCAACTGGGCGCCGTACCTGACCGACACCCTGCGCGAGATGGCCGCCGACGGCCGCCGCCGCGTCCTCGTCCTCGCCACCAGCGCGTACGCCTCCTACTCGGGCTGCCGCCAGTACCGCGAGAACCTCGCGGAGGCCCTGGCCACGCTGGAGGCCGAGGGCGTGGAGCCGCCCGCCGTCGACAAGCTCCGGCACTACTTCAACCACCCCGGCTTCGTGCGGCCCATGGTCGACGGCGTCCTGAAGTCGCTCGCCGAGCTGCCCGAGGACGTACGGGAAGGCGCTCACCTCGCCTTCACCACGCACTCGATCCCGGACGCGGCCGCCGACACCTCCGGGCCTGTCGAGGGGCACGGCGACGGCGGCGCGTACGTCCGTCAGCACCTGGACGTCGCACGGCTCGTCGCCGACGCCGTGCGCGAGGAGACCGGCGTCGAGCACCCCTGGCGGCTGGTCTACCAGTCCCGCTCCGGAGCTCCCCACGTCCCGTGGCTCGAACCGGACATCTGCGACCACCTGGAGGAGCTGCACGGCGCCGGGGTCCCGGCCGCCGTGATGGTCCCCATCGGGTTCGTCTCGGACCACATGGAGGTCCTGTACGACCTCGACACGGAGGCCACCGCGAAGGCCGCCGAGCTGGGCCTGCCGGTGCGCCGCTCGGCGACCGTGGGCGCCGACCCGCGGTTCGCGGCGGCCGTCCGCGACCTCGTCCTGGAGCGCGCCGCCGCCGAGAGCGGCCGGCCGGTGACGCCCTGCGCCCTCGGCGCACTGGGCCCGAGCCACCAGCTGTGCCCGGTGGGCTGCTGCCCCGCCCGCTCCCCGCGCCCCGCCGCCGCGGGCGCCGACAGCCCCTACGCGTGAGGAACGCCGTGACCGACACCGCAGACGACCGCCTCGTCGCTGAGCTGCTGGAGCTGGCGCTGGAAGCAGCCCACCGCGCGGGCGACTTCCTGCACCACTCCCGCCCCGCCGACCTCGGGGTGGCCGCCACCAAGTCGAGCGCCGTCGACGTCGTCACCGAGATGGACATCGCCTCCGAGAAGCTCATCACCGGCCTGCTGGCCGACCGCAGGCCGGACGACGGCGTGCTCGGCGAGGAGGGCGCGAGCGTCGAGGGCACCAGCGGTGTCCAGTGGGTGATCGACCCGATCGACGGAACCGTCAACTACCTCTACGGACTGCCCAGTTGGGCCGTCTCGATCGCGGCCCGCAAGGACGGGGAGACCCTCGTCGGCGTCGTGCACGCACCCGTGCGGGGCGAGACGTACCGGGCCGCGCTGGGCGGGGGCGCCTTCGTGAACGACCGCCCCGCGCGCGTGCGGCCCGCCCCCGCGTTCGGGCTGGCCCTGGTCGGCACCGGCTTCGGCTACCTCGCCGAGCGCCGGGCCCGGCAGGCGGAGGTCCTGCGGGAACTGGTCCCCGAGGTGCGGGACATCCGCCGCGGCGGCTCCGCCGCGATCGACCTGTGCGACGTGGCCACGGGCCGCCTCGACGCCTACTACGAGCGCGGGCTCAACCACTGGGACTACGCGGCGGGCGACCTGATCGCCCGCGAGGCGGGCGCCCTGACCGGTGGCCGCCCCGGAGAGCCCCTCTCGCCGGAGCTGACCGTCGCCGCCCCGCCCGGTCTCTTCGAGGCCCTCCAGGCCCGCCTGGAGGATCTCGGCGCCTGGCACGACTAGCGCGTCCCGCGCCGCCCCAGGGCCGGCGCGGGAGAGCGGAACGAAGCGGGGCCCCGGCACTGGATCGATGCCGGGGCCCCGCTCTCGTAGGAACCGATCAGACGTGCACGGCGCCGACCTCCACGCCGTGCTCGGCCGCCAGGCGGCGCAGGTCTTCCAGCTCTCCCTGCTCGACCTCCGCGAGGAAGTCGTCGCCTGTCTCGCGCGCCCGCGTCAGGTCGGACTCGGTCGCCTGTATGCGCTGAAGAAGTCCTGCGGTGAATGCGTCCATGCTGCGCCCCCTCGTCCTGGGTCGTGGGTCGGTGGCACGGGGGTGTGCCATTCGGAAGGGGCGATCACGTCTCCGGTGGGTGCCCAGCGCAGCCCGGCCGGGCGGCGACGGTGCCGGACACCCACGCCCACTCTGCGGAAGCGGTCGGAGAACCACCAGGTGGCGTGCCACAGGCAGAGCGTGATCGCGGGGTGTAAAGCCGTCCTCCCCCCGCTCCCTTCCGCGGAAACCTCAACCGCACGAGAAAATCCGGCATTCCCGGGCCCCTCAGCCGCCTTACAGCCGACTTATGGCCGAAAAGGGCAGGATGGATGCCTCAGCCCCCCTTCTCGGTTCGGATCGAGCGGGCGGGACCCCCGGAAACCCCCTCACGCGACGCCGTCACGGCGCTACGCGGGTGGACAGAGGAAGGACAAGCGACGTGCGCGTACTCGTCGTCGAGGACGAGCAGCTGCTCGCCGATGCGGTGGCCACCGGACTGCGCCGGGAGGCCATGGCCGTCGACGTCGTGTACGACGGCGCGGCCGCCCTGGAGCGCATCGGCGTCAACGACTACGACGTGGTGGTCCTCGACCGCGACCTCCCGCTCGTGCACGGCGACGACGTCTGCCGCAAGATCGTCGAGCTCGGCATGCCCACGCGCGTGCTGATGCTCACCGCGTCCGGCGACGTCAGCGACCGCGTGGAGGGGCTGGAGATCGGGGCCGACGACTACCTGCCCAAGCCCTTCGCCTTCAGCGAGCTCACCGCGCGCGTTCGGGCCCTCGGCCGCCGTACGAGCATGCCGCTGCCGCCCGTCCTGGAGCGCGCCGGCATCAAGCTGGACCCCAACCGCCGCGAGGTCTTCCGTGACGGCAAGGAGGTGCAGCTCGCGCCCAAGGAGTTCGCCGTCCTGGAGGTGCTGCTGCGCAGCGAGGGCGCCGTGGTCTCCGCCGAACAGCTCTTGGAGAAGGCCTGGGACGAGAACACGGACCCGTTCACCAACGTCGTCCGGGTGACCGTGATGACCCTGCGGCGCAAGCTCGGCGAGCCGCCCGTGATCGTCACCGTCCCCGGCTCGGGCTACCGGATCTGATCCCCGTGACCGCACCCGCGCCGCCGACGGCGCCCCCCAAGCCCACCTGGGACCCGCGGAAGCCGCAGGCGCCGTTCCCGTGGCTGCGGCCGACCATCCGCATACGGCTCACGCTGCTGTACGGCGGAATGTTCCTGATCGCCGGCATCCTGCTGCTGTCGATCATCTACCTGCTGGCCGCGCAGGCGCTGCACGAGGGCAGCGGCATGGACTTCAAGGTCACCGGCAGCAACCTCGAACTCGCCAGCGGCACCTGTCCGCAGCTGAGCGGCGCCGCCGGCATCGACGAACTGAACGCGATGCTCAAGGAGTGCACGGCCGTCCAGCGCCAGCACGCGCTCGACGGACTGCTCAGCCGCTCGCTGCTCGCCCTGCTCGGCCTCGCCGTGATCGCCTTCGCCTTCGGTTACGCCATGGCCGGGCGGGTCCTGTCGCCGCTCGGCCGGATCACCCGCACCGCGCGCGCGGTGGCCGGCTCCGACCTGTCCCGCCGCATCGAGCTGGACGGCCCCGACGACGAGCTCAAGGAGCTGGCCGACACCTTCGACGACATGCTGGAGCGGCTCCAGCGGGCGTTCACGGCCCAGCAGCGGTTCGTCGGCAACGCCTCGCACGAGCTGCGCACGCCCCTGGCGATCAACCGCACGCTCCTGGAGGTGCACCTGTCCGATCCGGGCGCACCCGTGGAGCTCCAGCAGCTCGGCAAGACCCTGCTCGCCACCAACGAGCGCAGCGAGCTGCTCGTGGAGGGGCTGCTGCTGCTCGCCCGCAGCGACAACCAGATCGTCGAGCGCAAGCCGGTGAACCTCGCGGAGGTGGCCCAGCAGGCCACCGACCAGGTGCGGGCCGAGGCCGAGGCGAAGGGCGTGGAGATCCGCGGGGAGCGCGCTCCGGCGGTCGTCCAGGGCAACGGCGTGCTGCTGGAGCGGATCGCCCTGAACCTGATCCAGAACGCCGTGCGGTACAACGTGCCCGAGGACGGCTGGGTCGAGGTCACCACCGAGGTCCAGCACGGCCGCGCGGTCCTCGTCGTGGCGAACACCGGCCCGGTGGTCCCGGCCTACGAGATCGACAACCTCTTCGAACCCTTCAGGCGGCTGCGTACGGAGCGCACGGGCAGCGACAAGGGCGTAGGCCTGGGTCTGTCCATCGCGCGCTCCGTGGCCCGCGCGCACGGCGGGCACATCTACGCGGAGCCGCGGGAGGGAGGTGGGCTCGTGATGCGGGTCACCCTGCCGATCTGAGACCATGTCGCCGACACACGACGATGTTCGCTTTGCGCGGAATTTTCGGGCCCCCCGTCCAGGAGGCCGCTGTGTGATCGATCACAAGGACGATTTTCTGGCCATATACTCTCCGTGATCATGTGCGCTGTCGGAAAGCCGGGAAAATCCGGGTTTTCGGGGGTCTTGATCACGGGAAGTACACGGTGAGACCGCTTTGAAGTGCGCCATTCGGACCGTGTACGGTCCCCATCGCCATCCAAGCCGATCACTCTTGAGGGGTCCGGTTGGGTGTCGATTGAGTAACAGACCTTGATGTGAGGCAAAATCTCCGCCTCGGGTCGGGCACAAGTCCGGCCTCTCACGCGTTACGTGCGCTGGAGACACCGCAGACACCCAGAGGGGGAGAGCGCGACATGGCAACGGATTACGACACCCCACGCAAGACCGACGACGACGTCGACTCGGACAGTCTTGAGGAACTGAAGGCCAGGAGGAACGACAAGTCGACCTCCGCGGTGGACGTCGACGAGTTCGAGGCCGCAGAAGGCCTGGAGCTTCCCGGCGCGGACCTCTCGAACGAAGAGCTGGCCGTCCGGGTCCTGCCGAAGCAGCAGGACGAGTTCACCTGCATGAGCTGCTTCCTGGTCCACCACCGCAGTCAGCTGGCCCGCGAGAAGAACGGTCAGCCGATCTGCCGCGACTGCGACTGAGGCAGGGTCGGCCGTGACTGGCTCGACCCCACCTTGGAAGCGCCGCTTCCGGAAATCGGAAGCGGACGACGGGCCGTTCGACGGCCCCGAAGGCGCGCGTGACGACGGGCGAGGCTCTTCCGAACCAGGATCAGCCTCGCTCGGAGCTGCGTCCGCCACAGGCGGACTGCCGACCCCCGTGGAGACCCCTGCGCCCGCCGCCAGGCGCCGCGCCGCGGTCCTCCGGGACGGCGTGAGGGAAGGCGTCCGCAAGGGCGGCAGCCGGGCCAGGGCGGGCCTGGCGTACCTCGCCGACCGCATCATCGACATCGCCCCACGCGTCCCCGTACGGGACCTCGACACGCTGCGCCGGCAGTTCCCGGGCCTCGGCCCCGAACAGCTCGCGGACAAACTCGTCGCGGGCGCCGCCGCCGCGACCTCCACCGTCGGGGCCGGCATCGGCGCGGCCGCCATGCTGCCCGTACCGCCCGCGATGCCCACCGAACTGGCGGCCGAGATCACCGGCGTCGCCGCCATCGAGCTGAAACTGATCGCCGAACTGCACGAGGTCTACGGCCTGAGACCGCCGGGGAACCTGAAGCAGCGCAGCACCGCCTACCTGAACTCCTGGTCCGGGGAGCGCGGGATCGAGGTGACCAAGCCGCTCACCGTCCAGACCGCCCTCGGCGGCCAGATGAAGCGCGAGCTGCGCCAGCAGATCATGAAGCGCATGGTCCGCGACCTGCCGAACCTGCTGCCGTTCATGGTGGGAGCCGCGGTCGGCGCGGTCATGAACCGCCGCGACACCAAACGCGTCGCCGGGCGCATCCGCAAGGACCTGCGCAAGGCCCAGGTGCCCTGGGACGCGCTGCCCGCCCTGCCCCCGCTCGAACAGCCCGCGGACCCGGTGCGCCCCGGGGAGATCCCCAGGGAGCTGGGCGGCTGAGCCCTTTCGGGTGGATCGGCGGGTCCGGCGACCCGCCGTACGGGCGCCGGCCCGCGGGGCTACTTCGCCGTCGCCCGTGCCGCTTCCAGCGCCGCCGCGAGCCGCTCCGGCTCCCGCGTCGACAGGTACAGGTACGGCGTCGGGTCCTCGGGGTCGGTGACCTCCACGCGCAGGGCCCGCGGGATGTACGCCCGCAGCAGCATGAAGGCGCGGGTGTCGGCCTTGTAGGTGCGCCAGGCCCGGGTCTCCTCCGGGTCCAGGACCTCGGCCTCGCCGAGCGCCGCCACCGGGATCCGCGCGTCGCCCGCGACGAGCGAGTCGCCCACCACGCGGATGCGCACCGACCCGTACGAGCTCGCCACGATCGCCGAGACCGCGGTGCCGCCCACCAGCCCGCCGAGCAGCGGCAGGGTGCCGAACGGCAGCAGGATCAGCGCCATCGCCACCCCGACCATCAGGGAGATCAGCCACCAGATGCGGGGCGCGGTGAGGCGTTCTTCGTACGGCGAGGCGGAAAGCTGCATGAAGCCAAGCTTGGCACGGTGTCGGCGGTGGGCCGACGCGCGGGTAAGGTCTGCGCCTGTGAGTGGTACTTCCGCAGCTCTGAGGCCCCCCGCCGACGCCGTCGCGCCGGTGCGGCACCCCGACGCCCCCGCCCCGGGCGTCCTTCTCGGCGCGCACTACGGACAGTGTTTCGGGTGCGGCGAGGGACAGGCCCACGGCCTCCACCTCGAAGCCCGTGCGGGCGAGGGAGTGCGGGTCACGGCGGAGTTCACCGTGCGCCCCGCGCACCAGGGCGCCCCGGGCCTCGCCCACGGCGGGATCCTGGCCACCGCCCTCGACGAGACGCTCGGTTCGCTGAACTGGCTGCTGCGCACCATCGCGGTGACCGGCCGGCTGGAGACCGACTTCGTGCGGCCCGTGCCCGTGGGCACGGTCCTCCACCTGGAGGCCGAGGCCACCGCCGTCGCCGGCCGCAAGATCTACTCGACCGCGACCGGGCGGATCGGCGGTCCTGACGGTCCCGTCGCCGTCCGCGCGGACGCCCTCTTCATCGAGGTGAAGGTCGACCACTTCATCGACAACGGACGGCCCGAGGAGATCCGGGCCGCCATGGACGACCCGGACCAGATCCGACGGACCCGTGCCTTCGAGGTGAACCCGTGAGCCGTGAGCCCCGTCCCGAGCTGGACGTGCGGATCCGCCGCCTGGACCCGGAGGTCCCGCTTCCCTCGTACGAGCATCCCGGTGACGCGGGCGCGGATCTGCGCACCACCGAGAGCCGCGAACTGAAGCCGGGCGAACGCGCGGTTCTCCCCACCGGAGTGTCTGTCGCGCTCCCGGAGGGGTACGCGGCTTTCGTGCACCCGCGTTCCGGCCTCGCCGCCCGCTGCGGTGTCGCCCTCGTGAATGCCCCGGGGACGGTGGATGCCGGGTACCGTGGGGAGATCAAGGTGATCGTGGTGAATCTCGACCCGCACGAGTCCGTGCGGTTCGAGCGCTTCGACCGGATTGCCCAACTGGTCGTCCAGCAGGTCGAGAAGGTCCGCTTCCACGAGGTCGCGGAGCTTCCCGACTCGGAGCGGGCCGCAGGGGGCTTCGGGTCCACCGGCGGTCATGCCGCCGTGGGCGGCGGGGCGGGTGGGAATCGATACGCTTCGGTCGTATCCGACCGGGAAGGACAGTGACGTGTTCGGACGTCGCAAGAAGGGCAGTGCCGCCGAGGACGCGGCGGGCGAGGCCGAGCAGGTCGTCGGCGCTGTCGACGCTGAGGCGGACGAGGCGGAGCGGGAGCGCGTGAGGCTGGAGCCGGAACCGCGTCCCGACGGGCCCTGGGACGACTCGGAGGTGCGTGACCCGGCCGAGGGCCGGGTGGACCTCGGTGGTCTCTTCGTGCCCGGAGTCGACGGCATGGAGCTGCGCGTCGAGGTCGCGGGCGACGCGATCGTCGCGGCCACCGTCGTCCTCAAGGACAGCGCCATCCAGCTGCAGGCCTTCGCCGCTCCCAAGCGCGAGGGCATCTGGGGCGAGGTCCGCGAGGAGATCGCCTCGGGCATCACGCAGCAGGGCGGTGTCATCGACGAGGTCGAGGGGCCGCTGGGCTGGGAGCTGCGGGCGCAGGTGCCGGTGCAGCTGCCCGACGGCACGGGTGGTTTCCAGGTGGTCAGGTTCGTCGGTGTGGACGGCCCCCGCTGGTTCCTGCGCGGAGTGATCTCCGGGCAGGGCGCGGTGCAGCCGCAGGCCGCGGGGCTGCTGGAGCAGATCTTCCGGGACACGGTGGTCGTCCGCGGCGAGGGCCCGATGGCCCCGCGTGACCCCATCGTCCTGAAGCTGCCGAACGACGCGCAGATGGTCCCCGAGGGTGTGCAGCAGGAGGACCAGGCCGGCTCCCGCTTCTCCGGGGGCATGGGCCAGCTCCAGCGCGGACCGGAGATCACCGAGGTGCGCTGACCACCTCGCACGCGCGGACGTGGATCGGGCCGTATCCCTGAGGGGATGCGGCCCTTTCTCATGTCCGGCCTCTTGACGGGCAGTTGGTCCATACCTAGGGTCCCGGCCATCACCTGCGTTCAAAGACGCGCTCATCGTTCACATACGAGAACGGATGGCCCCCCACATGCCCGAGACCCCCGCAACCCACCGGCGCAGACGGCGTCCGGCCCTGCTCGCCACCGTCGCCGCCGTGACCACCGCCCTGGTCGGCGGCTTCCTCGCCTGGCCCGCCGCACCCCGGGCCGAGGCCGCCCCGGCGGTCTTCGCCCACCCCGGAGTGACCGTCTCCAAGAGCCAGTTGGACTTCGCGCGCACCCAGGTCAACGCCGGAGCCCAGCCCTGGAAGGCCGCCTTCGACCAGATGATGGCGAGCAAGTACGCCTCCCTCTCGCGCACCCCCACGCCCCGCGCGACCGTGGAATGCGGCTCCTACTCCAACCCGAACTACGGCTGCACCGACGAGCGCGAGGACGCGATAGCCGCGTACACGGACGCCCTCGCCTGGTACATCACCCGGGACGAGCGGTACGCGCGCAAGTCCATCGAGCTGATGGACGCCTGGTCGGCCACCATCAGGGACCACACCAACAGCAACGCGCCCCTGCAGACCGGCTGGGCCGGCTCCTCCTGGCCCAGGGCCGCCGAGATCATCAAGTACACGTACACCGGGACCTGGGCGAACTCCGGCCGCTTCGCGACCATGCTCCGCGACGTCTACCTCCCCGAGATCATCAACGGCTCCAACTCCAACGGGAACTGGGAGCTGTCGATGATGGAGGCCGCCGTCGGCATCTCCGTCTTCCTGGAGGACCGCACCTCGTACGACAAGGCCATGGCCAAGTTCCGGACCCGCACCGCCGCCTACGTCTACCTCGCCTCCGACGGTTCCGTGCCGAAGACCGTCCCCAGCCAGAACCTCGACACCACCGCGAAGATCGTCAACTACTGGCAGGGGCAGTCCACCTTCGTCACCGGCCTCACCCAGGAGACCTGCCGCGACTTCACGCACACCGGGTACGGCATCTCCGCCATCTCGCACGTCGCCGAGACCAGCCGCATCCAGGGCACCGACCTCTACACCACGGACGTCGGCGAGCGGCTGCGGCAGGCCCTCGGCTTCCAGTCCCGGTACCAGCTCGGCGAGGCCGTCCCCGGCTGGCTGTGCGGCGGGTCCCTGCACCTGGGACTCGGGCCGGTCACCGAGGTCGGCTACAACGCCATGCACAACCGCCTGGGCCACGCGATGACCAACACCCAGACGCTCACCCAGCAGAACCGCCCGGCGGGCAGCAACAACCTCTTCGTGGCGTGGGAGACGCTCACCCACGGGGACAACCCGAACTGACCGCGGACCCCGACGGCCGGGCCCCCGTGCGCCCGGCCGTCAGGGTTGCGTCAAGGTCGCCCCTCACCCGGCCCACCGGCGCCTCGGCCGGGATCATCGGCCGTAGGGTCGACGCGGCGGACATCGCCGGCACGGGAAGACAATGAGGCCATGGGACGCGGCAAGTTTCGGATCTACCTCGGCGCGGCACCGGGCGTCGGCAAGACATACGCGATGCTGTCCGAGGCGCACCGCCGGGCGGAGCGGGGCACCGACTGCGTCGTCGCCTTCGTCGAGCACCACGACCGGCCGCGCACCGAGGTCATGCTGCACGGCCTGGAGCAGGTCCCCCGCAAGGAGCTCGACCACCGGGGCTCCCGGTTCACCGAGATGGACGTGGACGCCGTACTGCGGCGCGCCCCCGCCGTCGCCCTCGTGGACGAACTGGCCCACACGAACGTCCCCGGCTCGCGCAACGTCAAGCGCTGGCAGGACGTCGAGGAACTGCTGGCCGCCGGCATCGACGTCGTCTCGACCGTCAACATCCAGCACCTGGAGTCCCTCGGCGACGTGGTCGAGTCGATCACCGGCGTACGGCAGCGCGAGACCGTCCCCGACGAGGTCGTACGCCACGCGGACCAGATCGAACTGGTCGACATGTCCCCGGAGGCACTGCGCCGCCGCATGGCGCACGGCAACGTCTACCGGCCGGAGAAGGTCGACGCCGCCCTCTCGAACTACTTCCGCCCCGGCAACCTGACCGCACTGCGCGAACTGGCGCTGCTGTGGGTCGCCGACCGCGTCGACGCCCGCCTGACGGAGTACCGCAACCAGCACCGGGTCTCCAGGATCTGGGGCTCCCGCGAACGCATCGTTGTCGGTCTGACCGGCGGCCCCGAGGGGCGCACGCTGATCCGCCGGGCCGCCCGCCTCGCGGAGAAGGGCGCAGGCGGCGAGGTACTGGCCGTCTACATCGCCCGCAGCGACGGGCTGACCAGTGCCTCACCCAAGGAGCTGGCCCTCCAGCGCACCCTCGTGGAAGACCTCGGCGGCACCTTCCACCACGTCGTCGGCGACGACGTGCCCGCCGCCCTGCTCGCTTTCGCCCGCGGCGCCAACGCCACCCAGATCGTGCTCGGCTCCTCCCGCCGCAAGGCCTGGCAGTACGCCTTCGGACCGGGCGTCGGCGCCACCGTCGCCCGCGAGTCGGGCCCCGACCTCGACGTGCACATCGTCACCCACGAGGAGGCCGCCCGGGGGCGCGGCCTTCCGGTCGCGCGGGGCGCACGGCTCGGCCGCTCCCGGATCATCTGGGGATGGCTGACCGGCCTGGCCGGACCGGCTCTCCTCGCGGTGGTGCTCACCCACACCGACACCGACCTCGGCATCGCGAACGACATGCTGCTGTTCCTGTCGCTCACCGTCACCGCCGCGCTGCTCGGCGGACTGCTCCCGGCGCTCGCGTCCGCCGCCTTCGGCTCGCTGCTGCTCAACTACTTCTTCGCCCCGCCGCTGCACCGCCTCACCGTCTCCGACCCCAAGAACATCCTGGCGATCGCCGTCTTCTTCGGCGTCGCCGTCGCGGTGGCCTCCGTCGTCGACCTCGCCGCCCGGCGGACCCACCAGGCGGCCCGGCTGCGCGCCGAGTCGGAGATACTCTCCTTCCTCGCCGGCAGCGTGCTGCGCGGCGAGACCAGCCTGGAGGCCCTGCTGGAGCGGGTCAGGGAGACCTTCGGGATGGAGTCGGCGGCGCTGCTGGAGCGTACGAGCGACGTCGACCCGTGGACCTGCGCCGGCAGCGCGGGCCCGCAGCCTCCCGGGCGGCCCGAGGACGCGGACGTGGACGTGCCCGTCAGCGCCCACCTGGCCCTCGCCCTCTCGGGACGGGTCCTGCCCGCCGAGGACCGGCGCGTGCTCGCCGCCTTCGCCGCCCAGGCCGCCGTCGTACTGGACCGCCGGCGCCTGCAGTCCGAGGCCGACCGGGCCCGCACCCTCGCCGAGGGGAACCGCATCCGCACCGCCCTGCTCGCGGCCGTCAGCCACGACCTGCGCACACCGCTGGCCGGCATCAAGGCGTCCGTCTCGTCGCTGCGCTCCGACGAGGTCGAATGGTCCGAGCAGGACCGGGCCGAGCTGCTGGAGGGCATCGAGGACGGCGCCGACCGCCTCGACCACCTGGTGGGCAACCTCCTCGACATGTCCCGCCTCCAGACCGGCACCGTCACCGCGCTGATCCGCGAGGTCGACCTCGACGAGGTGGTGCCGATGGCCCTCGGCGGCGTCCCGGAGGACAGCGTGCGGCTGGAGATCCCGGAGACCCTGCCGATGGTCGCCGTCGACGCGGGACTCCTGGAGCGCTCGGTCGCCAACCTGGTCGAGAACGCCGTCAAGTACAGCCCTCCCGGCGAACCCGTACGGGTCTTCGCCAGCGCCCTCGCCGACCGCGTCGAGGTCCGGGTCGTGGACCGCGGCCCCGGCGTCCCGGACGAGGCCAAGGACCGCATCTTCGCGCCCTTCCAGCGCCACGGCGACGCCCCGCGCGGCACCGGGGTCGGGCTCGGCCTCGCGGTGGCCCGGGGGTTCGCCGAGGCCGTCGGCGGCGCCCTCCACGCCGAGGACACCCCGGGCGGCGGCCTCACCATGGTCCTCACCCTGCGCGCCGTGGACCGCCCGCCCGGCACGACCACCGACACGGACGAAAGGCGGGCCCCATGCGGCGCCTGACCGGGACGGACGCCCGGACCCCCACGAGAGTGCTCGTGGTCGACGACGAACCGCAGATCACCCGCGCCCTCGTGATCAACCTGCGGGCCCGCAAGTACGAGGTGGATGCGGCCCCCGACGGCGCCACCGCCCTCCGGCTCGCCGCCGCCCGGCCCCCGGACGTCGTCGTGCTCGACCTCGGACTGCCCGACATGGACGGCGTCGACGTGATCCGCGGGCTGCGCGGCTGGACCCGCGTGCCGATCCTGGTGCTCTCCGCCCGCCACTCCTCGGACGAGAAGGTCGAGGCCCTCGACGCGGGCGCGGACGACTACGTCACCAAGCCGTTCGGCATGGACGAGCTGCTGGCCCGGCTGCGCGCCGCCGTGCGCCGCGCGGAGCCCGTCGCGGACGACGAGCCCGACGTGATCGTCGAGACGGACGCCTTCACCGTCGACCTCGCCGCCAAGAAGGTCCGCCGGGAGGGCCACGACGTACGCCTCACCCCGACCGAGTGGCACCTGCTGGAGGTCCTGGTGCGCCACACGGGCCGCCTGGTCGGCCAGCGGCAGCTGCTCCAGGAGGTGTGGGGGCCGTCCTACGGGACCGAGACGAACTACCTGCGGGTCTACATGGCGCAGCTCCGCCGCAAGCTGGAGCCGGACCCCGCGCACCCGCGGCACTTCGTCACCGAACCCGGCATGGGCTACCGGTTCGAACGCTGACCTGCGCGGGTACGTAGCTGTCGGCACCCCCCGGTACGCTTTCGGTATGAGTGCTGTTCCTCGTTCCGAAAAGCCGGTGGGCCGGTTCCGGCGCATGCTCGACCGGCTCTCCACCTCCCAGGAGGACCTGGAGTCGGAGGAGCTGCGGGAGGACACCGACACCACCGGGTGCACGCGCATCGGTGACTGCCAGGACCGGCAGATCGTCACGGTTACTGGTACCTTGCGCACGGTCACGCTGCGGCCGCGGGCGGGAGTCCCGGCCCTGGAGGCCGAGCTGTTCGACGGCTCGGCCGCCCTGGACGTGGTGTGGCTCGGCAGGCGCTCCATCGTGGGCATAGAACCGGGCCGCAAACTCATCGCATCGGGCCGGGTCTCGATGAGCCGGGGCCGTAGGGTGCTGTTCAACCCGAAGTACGAACTCAGACCGCTCGGACGGGAGTAGCCGGTGACGTCGCTCGACAAGCCGACCCAAGACGCCCAGCAGGACTCCAGGGCGGTGACCGAGGCCGCGCTCTTCGAGGCCTTCGGCGGCGTGCGGGGCATGGTCGAGACGGTCCTGCCCGGACTCCTCTTCGTCACCATCTTCACGCTCACCAAGGACCTGCACTGGTCGGCGATCGCCGCCCTCGCGGTGTCCCTGCTGCTCGTCGTGGTGCGGCTGGTCACCAAGGACACCGTCAAGCACGCCTTCAGCGGCGTCTTCGGTGTCGCGTTCGGCGTGGTCTTCGCGATGATGACCGGCAACGCGAAGGACTTCTACCTGCCGGGCATGCTCTACACGCTGGGCCTGGCGCTGGCGTACATCGTCACCACCCTGTGCGGGGTCCCGCTGATCGGCCTGATCCTCGGCCCGGTCTTCAAGGAGAACCTCTCCTGGCGCACCCGCAACCCCGGCCGCAAGAAGGCGTACGCCAAGGCCAGCTGGGCCTGGGGGCTGATCCTGCTCGCCAAGTGCGCGGTGCTCTTCCCGCTGTACTGGTGGGCCGACACCACGCAGCTCGGCTGGGTCCTGGTCGCCCTGAAGATCCCGCCCTTCCTCCTCGCCGTCTGGCTGACCTGGGTCTTCCTGGCGAAGGCGCCCGCGCCGATCGACGTGTTCGCGGAGATGGAGGCCCAGGAGCGCGCGGAGCGCGCCGAGAAGGCCGCCACCCGCTCCGCCGAGTAGCCGTCACCGGTACGACGAAGGGGGCGCCCGGACCAGGTCCGGGCGCCCCCTTCGTCGTACCGCCGTGCGTCAGCTCGTCGCTTCCTCGCGGCGCACCGACAGCAGGTCCTCCAGCTGCTCCTCGCGGGCCTGCGCCGCCACGAAGAGGAGTTCGTCGCCCGCCTCCAGGGAGTCCTCCCGGGAGGGGGTCAGGACACGGGTACCGCGGATGATCGTGACCAGCGAGGTGTCCTCGGGCCACTCGACGTCACCGACCTGCGTGCCCGCCAGCGCCGACTCCGGCGGCAGCGTCAGCTCCACCAGGTTGGCGTCGCCGTGGCTGAAGCGCAGCAGCCGCACCAGGTCGCCGACGCTGACGGCCTCCTCGACGAGCGCCGACATCAGACGCGGGGTCGAGACGGCGACGTCGACGCCCCAGGACTCGTTGAAGAGCCACTCGTTCTTCGGGTTGTTGACGCGGGCCACGACCCGCGGGACGCCGTACTCGGTCTTCGCGAGGAGGGAGACGACCAGGTTGACCTTGTCGTCGCCCGTGGCCGCGATGACCACGTTGCAGCGCTGGAGCGCCGCCTCGTCCAGGGAGGTGATCTCGCAGGCGTCGGCGAGCAGCCACTCCGCCTGCGGGACGCGCTCGACCGAGATGGCGGTCGGCGCCTTGTCGATCAGCAGGACCTCGTGACCGTTCTCCAGGAGCTCGCCCGCGATCGAGCGGCCCACGGCACCGGCACCGGCAATGGCGACCCTCATCAGTGACCGGCCTCCTCTTCAGGGCCCTCGGCGAACGCCGCCTCGACCTTCTCGACGTCGTCCGTGCGCATCATCACGTGCACCAGGTCACCTTCCTGCAGCACTGTCTGCGAGGACGGCAACATCGCCTCGCCGAGACGGGTCAGGAACGCGACGCGCACCCCGGTCTCGTCCTGGAGCCGGCTGATCTTGTGGCCCACCCAGGCGGCGGAGGCGTGCACCTCGGCGAGCTGCACCCCGCCCGTGGGGTCGCGCCACAGCGGTTCGGCGCCCGAGGGGAGCAGCCGGCGCAGCATCTGGTCGGCCGTCCAGCGGACGGTGGCGACGGTCGGGATGCCGAGGCGCTGGTAGACCTCGGCGCGGCGCGGGTCGTAGATACGGGCCGCGACGTTCTCGATGCCGAACATCTCGCGGGCCACCCGGGCGGCGATGATGTTCGAGTTGTCACCGCTGGAGACGGCGGCGAACGCGCCGGCCTCCTCGATGCCCGCTTCGCGCAGGGTGTCCTGATCGAAGCCGACCCCGGTGACACGGCGTCCGCCGAACCCGGAGCCCAGTCGTCGGAAGGCGGTGGGGTCCTGGTCGATCACGGCGACCGTGTGCCCCTGTTGCTCCAGGGTCTGGGCAAGAGCGGATCCCACTCTTCCGCAGCCCATGATGACGATGTGCACGACCGTCCTTCCGATGTCAATGGTCACGGCTCAGGTGGAACAGGGTCTCAGACCGCCGCCCAAGCTACACACGCGCGGTGCGCGCAGGGCACCCCTGTGCACGTCGCCTGCGGTTTTCCTCCTCAACGGCGGCTGATGCTGCGCACACTGACAAGAGTCAGGATTCCGAGGCCGACCAGTCCGGCGGCGGCGCCGATGAGCTCCGCGGTCGTGTGCATGGAACCTCCAGAAGCAGCAGTGGATGGGGTTTTGTCATATAGGCATGCGGATCTCGTCGACCACGGAATCCGCAGCGGGAACCCTCAGTGATTTCACTCGTAGGGCAGATGCAGGGTGGCGGGTGGGCGGCCGCCCGTTCGAACCCTTACGATCCTCTGCGTGTCCAAACTGACCGACGTGCCCAAACGGATCTTGATCGGGCGCGCACTGCGCAGTGACCGGCTCGGAGAGACTCTCCTGCCGAAGCGCATCGCACTCCCCGTCTTCGCCTCCGACCCGCTCTCCTCCGTGGCGTACGCACCCGGAGAAGTCCTCCTGGTCCTGTCCATCGCGGGTGTGTCGGCCTACCACTTCAGCCCGTGGATCGCGCTCGCGGTCGTCGTGCTCATGTTCACGGTCGTGGCGTCCTACCGCCAGAACGTGCACGCCTACCCCAGCGGCGGCGGCGACTACGAGGTCGCGAACACCAACCTCGGTCCCCGGGCGGGACTCACCGTCGCCAGCGCCCTGCTGGTCGACTACGTCCTCACCGTCGCCGTCTCCATCTCCTCCGGCATCGAGAACCTCGGCTCCGCCGTCCCCTTCGTCGTCGAGCACAAGGTTCTCTGCGCGGTCGCCGTCATCGTGCTGCTCACCCTGATGAACCTGCGCGGCGTGAAGGAGTCGGGCAAGCTCTTCGCGATCCCCACCTACGTCTTCGTCGCGGGCGTCTTCATCATGATCGCCTGGGGCGCGTTCCGCGGGCTCGTCCTCGACGACACCATGCGCGCGCCGACCGCCGACTACCACATCGTCGCCGAGCACCAGGGCATCGCCGGCTTCGCCCTCGTCTTCCTGCTGCTGCGCGCCTTCTCCTCCGGCTGTGCCGCGCTCACCGGTGTCGAGGCCATCTCCAACGGCGTCCCGGCCTTCCGCAAGCCCAAGTCCAAGAACGCGGCCAGCACCCTCGCCGCGATGGGCCTGCTCGCCGTCACCATGTTCTGCGGGATCATCGCGCTCGCCATGGTGACCAAGGTCCGCATGGCCGAGAACCCGGCCGACGACCTCCTGCACAACGGCGTCGCGGTCGGCGCCGACTACGTGCAGAACCCCGTGATCTCGCAGGTCGCCGAGGCCGTCTTCGGCAAGGGCAGCCTCCTGTTCATCGTGCTCGCCGCCGCCACCGCGCTGGTCCTCTTCCTCGCCGCGAACACCGCCTACAACGGCTTCCCGCTGCTCGGCTCGATCCTCGCCCAGGACCGCTACCTGCCGCGCCAGCTGCACACCCGCGGCGACCGCCTCGCCTTCTCCAACGGCATCGTGCTCCTCGCCGGCGCCGCCACCCTCCTGGTCGTCATCTACGGAGCCGACTCCACCCGGCTGATCCAGCTCTACATCGTCGGCGTCTTCGTCTCCTTCACGCTCAGCCAGACCGGCATGGTGCGGCACTGGAACCGCCACCTGGCCGCGGAACGCGACCAGAACAAGCGCCGCCACATGGTCCGCTCCCGCGCGATCAACGCCTTCGGCGCCTTCTTCACCGGCCTCGTCCTGGTCGTCGTCCTCGTCACCAAGTTCACCCACGGCGCCTGGGTCGCCCTGCTCGGCATGGTGATCTTCTACGCCACGATGAGCGCGATCCGTAAGCACTACGACCGGGTCGCCGAGGAGATCGCCGCCCCCGAGGGCCCCTCCGACGACAGCGTCCGCCCCTCCCGCGTCCACTCCGTCGTCCTGATCTCCAAGATCCACCGGCCGACGCTGCGCGCCCTCGCCTACGCGAAGCTGATGCGCTCCGACACCCTCGAAGCGCTCAGCGTCAACGTCGACCCCGCCGAGACCAAGACCCTCCGCGAGGAATGGGAACGGCGCGGCATCACCGTCCCGCTCAAGATCCTCGACTCGCCCTACCGCGAGATCACCCGGCCCGTCATCGAGTACGTGAAGGGCCTGCGCCGCGAGTCCCCGCGCGACGCGGTCTCCGTGATCATCCCCGAGTACGTGGTCGGCCACTGGTACGAGCACCTGCTGCACAACCAGAGCGCCCTGCGCCTCAAGGGCCGCCTGCTGTTCACCCCCGGCGTCATGGTGACCTCCGTGCCCTACCAGCTGGAGTCCTCCGAGGCCGCCAAGAAGCGCGCCCGCAGGCGCCAGGAGTGGAACGCGCCCGGCGCGGTGCGCCGCGGACCCGCCGAGGAGCGGCACAAGGAGTCCCACAAGGAGTCCCAGGGCCCCAAGACCTGAGACGGACCGAGCGGGCCGAACGGCTCGTGGTGAACGGCCGGGCGACGTCCACGTAGACTGGTGGGCTGTTGTCCGGCCGTCCCCCTTTTCGCATCTGGAGTCACCCCGCCATGCAGGCAGAACCGAAGAAGTCGTTGGTGGGGGAGGAGTACGAGGTCGAGATCGGCCCCGTCGCCCACGGCGGGCACTGCATCGCCCGTACGTCCGAGGGCCAGGTCCTCTTCGTCCGGCACGCGCTGCCCGGCGAGAAGGTCCGCGCCCGGGTGACCGAGGGCGAGGAGGGCGCGCGCTTCCTGCGGGCGGACGCCGTCGAGATCATCGACGCGTCCAAGGACCGCGTCGAGGCGCCCTGCCCCTACGCGGGCCCCGGACGCTGCGGCGGCTGCGACTGGCAGCACGCCAAGCCGGGCGCCCAGCGGCGGCTCAAGGGCGAGGTCGTCGCGGAGCAGCTGCAGCGCCTCGCGGGTCTCACGCCCGAGGAGGCCGGCTGGGACGGCACGGTGATGCCCGCCGAGGGCGACAAGCTGCCCCCCGGCGAGGTGCCCTCGTGGCGCACGCGCGTGCAGTACGCCGTGGACCCGGACGGCAACGCGGGGCTGCGCCGCCACCGCTCGCACGAGGTCGAGCCGATCGAGCACTGCATGATCGCCGCCGAGGGTGTGAGCGAGCTGGGCATCGAGCAGCGCGACTGGGCCGGGATGCAGTCCGTCGAGGCCATCGCCGCGACGGGGTCCCAGGACCGCATGGTGATCCTGGAGCCCCGCCCGGGCGCCCGGCTGCCCCTGGTCGAGCTCGACCGGCCGGTCTCGGTGATGCGCGTCGAGGAGCACGACGGCGGCATCCACCGCGTCCACGGCCGCGCGTTCGTCCGCGAGCGCGCCGACGACCGCACCTACCGGGTCGGCAGCGGCGGCTTCTGGCAGGTCCACCCGAAGGCCGCCGACACCCTGGTCAAGGCCGTCATGCAGGGCCTGCTGCCGCGCAAGGGCGACATGGCGCTCGACCTGTACTGCGGTGTCGGCCTCTTCGCGGGCGCGCTCGCCGACCGCCTCGGCGACAAGGGCGCGGTCCTCGGCATCGAGTCCGGCAAGCGCGCCGTCGAGGACGCCCGGCACAACCTCGCCGGCTTCGAGCGCGTGCGCGTCGAGCAGGGCAAGGTCGAGTCGGTCCTGCCGCGCACCGGCATCACCGAGGTCGACTTGATCGTCCTCGACCCGCCGCGCGCGGGCGCCGGCAAGAAGACGGTGGAGCACCTGGCGTCCCTGAGCGCCCGCCGCATCGCGTACGTCGCCTGCGACCCGGCGGCCCTGGCCCGCGACCTGGCGTACTTCCGCGACGGCGGCTACAAGGTGCGGACGCTGCGGGCGTTCGACCTGTTCCCGATGACGCATCACGTGGAGTGCGTGGCGATCCTGGAGCCTGCCTCGAAGGCCATCTGACCTGCGGGTTCTCCTTGGCGGTCGGGCGTGGCCGGTGGCCGGACAGGAGCCGGGGGCGCCGAAGCGCCGGACCGGCCCCGCGGAGAGGGGGCCGGTCCGGCGCTTCGGCGCGTCACCGCTCAGGGCGTCTGCCAGCTGTGCGGGGCGTGGAAGGCGTGGGGGCGCCAGGAGGTGGTGCCGGGGGTGGACGCCTGCGTGTCGACGCCGGCCCGGGCGGCACGGCTGAGCAGCAGGGCCGCGACGGCGGCCAGTTCCTCGTCCGTGGCCTGGCCCTTCTCGATGCGGATGGGGGGCGGGGGAGTGAGCATGGGACCTCCGTCACTGGGGGGCGGCTGTGCCGTCACTGAGGGGGGTTGCCGTGCTTGCGGGCGGGGTGGTCGGCGTGCTTGGTGCGCAGCATCGCCAGTGAGCGGATGAGGACTTCGCGGGTGTCGGCGGGGTCGATGACGTCGTCGACCAGGCCCCGCTCAGCCGCGTAGTACGGGTGCATCAGTTCCGCCTTGTACTCCTTGACCAGCTCGGCCCGCATGGCTTCGGGGTCCTCGGCCTCGGCGATCCGGCGGCGGAAGATGACGTTGGCCGCGCCCTCGGCGCCCATGACGGCGATCTCGTTGGTGGGCCATGCGTAGGTGAGGTCGGCGCCGATGGACTGGCTGTCCATGACGATGTAGGCGCCGCCGTAGGCCTTGCGCAGGATCAGCGAGATCCGCGGCACCGTTGCGTTGCAGTATGCGTACAGCAGTTTGGCGCCGTGGCGGATGATGCCGCCGTGCTCCTGGTCGACGCCGGGCAGGAACCCGGGCACGTCCAGGAGGGTCACGATGGGGATGCTGAAGGCGTCGCACATCTGCACGAAGCGGGCGGCCTTCTCGCTGGCCTCGATGTCCAGGACACCGGCGAGCACCCGAGGCTGGTTGGCGACGACGCCCACCACCTGCCCGCCGAGACGGGCCAGCGCGCAGATGATGTTGCGCGCCCAGCGCTCGTGGACCTCCAGGTACTCGCCGTCGTCGACGAGCTCCTCGATGACCTCCGCCATGTCGTACGGCCGGTTGCCGTCCGCCGGGACCAGGTCGGCGAGAGTGTCGCAGCGACGGTCGTGCGGGTCGTCGCACGGCACCGCGGGCGGGTTCTCCCGGTTGTTCTGCGGGAGCATCGACAGCAGGTAGCGCACCTCGGCGATGCAGGTCTCCTCGTCGTCGTAGGCGAAGTGGCAGACGCCGCTGGTCTCGGCGTGCACGTCGGCGCCGCCGAGGCCGTTCTGGGTGATCTCCTCGCCGGTGACCGCCTTGACGACGTCCGGGCCGGTGATGAACATCTGCGAGGTCTCGCGGACCATGAACACGAAGTCCGTGAGGGCGGGGGAGTAGGCGGCACCTCCGGCGCAGGGGCCGAGCATCACCGAGATCTGCGGGATGACGCCGGAGGCCCGGGTGTTGCGCTGGAAGATGCCGCCGTACCCGGCGAGCGCGGTGACGCCCTCCTGGATGCGGGCGCCGGCGCCGTCGTTGAGGGAGACCAGCGGCGCCCCGGCCGCGATGGCCATGTCCATGATCTTGTGGATCTTGGTGGCGTGGGCCTCGCCCAGCGCGCCGCCGAAGATGCGGAAGTCATGGGCGTAGACGAAGACCGTACGGCCCTCCACCGTGCCCCAGCCGGTGATGACACCGTCCGTGTACGGCTTCTTGGCCTCCAGGCCGAACCCGGTCGCCCGGTGCCGGCGCAGCTGCTCGACCTCGCGGAACGAGCCCTCGTCCAACAGCAGGCCGATGCGCTCGCGCGCGGTCAGCTTGCCCTTGGCGTGCTGCGCCCGCGTCGCCTTCTCACTGGGGCCGGCCAGTACTTGGCGGCGTATCTCGGCCAGCTCCGCGACGTGGGACCTCATGTCTCCCCCTGGATGGGACGGGATGTCAGTTGCCGAGCCGGCGCAGGCCGTTCATCTGGAGCACGGCGAAGGCCGCGACGACGGCCGCCTGGAGCGGGGTCCACACCGTGCCGACGGTGTTCGGGTCCAGCCAGCCGAAGACCACGGCGGCCACGCTCGCGACCGCCCACAGCAGGTTCGCCTCGATGACCACCTTGGTGGCCGTGGTGGACGGCACCGGACGGGCGGCCAGCAGGGCGACCAGTGCGCCGTAGGCGGTGAGGAACACGCCGATGCCGCGGAGGAAGCCGGTGCCGAGGCCGAGCAGGTCTCCCACCGGACCGGCGGCGAACAGGTAGATGAGGCCGTTGCCGCCGGTCACGACGGCGTCGAGGCCGAGGAAGAGGCGTAACGGACGCGCGGCCTCCGCGCGCCCCCGGGTCGTCACGGCGCGGGCCGGCGACTGGCTCGTGGTCATGTGGTTCTCCAAAGGTCGGGGGGCGGTTTCCACTTCCGATCCGGATCGTTCCAGGCGGTGCTGACCAGCGGCTGACGTGCCGCTTACGCGGTGCGGGGGCCGGTGGCGTCAGGTGAGCTGGAGCAGGGGAGCGCGCACGTCACCGGACAGGGCCGGGTCGTGGGACAGGATGGCGCTCTCGACCTGCCGCAGCGCGGGGGAGGGCTCGATGCCGAGTTCGTCGGCGAGGTGGCGGCGCATACGGCGGAACACGTCCAGGGCGTCGGCCTGACGGCCCGCGCAGTACAGGGCGATCATCAGCTGCTCGCAGAAGCGTTCCCTGAGCGGGTGGCTCGTGTGGGTCTCGGCGAGTTCGGCCAGGACGGCGGCGTGCCGACCGAGCCGCAGCTCGGCGTCGAAGCGGAGCTCCATGGCCCGCATGCGGTACTCCTCGTAGCGGGCGCCGGCGAGCTGGCAGACGGTCCCGCCGGTGAAGCCGCCGAAGACCGGCCCCCGCCACATGGCCAGGGCCCGCCTCAGTAACCGGGCCGCCTCCTCCGGTGAGCCCGAGCCGAGGGTCTCGGCCTGGCGGACCGTCCCGACGAACTCGGCGGCGTCCAGTTCCCCCTCGTTGACCGTCAGGCGGTAGCCCGAGGGGTGGATGGTGACGCGCGAGGTGGTGCGGTCGGGCTCCAGGCCGCGCAGCTTGCGGCGCAGCCGGCTGACGTGGGCCTGCAGGGCGTTTGCCTGGTTGTCCGGGGCGCCCTCGCCCCACATCTCCTCGACCAGTGCCTCACCGGAGACCGACTGGCCCTCGCTGACCAGCAGCGTCTGGACCAGGGTCCGTTGCAGATCGCCGGAGATCTCGGCCGGTCCCGACGCGGTGCGGATCTGCAGTGCCCCGAGGATCGAGAACGTCAGCATGTTTCCCCCTTGGCGATCAGTGCGGCAGAGAGTGGTCGGGGGGCCGCCGGTCACGGCGGTCCACCTCTGCGGCCGAGGCCGCATGGCGGTCTCCCGGGCCCGTTTCCGTCCCGGGGTTTCCTCCCGACTCCATCCTGGCACAAAATAATTCCTTTGAGAAGGTATTTTTCTGCTGAACGAGTCCGAGTCCTGTCGGCAGGGGCGCTGAGCTGCGCGGTTGCCATACGGGAGAGGTCAACCGGAAGGGGTGATAGGTGCGAACGTGTTTGCGCCCCGGCGCACCGCCCAGTGCCGGGCGGTGCGCCGGGGCGCGGGTGTCCGTCGGCGCGGGGGTCGCCGACGGTGTGCGGCACCGGGGCCGCGCGGGCCGGTGGGGCGGGGCCGCGGGAAGCCGGGCGCGTATACGACGAGCGGAGAGGGCAGGATTCGAACCTGCGTGGGCTTTTTGGGCCCGACCGTGAGATTGCTCTCTGGTCCCCGTTGAGCCGCTCCG
>NZ_JBVHTO010000003.1:161255-592691 GCF_055565855.1 Streptomyces sp. NPDC028308
GGGCACCTCTCCTTGTGCGGCCGTTGGTGCGTGGCCGTTTTCGCGGAGAGGGCAGGATTCGAACCTGCGTGGGCTTTTTGGGCCCGACCGTGAGATTGCTCTCTGGTCCCCGTTGAGCCGCTCCGGGCACCTCTCCTTGTGCGGCCGTTGGTGCGTGGCCGTTTTCGCGGAGAGGGCAGGATTCGAACCTGCGTGGGCTTTTTGGGCCCGACCGTGAGATCGCTCTCTGGTCCCCGATGAGCCGCTCCGGGCACCTCTCCTTGTGCCGGCTTCCGGTCTCCCGTGCCGTTCACGAGAACAACATTGGCAGGGAGGTCTGACAAAGCGCTGACGTCTCTCTGACTCGGTCGAAGAATTCCCTTCCGGTCTTTTCCCGCGCCTGCCCTCGATGCTCTACTCGGGACGACGGAAAACGCTCCCGAAAGGGGAAAACAATGACCGTGACCGCCATGGAGAACCCCGTTCTCAAGGCGATACGCACCCATACGTCAAGCGAGAACCCCAGTGCGTTCCTGGCCCTCAACAGCGGAAACGACGTCTTCACACTGCCCGGTGCCGACGGCGTCGTCGTGTACCGCCGCACGGGCCGGTTCGCCGTCCAGTTCGGCGGCCCCTTCGCCGCCCCCGACGACTACGACCCCCTCCTTGAGGCCTTCCGCCGGCACGTCCGCGAGGAGGGCCGCACCCTGGTCGGCATCCAGCTCCAGCGCGCCGACGCCGAGCACTACGCCCGCCGCGGCTTCACCGTCAACCAGGTCGGCGCCTCCTGGGCCGTCGGCCTGCGGGACTTCACGCTGCGCGGCACCCGCTTCATGCAACTGCGCAACAAGATCTCCCGGGCCCGCCGCAACGGCCTGGTCGTCCAGGAGGTCTCCGCCGACGACTGGCAGGACGCGATCGCCGCCATCGACCGGGCCTGGCTCGGCTCCAAGGGCGGTGCCCAGCAACTGGAGTTCCTGGTCGGCCAGATCGGCGGACCGGCCCAGGCACACCGCCGGCTGTTCACCGGCACCATCGACGGCAACCCCGTGGCGTACATCTCCTACTCGCCGGTGTACGGCGGCCGGGCCGGCTGGATGCACGATCTGAGCCGGCGCGTCCCGGACGGCTCCCCGGGACTGATGGAGGCCATCAACGCGACCGCCGTCGAGGTGTTCCGGTCGGAGGGCGTCGAGTGGCTGCACTTCGGCTTCACCCCGTTCACCGGGCTCGACGCCGACCACGAGATCGACGGCCACAGCCCGGCGTTCCAGTGGCTGATGCACGCCCTGTGGGCCGAGGGGGCCGCGCTGTACCCGGCGCAGACCCAGCTGTCGTACAAGCAGAAGTGGGCTCCGGACGTGGTCATCCCGGAGTACGTCGCCTTCGACGGCCCGCAGGCCTCTCTGGCGTCCTTCGCCCACGTCTTCCGCGCCTGCAAGGCGTTCTGACGATCCGTCATCCAGCAGGCCCGCAGTGGGGAGCTCCGTCCGACCGTGCCCGCGGCGGGGCGCGGCGTCGCGGGTCACCCTCCCCGCACCGCCCTCACGCACCACCCGTCTTCCGGAACAGGAGAACCAGCGATGAGTGACAACGGACCCGACACCAGCACCGAAGTCCTCCAGCACACCGTGGTCGAGCGGCTGATGGCCGTCATCGGCGCGCCCGACGACGAGGACGTGGCGCGCGACGCGGACGCCGCCGTCCTGGCGCTCGACGAACGGTTGCGCGCCGAGTCCGCCGCCTGACGGCCCCCGCCGATCAGACCGGCATCAGTGGCACATCAGCGCGGGGCAGCACGCTGGACACGTGTTCGTCCGGTGGTCCTTTGGCGGAGTACCGCAGTGTGCTCCGGCGTTCCCGGACCGCCGGGCGGGCACGCCGCGCGTTCCCGACCGCCCGCGGGAGCACGGCCGACTCGCGGCGCCCGCAGGTCCGCGGGGCAGCGGCGCCGCCGCCCGAACCGGGCACTTCTCCCAAGGAGAGCAACGCATGCAGCGTCCGCACACACAAGAAGCCGGGGTAGCCGCCGCCTCCGCGGCCGGCCCGCGCACCGGCGCCTCGGCGACGTTCGCCGAGCTACTCAAACGCGTCAAAGCGGAAGGTCTCCTCGACCTCGACCCGCGCTACTACGTGGGCCGTCTCGCGCTCAACACCACCCTGCTGCTGATCGGATTCGCCGCGTTCTTCGCCCTGGGCGACTCCTGGTGGCAGCTCCTGACGGCCCTGTGGATGGGGCTGTGCGGCGGCCAGTCGGCGTTCATGTGGCACGACGCCGGACACAAGGCCATGTTCCGCAGCAAGAAGGCCGCCTCCGCCGTCGGCTACATCCACGCCAACCTCGTCAACGGGGTCAGCTACGGCTGGTGGGTCAACCACCACAACCGGCACCACAGCAACCCCAACCACCTCGACAAGGACCCGGACATCGGCCGGCGCACCGTCATCTTCGACGTCAAGCAGTACCCCAGCCGGCGGGGCACGCAGAAGTTCGTCGTGCGCCACCAGAGCGTGCTGTTCTTCGTGCTGCTCGTCCTGGAGGGCTTCAAGATGCTCCGGACGGCCGTGGTGTCCATCGCGCAGGGCAAGACCAAGCGGCCCGTGCTGGAGTCGTTCCTGATCGTGCTGCGCGCCGCGGTCTACTGCGCCCTGGTCTTCACGGTGCTCTCGCCGGTCCTCGCCGTCGCGTTCATCCTCGTGCAGCACGCCGCCCTGGGCGTCTACTTCGGCATGATCTTCGCCCCGAACCACAAGGGCATGGACGTCCGCGACGGCGAGGAGGAGACCCTGGACTGGCTGGAGCGCCAGGTCCTCACCTCCCGCAACATCCGCCCGAACCCGGTGGTCGACTTCCTCTACGGCGGCCTCAACTACCAGGTCGAGCACCATCTGTTCCCGGCCATGCCGCAGAAGCACCTGGCGCGCGCCCGGGAACTGACCCGCGCCTACTGCGCCGAGCGCGGGGTGCCGTACCACGAGGTCGGCTTCTGGGCGTCCTACCGGGAGGTCGCCTCCTTCCTGCACGAGGTCAGTGAGCCGGTGCGGGCCGGGACCGTGGAGGAGGAGATCAGGCGCCGGGCGACCCAGGCGGCCTGACCGGCCCGCGCCCTCGGTCACCGCCGGTCCGGGACCCCCCCCCACGCTCCGGTCCCGCACCGCCCCCGCACCCCCACTTGTCCACAGCCCCGGCCCCCGGGCCGCACGCCCGGGCCCGCCGTCGGCCCGGGCGGTTCCCTCACCGGAGTCCCTGAGAACCAGGAGTCCAAGGAGAGCCTCCCCATGTCCCAGACCACCACGGTGGCGGGCGGTGTCACCGCTCCCGCCGCGATCGGGGTCCGCCTGGACCGCATGCCGATCACCCCGATGCACCGAAGACTCACCATGGTCATCGGCATCGGTCTGCTCTTCGACACGTTCGAGAACAACCTCTCGGGCACCATCGCCAAAGTGCTCCAGAGCGACTTCGCCTTCGGGGCGACCGAGCTCAAACTCGTCCTGGCCTCGGTGTTCATCGGCCAGTTCATCGGCTCGCTGGTGCTCGGCCGGATCGCCGACCGGTTCGGCCGGCGCCGGGCCTTCCTGATCAACCTCGCCATCTACTCGGGCTTCTCCCTGCTGGGCGCCTTCTCGCCGAACGCCGCCTGGCTGATCGTCACCCGCTTCATGGCCGGCATCGGCATCGGTGCCGAACAGGTGCTGTCCGACTGCTATCTGGCCGACGTGCTGCCCGCCAAGCGGCGCGGCCGGTACATCGCCTGGGCCTACACCGTCGCTTTCTGCGGGGTGCCCGCCGTCGGCTTCGCCGCGCTGTGGCTGGTGCCCCTGTCCCCACTGGGCATCGCCGGCTGGCGCTGGCTGTTCGTGATCGGGGCGCTGGGCTCCGCCGTGGTGTGGGTGCTGCGCCGCCGGCTGATCGAGTCGCCGAGGTGGCTGGCCGCCCAGGGCCGCACGGAGGAGGCCGAGCTGCTGGTGGCCGAGATGGAGAAGCAGGCCCACCCGGACCGTCCCGCGACGGTGCGCCCGGTGGCCGTGGACACCGCCGGACCGGTGGAACCGGCCGCGGTGCGCCACCGTGTGCGCGACGTGTTCGGCCGCGGCATGCGGCGCCGCACGGTGGTGCTGTGGATCTTCTGCGTGCTGTCCGTGGTCGGCTACTACGGTTTCGGCACGCTGGCGCCCCAGATCGTGGCGGCCAAGGGCTACGGCCTCGTCGCGGGCATCGGCTTCACCGCGCTGTCCTTCCTGGGCTACCCGGTCGGTTCCGCGCTGGCCCTGCCGATCGTCGACCGGTTCGAGCGCCGGACGCTGGTCGCCGCCTCCGCGGCGGCGATGATGGTCGCCGGCCTCGGTTTCGCCTACGCCGGATCCCCCGCGCTCATCGTGGCGTTCGGCTTCGTCTACACCCTGTGCAGCAACGTCTTCTCCAGCGTCTCGCACGTCTATCTCTCCGAGCAGTATCCGACCGCGATCCGCGCCACCGCGTCCGGCGCCGCCTACTCGCTGTCCAAACTCAGCGCTGCCGCACTGCCGTTCGTCCTGCTGCCGGTCCTGGACGCGCACGGCCCCGGTGCCCTGTTCGGGGTCATCGCCGCGGCGATGGCGGCCCTGGCGGCGACCGTCCTGCTGCTGGGCGAGCGCACCACCGGGGCCCCGGTCGACGGCGTCCCCGGCCACCCGACCACCCCCGTGACGAAGAGGAGCTGACGATGGCCTACGTCATCGCCCTGCCCTGTGTCGACGTCAAGGACCGCTCCTGCGTCGACGAATGCCCCGTGGACTGCATCTACGAGGGCCGCCGGGCCCTGTACATCCACCCCGACGAATGCGTCGACTGCGGCGCCTGCGAACCCGTCTGCCCCGTCGAGGCGATCTGCTTCGAGGACGACGTGCCCGCCGAGTGGGGCGACCACACCGCCTCCAACGCCGACTTCTTCGCCGCCTTGGGCTCGCCCGGCGGCGCCGCCGCACTCGGCGCCCTCGGCCACGACTCCCCGCTGGTGCGGGCCCTGCCCGAGGCGGTGACCCGGGCATGAGCGGACTTCTTGCCGGCAAGCGGATCCTGGTGACCGGGGTCGTCACGGACGCGTCCATCGCCTTCCACACGGCCCGCATCGCCCAGGAGGAGGGTGCCGAGGTCATCCTCACCGGCTTCGGGCGCCTCTCCCTGATCGAGCGCGTCGCCGGACGGCTGCCGAAGCCGGCCCCGGTGCTCGAACTCGACGTCACCGACCAGCGGCAACTGGACGGCCTCGGCGACCGGATCCGCGAGCACACCGACACCCTGGACGGACTGGTGCACTCCATCGCCTACGGGCCGCGGGGCGCCTTCTCCTTCCTGGACGGCGACTGGAACGACGTGTCGACCGCCGTGCACGTGTCGGCGTACTCCCTGAAGTCGCTGACCACGGCCTGCCTGCCGCTGATGGAGCGGCGCGGTGGCTCGGTGGTCGGGCTGACCTTCGACGCCGCGGTCGCCTGGCCGCGCTACGACTGGATGGGCGTCGCGAAGGCCGCCCTGGAATCGACCAGCCGCTACCTCGCCCGGGACCTGGGCGGCCGCGGCGTCCGCTGCAACCTCGTCGCGGCGGGACCGCTGCGCTCCATGGCGGCCAAGTCCATCCCCGGGTTCGCCGACCTCGCCGGGGTCTGGGAGCACCGGGCCCCGGCGGGCTGGGACCCCACCGACCCGGACCCGGCGGCCCGCGGGGTCGTCGCCCTGCTCTCGGACTTCTTCCCGCGCACCACGGGGGAGATCGTGCACGTCGACGGAGGGGTGCACATGATGGGCGTCTGAGCCCCGGGACGGGCGCGGCGAAAGGGGCGGGAGCGGGTCGCGGACCCGGCTCCCGCCCCTTCCGCGGTGGCGCCCCCGGCGCCTACGCGGTGTCCCCGCCCGGCAGGATCCGGCGGAAGCCGGTGTACGGGACGAGGGCCTCGGGCAGTACCACCGAGCCGTCCTCCCGCACGCCCTGCTCCAGCAGCGCGGCGACCGTGCGGCCGATCGGCAGCGCAGAGCCGTTCAGCGTGACCGCCGGAGTCCTGCTCCCGTCGGGCCGCTTGACGCGGATGTCCGCGCGACGCGCCTGGAAGGTGCCGCAGTCGGAGACCGACGAGATCTCCCGGTAGGAGCCGCTGCCCGGCAGCCACACCTCGACGTCGTAGGTCATCCGGGCGGAGAACCCGAGGTCGCCGGCCGGCAGCAGCACCACGCGGTGCGCCAGTTCCAGGCGCTTCAGGCACTCCTCCGCGTGACTCACCATGAGTTCGAGCTGCTTCGGGGCGTCCTCGGGGGCGCAGACGCGCACCAGCTCCACCTTCTCGAACTGGTGCAGCCGCAGGATGCCGCGGGTGTCCCGGCCGTACGCCCCGGCCTCCGCACGGAAGCACGGCGTGCAGGCGGTGAAGGCCAGCGGCAGCGAGCGGGAGTCCAGGAGCCGGCCGGCCACCAGGTTGGTCAGCGGGACCTCTGCGGTGGGGATCAGGAACAGTTCCCGCCCACCGACCTGGGTGCGGAACAGGTCGTCCTCGAACTTGGGCAGCTGCCCGGTCCCGGTCATGGTGTCGCGGTCGACCAGGAACGGCACCGACTGCTCGGTGTAGCCGTGCTCGCGGGTGTGCAGGTCGAGGAGGAAGTCGCGCAGGGCCCGCTCCAGTCGTGCTCCGGCCCCGCGGACGACGGCGAAGCGGGCACCGGACAGCCGGGCCGCGGCTGGGCCGTCGAGGATGCCGAGGGACTCCCCGATGTCGGCGTGGTGGCGGGCGCCGTCCGCCGGACGCGGAGCGGGACCGCCCCGGCGTATCTCCACGGCCTCCTTCTCCGAGTCGCCGTCCGGGACCGCGTCCAGGGGGATGTTGGGGACGGAGAGCACCAGCTCGGTCAGGTGTGCCGCGGCCGTGCGGGCGGCGGCCTCGGCCCGCTGCACCTCGGCCCGCAGCGCCCGGGCGGACGCCTTCTCCTCCTCGGTCGGTGGGCCGGAGCGGCGGGCCCTGGACGTGCGGTTCAGCTCGGTGCGCAGCCGGGTCACCTCCGCCTGCGCGCCGTTGCGCTCGCGCAGGGCGTCGGCCAGCGCGGCCGGGTCGAGGTCGTGGCGGCGGCGGGCCAGCCGCCGTACGGCCTGCGGCCCGTCCTTCAGCAGTTCTTGGGGATCGTGCACGGTGGACTCCTGACGTGGGGCGGGATGGGGTGGCCCGCGGGCGGGCGGGGTGGCGCCGTGCGGCCGGGTGCCGCACGGGAACAGCCGCCCGGCGGAGGTGCTCCGCGGGCGGCTGCCGGTGCGTGGCCGCGCCGTTCAGGCCGGGGCGATGGCCAGTGCCGTGTTCTGGCCGCCGAAGCCCAGGGAGTTGCTCAGGGCGAGATCGATGGGCATGTAGGTGGCGGCCTGCGCGAGTTTGATGTCGATCCTGGAGTCGGGCATGACGAGGTTGGCGGTGGGGGGCACGAGTTCGTGCTCGACGCTCAGCACGGTGAAGGCGGCCTCGACCGCCCCGGCCGCGCCGAGCAGGTGTCCGGTGACTCCCTTCGTGGATGTGACCAGCGGGTCCCCGCGCAGCGTCCGGCCGATCATGCGGGCTTCCGCCAGGTCGTTCAGCGGTGTCGACGTGCCGTGGGCGTTGACGTGCTGGACGTCGTCCGGGTCCGCGCCCGCGTCGGCCAGCGCGGCTCGGACGGCGGCCTCGATGCCCGCGCCGTCGGGGTGCGGCGACGTCATGTGGTGGGCGTCGGCGGTGGCGCCGTAGCCGATGATCCGGCCGTGCACATGGGCGCCGCGGGCGCGGGCGTCCGCCACCCGTTCCATGACGAGGATGCCGGCGCCCTCCCCGGCGACGAAGCCGTCCCGGTCGGCGTCGAACGGCCGGGACGCGGAGGCCGGGTCGTCGTGCCGTCTCGACAGCGCCCCCATCTGGGCGAAGCCGGCCATGACCAGTGGGGTGACCATGGCCTCGCTGCCGCCCGCGAGGACGATGTCGCAGCGGCCGAGGGCGAGCAGGTCCCGGGCCGTGCCGATGGCGGTCGCGCCCGAGGCGCAGGCGGTGGCCACCACCAGGTTGGGCCCGGTCGCCCCGAACTCGATGGCCGTCTGCCCGGCCAGCATGTTCGGCAGCTGCATGGGCAGCAGCAGCGGCGAGACCCGGTCGGCGCCCTGCTCGCGCAGCACGTGGTGCTGTTCCTCGACGGTTCCCGGGCCGCCGTCTGCGCAGCCCAGCACCACACCCACCCGCGCCCCGTCCCAGCTCTGCGGATCCAGGCCCGCGTCGGCCACCGCCTCGTGCGCGGCGACCAGCGCGAACTGGACGAACCGGTCCAGGCGGTGGGCCCGCCGTGCGCTCAGCAGGAGCTCGGGGTCGAAGTCGGGCACCCGGCAGGAGATACGTACGGGGTTATCCGTCAGCAGCGGATCGAGGGCGGCGGCCGGCCTGCCGTCGCAGACCGCCGCCCAGCTCGGCCCGACCCCGATACCACCCGGGGTGACCAGGCCGAGCCCGGTGACGGCGATGTCCATGCCGGCCATCAGACCTTCGCACTCCGCTCCTCCATCAGCCGGACCATGTCGGCCACGGTCTCCGCCTCGAGCAGGTCGTCGTCGCTGACGTCCAGGCCCAGCTCGGACTTCAGCAGCAGCGACAGCTCCACCACGGCCAGCGAGTCCAGCTCGATGTCCTCGCGGGTGGCCTCCGGGGTGATGGCCTCGGGAGACACCTTGAGCTTGTTGGACAGGATTTCCTTGAGCTGCTCCAGCATGTCGGTTCCTTTCGACAGTTCTCTCGAAGGCGCAAGCGCCCGTTCTCCGCTGTGTCGGACAGCGCTTGTGGGAGGGGCCGGCCCGGGCCCCCGTGTGTGACGGAACGTCAGATGGTCTGCACCTCGGGCCAGACCAGCGTGGTCGCGCCCCATGACAGCCCGCCGCCGAACGCGGTCAGCAGCAGCCGGTGCCCGGCGGTGAGCCGTCCGTCCGCCGCGCTCTCGGCCAGCAGCAGCGGCAGGGAGGCGGCGCCGGTGTTGCCGACCTGCGCGATGTTGCTCAGCCGCCGTTCGCCGGGGATGCCGAGCCGCTCCGAGACCGCATCCATGATGCGGGCGTTGGCCTGGTGCGCGGCGAACCGGTCGACGTCGCACGGCTGCCAGCCGGCCCGCTCGGCCGCCTCGGTGGAGGTGGCGGTCATCCGCTCCACCGCGTGTCGGTAGGTGTCGCGGCCCACCATCTGGAAGAAGCGGTCCTCCGGAGCGGGCTCCCGGCCGGACGACCGCTGCCGCGACCCTCCGGCCGGCACCTCGATCAGATGGCTCAGCCCGCCGTCGCTGCCCAGCACGAGCGGGCCGACCGCGCCCGGCTCCTCGGGGGAGCCGGCCCGCAGCAGCACCGCGCCCGCGCCGTCCGCGAAGATCACCGCCGTGGTGCGGTCCTCGGGGTTGATGATCGTCGTGAACGCGTCCGCGGCGATCAGCAGCACCCGGTCCGTCACTCCGGCGGCGATCAGGCCCGCCGAGCTGGCCAGGCCGTACAGGAAGCCGGAGCAGACGGCGGCCACGTCGAAGGCGGGCACCTCGCCGAGTCCGAGCCGCGCCGCGACCTGCGGCGCGGTGGCCGGGCACGGCTGGTCCGGGGTGGTGGTGGCCAGCACCACCGCGCCCGCCCGTTCGTCTCCCGCCGACTTCAAGGCCCGCAGGCCCGCCTCGACCGCCAGGTCGCTGGTCGCCGTGCCCGGGGCGACCACACGGCGCCGGGCGATCCCGGTGCGCGAGCGGATCCAGTCGTCCGAGGTGTCCAGCCGCCGGGCCAGGTCCTCGTTGGTGACCACGTCGGGCGGGACGTACGACCCGATCCCGCAGACCACGGCGGCCCGTCCGGTGCTCACGCGCCCGGTCCCGGACTGCTGAGGACCTCCAGGGGCAGACCCATGTAGGCCATCCGAGCCTCGGCCATCTCGTCGGTCCACCGCTCGGCCATGTCGTAGCGCTGCTCGGGAGTGGTGTCGAGCATCCGCACGCCGGGCCAGATCTCGTAGTCGCCGATCCGGTCGGCGTGCCGGAGCATGCCCTCCTGGAACAGCTCCTCGCGGTGGATCACGAACTCCCGGTCGGGGATCTCGTCCCACAGCCGCACGCCGGCCCGCAGGATCTCCAGCAGGCGCGGACGGTACTCGGGGTGCGCGGCCACGTGGTCGCGCAGGATGGTGCTGGCCACCGTCAGATGGCGGATCTCGTCGATCGCGGTGCCGCGGGAGATCTCGCCGGTGGCCGGGGACAGGGGAGTCCACTTGCGTTCGCTCAGCTCGGCGGCCGGCGCCAGCACGCCCTCGATGACGATGGCGAACACGGCGACACCGCCGGGGAAGTCGGCCTGGTCCCGGACGATGTCGAGGGTGAAGTCGACCACCGGGTCCAGCACCCGGGCGCGGTAGTCCCGGGCCATCTCGTCGATGCTCTTCAGGAGCGTGTCGGCCGGGATGCCGAGCTCCACCAGGTGGTTGCGGAACACCCGGGCGTGCCGTGCCTCGTCGAGCAGCTGGGTGGCGTAGAACTCCATCTCGGGGATGCCGGGAGCGATCGACACGTAGTGGCCGAGCAGCCGGGTGGCCAGCTCCTCGGACAGCCCACGCAGACCGAACTCCAGCACCAGAGCCTCGCGCAGCGGGCCCGGCTCCTTCAGGAAGTCCGGGACGATCGCGTCGTCGTGGTGGCCGGTCACGCCGCGGTCGCGCAGCGTGCCCTGGGCCACCGAGGTGATCCAGTAGGCGAGGTCGCACTCCTCGGGGCCGAGGGTGAGTTCCTTCGCCCCGTCCAGCAGACCGGGCGCCTTGTCCCAGTCCGCCTCGGGGGCCACGAATACCTTGGACTGCGTCATGACGCGGCGGCCTCCTTCACCGGATGCAGGGTGCCGGCGTGCAGGTGGCCGGCGTAGCTCAGCAGGGGGAGCCCTTCGTCCGCCCTGGCGCGCACGACATGGCCGAGCAGCAGCTCGCTGTCGCCCGCGGCGTGGGCGGAGTGGAAGCGGCAGGTGTAGTAGGCGAGCGCGCCCGCGATGAGCGGGGCCTGCGCGTACGGGTCCGCCGTCCAGGGCAGGCCCGCGAACTGGGCGCTGCCGTCGGGGCGCCCGCTGTCGGCGAACCGGCGGGCCACCTCCGCCTGGTCACCCCCCAGCACGTTGATCGCGAACCGGCCCTCGGCGGCGGCCCGCCGCGCGAAGGACGACCCGGCCCGCAGCACGACGCCGACGAGGAGCGGCTCGCGCGAGACCAGGGTGACGGTGCTCGCGGTGGTGCCGTGCATCCGGCTCTCCGGCCCGGTGGTCAGCACCGACACGGGGGACGCCAGGTGGTAGAGCGCCCGGCGCCGTTCGGCCGGGTCCTGGCGGACGGGCCGGCGTGTGCGCGGGCCGGTCGCGGTCGCGGTGCTCATCGCAGCGCCTCCGCCTGCCGGGCCGCGGACTCTCCGGCCGCGGCGGCCTGAGCGGGGGCCTCCTGCGCCGCGGCGGCGTCCGCCCGCGGCGCAGGCACCGGCTTGCGGACCGGGACGTGCCCGACCGGCACCGGGTCCGTCACATGCCCGACCGGCTTGGGGTGCGGCAGGCCCAGGTCGTCCAGGAGCCTCAGGTAGCCGGGCTGGCGGACCGGCTCGAAGGGCAGCGCGAAGGACTTCATGAAGTTGCCGAACAGCCCGCGGTCGCCGAAGAGGTGGAAGGGCAGCACCAGCAGCGCCCACTCCGGCTTCACCAGCCAGCACCACAGCGCGGCCACGGCGGCCTGGGTGATGAGGCTGTGCATCACGTTGTACAGGACGTAGTACGCCTTGTGGATCGGCCGGCCGCCACTGCGCCGGAACGCGATCGCGCCCGGTATGTAGCCGATCAGGTCGATGTAGAGGAAGAGGGCGATGGCCGGCAGCCAGCGGATCTCGCCGAAGTGGGCGATCATCAGGCCGGTGGTGACGGCGAAGCCCACCAGGTACTCGGCGCGGTGCAGCGAGTACGTGCGCGGTGTCTCGAACGGGTTTGCCTGGTCCATGGTCAGCAGCTCCCTGATGCGCTAGGCGCCGAGCGCGGCGGACGGGGTGAGTTCGATGCCGCCGCCGATGCGCACGGCGGGGAAGAGACCGGTCAGCGCCCAGGCCACGGTCTCCTTGATGACCCGCTCGGCGATCGGGTCGAGGATGCCCTCCAGACTCGGGATGCCGAAGTCGAAGTCGGCGTCGAAGCGGACCGCGACGTCGTCGCCGTCCTGAGTCACCGACCAGGTCCCCGAGAAGGAGTCGAAGTCCCCGTCGGACTGCTCGAAGCGGATCTCGCCCTGCTCCGGCAGCACGGTGTCGTCCTCGGTCCAGCGCAGCAGGCCGCTGCGGAAGTGCAGCTCCCAGCTGGAGGAGGCGGCGGGGTCGGGGTAGGCGGCGTGCACCGTGGTCGCGTTGACATGGGGCGCCAGGTCCGGGTACCGCTCCCAGCGCCGTACGGCGTGCAGGACCGACTCGGCCTGCTCCCCGGGTATCAGGGCATCGAGTTCGACGTGCCTCACGATCAGTTACCGCCTTCCGGCATCTTGGCCGCGCCCCGTACGAGGTCGCGGGTGGCCAGGTCGAAGGAGTTGAGGAGGAAGTCCACGTCGGTGTCGCCGAGCACGGCGGGCGGGGTGAACCGCACCACCGAGCTGCCGTTCATCGAATGGTTGGCGACCACGCCGTGGTTGAACAGTTCGATCAGCAGCTCGCCGGCCAGCCCGGCCTCGACGAGCTCGACGCCGATCAGCAGGCCCCGGCCGCGCACGTCCACCACGAGGTCGGGGATGTTGCGGCGCGCGATCTCGGTGATCGCCGGCAGCAGCCGGGCGCCGAGGTCCAGCGCCCTGGTGACCAGGCGCTCCTCCTTCACGGCCCGGATGGCGCCCTGGACCGCGGCCATCAGCACCGGCTGGCCGGAGAACGTGGCGGTGTGGACGTAGGGGTCCTTGTCGAAGGGACGGAAGGCCTTGCGGGTGGCGACGGCCGCCGAGACCGGCATCACCCCGCCGCCGAGCGCCTTGCCGGCGAGCAGGACGTCCGGGAGGACGCCCTCGATGTCGGCGCCCCACCACTCGCCGAGCCGGCCGAAGCCGGACTGCACCTCGTCGAGGATCAGGAAGCCGTCGTACTCGCGCACCAGCGCCTCGACGCGCTTGAGGTAGCCCTTCGGCGGGATGATCACGCCGCCCTCGCCCTGGACCGGTTCGAGGATGACGCACACCTCGCCCGGGTGGGCGGCGAGTTCCGCCTCCAGGGCGTCGGCGTCACCGAAGGGCAGGTGCAGGAAGTCGGGCACCAGCGGGCGAAACGGCCGCTGGTAGACCTCCTTGGCGGTGGCCGACAGCGCACCGAGGGTCTTGCCGTGGTAGCCGCCGCGCATGGAGACCGTGCGCTTGAAGCCGCCCGCGCGGGCCAGCTTCAGGCCGGTCTCCACCGCCTCGGCCCCCGACAGCGCGAAGTGCACCCTGTCCAGGCCGGGCGGCAGCACCGAGACCAGTGCCTCGGCCGCGCGGGCCACGGTGGGCTCCAGCAGGATGCGGGTCGCGGTGGGGTGCGTGCGCAGCTGGCGCTCCACCTCCTCCATCACGATCGGGTGGCGGGCGCCCATGAGGAATACGCCGTAGCCACCGGCGTTGAGGAAGCGCTCACCGTCGCTGGTGGTGAGCCAGGCGCCCTCGGACGCCACCTCCATGTGGCTGCCGAACAGCTCGGCCAGCGTGGCCCGGCCCTTGCTCAGATGCGCGCGGTACAGGCCGAGGACCTCTGCCTCGGCGTCGGCGGACGAAGCCGCCGGGGATTCCTGTATGACGGTCACGTGTGGCTCACTCCAAGGGATCGTGGGGTCGTGCGGACAGGCCCTAGGCGAGGACCAGCTCGCCGCCGTCGAACCAGCGCAGCAGCGGCTCGGCGGCGGCGGCGCGCGACGGCGGGTGGAAGGCGAGGGCCCGCAGCGCCGCCGCGGCCTGTGCCGGACCGGAGCCGCTGATGAAGTCCATGCCGCCCAGCAGCTCCAGGGCGCGGGAGGCGATGTCGGGCAGGGCGTTCTGCACGGCGTACCGGGCCACCAGTACGCGGGCCACCGACTCCTCGTCACCGGGCTCCGGGCCTGTCGCCCGCGCGACGTTCTCCAGCAGCGCGACCGCCGCCTCCATGTCCACGGCGAGGGAGGCCCGCTCGGCCGCACTGCCGCGCTCGCGCTCCAGCACCTGCTCCACCAGCGCCAGCGCACCGCCCGCGTACCCGGCGGAGATCAGCAGCTCGAACCAGACGAACCCGGCCGACTGGAGGTCGTCGAGGCGGTGCGGGTCGTCGGCGCCGGCCCGCACGACCATGCCGGCGGGCACGAACACGTCCTCCAGCCGCACCTCTTCGCTCTCCGCGCCCGCCAGCAGGTCGTTACCCCAGTACGGGTGCACGGTCAGGCCGGACGCGTCGGCCGGCACCAGGGCGAGCGCCAGCTCCGGCTCGCCGTCGTCGCCGTGGATGGCGACGCTCGCCGTGAGCAGGCTCATCGAACGGGACAGGCTGCACGGCTTCTTGGCGCCGGTGAGCAGGAATCCGTCGCGCACCGGGCGGGCGGTCACGGCCGGCTTGAGGATGTTCTGCGCCGTCCGGCCCTCGGCCCAGCCGGACGCCATCACCTGCTGGTCGGGCACGATCCGGCGCAGCAGGGCCGTCTGCTCGTCGGTCAGCCGGCCCTCCTTCACGGCCAGCGAGTACAGCATGGCGATGGTGAAGTGGTGCATCGAAACGGCCGCCACCAGCGACGGGGACACGGCGCCCAGGGCCAGCTGGACCCGCAGCGCGTCCAGGGCGTCGGCGCCGTGGCCCCCGTACTCCTCGGGGATCAGCAGACCGACCCCGCCGTGGATGCGGAACAGGTCGATCACGGGGCTGCCCGGCCGTTCTCGGTCGGTGTACGGGATCTGGTCCAGCTCCTTGAGCAGACCGGGGTGGAAGCGCTCGCAGACGGAGCGGGCGAGGTCGAGGGAACGCAACGGAAGCCTCCAGCGGTAACGGCGGGGTTCAGGGGTGGATGGCGGTCAGGCGCCGAACACCGCGTCGTACGGGCTGACGCCGCGGGCGATGCTGACGCCCTGCACGTGGGAGGTCTTGAGCATCGGGTAGTTGGCCTCGCCGAAGGCGCCGCCGGTGCGGCCGGTGCCGCCGTGGCTGGGCAGGTAGGGCAGGAAGCCGATGTGGGAGTCGTTGACCTTCAGCAGGCCGCCGTTGACGACCCGCCGCACGAAGGTCTCGATGACGTGGTCGGAACGCGACCACAGGGAGTTGCGCAGTCCGTAGTCGTTGCTGTTGACGAAGCGCAGGAACGCCTCCAGGAGGGTGTCGTCGTCCTCCCGCTCGGGGACCACGATCGGCACCAGCGGGAAGAACGTCTCCTCGCGCACCACGTCGTAGGTGCGCGCCCGGTCCAGGCCGTCCACGCGCACCACCGTCGGCTGGAGGAAGACCCCCGTCTCCGAGGGCGTGCCGTCCACTTCGGTGCGGTGGCCGCCGGTGACCAGCTCGGCGCCGTTGTCCAGCGCCTGCCGCAGCAGCCGGAAGAACCGCTCGCTGCGCCGCACCGGCGACAGCAGCACGTCCTCCTCCTCGGGCAGGCCCGGCCGGATGCCCTTGACCTGCTCCTTGACCTCGGCGATCAGGCTGTCCGCGACGTCCGGGTGCACCAGCACGTAGTTGGGCACCATGCAGATCTGGCCGGAGCCGTAGAAGGCCTCGGTGATGGCCTCGGCCGCCCACTTGACGTCGGCGTCCTTCCACACGACGATGCCGTCGTTGCCCGCCAGTTCGAGGATCGGCTTCTTGCCGTGCGCCACGCACTGCTGCTCGAAGCGCAGGCCCTCCTGGCTGCCGCCGATGTAGAAGATGTCGTCGATCAGCGGGTCCGCGATCCAGCGGTCCATGGTCTGCTTGGGGTTGCTGCACACCGCGTTGAGCACCCCGGCCGGCGCGTCCATCTCCTCCAGCAGCGGCGCCACCACGTCCCGCAGGAGCCACATGGTGCTCAGCGCGATGCTGCGCGGTGCCCGCACCACCACCGCGTTGCCGGCCATCAGCGCCAGCACGCACAGGGCGGCGCTCGGCAGGGGCGCGTTCTGCGGCGGGTTGAAGGCCACCACACCGTCGGGCTGGCGGTGCAGCACCAGCGTGCGGCCGGCGTACTCCTTCTCCACCCGCATCTGCTTGGTGTACCAGCGCAGGGAGCCCGGGGAGTAGATCTGAAGCAGGCAGCTCAGCTCCCAGCGGGCCAGCTTGACCGGGTGGGATTCGGCGACCAGCATGCGCAGGAACTCGTCCTGGTGCTTGATGAGTTCCTCGCGGAACCGGGTGCCCAGGCGCATCCGCCGCTCCAGCGGCACGGCCGCCCAGTCGGATGCGGCGGCGGCCGCGGCCTGCGTGGCCAGGTCGATGGACGCGTCGTCCGCGACCGCGCAGCGCCCGACGACGTACGGGTGCCTGGCCGCCTCCGACTCCGGGTCCTGCTCCAGGGCGCGCTTCAGGCTCACGCTGGTGAACACGTCTTCCAGCAGGGACCGGCCGCTGACGGTGTACACCCACCCGTCACCCGCGACGTCCTTGCCCGCGATGTATAGGTCGTAGCTCTTGATATCGGAAGGTGCCTCGGCACTCTCCTCCTGCGCGGCTTCGCGAAGCATCTTCAGCCTTTCACCTGTGGCGAGCGGATTTTTCGAAGCAGTGCGAGCGTGGCAGTGGAATCTGACCCGGCGCTGACAGGGAGCTGATTCAGCCAAGCCGGCCCGGCCGTCCGTCAGTGGGGCGTCAGCCTGCGTTGCTTGCATGACTGCATGCCACCCGTCGACAGCACCGTTCAGCGCCTGCGTGATCTGCCGCGCGCCGAACTCGCCGAAGGAATCGAGTCGATCGTCCTGAAGAAATTCAAGGCGGTTCTCCTCATGGACGAATCCGAGGATCTCCCGCTCGACATCAGCTATTTCGATCTCGGACTCACCTCACTGCGGCTGACCGAGATACGGCAGAGCCTGGAGCGGCTCCTTGATCTCTCCATCAATGTCAGCGTGCTCTTCAACGAGCCGACGGTCGCCCATCTGGTGGACCACTTGACCCAGGCCGTCCAGGACAGTTTTTCTCAGGAAAGCTAAGGAGCCCCTCCATGCCGCGTGCGGAATCCCAGCAGCCGCCCGAGCCGGTCGCGATCGTCGGAATCGGTCTGCGATTCCCCGGCGGCAGCACCTCGCCCGACGAGTTCGACGCCTTCCTGCGGGAGGGGCGCAGCGGGATCGGCCCGATCCCGCAGGACCGGTGGGACGTGGCCGCGTTCACCCCCGAGACCCCCGAGGACAAGGGGAAGATCCACACCACCGCGGGGGGCTTCCTCGACCGCGTGGACCTCTTCGACGCCGCCTTCTTCAACATCTCCCCGAAGGAGGCCCGGTACATGGACCCCCAGCAGCGCCTGCTGCTGGAGACCGCCTGGCAGGCCCTGGAGCACGCCAACATCGACCCGGCCCCGCTGCGCCGCGGCAACGGCGGTGTCTACGTCGGCGCCAGCTCCATCGACTACGCGCTGGAGCTGGAGTCCCTGCCGTACGAGGAGATGGACGGCCACCTGGCCTCCGGCATCACGATGTTCCCGCTGTCCGGCCGGCTGTCGTACTTCCTGGGGTGGCGCGGACCCAGCATGAGCGTCGACACCGCCTGCTCGTCCTCCCTGGTCGCACTGCACCTGGCGGTGCAGGCCCTGCGCTCCGGCGAGACCGACATCGCGCTGTGCGGCGGCGTCAACGCCCTGCACCACCCGCGCATCCCGGTGATGTTCTCCAACGCGCAGATGCTCGCCCCGGACGGGCAGTGCAAGACCTTCGACGAGTCGGCCGACGGCTACGCGCGCGCCGAGGGCTGCGGCGTCCTGGTCCTCAAGCTGCTCTCCGACGCCGAGCGTGACGGCGACCGGGTGCTCGCCCTGGTGCGCGGCACCGCCGTCGGCCAGGACGGCGACAGCGCCGGACTGACCGTGCCCAACGGCCCCGCGCAGGAGAAGGTGATCCGCGCCGCGCTGGCCACCGCCCGCCTCACCCCCGAGGACATCCAGTACGTGGAGGCGCACGGCACCGGCACCCCGCTCGGCGACCCGATCGAGTTCGGCGCCATCGGGGACGTGTTCGCCGAGTCGCACACCGCCGACAACCCCGTGCTCACCGCGTCGGTGAAGACCAACCTGGGCCACATGGAGCCGGCCTCCGGCATCGTCGGCGTCATCAAGACGGTGCTGCAGCTGCGCTCCGGCACCATCTACCCGCACCTGAACCTCACCACCCCGTCCGGGCGCATCCCCTGGGACCTCTACCCGCTGCGCGTGCCGACCGCCTGCGAGCCGTGGCGGGCCGAGGTGCGCCGCGCGGTCGTGAACAGCTTCGGCTTCGCCGGCACCATCGGCGCGGTGGTCCTGGAGCAGGCACCGGAGGCGAGCCCCGCGCCGCAGCCCTCCGGCACGCCCGCCGCCCCGCTGTTCACCCTCTCCGCCAAGAGTTCCGCCGCCCTGCGCGAGCAGGCCGCGAACCACCGGCGGCTGCTCGACGAGCGGCCCGACCTCCCTCTCGACGCCCTCTGCCACACCGCCAACGTCGCCCGCACCCACCACCCCTACCGCGTCGCCGCCCCGGTCGCCGACCGCGCCGCCCTGGCCCGGCTCCTGGACCAGGCGGCCGGCCAGGACCACGAGGGCCCCAGCGGCATCCGCAAGACGGCCTTCATGTTCACCGGCCAGGGCTCCCAGTACGCCGGCATGGGCGCCGCCCTCTACGAGGCCCTCCCGGAGTTCCGCTCCCACGTCGACGCGTGCGACCGGCTGTTCGCGGAGCACCTGGACCGCTCCGTGCGCGACCTGCTGCTCGGCACCGCAGAAGACCCCAAGGCGATCGACCGCACCGAGTACACCCAGCCCGCCCTGTTCACCCTCGAATACGCCCTCGCCCGGCAGTGGATGGCCTGGGGCGTGCGCCCCAACGTGCTCGTCGGGCACAGCATCGGCGAGGTCGTCGCCGCCGCGGTCGCCGGCCTGTTCGGCCTCCCCGACGCCGTGCGGCTGGTCGCCGCGCGGGCCCGGCTGATGCAGGCGGTGCGCGCCGAGGGCGGCATGGCCGCGGTCGCCGCCCCCGCCGAGGACGTCGAGCCGCTCCTGGAGAGCCGCCCCGACCTCGCCCTGGCCGCGGTCAACGCCCCCGACCAGTGCGTCGTCTCCGGCGCCCTCCCCGCCCTGGACGAGGTCTGCGGCATCCTCAAGGAGCGCGGCGTGCGCGTCGACCGGCTCGCGGTCTCGCACGCCTTCCACTCCCCGCAGATGGCCGAGGTCTACGACGACTTCCGCGCCGCACTCGACGGCATCGAGTTCCACGAACCGGCCATCAGCCTGATCTCCAACGTGACCGGACGGCTCGCCCGGTTCCGCGACATCGCCACCCCCGACTACTGGGTGCGGCACATCGGCGAACCCGTGCGCTTCCTGGACGGCATCCGCGCGGTGGCCCGGCGCGGCCGGCACGCCATGATCGAGATCGGCCCGCAGGCCGCGCTGACCGCGCTCGCCCGGCGCGGCGTCGCCGCCGAGGACCACCTGTGGCTGGCCAGCCTGCGCCGCCGGGACCGGACGGCCACCACCACCCTGACCGCACTCGCCGAGTACTACGCCGCCGGACTCACCGTCTCCTGGCCCGGCTACCACGCCGGGCACACCGTGCCGGCCAAGGCGGACCTGCCCACCTACGCCTTCCAGCGCAAGCGCTACTGGCTGCCGGCCGCCGGACCCCGCCGCGCCGCCGCGGGCGGCACCGCCCGCCACCCGCTGCTCGGCACCGAGGAGCGCTTCGCCTCGGGGGTACGGGAGTTCACCGCGGAGTTCACCGCCGAGGACCTCGGCCCGCTCGCCGACCTCGCCGACGGCGGACGCACCACCCTGCCCGCCGGCGCCTACGTCGACCTGCTGTTCGCGGTCCAGGACGCGGTCCGGGGCCACACCCGGTCCGCCGTGCGCGACCTCCGGCTGCTCGCGCCGCTCGACGTTCCCGCCGAGACCAGGACCACCCTGACCACCCGCTGGCGGCCGCTGCCGGGCGGGGGCGCCGAGGTGGCGGTGTTCACGGTCGTCGGCGGGGAGGAGGACGTGCACGCCACGGCGGTCATCGCCGCCGAGCCCGAACCGGTGGTCCCCGTCTCCGAACTGGCCGAACTGGACGCGGGCCTCGCCCCCGCCGGAACGCAGATCGACGACGAGGACATCTACACCGACCTCGCCTCCGTCGGCCGCCCGCACGGCCCCCGGATGCGGCTGCTGCTGCGCGCCGCCCGGCACGCCGACGGCCTCGTCGTCGGGGAGCTGACCGGCCGGAACGCCTCCGCGGTCGAACACGTGCCGGCGGAGCTCGTGGAGGCCGCCGTCCAGGCGTGCGTCGTCCTCGACCCCGAGGGCCCGGTGTTCGTGCCCCACGCCGTCGCCTCGGTCCGCCACTTCCGCAAGCCCCGCGGCGAGGAGCTGCGCGTCCTCGCCCGGGTGCACGGCGACCAGGACCGCCGCACCGCCGACGTGCTGCTCCTGGAGAACGGCGAGCCGGTCGCCGAACTGCTCGGCGTCCGGCTGGCCCGCCCCGAGGGCAGCACCGGCCGCCGCCGGTTCCTGCACCGCCCCGAGTGGGTCCGCCGCGCCCTGCCCGCACCGCGGACCACCGCCCCCGCCCGACACGTCGTCCTGCTCGATCCGTCGCCCGCCCGCGCCGCCGACCTCGCCGGACGGCCCGGCCTGAAGGTCACCCGGGGCGCCGACCTCACCGAACTCAAGGCGGCCCTGGAGGACCCCACCGTCACCGACGTCTGCCGCGTCTGGCGGCAGCTCCCGCAGGCCATGTCCGCCGACCGGCTGCGCGCCGAGTGCGAGGAGAACTACCGCGAGCTGCTCGCCCTGATCTCCGCGCTGGACGCCACGGGCACCCCCCGGCCGCCCCGCCTGTGGCTGGTGACCGAGGGAGCCCAGTGGCTGCCCGGCGACCCGGCCGGCGACGGCGGACACCTGGCCGCCGCCACGCTCTGGGGCTTCGGCCGGGTGCTGCTCACCGAGTACCCCCAGTACCGGGCCACCCTGGTCGACGTCGCCCCCGGCAGCGGCCTGAGCCCGCTGCTGGAGGAGTGGCACGCCGAACCGCCCGGCGAGTACCAGGTCGCCCACCGTCCGGGCCGCCGCTACGTCCGCCGGCTCCTCTCCGGCGACGCGCCGCTCGCCTGGTCCGGCGGCTTCGAACTGCGCGCCCCCGACTCGGGCGACCTGTCCGACCTCGCGCTGGTCGCCGCCACGGACGTGCCCCCGGGGGCCGACGAGGTCCAGATCCGCGTCCGGTCGGTCGGCCTGACCGCCGACGACGCCCGCACCGCCCTGGACACGGGCCGCGCGGAGCGCGAGGAACTGCTCGGCGCGGAGGAGGAGCCCCCGCCGCTGCTCGGCACCGCGGCCACCGGCACGGTCCTGGCCGCGGCCGAGGGCACCGGGTTCGCGCCGGGCGACGACGTCCTCGTACGCCACGACGGCACGTTCCGCTCCACACTCACCGTCCCCGCGGCGGCCGTGGTGCACGCCCGGCCCGCCGAAGAGGACGACGGCGCCCGGCACTTCCGCCTCGACGAGACCGGCGAGGCGCTGCGGACGGCCCTGTCGGACCCCTCGGGACAGTCCTGGGTGACCCTCCCGGACGCCTCCGAGGCGGAGTCCGCCGCCCCCGCCGAGGAGGTCCCGGCCGCCCTGCGCCCGGACCGCACCTACCTCGTCACCGGCGGTCTGGGCGGCCTCGGGCTGGTCACCGCCCGGAAGCTGATCACCCTCGGCGCCCGCCACCTGACGCTGGTCAGCCGCAGCGGACGGCCCACCGAGGAGGCCGTCCCCGTCCTCGCCGACCTTGCCGAGGACGCCGAACTCGACCTGGTCCGGGCGGACATCGGCCGCGCCGAGGACGTGCGGCAGCTGGTACGGCACCTCGCGGCCGGCCCGCACCCGGTGGGCGGGATCGTGCACGCCGCGGGCGCCTACGACAAGAAGCTCATCGCCGAGCTGACCTGGGAGGCCATCGACGCCCAGCTGGAGGCCAAGGCGTACGGCGGCTGGCTGTTGCACGAGGCCGCCCAGTCCTCCTTCCCGGAGCTGGACTTCTTCGTCACCTACTCCTCGATCGCCTCGGTCCTCGGCGGCGCCACTCAGGGCCACTACGCCGCGGCCAGCGCCGCCCTCGACGCCCTCGCCGAGTGGCGCGGCCGGCGGGGCGTGCCCGGCCTGTCGGTGAACTGGGGCGCCTGGGCACGGGTCGGCATGTCGGCCCGCCTGGAGGAGCACCTCAGCCAGGAGATCGAGCGCAGCGGCGTGCGCTTCTTCTCCCCGACCCGCGCCCTGGACACCCTGGCCAGGCTCTGGGGGCGCCCCCGCACCCAGCGGGTGGTCGGCGAGTTCGACTGGGACCGCTACGTCGCGGGCAGCGTCACCGGCGACCTGTTCTACGACCGCCTCGCCCGCAACGCCTCCGACGACGACTCAGGCCTCGACCTCACCGCGCTCGCCGCCCTCCCACCGGCCGAGCGGACCGCCGCCGTGACCGGGGTCGTCCGCGAGAAGGTCGCCGCCGTCCTGCACCTGGAGGAGGGCGACGAACTGAACCCGAACACCGAGTTCGTCTCCCTGGGCCTGGACTCGCTGATGGCCCAGCAGGTCAAGGCCGCCCTGGAGCAGGCGTTCCGGCTGCCCCTGTCGGCCTCGCTCACCCACGACCACCCGACCGTGCGGCAGCTGGCCCAGTTCCTCTGCGGGCAGCTCGAGCCGGCTCCGGCCGCCTGACACGCCCAAGGACGGATCATGACTGACACACCCAGCGGCATACCGAGCGAGCGCTGGACGCTCACCCACTCCTCACGGGCCCACGCCGGCAGCCGGCCGGACCACCCGGCCATCATCTGCGAGGGCCGCGTCACCACCTACGGCAAGCTGCACCGCGACAGCAGCCGTGCCGCGCACGCCCTGCGCGCCGGTGGCGCGCGGCGCGGCGACCGGGTCGCCTACCTGGGCCGCGAGTCGGAGAACTACTACGTGGTCATGCTCGCCTGCGCCAAGGCGGGCACGGTCCTGGTGCCGGTCAACTGGCGGCTCACCCCGACCGAGGTGGACCACATCCTGCGCGACTCCGGCGCCACCCTGATCTTCGTCGACGACGAGTTCTGGGACACCGTCGCCGCGGTGCGCAACCAACTGCCCGGTCTGCGGCGGGTGATCCGCGTCGACGGCACGGACGCCGACGGCGAACCGGCCCGCGGCGCGGGCCTGCCCGCCTGGGCCGCCGACCAGCCCGACTCCGAGCCGGTGCCGGGCACCGGCCCCGACGACGCCGTGGTGCAGATCTACACCAGCGGCACCACCGGACTGCCCAAGGGCGCCGTCCTCGCCCACCGCAGCTTCTTCACCCTGCCGCACGCGATGCGCGAGCACGGCGTCTCCTGGATCGACTGGCTGCCCGACGATGTCAGCCTCATCTCGCTGCCGGGTTTCGGCGTCGCGGGCATCGGCTGGTTCCTGCACACCTTCAACGCCGGCGGCACCAGCGTGATCATGCCGCAGTTCGACCCGCAGGAAGCGGTCCGGCTGATCCGCACCCACAAGGTCACCACCACCTTCGCGGCCCCCGCCATGCTCCAGATGATGGCCGCCGAACGCGGCGCGGGACCGGAGGCGTTCACCTCCCTGCGCAAGATCGCCTACGGCGCGGCGCCCATGTCCGAGACCCTGCTCAAGCAGTGCCTGGAGACCTACGGCTGCGAGTTCGCGCAGATCTACGCCAGTACCGAGACCGGCAGTGTGGCGGTGTGCCTGCCGCCCGAGGCGCACCACCCGGGCAGCCCGGTGCTGGATTCGGTCGGCAGGCCGTGCCCCGGCAACGAGGTCAAGGTGATCGGCCCCGACGGCGACCCCCTCCCGCCCGGGGAGATCGGCCAGATCTGCGTGCGCGCGCCGTCCCGGATGCTCGGCTACTGGAACCTGCCCGAGGCCACCGCGCGCACCCTGGTGGGGGAGTGGCTGCACATGGGGGACGCCGGCTACCTCGACGAGGACGGCTACCTCCACCTGTGCGACCGCATCAACGACACGATCATCGTCGCCGGGCAGAACATCTACCCGGCCGAGGTCGAGAAGGCGCTCGTCGCCCACCCGGCCGTGGCCGACGCCGCCGTCGTCGGCCTGCCCGACGAGCACTGGGGCGAGAGCGTGCACGCGGTGGTCGTCCTGCGCCCCGGCGCCGAGGCGCACCCGCGCGAACTGCTGCTCTCCCTGCGCGGCCGGCTCGCCGACTACAAGATCCCCAGCGCCTACCACTTCACCGATTCCCTGCCCCGCAACCCCTCCGGCAAGATCCTCCGCCGCGCGGTGCGGGAGCGGCTGACGGTACCGGCCCGGGACCCGCTGGCAGGCACGGTCGTATGACTACGCGTCAGCAATCACGGACAGAAAGGTCGTCGCCCATGAACGGGCCCCTGCACGTCGGCGTACTGCTGCCCACCCGGGAACAGGCCATCAACGGCACCTACGCGGCGGCCCCGCTGCTGGGCTTCGCCCGGCAGGCCGAGGCCCTGGGATTCGACTCCCTCTGGGCGGGCGACTCGCTCACCGCCCGCCCCCGCCTGGACCCGCTCGTCGTCCTGGCCGCCGCTGCCGCCGCCACCGAGCGGATCACCGTCGGCACCGCCGCCCTGACCCCGGCCCTGCGCCACCCGTTGATCGGCGCCAACATGGTCGCGAGCCTCAGCCACGTCGCCGCGGGCCGGCTGGTCCTCGGGCTCGGCTCCGGCTTTCCCATGCCCGAGACGGAGGCGGAGTTCGCCTCGGTCGGCGCCGGCTTCCACGGCCGCGTCGGACGCCTCGACGAGATCACCGCCCTGTGGCGCACGGCCTGGCGCGCCGGACAGGAGGGCGAACCGGCCGACTTCCAGGGTAAATACTGGCAGGCCGACAACCTCGACCGGCTGCCCTCCCCGGCCACCGCCGGCGGCCCGCCGCTGTGGCTGGCGGGCAGCGACACCCCCAAGGTGCTCGCCCGCGCCGCCACCCGCTACGACGGCTGGCTGCCGTTCCTGCCCGACTCGGACGCCTACGGCCGGGCCCGCCGCCGGATCGCCGAGCTCGCCGAGGAGGCGGGCCGCCCCGCCGGCGCCGTCACCCCCGCCCTCTACGCGACGATCACGGTGAACCGGGACGAGCGGGCGGCCGAGGCGGAACTGGAGCACTACATCAGCCACTACTACGGCCGTTCCCTCGACCAGATGCGCACCATCCAGGCCTACGCCTGGGGCAGCGCCGAGAAGTGCGCCGAATGGCTCGGCGACTACGTCCGGGCCGGCGCCCGCCACCTGGTCCTGAGGATCGGATCGCTCGACCCGGAACCGCAGTTGAAGGAGATCGCCGAGGTGCTGCTGCCCGCGGTACGCGCCCTCGGCCCGTCCACCACCGTGGGGAGTACACAGTCGTGACCAGTACCACCAGCGCAACGGACACCGGCGCCACCGTCACCGCCGGCAGCCAGATGTCCCGTGCGGGCCAGTGGTTCCACCCGGTGGAGCCCTCGCCCGACGCCTCGATCCGGTTGTTCCTGCTCCCGCACGCGGGCAGCGGCGCCATCATCTACCGGGACTGGGAGAGCCTGCTGCCGCCCGACATCGCCGCGCAGGCGGTGACCCTGCCGGGCCGTCACAACCGCCGGGAGGAACCGACGTACGAGGAGTTCTGGCCGCTGCTCGAAGCCCTGCACGAGGCCGTGCTCGACGACCTGGACGACCGGCCGTTCGCGTTCTTCGGGCACTGCCTCGGCGCCCAGCTCGCGTTCCGGCTGGCCATCCGCATGGAGGAGGAGGGCGGCCCGGCGCCCGTCATGGTCGGCATGTCCGGCTGGTCGCCCGTGGGCTTCTTCCAGCCCACCGAGGAGCAGAGCCGGATGCCCGAGTCCGAGCTCGTCGAGTGGATCAAGAAGCTGGGCTCCTTCCCGGCCGAGATCTACGACAACCCCGAGATGCTCGCCCTCGTGGTCCCCGCGCTCCGCGCCGACCTCAGGGTCGCCGCCCAGTACGTCGACGACGGCGCCGGGGTCGCCTGCCCGCTCGCCTCCTACGGCGGGCGCTCCGACCCCCTGCAGGAGGCGCCGGACGCCATGACCCACTGGACCGGACGCACCCCCACCTACCTCGGCCACAACGAGTACTCCGGCGGCCACTTCTACATCGACACGCACGCCCAGGCCGTCACCGCCCACTTCGCGCACCGCCTGCAGCGGATCGCCGCCCACCCCGCGCGCTAGCGCCGCGGCAGGCGTCGTTCGCCTCCTCGCGACGCCCCTTCTCGGCGGACGTCGCCCGCACCGGCACCAGCGCCCGCGACCGGCGAGGTCGACCGGCCGGCCGTCCCGGCCACAGCATCGGCGCGGCACCGGGAAGGAGCCCCACTCCGGCGCCTTCCCGGTCCGCACCACGCCCCAGCACCGGCCCCACACGAGTTCCCCGGGGGTTCCACAGCCCCGTCGGCACTCGTGTCAGCGCCGTGTCAGCGGACTGCGCGACAGTGGCGCACGACCGTCCGCGGCGTCGGACGGGACACCACCCATGTCCCCACCGCCCCGTCGGCGTCAGCGCGTCCGAGTCCGACCACGGAGAGAGCCGGTGCCCGTCATCCACCTGCCCGCCCCTCGCCCCTGGAGGCCGACGTGTCCCTCGCGGACCACACCGATGTCCTGGACTGGCCCTTCGCCCGCACCGAGGACGGAGACCCGCCGCCCATCCTGGCGGAACTGCGCAACGCGCCCCCCTGCGTGGTGCGCCTCCCGGCGGGAGCCGCCGAGTCCCGCCTGGCCTGGCTGGTGACCCGGTACGCCGACGTACGGCAGGCGCTGGGCGATCCCCGTCTCAGCGCCGACGAACGGCTGCCCGGCGCACCGGTGCGCATCCAGGTCCCGCCCGGCGGGAACCCGAGTTCCTTCCTGCGCCTTGACGACCCCGAACACGCCCGGCTCCGCCGCATGATCCAGACCGAGTTCACCGCGCGCCGGGTGAAGCGGCTGCGCGAACCGGTCCAGCGGCTGGTGGACGAGCTGCTGGACGAACTGGAGGCACTGCCCCAACCGGCCGACCTGCACGCGGTGTTCTCCCGCGCGCTGCCGACCCTCGTCATCGCACGGCTGCTGGGCGTCCCGGAGGCGGACTCCGCGTTCTTCGTGGAGAAGACCCGCGTCACCATCTCCCAGGAGGACCCGGCGGTCTCCCTGGCCGCCTTCGAGGAGATGTCCGAGTACCTCGCCAAACTGGCGCTGCGCAAGCTGGAGAGCCCCGGCGACGACCTGATCAGCCGCCTCGCCGTCAACCACCACGCGAAGGGCGACATCACCCTGGACGAGCTGGTCGGCATCGCCCGGCTGGTCCTGGTGGCCGGACACGAGACCACCACCAACCAGATCGCCCTGAACATCCTGGCGCTGCTGCGCGACGACGACCTGCGGGCGCGGGTGACCGCCGACGACGGCGCGCTCATACCGAACTTCATCGAGGAGTCGATGCGCTACTGGTCGATCTCCCAGGACGCGATGGTCCGGCTGGCGGTGGAGGACCTCGAACTCGGCGGTGTGGCCGTCTCCAAGGGCGACGCCGTCGTCATCTCCGTGCCCGCCGGCAACCACGACGAGTCGGTCTTCACCTGCCCGCACCGGATCGACCCGCACCGCGACACCAGCGGCCACCTGCAGTGGGGCTTCGGGCCCCACTACTGCCAGGGGGCCCCGCTGGCGCGGCTGGAGATGGAGCTGTCGCTGCGCTCCCTGCTGCGGCGCTTCCCGAACCTGCGGCTGGCGGCCGACCCGCGCACGGTCTTCCGCCGCGGCACCGTCTTCCACGGGGTGACACACCTTCCCGTGACCTGGTGACCGGCCACGGTACCGGCACCACCGGCCAACCACCCGAAATGATCGAGAAACGGAGTCGTCATGACTTCTGAGACAAGCACGGAAGTCGTCGCCGACGGGCGTGCGCAGACGCCCCCCGACGGCGCACCGGCCGCCGCCCCCTCGGCCGGTGCCCTCCTGGTGGTGCTCGTGGGCACGTTCATCACGGTGCTGGACTTCTTCATCGCCAACGTGGCGGTCCCCGCCATCAAGGCCGACCTGGGCGCCGGCGCCGCCCAGGCCCAGATGTTCGTCGTGGGCTACGGCGTCGCCTTCACCGCGGGACTGATCACCGGCGGCAGGCTCGGCGACCTCTTCGGCCGCCGGCGGATGTTCACGCTCGGCATGGTGCTGTTCATGCTGGCCTCGGCCGCGTGCAGCCTGGCACCCACGGCGACCGTCCTCATCGTCGCCCGCATCGCCCAAGGCGCCGCCGCCGCGCTGATGGTGCCGCAGGTGCTCGGCATCATCGGCACGGTGTACACCGGCGCCGCCCGCGACCGCGCCTTCAACGCCTACGGCCTGGTCATCGGAATCGCCGGCGTCTTCGGCCAGTTCATCGGCGGTGCCCTGATCACGGTCGACGTCGCGGGACTGAGCTGGCGGACCATCTTCCTGATCAACGTCCCGCTGTGCCTGGTCTCCCTGGCCTTCGTCGGCCGCACGATCCCGGAGTCGCGCGGTGAGGGCGGCACCCGGCTGGACCTCGTGGGCGCCCTGCTCGTCACGGCGTCCCTGGGCATCATCGTCTTCGCACTGCTGAAGGGCCAGGAGAGCGGCTGGCCGCTGTGGGTGTGGGAGGCGCTGGCCGGTGCGGCCGTCCTGCTGGCGGTGACCGTCTGGCACCTGCGCCGGCGGGCGGCGGCCGACCGGGGCCCGCTGATCGAACCCGCCCTGTTCAAGGGCCGGGTGTTCTCGGTGGGGCTGGCCGCGACGGTGGTCTACTTCCTCGCGATGGGCTCCTTCTTCTTCGTGCTGGCCCTCTACCTGCAGCTGGGCCGGGGCCTGTCGCCCCTGGAGTCCGGGTCCGTCTTCCTGGCCCTGGGCGCGGGCTACTTCGGCGCCTCGGTGGTGTCGTCGCGCAAGGCCGCCTCGGTCACCGCCCGCAGGGTGGCCGTCGGCCCGCTGACCCTCGCGATCGGCTACGCGGCGGCCGCCCTGACCGCCGACCGCCTCGACACGACGGGACACGTGCTGTGGCTGCTGCCCGCCCTCCTCGTCGCCGGGCTCGGCATGGGCCTGACGACCGGCCCGCTGACCAACCTGGTGCTGGGAGCGGCCGCGCCCGAGCACGCGGCCTCCGCCTCCGGGCTGCTGAACACCGCCCAGGAGGGCGGCGCGGCCGTCGGAGTGGCGATCGCCGGCGCGGTCTTCTTCCCCACCCTGGCCGACGGCGGCGGCTCGGCGGGCGCCTACCCGCACGCGTTCGCCGTCACGCTCGTTCCGCTCATCGCCCTGGGGCTCCTGGCCTCCGCCCTGGTGCTGGCGGCCCCGGGCCGCACCGCACGGCGCTGAGGTCCCCACCACCCAAGGAAGGAAGGCGTCATGCCGTACGTCACCACCCGGGACGGGACCCGGCTCCACTGCACCGACTGGGGCGAAGGACGTCCCGTGGTGCTGCTCAGCGCCGCCATGGCGGACTCGCGGATGTGGGAGTTCCAGGCGCCGTTCCTGGCCGGTCAGGGGCTGCGCTGCGTCACCTACGACCGGCGCGGCACCGGGCGCTCGGACGTCCCCTGGAGCGGCTACGACTACGACACCCTCGCCTCGGACCTCGCCGACCTGCTCGACCACCTCGACCTGCGGGACGTCCTGCTGGTCGGCTACGCGGCGGGCGGCGGTGAGGCCGTGCGCTACCTGTCCCGGTACGGCGCCGAGCGGGTGGGGAAGCTGGCGCTGGTCGCCTCGACCACGCCGTTCCTGCTGCGCGCCCCGGACAACCCGGACGGCCTGGAGATGTCGCTGTTCCACGAGATCGAGAAGGCCATCCGGACCGACCGGGCCGCCTGGCTGAGATCACTGACCTGGCCGTTCTTCGCCGGCCCCGAGGCGGATCCGGCGAGCACGCCGCTCTCGCCCCGACTGGCCGAGTGGCTGACGGACCTGGCCATGGACACCTCGCCTCGGGCCGCCACGGAGATCTACCGCACGTTGTTCACCACCGACCAGCGAGCGGAGGCGGCGGCCGTGCGGGTGCCCACCCTGGTCGTCCACGGAACCGCCGACCTCGGGGCGCCGTATCCGCTGTGCGGTCCCCGTACCGCGGAGCTCGTTCCCGGCAGCACCCTGCTGACCTACGAGGGCGCGGCCCACGGCCTGTTCGCCACCCACGCCGACCGTCTGAACGCGGACCTGCTGGCCTTCGCCAAGCAGTGACCGCGAGGGCGGGGCCTCCCGTGTCGCCGCCGCCCGGCCCCGGCCGGGCGGCGGCCAGGCATTCCGCCCGGCCCGCGCCCCGCGCTCTCGCTCCCACCACGGCCACCTCGCACGCGTGTCTCACACGCCCACGGGCCCGGGCGCCGGAGCGGGGCTCCGGGCGCGGCGCCCCGCCCCGCCCCGCCGAGTGTGCCCGCGGCGCCCGGTCCGGCGCACCGCGGGCGTCCGCGGCGGGCCGGGCGTGCCCCGGGCCCCGCGTCCCCATGCCCGGAGTGTCCCAGCCCCGCCCCCCTGTGCCCGTGCGCCTCGTCGGCGTCAGCCGCACGTCAGCGCCGTGACAGCGGTCGGCGGCAGAGTCGATGTCGTGGGTCCGGAGCCGCAGGCGCGGCCCCGGCCCCGGACCCGCCGGCGCCGTCCCACGAAGGAGTACGCCCGCATGGCAGATACAGCAGCCCCGGTCCCGACCCGGGCACTGGTCCTGGCCAACCCGGCCTCCGGCAGCCACAGCCCGGAACTGGTGGAACAGGTACGCCAGTTGTGCGACTCGTACCTGGAGCGCACCGAGGTGCACCCGACCACCGGACCGGGTGACGCCACCGTCGCGGTGCGCCAGGCCCTCGAACGGCACACCGGCGCCCCCGACCTGGTCGTCGTCATCGGCGGCGACGGCACCGTCCGGGAGGTCGTCCAGGGCCTGGTGCCCGCCTCCGGGCACGCCACGCTCGCGGTCGTGCCCGGCGGCACCGGCAACTCCGGCTACAAGATGCTGTGGGGCGACCGCCCCTGGACGGAGTCCCTCAAGGCGATCCTCACCGACTCCGGCATCGGTGGCAGCGCCCGCCCGCGCCGCCTGGACCTGGCCCGTCTCGCCGAAACCCGTCAGTACGTCTACCTGGGCGCCTGCTCCGGTGTGATCGCCGACGCCCTGATCACCGCCAGCGACCTGCCGCTGACCGGCCGCGAGCGGTACGCGCGCGCCTTCGCCGACACCGCCGCGGGCTACGCGCCGTACCCGGGCCGGGTCACCGTCGACGGGCGGGTCGTGCACGAGGGCCCGACCGTCCTCGCGAACGTCGGCGGCGGCCCCTACCGCGGCGGCCGGTTCAACGTCCTGCCCGACTCGCTGCTCGACGACGGCCTGCTCGACGTCTGCGTCATCGGCGACGGGATCGCCGCGGCCGACGTGCCGCGGCTGACCCTGACCGCCGCCCACATCGGCCACCCCGCCACGCGGTACGCGCGCGGCCGGACCATCACCGTGGAGCGCACCGACGGCCGCCGGCTGCCGCTGGAGCACGACGGCGAGTACCAGCACGGCATGGGCTCCACGGCCACCTTCGAGGTCCTCCCCGGCGCCCTCCCCGTGTGGGCGCCGGCACCGGACCGCCCCGAGACCCCCTGAGACCTCCAGAACCCCCGTCGTACCGCGCCCCTGGCGACGGCACGCCGGGTCACCCGCACCAACGGAAACGAGGAGAACACGCATGAGCGACCTGACCACCACCGTCGACCGCTACCTGGCCATCTGGAACGAGGCGGACGCCGACAAGCGCGCGGCGGCCATCGCCGAGCTGTTCACCGCCGACGCCCCGTACATCGACCCGCTCGCCGCCGTCGAGGGCCACGAGGGCTTCGGCGCGGTGGTGGCGGGCGCCCGCGAGCAGTTCAAGGGCCTGACCTTCGAACTGCACGGCACGGTCGACGCCCACCACGACCAGGCCCGGTTCCAGTGGGGCCTCGTCACCGAGCCCGGCACCGAGCCGATCGCGATCGGTTTCGACGTCCTGGTCGCCGACGAGGCGGGCCGCATCAAGGCCGTCTACGGCTTCCTGGACAAGGTCCCGGCCGCCTGAACCCCTCCCGCGGCGGCGGGTGCACCGGCCGACGGTGCTCCCGCCGCCGCGGCCACCCGCCCGGAGCGACCAACCGCCGGCCACGGCACGCCCCGGCCGGCGTACGCCAAGAGAGGTGCCTCGCGCCATGACGGCAGTACTCGGTGAGAGCGTGGCCAGGGCGCTGTGCGACGACTGGGGGAGCACGGCGCCCAGGCGTCCTCGCCGGCCCACCGACACCCCGCTGCGTGAACTGTCCCATTGGGCGGCGACGCTGCGCCCCGAGCACATCCCGTGCCGGGTGCTGAAGCTCGCCGCCAGTCAGGTGCTCTCGCAGGCCGCATCCATCAGGGCCGGGCTCCAGCACCCGCTGGGACGGCGGCTGGTGGCGGCCTTCGGCCACCCCATGCAGCGCGACCCGCGCACCGCCGCGGGCGTCTTCGCCGCCCTCGGGTCCTGGCTCAATCTCGACGACACCGCCTACGCCGGGCACCTGTCGAACTCCACCGTCGCGGTACCGCTCGCCTTCGCCTACACCCGCCGGCTCGACGGGCTGTCCCTGCTGACCGCCGTCGTCGCGGCCAACGAGTGCGCGGCCCGCATCACCGCCTCGGCCACCCTCGGCCCGCTGCGCGGCCAGAGCGCCGTGCACACGCACCTGGCGGGCGCGGTCGCCGGCCGGCTGCACTGCGACAGGGCCCCGGCCGCGCTCTTCGAAAACGCCTTCGGGCTGGCCTTCGCCATGCCGAACTGGCCCCTGATGCGCGCCTTCCTGGCCAGCGACGCCCGTCTGTTCAACACCTTCACCCCGGTGCGCACCGCCATGGACGCCTGCGACGCGGCGTACGCGGGGCTGCGCGGCGCTCCCGACATCGTCGAGCACGAGGACGGCTTCCTCGCCCGGTTCGCCACCGTGCCGCTGCCGCAGGCGGTGGCCAAGGGACTGGGCCGGCGCTGGCACACCGACACGCTTTCCTTCAAGATGCACCCCGGCGGGCCGGGCATCGACGCGGCCGTGGACTGCGCCGCCGAGATCCACCGGGAACTGGGCGGCCTGCGGCCCGAGGACGTGGCCGAGGTGGTCGTCGAGGCGTCCCTGTACACCCTCTTCGCCGGTGAGCGCGCCGCCCGGTACGTCAACGGTCCGGGCTCCCCGCTCGGCGCCCTGGTCCTCGACGTGCCCTACCCCGTCGCGACCACCCTGCTCACCGGCGAGTTCACCGTGGACGACTTCTCCTCCCCGCACCTGGACGACCCGGCCCGCTGGGCGCTGGCCCGGCGGGTGCGCCTGGAGCACGACACCGAGATGACGCGCGAACTGTTCCTGTCCGACGCCCCGTTCGGCGAGGCGGTACGTGAGGCGGGGGAGCGTGCCGTGCCGTGGCTGCGTGCCTTCGGTGGGGACGAGCTGGTCGACCTGCTGGGCCCGCTGAGCGCCGACGACCGGGACTTCTCCCGCGCTGCGAAGGCCACCGGTGCCCGGGTCACCGTCCGGCTGACCGACGGCCGTACGGTGTCGCGCACCCGGCTGATTCCGGTCGGTGCGGCGGGCCCGGAGACCCGGGTCCGGCACGCGGACCTGGTGCGGGAGAAATTCCTGTCGGTCGGCGGCCCCCACGAGGTGTCCGACAGTGTGGACCGGCTGCACCGCATGCGTCCGGGCGCCCTGCGCCGCTGGATAGAGGCCGCCTTCCTGGACTGAACCCTCCGGCCCGTCGCCGGACGGCGTGGCGGGGGCGGCGACCTGAGCGTTTCACCCGCTCCCGACGCGCCTTCCCGGCCCCACGGTCCTACCGCGCCGGCACCGTCAGCAGGGCGAAGGCGTCGAGGATCTCCTCGACCCGCTCCACGATGTCGGCCCGGTCGTTCTGCACCCAGGAGATGTGCTGGGCGCCGAACAGGGCGGAGACCAGGACCCTGGCCAGGGCCTCGGGCACCGCGCGCTCCGGCAGCCGGCCGGCGGCCCGGCACTCCTCGAGGAGTTCGACGATCAGTGACGTGAAACCGACGTACGGGACCGGCATCTCCGCCTTGATGAAAGGACGTTCGATCTGCAGGCGCGCCCCCGCCTTGACGTAGACGTCGTCGCGGAACCCGCCCGCGGTGCGCAGCAGCACGTCCACCACCGTCGAGGGCGAGGAGTGGTCGCCCTGGAGCGCGGGAGTGACGATCTCATTGAGCCTGCGGTAGAACTCCTCCGTCACGGCGACCGCGAGGGCCTCCTTGTTGGAGAAGTGGAAGTACACCGCGCCCTTGGTCATCTCCGCGCCGTCGGCGATGTCCTTGATGGTGACGGACGGGTAGCCGTACCGGGCGAAGACCGCCGCGGCCGCGTCGAGGATGGTGCGCCGGGTGCGGATGGCGCGCTCCTGCTTGAGGTGCGAGGTGTCGTCGACCGAGGTGCCGCCGGAGATGTGCGAGGTCTGTGTCGCGTCGCTGTGTTCGCTCATGACGTCCATTCGTGCCGTGCCGTCCGCTGCTTTCGGTGGCCCGTTCGTGGGCAGATCGGGCCGGGGACGTGCGGACGCTTCGCGGGTTTCGACCCTCTGACGAGCAGGGATGACCGATTATCCGCCGTGCTTTGCCCGAGCCTTGCAAGATACCTTCCCGAAGGTATATTAATTTTGTGCCGAACGGCGCCGCACGTCTGTTAGTTCGCATGGTCCTGGTTCTTCCAGTACGGGGGAGGCGAATCCCAGATGTCACTCGTGCTCAATCATCCCAGCATCCCTCAGGCGTCAGCAATGGCCCGCGCCTGTGATTACTTGACCTTTGCACGCCCCGTGACGCGTGAGCTGGTGCACCGCAGCTCCGTCGCGGAGGTGTTCGTCACCGACGGTGCCCGTGCCGGTGACCGCGAGTTCGTCGTCGCCGCCCAGTGGCCGCGCGATCACGCGCTCTACCACCCGGACGAGAACGGTCTGAGTGATCCCCTGCTGTTCGCGGAGACCTTGCGTCAGGGGATGGTCTACGTCGCCCACCGGCACCGCGGTGTACCGCTCGGCCGGCGCTTCATCGGCCGCGACCTCGACTTCGAGATCACCGACCCCGCCGCCCTGCGGGTCGAGGGCGTACCGCTCTCGGTGCTCCTGGTGGGCGAGTGGACCTGGGACGGCGACGACGCGCGGGGCAGGAGCGGGGCCCGGATGGACTTCCGGCTCGTCGTCGGCGGCCGCGAGTGCGGCTGGGGCAGCATCAGCATGCTGATGGTGGACGAACGGCGCTACCGCCTGCTGCGCCGGCTGGGCGGCGGCGCCACGGACGCGCCGGCCACCTCACCGGCGTGGACGGCCGCCTCCGGCGCGCCGCGCACGCCCCCGCACCGGGTGGGGCGGCTGCGCTGGCGGGACTGCGTCCTGGAAGAGGGCGAGAGGCCCGACGAGTGGCGGTTGCGCGTGGACCGCGACCACGCGGTGCTCTTCGATCACCCCACCGACCACATTCCGATGATGGTGATGCTGGAGGGCTTCCGCCAGCTCGGCCACCTCAAGGTGCACGAGGCGTGCGACGGCCCGTTCGCCGACCTGTCGTTCGCGCTGGCCCGGACCACGGTGCAGTGCCTGGCCTTCGGCGAGTTCGACCGGCCCACCCGGCTGGTGGTCGACGAGTGCGCGTCGGGCGCCCGGCCGCAGGAAACGTTTCAGCTGTCCGTCTCGGCGGTCCAGGGTGACACCGTACTGGCCCGCGCGCGGACCGCCTGGGCCTGCGTGGGCACCCGCCCGGCGGCGGCCGTCCCGGCCTCCTGGTAGCGGCGGCCCACCGGCCCGGACCCGGGGCCGTACGGCCGTCGGGGCTCAGGCCGACGCGCGTGTCCCCATCGCGCGCGTCAGCACGCCCCACATCGCGGTGACGCTGGGCCCGGGCCGGTCCGGGCCCGCGCAGGCGCCGGTCCACAGCGCGGTGCAGAACGCCGCGACGATGAGATCGGCCAGGGCGTCGGCCGGCGGTGCCCCGTCCCAGCGCCGTCCCCGCTGCACCTCGCCCACGAGTTCGAGCGCGATGCCATGGGTGTCGCTCAGGAGAGGAGCCACCGTGTCGGCTGCCCGAGCCGCCTCCACCTCCAGCCGTAGGGCCGCCTGCGCCCTGCGGTCGGTCTCGAAGAGTCTGCCGAGTCCGAGCACCAGGGCCTCCAGCCGGCTCGTGGCCGGCTCGGGCGAGGTCCTGGCCCCGTCCAGCAGCGTCCGCACGCTCCGGGACAGATGTTCCGTCAGCGCGGCGGCCAGCTTCTCCTTGCTGGAGAAGTGCCCGTACAGGGCCCCCTTGGTCAACCCGATCCGGTCGGCGATGCGCTGCAGGTTCGCGTTCACGTAGCCGTAGCGTGCGAACTCGTACGCTGCGGCGTCGAGGACGCGATCGTGCGTCCGAAGGGCACGCGCCTGCTTGACCACGCTGATCACCTCCTTCACCCCGGCCTGGTGGTGAAGGACCGGCCGAGAAAGATTCGTTCCCGAACGAATTCTAGTCGTGGAGTAAAGGAGAGCGATAGGTGAACCGGCGTCAAATCTGCACAGGCCAGGGGGCACAGGGTGGCGCGCCGCGGGCGCGCGGGCAGCTGACGGGCGCCGTGGCCTCCGCCGCGGCACACGCGTCGGCGGCGGACGCCACCGGCAGGCTGTCACCGGAGACCGTCGCGCTGCTGACCCGCGCCGGCTTCGCCCGTCACTTCGTGCCCGGAGTCTGGCACGGCACCGAGGGAACCTTCAGCGACCTCCTCGCCGAGGTGGCGGCGATCGGCGAGGGATGCGCGTCCGCCGCGTGGTGCGCCGCCTTGTGGGCGACCCACGGCAGATACGCCGCCCACCTGCCCCTCGAGGGGCAGCTCGACCTGTGGGGCCGATCGCCCGATGTGCGGATCGCCGCCGGACTGCGGCCCTCCGGCTCGGCCGCCCGCTGCTCCGGAGGTTGGCTGCTCAGCGGCACCTGGGAGTGCGTCAGCGGGGTCGCGGACGCGGACTGGCTGCTGCTCGCGGCCCCGGAACCGGGGTTACCCGGCGGCCGGTGCCGGCTCTTCGCCGTCCCTGCCGCCGAGATCCAGGTACGGGAGACGTGGCGCAGCACCGGAATGCGCGGCACCGGCAGCCACACCGCGGTCCTCGACGGCCCGGTGGTGGTCCCCGACCACCGCACCTGCTCGCTGTCGGACGTGCTGGCGGGCTCTCCCGGGCCCGGACGGTCCCGCTGTCACACCGCCCCGGCACACCTGGGGACGGGACTGCTGCTGTGCGCGCCCGCCCTCGGGGCGGCCCGCCACGCCCTGCGGGAGTGGACCGCGTGGGCCGCGCGCAGGGGAGCCGTCCGACCCTTGGAGCGCGCCACGCTCCAGCTGACGCTGGCACAGTCGGCCGACGACATCGAGGCCGCCGAACTGCTGCTCGGGGACGCGGCGCTACGGGCCGACTCGGGCACCCGCGCCGAGCGGGACGTGGCCCGCAACCGCCGGGTCGCGGCGGCCGCCGCACAGCACCTGGTCACCGCCGTCGAGCGGCTGTTCCGCGCGGCCGGAACCCACGCATGCGGCGGCTCCGGGCCGCTCGAGCGCACCTGGCGCGACGTCCACGTGCTGGCCGCGCACCAGGCCGTGCGCCGGGACACCGCGGCGGCTTTCTACGCCGACTCGGTGTTCGCCGACTTCGAAGACCGTCCCGGGCAGGCGGCCGAACTGCCGGCGGCCTGCTCGGCGGCCGCGCCCCGGTTCATGGCGCACTCCGCGCCCGCGGAGGTGGTCGCCGGTGTCCACTGACACCCGCAGCGCGCGCGACCGGTCCCCGCTGCCCGCGACGCCGCCTCCCCGCCCCACGCCCTCCCGGCCCGCCGCGCGGACACGCCCCGAGGGCCCCCGCCGGCTGGTGTTCTTCGACGTGGACGAGACGCTGATCGGCCGCAAGAGCGGCCCGGACTTCCTCCGCGACCACTTCGCGCGGACGCACGGCGCGGACGGAGTGCGCCGGGCCGCCGAACTGCTCGGCACACTGGCCGGTCTGCCCCGCGCAGAGGCCAACCGCCGTTTCCACCGGGCCTTCCGGGGCTGCGCGGCCGCGGAGGCGGAGGCCGCGGCCCGCCGGTGGTACCAGGAGCACAGCCGGGCCGACGGCTTCTATCTCCCCACCACACTGGCCGCGCTGCGCCGGCACCGGGCCGAGGGCGCGTCCGTCGCCCTGGTCTCCGGCACCTTCCCGCCGCTGCTCGCCGTCATCGCCGAGGCGGTCGGGGCGCAGTTCGTCCTCGGCGCGAGACTCGAACGCTGCGGACCGCTGCTCACCGGTGAACTGATCGGCCCACCGGCCATCGGCGAGGGCAAGCGCACCCTGGTGCGCCGGCTCCTCGCCCGCCACCCCGACATCGACCCGGCCGACTGCTGGGCCTACGGCGACCATCCCTCCGACCTGCCCATGCTGGGCTGCGTGGGGCACGCGGTGATGGTCGCCCCGGACGGGACCCACACCACCGTGCCACCGCACGCCGCCGGGACCGACGGAGGCGGGTGACCGCGGCGGACCGCCGGCCGGGGTCTCAGGGGCCTGGCCGCGGGGATCGGGGCGGTGCGGCGCGGGGCGGTGCCGGCGCCGCCCCTTGAGGTGATCGGGCCGGGACACGTACGGAAGTCGACGGAGATCACCGTGACCCGCCCGGGACCTGGGGTTTCCGTAGCGTGTTCAAGCTCGCCGCTTTCCGAGGACGCATCACGGAGCCGGTGGGGAAGGGCGCCTGAGCGGGGGCGTTGAGAGCCGTGTCGGGCGGTCCTCGGTGCTTGACCTTGTAGTTGCCATAACGCTGAAGATGAAGCCATGTTGTCGATCGGTGATTTCAGCGAGATGTGCACTCTGCCGCCGCAGACGCTGCGGTACTACCACTCCGAGGGGCTGCTCGTCCCGGCCGACGTCGATGAGCGGACCGGCTACCGCTCGTACACGTTCCAGCAGGTCGAACAGGCCATGCTGATCACCGTCCTGCGCGGCACGGGGATGAGCGTGAAGCTCGTACGTCGTGCTCTCGACGAGCCGGAGGCGGCCCTCGACCTGCTGCGGCAGCACGCGGGAGAGGTACGGCGGCAGCGGGAGGCTCAGGACGAGGCGATCGACGACGCGCGGGAGTTCTTCACCTCGCCTCCCGAGGTGAGCCTGCGCCGGGTGGAGCAGATGACCGTGGTGTCCAGGCCCGTGCCGGGCCCGTCGGACGGGGGAGACGGGTTCGACTGGGACGCGGCCGACGTCGCTGTCGCCGAAACCGTTGAGGGCCTGGTCAAGGCGGTCGAGGCGTGCGGAGCCGTGGTGTCGGGGCGGCCGTGGCGGACCTTGGCCGCCGAGACCCCGGAGCAGAAGAGCCGGGCCCTCGCCGGTGAGGGGCCGCACTGGCTGGTGAAGCTCCCCGTCACGGCGGACGGGGGAGCGCAGGCGTCCCTGCCGGGCGATGCCGAGGTGCAGACCTTCGAGGCCCGGGACGAGCTGGCGATCTTCATCCCGGGCAAGAGCTCCATGGCCAAGTACGCCACCGCGCTCTCACGTCTGTTCACCCACCCTCTCGACGCCGCCTACGTCGATGTCTCCCGTATGCGCCAGGTGCTGCACGACGACGGTGTCGAGACCGCCGCCGCGATCCGCCGACTCGGCGAACCGGGCACGCCCGAATGAGCTGAGAGCGGTCGCGGTCGCGTCACGCCGGTGCGCCGCCCTGTCGTGGCTATCCCGCGAATACACCCTGCTTCTCCAGCGCCCTGCGCAGTGCCCGCACGGCGTAGAAGGCGCGGCTCTTCACGGTGCCGGGCGGGACACCGAGGTGTTCGGCCGCCTGGGCCACGCTGCATTCCAGGGAGTACATGAGGCGGATGACGGTCCGCTGCTGCTCGTTCAGTTCGCGCAGGGCCTTCAGCACCGCATGGGAGGTGATCGTGGCCTCCGTGCTGTCCCACGACGCGTCCAGGTCCTCGACCGGCATGAGTTCCAACGGCCGGTTCCGCCGGGCCCGGTGGTGGTCGATGACGAGGTTCCTCGCCACGGTGAACAGCCACGGCCGGATGTGGTCGCCGCGGGTGCCCAGGAACCGGCCGTGCTTCCAGGCGCGGGCCGCGGTCTCCTGGAGGATGTCCTCCGCCTTGTGCCAGTCGCCGTCCAGCAGCCGTGTGGCGTACCGGACGAGCAGCGGCCCGTACCGGTCGTAGACATCCCGTATGAAGGCATCGCTGTCGGCGGCGTCCGATGCGACGTGCTGGGTGTGCGCCCGAGGCGGAGCGAGAGTGGTGGTCCCCGCTTCCATGATCCCGTTCATGGGTGGTGCCCGTTCCTGTCAAGTGTCCTATGGCCTGCTCGCCCGCATGCGCGGTCGAGTGGCTCAACACTCGCGGGGGCCCCTTGGCCGAACCTTGTCGTCTTCTTGTCGTCTCCCGCGGCGACTCCTGTCGACCGCCTGTGCCTGGGCCGCTGTCGGTGCGACACGGGGTGAACCGCTGCCTTGTTGCGGGCGTTGACAACACAGGGACGCACCTGCGGGGTTCTCGGCGCACGGGCCGACCACCGACGTGGCGCCGGAACGAAAGGAACGTACGTGACCTGGACGGCCTCGGTCGGAGTCCTAGCTCGCAGTTCCCTCGTGCGGAACCGGGAGGCGATGGCTTCCGGCCGCCCTCTCCGGCACCGCGGGCGTGGGGTCCGCGTCCATGTCCAGGGCGGTGAGCCGGTCGCGGACCTGCTGGGCGCTGTGGCGCATGGCCCGTTCGTCGGCGTTTTCGAGCGCCTTGACCCAGTCCGCCCGTGCGCCTTCGCGGTCGCCCTGGGCCAGCCGCGTGTCCCCGAGCCGCATGAGTGTGCCGATGGCGTTCCTGTGGTCGCCCAGTTCCTCGAACGCCCGCGTCGCCCGCTGGTAGGTGGCCACCGATTCCTCGTGGCGGCCGAGTTCGCGGAGGATGTGGCCCACGATGTCCCATCCCTGTGCCAGCTGCCACGGCGCGTCCAGCCGCTGCAACAGGGCGATGCCCTCCTCGCTGAGCCGAAGGCTTTTCTCCAGCTGCCCCAAGTTGGCGTGGAACCACGCGAGTTCGAGGAGGCATTCGGCCAGCCACAACTCCTCACCGGTCTTCCGGGACAGCTCCAGTCCCCGCTCGGAGAACGCCACGGCCTCCGGGATCCGGCCGAACAGGAACAGCGCGCACGCCATGACGTAGTGGGCGCGCGCCTGTTCGCCGGTCGCGTCGAGCTGCTCGAAGATCGTGGTGGCGTGCCGCAGGTGCCGCAGGGCCTCGTCCTGGTGGCCGAGATAGCCGTGGATGCTGCCGAGATGGCGCAGGCAGAGCCCCTCTTCGAGCCGGTCGCCCTGGCGCCGGGCCACTTCGAGGGCGGGGGTCAGCGCGGCGATGGCTTCGGGCCAGAACTCCTGGCGTTGGAGATGTTCCTTGAACGACCAGGCCAGCCCGGTGGTGTGGTGGTCGAGCCCCTGGCTCACGGCGGAGTGGAGCAAGCCGTGCAGTACCCGGTGCTCGGCGATGAACCACCCGGTCGCCTGCTTGGCGTCGGTGAACCTCTCCGGGGTGACGCCCGGGCCCGGCTCCCCGAGATCGAGCTCAACCGTCGTGTCCTGCTTGAGCAGTTGGTTGGCCTCGTAGGCGGTGAACAGGTAGTGGTCCAGGACCCGCAGGGTGGCGTGGTGGCGTTCCTGGGCGGTGTCGTGGAGCTGGGCGAGTTCGCCGGCGTAGCAGCGGAGGAGGTCGTGCAGGCTGTAGCGGCCCGGCAGTGGCTGCTCAAGGAGGCAGGAACTGATCAGGGCGGCGAGTGCGCGGCGGGTCCGCGCGAGGGGGAGGCCGACGAGCCCGGCGGCGGCGGGAGCCGTGATGTGGGGGCCTGGGTGCAGGGCGAGGAGGCGGAAGAGCCGGGCCGCGTGCTCGTCCAGGGAGCGGTAGGACCAGGAGAAGACGGTGCGTACGTCGGTGGTGGTGTCGAAGCCGGTGAACGCGTCGAGGTCGCCGTGGGTCTGCTGCAGGTCGTCGACCATGGCGTGCAGGGGGAAGGACGGGTCGAGTTCGGCGCGGGCGGCGACCACGGCCATGGCCAGGGGGAGTCGTCCGCACAGGCGGATGATCTCGGTGGTGGCGGCGGGCTCTGCGGCCAACCGCTCGCGTCCCAGGCGGCGTTCGAGGGCTTGGTGGGCCTCGGCCTCCGAGGGCAGCGGCAGGGTGAGGGGTTTGGCGCCGTCGGTGGCGATCAAGCCGGGAAGCTGGTTGCGGCTCGTGATCAGGGTGAGGCAGCCCGCGCCCGCGGGGAGCAGGGGGCGCACTTGCTGCTCGTCGCGTGCGTTGTCCAGGACCAGGAGGATCCGCCGGTCGGCGAGGAGGCTGCGGAAGAGCGTGCCGCGGCCCGGGGTGTCCTCCGGGATGCGCTGCGCGGGGACGCCGAGGGCGGTGAGGAAGCCGTGCAGAACGGTGCCGGGATCGACGGCGGGTGCGTGGGGGTGGAAGCCGCAGAGGTTGGCGAAAAGCTGTCCGTCGGGGAAGGCCGAGGCGATGCGGTGGGCGTGGTGGACGGCGAAGGTGGTCTTGCCGACACCGGGAGCACCGCTGATGACGACGACGGACGCAGCCGTCGGTCCGGGCCGGTCGGGCGCACCGCTCACGGCCGACAGCCACGCACCTTCGGCGTCCCGTCCCGCGAACACCGGCAGGGCGCCAGGCAGTTGAGCCGGACGTACCAGGGACGACGGCTTGGTTCCGCTCTTCGCGGCCGGGTCGCGACGCGCGCCGGACCGGTCGGCCGCGTCAGCCGTTTCGTCGGTCCGACGCGCGTCGGACCAGCCGTCCGCGTCGGCCCCTTCCTCGGCGGCCGGGAAGGTGGACGCGGCTGTCCCGGCCTCCTCCGGCCCTCCGGACATGGCGGGCCCGATCGGATCGCGGCCGTGCCCGGTACCCCCGCCGGTCACGGATCCGTTCAGCCCACCGGCCGAGTGGAGGGGAGGCAGGTCGTGGTGGAGGATGCCCTGGTGCAGGGCGCGCAGGGGCGGGCCCGGTTCGAGGCCGAGTTCGTCGGCGAGGTGCCGACGCAGTTCCGTGTAGCGCTGAAGCGCCTCGGGGTGCCGGCCGGCGAGGTACAGGGCACGCAGCAGCAGAGCCCAGCCGGTTTCCCGCAGGGGATGCTCGGCGGTCAACTCCTGTGCCGCGTCCAGGGCTTCGGTGATCCTTCCCTGTATGAGCAGGGCGGTGGCGCGGATCTCGCGTGCGGTCTGCCGCAGTTCTTCCAGGCGTGCCGTCTCATGGGCGGCGAACAGGTGGTGCGCCGCGTCGGCGAACGCGGTGCCACGCCACAACTCCAGGGCCTTCCCGGCCTCTTGGACGACGTCTTCGGGCCGGTCCTGGTCCATGAACAGGCGGGCCTGGGCGACGGATCGCTCGAAACGTACGGTGTCACGGCTCTCGGGCGGCACGCGCAGCGCGTAGCCCAGAGGCTCGGTGACCAGTACGTCGAAGGTGCCCTCGCGGCGCAGGTGCTGGGGTTCCAGGACCGCGCGCAGCTTGCTGACGTGCGCGTGCAGGGAGTTCATAGCGCCGCCCGGGGTCCGGCCGGGCTGCTGCGGCCAGAGTTCCTCGCACAAGGTCTGGGGCGCGACCGCACGGCCGTCCGCGAGCAGCAGGCGGATCAGCAGCAGTCGCTGCCTGCGCCGACCCGGATCGAGCACCGTGCCCGCTCGCCGTACCACCAGCGGACCCAGCAGGCCGAAGTCGAGCCCCTGCCCCACAGCTGTCATCGCATCCACCCGGAATCCCGCTCGACCGCGCCACCATCAGGGGCACACCCATGACCGTGGTCCGCGGACGTGTGCGCGCCCCACGGTGTCCGGAGCGGCGAGGACCCCGTCGTCCGCTGCCCGCATACCGGACAAGACATTAGCAAGAGCCCATCCGGGCGATGACGCCGTAGGCGGCACGGTGCAGCTCGGCCGGGGGCCGTCCAGCTGCGACGCGGGGTGAACCGGCGTGCGGTCCACGCCGTTGTGTGACCGAACGGTCGTCGTCACGAGTGGGGAAAAGTCATGGTCACCGTCGAAGGAACGAGCACCGCCCGGTTCGAACCGGTCCGAGCGGCGCTGGCAGCGCACCTGGAGTCCGGCGAGGAGCTGGGGGCGTCGATCGCCGTCGACGTCGACGGAGTCATGGAGGTCGATCTGTGGGGAGGGCACACCGACGCGGCTCGGACCGTCCCGTGGCGCCAGGACACCTTGGTCAGCCTGTGGTCGACCACCAAGACCCTCAGCAGTCTGGCGGCCCTCGTCCTCGTCGACCGGGGCGCACTGGATCTTCACCGCCCGGTCGCGCACTACTGGCCCGAATTCGCCGCCCAGGGCAAGCAGGACATCGAGGTACGCCATGTCCTGGCCCACACCTCGGGGCTCTCCGGCTGGCAGCAGCCCTTCGCCATCGACGACCTCTACGACTGGCCGACCGCGAGCGCCCGGCTGGCCGCGCAGGCGCCCTGGTGGGAGCCGGGCAGTGCCTCGGGCTATCACGTGCAGACGCAGGGGCAGCTGATAGGAGAGCTCGTCCGGCGGGTCAGTGGCCGGACCCTGACCGAGTTCGTCGACACCGAGATCGCCCAGCCGGCCCAGGCCGACGTCCAGATCGGCGCGCGGAAGGCCGACTGGCCACGTATCGCCGAACTGGTGGCACCGTCGCAGGTCTCCGGGATACCCGCAGGCCTGGATCCCGAGGGGATCTTCACCAGGACGCTGCTCGGCAGCCCCGCCCGGGACGAGCACGTCGACACCCCGCAGTGGCGCCGTGCCGAACTCGGAGCCGTCAACGGACACGGCAACGCACGGGGTATGGCCCGCGCCCTCTCCGTGATCTCACGGCGCGGCCAGGTGAACGGCCGCCGGCTCCTCTCCGCGGACACGGTGGACCAGGCCCTCGACGTGCAGGCCGACGGAGTCGACCTGTTCCTGGGCGTTCCCGTGCGCTGGGGCCTCGGCTTCGCGCTCGCCGACGCGCGGACGATGCCGCACATGCCCACCGGGAGGATCTGCTTCTGGGTCGGCCGGGGCGGATCGATCGTCATGATGGACCTCGACCGGCGCGTCACGTTCTCGTACACGATGAACCGGCTGGGCGACGGAATCCTCGGCTCGGAGCGCACCCATGACTACATGCGGCAGGTCTACGAAGTCCTGGACTCCACGGACCGAGCACCTGCCGAGGACTGAGCACCGGCCGAACGCGGACTGAGCAGGGAACAGCGCCGCTTCCGGGGTGAACCGAGCCGGTCCTGCCGTCGTAGGACAAGACGCAGGGCACTTCACCCCGGCAGTCGGGGGCGGTGGTGCTCCAGGCCCAGGTGTGTCGTGGCCGGGCAGTCGCTCTCCTCGCCGCCGCGACGCGTCGCCCACCTCCTCCGGACCGCGCCGACCACTCGGCGCGGACAGAACTCGCGCCAACTCAGTTGCCGACAAAGGAAATCGGTGCTTCGTCCCTCGAACGCACCGCCCCGTTTCGCCGGGCCCGGTCAGGGCCGACGGCCAAGGAAAAAAGGACGTTCACGCATGCGCACCACTCTTCTCAGCCGCAGATCCGCCCTGCTCGGTGTCACAACCGCCGTAGGACTGTCCGTGGCCGCCGTCACCCTGCCCGGTACGGCCGGTGCGGCGCCCCTCCACCCGGAACGGCCGACGATCGTGCTGGAGCACGGGGCGTTCGCCGACGCCGCGAGCTGGGACGGCGTCGTCACGCGGTTGCAGCGTGCGGGCTACCCCGTGGTGGCCGCCGCCAACCCGTTGCGCGGTCCGGCGACCGATGCCGCCTACCTGCGCAGCGTCGTCGACCACATCGACGGGCCCGTGGTCCTGGTCGGCCATTCCTACGGCGGTACCGTCATCAGCCAGGCCGCCGCGGGACTGGAGGGCAAGGTGAAGGCGCTGGTCTACATCGCCGCGTTCCTGCCCGACGTCGGCGAGAGCTCGCTCGGGCTGACGAACGAGTTCCCGGGCAGCACCCTCGGCGAGGCGATCGAGTCCGTCAACTACACGTTGCCCGACGGCGGTCAGGGCGCCGACGTCTACATCAAGGCGGACAAGTTCCGCGGCCAGTTCGCCGCGGACGTGCCTGCGGACAAGGCCAGGCTCATGGCGGCCGGACAGCGTCCGATCGCCGCCGCCGCGCTGGAGGAGAAGTCGACGAAGGCCGCCTGGAAGACGATCCCCTCCTGGTCCCTGGTGACCACGGAGGACCTCAACATCCCTGTGGCCGCCCAGCGTTACATGTCGGCCCGCGCCGGAGCCCGCACCACGGTCATCGACGCGTCGCACGCGGTGTCGGTGTCCCGCCCCGACGCCGTGGCCCGCATCGTGGAGCGCGCGGCCCGCACGGTCCGCTGAACGACGGGACCGCCCCACCGCGGCCTCGGAGAACTCCGAAGCGTACGAACCTACCCGGGCACTTCACCACCCAACGCACTCCCCGCACACGGGAGTTCACATCCACCGCACTTCCCACCGAAAGGCAATAGCACCATGGCGTTCATCACCGTCGGCCAGGAGAACTCGACCGGCATCGAGCTGTACTACGAGGACCACGGCACCGGGCAGCCGGTCGTGCTGATCCACGGCTACCCGCTCGACGGCCACTCCTGGGAGAAGCAGTCCGCCGCCCTGCTGTCGGCCGGCTACCGCGTGATCACGTACGACCGTCGCGGTTTCGGCCGCTCCAGCCAGCCCACCACCGGCTACGACTACGACACCTTCGCCGCCGACCTGAACACGGTCCTCGAAACCCTCGACCTCCACGACGTCGTCCTGGTCGGCTTCTCCATGGGAACCGGTGAGGTCGGCCGTTACCTGGGCACCTACGGCTCCGCCCGCATAGCCAAGGCCGCCTTCCTCGCCTCCCTGGAACCCTTCCTGCTCAAGACCGACGACAACCCCGGCGGTGTCGACGGCGCCGTCTTCAAGGGCATCGAGGGGGCCGTCACAGCCGATCGCTACGCCTACTTCACCGCGTTCTACGAGGACTTCTACAACCTCGACGAGAACCTCGGCACCCGCATCAGCGAGGAGGCCGTCCGCAACAGCTGGAACGTCGCCGCCGGAGCCTCCGCGTACGCCTCCCTGGCCTGCGTCGCGACCTGGTCCACCGACTTCCGCGCCGACCTGCCCAAGATCGACGTCCCGGCGCTGATCCTGCACGGCACCGCCGACCGCATCCTGCCCATCGAGGCCACCGGCGCCCTCTTCAGCCAGGCGCTCCCGCAGGCCGACTACGTCGTCATCGAGGGCGCTCCCCACGGCCTGCTGTGGACCCACGCCCAGGAAGTCACCGAGGCTCTCCTCGCCTTCCTGGCCAAGTGACCAACGTCCGACGGTCTTCCCAGGAGGAGCGGGCGCGCGCCCCGTTACGCGGGAGAGGCCCGGGCGGGACCAGGTCGGCCGAGTGCGCGGCAAGCACGGTGATCGTGCGTGCCGCGCGGTACCGGGGTCCGTGAGCGGCACGGCGGAGTGCGCCGGTGCCGCGATCGAGGCCGTTTCCTGAGGGCCGTCCGGGCTTCGGGGTCTCAACCACCGTCCGTGCGTGGCCAGGTGATGGTAGAAGAGACAGGCGATCGAGGCGGGGGCAGCGACTCCGGTGACGTGGCCCACCCGGACGGACTTGGGGGAATTCATGACCTTCGCGCAAGAACGGCCCGAACCGCACGCGACGGCGGGCGAGCGGACCACCGCGATGCAGACGAACAGCATTCCGGCCGACGGCGGCGGAGGTGGTGGCGAGGGTGACCTGGTGGTCAACCGGGACGATCTCGGCGCGATCGGCAGCGACGCCTACGCCCTGCTGGGCCGGCTGACGAAAGAGGGCGACATCGCGCGTTCCTCCACGTTCGATGCGGCGACGGCGCTGACCAGCGGGAACTTCGCGAGCGGTGCGGCCGTGCTGAAAGTGCACGACTTCTGGCAGACCCACCTGAAGACGCTGCTGGACGCCTGCGCGCAGATCTCGAACCACCTGGATTACAGCAAGGCCCAGCACGCGAAGGACGACGCGAAGATCGAGGGGGACCTCACGCGGATCTCCGTGCTCACGGAATACTTGAAGTAGGGCTCGGGGGAGCGCACGTCATGCTGAAGTACGAGGACATCATCGACGCCCCGGTGGCGAAGCTCAAGGCTGCCGTCGACGACTGGTCGGAGATGGCGGGGAAGCTGGACAAGCTCGCCACCGAGGCCGCCGACGGGATGAAGGCGAAGGCGGACAAGGCGGCCTGGGAAGGCGTCAACGCCGGGGTCACCAGGGCGTTCATCGGCAAGACGGCCAAGGAGTTCGCGGACGCCGCGGCCGAGGCCAAGGGCGTGAAGCTGATCCTGGAAGAGGGCCACGCGGCCATCAAGAAGGCCAAGGACGAGCTGGTCGGCATCCGGGACCACGAGGGCCCCGCTGCGGGCGTCCACGTGGACGGCAAGGGCAAGGTCACCGCGCGGAACCCGTTGTCCGAGAACCACACGGCACGGCACGACCCCGACTACGCCACGTATCTGAAAGAGGAGAGGGAGAACATCGCGTCGTGGCAGAGGAGGATCGACCTCATCGTCGACAACTGCAACGACACCGACCTCTCCTTCAAGAACGCCCTCCAGGCCAACGTCACCGACCGCAAGGACTTCAGCGCGCCGACGTACACGAAGCTGGACCAGGAGGAGGCCGCCCGCGCCGCCTCTCTGGCGGCCAAGGGCCGGGACATCACCCACACCGAACTCGAGCAGCTCAACGAGTTGCTCAAGGACAACAGTTCGTCGCGGGAGTTCTCCAAGGACTTCTACGAGAAGCTCGGCCCCGAGAAGTCGCTCGCATTCTTCGGCCAGCTCTCCACGGACATCTACGGGTACGGCGGCAAGGCCGACCCGGAGCGCCTCAAGGACGTCCAGGAGCTCCAGAGAAACCTCGGCCTCAACCTGGCCACCGCCTCCCACGACAAGGAATTCACCGACAAGTGGGGTCCGCAGCTCCGCAAGTTGGGCACGGAGCACATTCCGCTGGCCAAGCACGACTACGGCGGGCCGTTCGGATACCAGCTGCTCGGCGGGATCATGCGGTACGGGAACTACGACGCGAGGTTCCTCAACCCGATCGCCGAACACGTGGCGCAGCTGCACGCGAAGGACCCGTACATGTTCGCCCAGAACAAGGTGGTGAACAGTTCGTTCAAGAACCCGTTCAACCCCTCCGGTGTGAACGGGGCCGGCTACGACCCGGCCACCGCCATGCTGGAAGCGCTCGGCAACAGTCCGGAAGCGGCGAAGAGGTTCTTCGCCGACCCGCCGACCGCGTACAACGAGGACGGCACGGTCGATCACGGTGCCACGGCCGACCTGGGAAAGAACAAGGACGGCGAGGCGATCGACAACTACCTCGACTTCTTCGGCAACGAGGAGTGGGAGTCCTTCGGCGACGCCAACTCCTCCGGCGAGAAGGAGCTCAAGGCGGCGCTCGATCAGATGCCCGATGCCCTCGGCCACGCCTTGGAGGCAGCGACTCTCGGCTACCCCGCGGGGCACCCGGACGCCGGCGTGGTCCGGGACGAGGACAACGCCGCGGTCATGCAGCAGGTCATGGAGAAGTACGCCGCGGACCCGGGTCTCCTCAAGGAGCACCAGGAGGCGATGGCCGACAGCCTGGGCGTCATGGGCGCCGGCTACATCGACGACGTCAACTGGGCGTTGGCCAAGAACGATCCGGACAGCGTGTTCGCGCCGGGCAAGAACCCGGACGGGCACCTCGACTTCGCTGACACGGTGGACAGGAACGGGCGGAGCGTCGTCCGGGGCTTCCTCAGCACCCTCGGCCAGCACCCGGACGCCTACGCGACGGTCTCGACCGCGGAGCAGGTCTACACCCGCAGCGTGCTGGAGGGGACAGTGGGCCCGGACGGAAAGATCGACGACGAGGTCGCTGCCAGGGCCAGGGCGACCGTGCGTGTGGGCGCCGAGGTGCAGGGCATGCTCGACCAGTCCCGTGCCGACCAGGTGGAGGCGACGAACCTCAAGACCCACGAGGACTACGAGAAGGCGGTCGCCAAGCGGTCGGGCTGGGTCGAGTTCGGGGCCACGGCGGGCATCGCGGCGGGCGTCGCCTTCCTGCCCGCGACCGCGGCCGTGGGCACGGCCGCGGTGCTCATCCCGCTGGCGACCGATACCGCCAGTGGTGCTGCCGAACAGGTCATCGGGCAGATGGTCGGTGACATCTCCGACAACTCGGTCGATGAGCACAAGGAGAAGACGGAGGAACTCACCCGCGCGGAGAAGACGAAGATCTACTCCGCGGGGGAGAGCATGGCGGAGGCGCCGATGGAGGACTTCCTGCGACGTCACGGCCTGGACGACGCCAGAAACACGGTCGGGCAGGATCTGCGTGAGTCGACGGTGATCGGTTACGGGCTCGGCAACGACCGGGAGAACCAGCAGGGCAACGACCCGGAGACCGGCTGAGTCCGTGGACGGCCGAGAGTACGGAAGGATACGGACAGTGATCAGTCGTAGGTCGGTACGCGGGAGACTCCTCGTCACGGTCGTGGCCGGCTCGTTGCTTCTCGGCGCCTCCGGTTGTGGAGGGGACGGAGATGCGGAGGGAACTCCGAAAACTCCGAAGGACTACAAGGTGGTTGGGGGGACACGGCTGTGCGGTGGCAAGGCTGTGTCCGCCGAGGCGTCTCGGGCGCTGAAGGTGATCACGGGGTCGTCGCGGTTCGAGGCGTCGGCGAAGGAGTACACCGTCGCACAGGCCGCAGCGGACCTTGTCGAGGAGTTCCCGGTCCCCACCGTGACCAAAGACGTGTGCCGCGTCCATCTGCCCATCGGCACGCCGGACTTCGTGCTCAGGATCACGTGGAAGCTGGTCGACGGCCCTCCGACGGACGAACCGCCGGCCCCGAAGTTCACCGTGCTGAAGATGGGAGAGGACGCCCTGGCCGCGGCGGACATGGCGTACGTCCAATTCGCATGCCGGAGCCCCAGGTTGTCCGACGCGTCGAGGTCGGGTCACGTCCTCATCGGCGTCCAGCGCTGGGGGATGCCGCAGGAGCCCGAAGGTGACACCAGGGCATTGAAGGAGGCCTACGCCACCGTGGCCCACTCCGTCTCGCTCGCCATGGCCGAGGAGTTGCGCTGCGAAAAAGACGGCGGGCTTCCTGCTCGGGCGGTGCTGGATCCCGTGGAGCCGCGTCATACGCAGTGATCCGGCCCGGTACTGTCCCGGGCCCGCCCCGTTCCTGTGACGGGGGCGGGGTGCACGGACGCCGTAGGAGCCTATTGTCTTCGCCGGTGAGCGTGACAAGGCCCCCGTCGGCCCGGGGTGAGGGCCGTCAGGGGCGCAGGCCGTACGGGTCGTCGCAGAGTTCGAAGACCGGCTCGCCGCGGACCGGGTCCTCGGCGACGGTGAGCCGGACGCGGCCGCCCGGGTGGATGGCGATGAACGGCCCCTTCACGCGGCCGCGGACGGTGAAACCCTCCGCCATCTCGATCAGGGAGACGTTGCGCGCGGCCGGGGTGTTGCGGCGGACCACGGTCGTGCGGCGCACGATGCCGGTGCCCTGGCTGCGTTCGGTGCGCAGGTCGCTCGACGCGCAGACCGGACACAGCAGCCGGTGGAACATGGTGGTCCCGCACCAGCGACAGCGCTGGAAGGCGAGGCGTTCCTCGCTCGACTTGCCGGCCCAGGCGGGGGCGCCGCTCTCGACGGGGACGGTGGCGTTGCTCTCAGGGACGTCGGCGTCCAGCACGTCCGCCGCGATCCCGATTCCCGGGTGGAACACGATGTCATCTCCCTGCGCTCGGCCGGAATCTGATGTGCTCGGATCGCCGTGCACGCGCCACAGAGTATGGCACTCAGTGCCAGTCGTAAAGGCACTGCGTACCCTCAATCGGTCCAGACGGACTCGATCTCCTTGACGACCCGCCACATGGGGACCCCGCGCCGGGCCACCAGGACCACCACGTCCTCGCCCTCCTCCGTACGCGCCACCGGGCCCTCCGTGCCGAACGTCCGCCGCACGTAGTCCAGGGCCCGGTCCACGAAGGCGTCGGCGTCCCCCTCGCCGTCCGCGCGCAGCCAGGAACGCAGGGCGTTGTTGTGGGCCGCGACCACGGCGGCGGCGATCACGTCGGCGTGCAGGGTGCCGTCACGCCGGTCGGTGAGACGGGTCCGCAGGTGGTCGGCTAGGGCACGCTCGTAGCGCCACACCACGGAGAGCTCGTACGCCCGCAGCCCGGGCACCCGCTTGGTCAGCCGGTAACGCTGCACGGAGAACGTCGGGTTCTCCGCGTACATCCGCAGGACGAGCCGGGCCGCGTCGCAGACGCGCGCGACGGGGTCGTCCTGCGGCGGGCCGGACTCCAGGAACTCGGTCATCTCCGCGAGACAGCGTTCGTGGTCCGGGAAGACCACGTCCTCCTTCGACGGGAAGTACCGGAAGAACGACCGTCGGCCCACCCCGGCCAGCGCGACGATGTCGTCGACCGTCGTCTGCTCGTACCCCCGCTCCAGGAACAGCCGGAACGCGGCCGCGACCAGGGCGTCGCGCATCGGCGGCTTCGGCGCCCCCGCGCCGGCCGACGGACCCCCGGGGGATGTCTCGCTCATGCGGCGAAACTAGCATCGGCGGTATCGAGGTGACACTCAGTGCCTGGTGGGGAGGGGACTGAGTGTCATGCGTGTTCCGGGTGCGGAGTCGGCCCCGTGCCAATAGGGCTCCGGCGCCCGCCACGCTCGCCCGGCCCCCTGCGCTCCGGCGCCCGCCACTGTCGCCGGCCCCCCGGCGCTCCGGCGCTGAGGCTCGCGGCCCCGTCTCAGCCGCCGTCGGCCGGGCGGACCGCCCAGCGCTGCTCGACCCTGGCAAGGCGCCAGTACGCGAGCGCGGCGGCCCAGACGATCACGAAGAGGCCGACGATGATGAAGCCCACGTTGTCGAGGTCTAGGTCCGCGATCCAGCCGGTGACCGCGTCCCGCAGGTCGAGCTTGTCGTGCAGGACGCCGACCAGCTCGATGGTGCCGATCAGGAACGCGACCGCGATCGACAGCCCCGTGATGGTGAGGTTGTAGAACACCTTGCGCACGGGGTTCGAGAAGGCCCACTGGTAGGCGAAGTTCATGAACGTGCCGTCCAGCGTGTCGAAGAGGCTCATGCCCGCCGCGAACAGCAGCGGCAGGCACAGGATCGCGTACCAGGGCAGCCCGGCCGCCGCCCCGCTGCCCGCCATCACCATCAGCGTCACCTCGGTCGCGGTGTCGAAGCCGAGGCCGAACAGGAAGCCCAGCGGGAACATCTGCCCGGGACGGCTGATGGACTTGGTGAAACGGCCGAGGATCCGGTTCATGAACCCCCGTGAATCCAGGTGCTCTTCGAGCTGCCGCTCGTCGTACGTCCCCTCCCGCATCGCCCGGAAGACCCGCAGAATGCCCATCAGGGCAACGAGGTTGAGCGCCGCGATGAGGTACAGGAACATGCCGGAGACGGTCGTACCCATGACGCCCAGCACCTGGTGCGTGCGCGAGCCCTCGTTCATGATGCGTCCGGCGAGCTGGGTGCCGCCCGCGATCAGCGCGGCCAGGACGACCACCACGCTGGAGTGACCGAGCGCGAACCAGAACCCCACGGACACCGGCCTCTTGCCGTCCGCCATCAGCTTGCGCGTGGTGTTGTCGATGGCCGCTATGTGGTCGGCGTCGAAGGCGTGCCGCATGCCCAGGGTGTACGCCGTGACGCCGAGCCCGATGCCGAAGGCCTTGGAGCCGACCTCGTAGTGCGCCGGAACGACCAGCAGGAACAGCACACCGAACGCGACGACGTGCAGTGCGGCGATCACCGCCAGCAGACCGGCGGTCCGGACGGTGTCCTCGCGCCGCCACTGGAAGACGGTGGGGCCCGTGGGCCCGGTGGGCAGGGTCATGCGGTCACGCTCCAGCACCTCGTGGATCACTTCGTGAGATGCCGTGGCCGGTCTCCTGGCTTGCGGGTACCTCCCGCGCGAGCCGAAGCCGAGCGTGGTGGAGGGTCGACGCGCCCGCCCCTGCCTTCCCGGCCGTCCGGCCAGTGGCGCCGCCCTGGGGCGGCACGGGACGAGAACTCCCCGATCACAGTGGCGAGGGCCGCTCCGGACTGAGCCCCTGAAAGGCTGTCACCGGTCTTCCCGAACACCACGACGCGCCAACCTTAGGTGCCGCCCGTGAACGGCTGCAAGCCTGCACAGTTGCGCAGGTATCCAAGATCACACGGCGCCTCCTGGAAGAATGCCGCCATGCATCTCGTCCCCGCCGACCGTGCCGGCCGGCGCACCATCGACGGCCACCGGGTCTGCGACGCCGTGGCCGCCATCGGCGAACCCACGGCGGTACGCGCGTGGGCCGACCGCTTCTCGCTGCTCGCCGACCCCGGCCGGCTCGCTCTCCTGCTGGCGCTGCACCGGGCCGGGCCCCTGGCCGTCTCCGACCTCGCCGTCGCCACGGGCATGAACGACCCGGCCGTGTCGCAGGCGTTGCGGCTGCTGCGTACGGCGGAGGTCGTCGTCGGCGAGAGGCAGGGCCGCGTCGTGCGCTACCGGCTCGTCGACGCCCCGACCGCCGCGCTGCTGGAACACTGCGGCACGGGCCTCGCCTGAATCCGGCACGACAGCCCCGACAGTCCGAGCCCGACGGCTCGACAGTCCGAGAGACCGACGGCTCGACGGCTCGGTAGCCCGACCGCCCGTAGGTCCGACCGCCCGGTGGTTACCGGCAGTTACGGCAGTTCGGCGGCCCGGTCCGCTGTCTCCCGGCCGTTCAGAGCCCTTCTCCGGCAAGGAGAACCGTCGCGTACCGTGTCGCTGTTCGGCCGAACGGGTGACCATGCGTAAGAATTGCCCGGTGCAGACAACCATGGCGAGCCAGGGCGGGGATGGCCAGTGAACAGCCACGACGTCACCGATGAACAGTGGGAAGGGCTCGCCCAGGTCGTTCCGTTGCGCGGCCGGGACGCCTGGCCTTCCGCCGTCGGCCACCGGGCGATACCCGAGGCCGCGACCGAGACCAGGCGGCGCTTCGTCGTGCTGCGGGTCAATGTGTTCGCGGACGCCCGCGAGGTCGCAGAGACACTCATGGCGGGCATCCCCGTCCTGCTCGACCTGACGGGCGCCGAGACCGATGTCGCCAAGCGGGTGCTGGACTTCAGCACGGGCGTCGTCTTCGGCCTGGCGAGCGGGATGCACCGGGTCGACCGCAACGTGTTCCTGCTGACACCGCCGGGCACCGAGGTGCAGGGGTTGATGGAGGGGGTCGGGGTTCCGGGGCTGTGACGTGGACGTTCCCGGCGCGGTCGGGCACTCGCGGGTGACCTGCCGAGGGGCGGCCGGACGGTAGCCGGGGCCGCGTGATCAACGGGCGTGATCCCTCGAACGAAGGAAGGTCGCCCGGGTGGAACGGTTCGCCTCCCGGCGGAGTCCTACCGTCCGGATATGACCGTGCCGCCTTTGCCTCCCCTTCAGCCTGTTCAGCCCGTTCGTTCGGTTCAGTCCCTTCGGGTTGTTCCATCCGTTCCGTCCACTTCATCTGGCCGACCGGTTCGGCCGGTTCAGTGCGTTGAGCCCGATGGACCCGGTGAGTCCCTTTCTCCCGTCGGGTACCGCGTGGATGCCGCGGGGCGTCCGGGCCGGTTCGGCGCCCCGAAGCCGACCGGGCGGGAGGTGCCGGTCGAGCCGGCCGCGCAGGAGCGGGTCCCCGAACCGCGAGCGGCGGGGGCAGGGGCGCGACCGGCGGGTGCGGGGATGCCCGTACGGGGAAACGGGGTGGCCGGCCGGACGGGGCCGCTGGGGGTTGGGTCCGCGGGTCTCGACGAACGTGAGTCGGATCGGTCGCGCGAGCTGCGTCAGTTGGATCAGCCGCGTGACGCGCGTGAACCGCGCGAGTCCCACGAGCAGTGTGAGCCGCGCCAGGCCGTACCGGCAGGTGCCGCCGAGGCGGGTTCCGCCGCGCCGAGTCCTCAGCCGGCCCGGCCGGAACGGCCGAGCGTCACCCACCTGCGGCTCTCCGCCTTCGCCGGGCACCGCGCCGCCGACTTCACGCTGGGACGGCTGACCCTCTTCGCGGGCCCCAGCGGCAGCGGCAAGTCCAGTGCGTTACGGGCGTACGAGGCGCTGGCGCGGCTCGGTGGCGGGGCCGAGCTGTGCGAGGTGTTCCCCGACTCGGCCGCCTGTGTACCCGAGGGGGCCCGCCCGGACGCCCAACGTCGGCGCGGCTTCCGTATCGGCTGTACGGCCGACGGCCCCGAAGGGCCGGTCCGGCTCGACCTCGCCGTACAGGCCGAACCCGAACTGCGCATCGTGGGCGAACGGTTGACCGCGGGCGGACTCGTCCTGCTGGAGACGGCGCTGCGGGACCCCAGCCGCCCGGTCGTCCAGGCCGCCTGGCACACGGCGGGCTCGTCCCCCGTGACCCGGGGCCCACTCCCCGACGACCGCCTCGGCACCGCCCTGCTGCCCCTGCGCGTCGCGGGCAAGACCGACGGGCAGCGCCAAGTGCTCGCCGCCGCCGAGCAGATGGTGATCGCGCTGCGCTCCGTCTTCCCCTGTGACCCGCGCCCGCCGTACATGCGCGCACCCGTGCCGGTCGGCGGCGGGCGCCTGCTGCCCGGCTGCGACAACCTCGCCGACGTGCTCTGGCGCACCCGGACCGAGTGCTCCCGCCGGCACGGGCTGCTCGTCCAGGCGGTCCGCGCAGGCTGCGCGGGCCCCATCGCCGACCTGCTCGCCGAACCCCTGCGTGACGGCACCGTCCGCGGGTTGCTCGACCGGGGCGACGGCCGTCGTACGGACGTGGGGCTGCTGGGGGACGGTGAGTTGAGGTATCTCGCGCTGGCCCTGGTACTGCTCACCGGGCCCGGAGTGCTGGAGGTGGACCCCGCCGGTGAGGTCCCCGCGGCGCTCCAGACGCTGACCGTACTGGCCGACGGCTTCGACCGCTGCATGGACGCCCGGCAGGCGGGGGAGCTGCTGCGGCTCGCGGCGCGGATGTGCGAGCGGGGGCACATCCGGCTGGTCGGGGCCGTGAGCGACGCGTCGTGGGCGGCGGAGGTGGAGGGAGTGACGGTGGTAGACCTGGGGGTGTGACGGAACTGGACGTGGCGCGGTTGCAGCGCCGACTGGGCGAGTTCGCGGCCGTACGCAACTGGCAGCCCTACCACACCCCCAAGAACCTGGCCGCCGCGCTCAGCGTGGAGGCGTCCGAACTGCTGGAGATCTTCCAGTGGTTGACGCCGGAGGAGTCGGCCCGCGTGATGGACGACCCGGACACCGCGCACCGGGTGACCGACGAAGTCGCGGACGTGCTCGCGTATCTCCTCCAGCTGTGCGCGGTGCTCGACGTGGATCCGCTCGCCGCGCTGGACGCCAAGATCGACCGCAACGAACGCCGATTCCCGGCTCCGGACAGCCCCTGACCGACGCCCGCCCCGCCCCGCACGCCCTCCTTCTGTCACTCTCAGTAGTGGTTGAGTTGTCCACAGTCGATTCTCTGTCCACAGATTTCGGGCTTCCTCTGGCTTTTCGTCCCCCGCGCCCTCACTCTGGGTAGTGGACAGCGGAGTTCGGGCGGACGTGTGAAAGCGCGTCGGACAGACGGGGGCAGCGCATGGACGCGGTGCGGCTCATCGTGACGAGCAGGCGTGCCCTGGCGGGAAGCAGCGAAATGCCGGAGATCATGAGGGAGGTGTGGCAGGCGCAGGCCCTGGCACAGGCGATCGGCAGTCGTCTGGCCGTCTCCGGGCCTCCCGAATTACGCGGCGAGGCGCTGGGGCTCACGGAGTTGGCGGGAAGAGGCTGCGGCGTACTGGACGCGCCGTCGCTCGGAGTGGGCGACCTGCGGGCCGCCCAGCTCACGGACCTGGGTGACGCCCGGCAGACCCTCCTCGACCTCGGGGGCCTGCTCGGCGAGGTCGGCATCGCGCTCGTCGGCATCGCCTGCGCGGCCGACGACGAGGGGACCTACTGGCAGTGCATGGAGGCGATCGACGCGGCCGACGAGTCCCGCGACAGGGTGCTGGAGATGCTGCGGCGCCTCGCGGTCCGGGAGGAGGAGGTGGTGGAGCGGGACCGTGCGGCGGGGTGAGGCGCGCCCCGCTCCCACAGCACCCCCGGAGTGACCTCAAGCCCCGGACGAGTCCGGGCTCTCCGGCCGCGTACCCGTGGACTGGAGGTGGGCGTCGAGCCGCGACAGGTCCGCGTTGAGTGCCGCCATCAGTTCCTCCATCTGCTGCAGGAGCCCCTTCGACGGATCGGGCACCGCCTGCTCCGGCACGGCTTCCTGGGACATGACGGCCTCCTCGGCCCTTGGCCCCTGAAGACGGGGCCGGCGCGGGTGACGCACCGGCGGCCGCCGGCAACGGGCGCCGGGCGGTCCGGCTCCGTCCGAGGCAACGATCACCGGTGGACGGGGTCACTGGCGCGGATCGGCGCCGTGCCCGGAGCTGACGGGTTTTCACCCGACCGTGGAAGGGGGTGACCGGCGGGACCGGTGGCGTTGACGCGCATCCGAGCGTGCAGGATGGAGGTATGGATCTTCGCATCTTCACCGAGCCCCAGCAGGGCGCCACCTACGACACCCTTCTCACTGTCGCCAAGGCCACCGAAGACCTCGGCTTCGATGCCTTTTTCCGCTCCGACCACTACCTCCGCATGGGCGCGGCGGACGGCCTCCCGGGGCCCACCGACGCCTGGATCACCCTGGCCGGACTCGCCCGTGAGACCCGGCGCATCCGGCTCGGCACGCTGATGACGGCGGGTACCTTCCGGCTGCCGGGTGTGCTCGCCATCCAGGTCGCGCAGGTGGACCAGATGTCGGGCGGCCGCGTCGAACTGGGCCTGGGCGCGGGCTGGTTCGAGGAGGAGCACAAGGCGTACGGCATCCCGTTCCCGAAGGAGAAGTTCGCACGCCTGGAGGAGCAGCTCGCGATCGTCACCGGTCTGTGGGCGACCGAGGTCGGCGAGACCTTCGACCACCACGGCACGTACTACGACCTCACGGACTCGCCCGCGCTCCCCAAGCCGGCGCAGGCGAAGATTCCCGTCCTGATCGGCGGTCACGGCGCGACCCGCACTCCGCGGCTCGCCGCGCAGTACGCCGACGAGTTCAACATCCCGTTCGCCTCCGTCGAGGACAGTGAGCGGCAGTTCGGCCGGGTGCGGGCCGCCGCGGAGCGGGCCGGCCGCAAGGCCGACGACCTGGTGTACTCCAACGCGCTGGTGGCCTGCGTAGGCAAGGACGACCAGGAGGTGGCCCGTCGTGCCGCCGCGATCGGCCGTGACGTCGACGAGCTCAAGGCCAACGGTCTCGCGGGTTCCCCCGACGAGGTGGTCGACAAGATCGGGCGGTACGCGGAGATCGGTGCCCGGCGTGTCTACCTCCAGATCCTCGACCTCGACGACCTGGACCACCTCGAACTCATCTCGGCGCAGGTGCAGTCGCAGCTGTCGTAGGGCTGTCGTTGCCTCGGGGGCGCTGACTGGGCACAGGGCAGCGCCCCCGAGGCCCAACGTGCGCCGGCCCCTCGGTGACCCGCTGACGACACCTCCGCGACACGACGGCACAGGCGTGACGAAAAATCCCCGAGGGTACCGCGGGGGGTCCCTGTAAGTTGAGCGGGCGCGCCGGGCCGTGACCGACGGCGCGCTCTTCCCTCGCTGCGGTTCGACGGGGCCCGCGCGTGCGCACACCGAGTGCGCGGCCGCGGTCCGTACGGGCGGACCGCGGTACAGAAAACCTATCGAGGCCTGCTTACCGTGTTCCTGACGATCAGTACCACCGGCACCCCAGAGCGCCCCGCGACCGACCTCGGCTACCTGCTGCACAAGCATCCCGACAAGGCGCAGGCGTTCTCCACCTCCTACGGCAGGGCGCACGTCCTCTACCCCGAGGCGTCCGTCCAGCGGTGCACGGCCGCGCTGCTGCTGGAGGTGGACACGGTGGCGCTGGTCCGCCGGGGCAAGGGCAAGGGACGCGGCGGCGCACCTGACGCGGCGCTCGCGCAGTACGTCAACGACCGCCCGTACGCGGCCTCCTCGCTGCTCGCCGTCGCCCTCAGCACCGTCTTCAGCAGCGCGATGAAGGGCCAGTGCAACGCCAGGCCGGACCTGCCGGAGCGGCCGTTGCCCCTGCGGATCGAGGTGCCCGCGCTGCCCGCCCGCGGCGGCGCCGACCTCGTGCGCCAGCTGTTCGAGCCGCTCGGCTGGACGGTGACCGTGGACGCCGTGCCGCTGGACACCGAGTTCCCCGAGTGGGGCGACTCCCGCTACGTACGCCTCGTGCTGGAATCCGAGGAGGGGCCGACGCTCGCCGAGGCGCTGCGCCACCTCTACGTCCTGCTCCCGGTGCTCGACGACGCCAAGCACTACTGGGTGGCCCCCGACGAGGTCGACAAGCTGCTGCGGGCCGGCGACGGCTGGCTCCCCGACCACCCCGAACAGCACCTGATCACCAGCCGGTACCTCTCCCGCCGCTGGTCCCTGACCCGCGAGGCCCGGGAGCGGCTGGAGCTCGTGCGGCTCGCCGAGGCCGACGACAGCGCCGTCGAGGAGATCGACAACGCGGTGGAGGACCAGGGCGACCCCGAGACCGGGGAGCCGGGCACCGACGGCGGGACGGCTGCCGCCGAGGCCGTGACCGGCGACGCCGGCGAGGCCGTGACGTCCGCCGGGGACGAGGCCGTGACGCCCGCTGGTGACGAGGCCGTGCCGCTCGCCGTGCGGCGGCGCGACGCCATCCTCGCCGCGCTGCGGGACTCCGGTGCCGGGCGCGTCCTCGATCTCGGCTGCGGGCAGGGGCAGTTGGTGCAGGCCCTGCTCAAAGACCCCCGGTACACCGAGATCGTCGGCGTCGATGTGTCGATGCGTGCGCTCACCGTCGCCGCGCGCCGCCTCAAGCTGGACCGCCTCGGGGAGCGGCAGGCCGCACGCGTCAAGCTCGTACAGGGCTCGCTCGCGTACACCGACAAGCGGCTCAAGGGCTACGACGCCGCGGTGCTGAGCGAGGTGATCGAGCACCTCGACCTGCCCCGGCTGCCCGCCCTGGAGTACGCCGTCTTCGGCTCCGCGCGCCCGCGGACCGTCCTGGTGACGACGCCGAACGTCGAGTACAACGTCCGCTGGGAGACCCTCCCGGCCGGTCACTCCCGGCACGGCGACCACCGCTTCGAGTGGACCCGCGAGGAGTTCCGCGCCTGGGCCCGGGCGGTGGCCGAACGGCACGCCTACGAAGTGGAGTTCGCGCCCGTCGGCCCCGACGACCCGGAGGTCGGCCCCCCGACCCAGATGGCCGTGTTCACCCTGAGCGGGACCCCGCACGACAAGCCGGCGAAGACCCCGGTCCCGAAGGAGGAGAAGGCCGCATGACGAACGAGACCAGCACGGGACGCACCCTGCCCGTCACCGACCTCTCCCTCGTGGTGCTGATCGGCGCGTCCGGCTCCGGCAAGTCCACCTTCGCGCGCAGGCACTTCAAGCCCACCGAGGTGATATCCAGCGACTTCTGCCGCGGCCTCGTCGCCGACGACGAGAACGACCAGAGCGCCAGCCGCGACGCCTTCGACGTGCTCCACTACATCGCGGGCAAGCGCCTCGCGAGCGGCCGGCGCACCGTCGTCGACGCGACCAGCGTGCAGCAGGAGAGCCGCCGGCAGCTGATCGACCTGGCGAAGGAGCACGACGTGCTGCCCATCGCCATCGTCCTCGACGTGCCCGAGGACGTCTGCGCCGAACGCAACGCGGCCCGCAGCGACCGGGCCGGCATGCCGCGCCGCGTCATCCAGCGGCACACCCGTGAACTCCGCCGCTCCCTGCGCCACTTGGAGCGCGAGGGGTTCCGCAAGGTGCACGTCCTGCGCGGCGTCGAGGAGATCGAGAACGCCGAGGTCCGCACCGAGAAGCGGTACAACGACCTGACCCATCTCACCGGGCCGTTCGACATCATCGGCGACATCCACGGCTGCGCGTCCGAACTGGATACGCTGCTCACCAAGCTCGGTTACGTCGACGGCTCGCACCCGGAAGGCCGTACGGCCGTCTTCGTCGGCGACCTCGTCGACCGCGGCCCCGACTCCCCGGGCGTGCTGCGGCGCGTGATGTCCATGGTCGCGTCCGGCGACGCGCTGTGCGTGCCGGGCAACCACGAGAACAAGTACGGACGCCACCTCAAGGGCCGCAAGGTCCAGCACACGCACGGCCTCGCCGAGACCATCGAGCAGATGGAGGGGGAGAGCGAGGAGTTCAAGCGGCAGGTGCGGGAGTTCATCGACGGACTCGTCAGCCACTACGTCCTCGACGGTGGCCGCCTCGTCGTCTGCCACGCCGGGCTGCCCGAGAAGTACCACGGGCGTACGTCGGGACGCGTGCGGTCGCACGCCCTGTACGGCGAGACGACGGGCGAGACCGACGAGTTCGGCCTGCCCGTGCGCTACCCGTGGGCGGAGGACTACCGCGGCAGCGCGGCAGTGGTGTACGGCCACACCCCCGTCCCCTCGGCCACCTGGCTCAACAACACCATCTGCCTCGACACCGGAGCCGTGTTCGGCGGCAGGCTCACCGCGCTGCGCTGGCCGGAGCGCGAACTGGTCGACGTACCCGCCGAGCGGGTCTGGTACGAGCCCACGAAGCCGCTTGCCTCCGAGGCGCCCGGCGGGCACGAGGGCCGGCCGCTCGACCTCGCGGACGTGCACGGACGGCGGGTCGTGGAGACCCGGCACGCCGGACGGGTGTCCGTGCGCGAGGAGAACGCCGCCGCGGCCCTCGAGGTGATGAGCCGCTTCGCCGTCGACCCGCGGCTGCTCCCGTACCTGCCGCCCACCATGGCGCCGACCGCGACCTCGCGCGTCGACGGCTACCTGGAGCACCCCGCCGAGGCGTTCGCGCAGTACCACGAGGACGGGGTCGCGCGGGTCGTGTGCGAGGAGAAGCACATGGGCTCCCGGGCGGTCGCGCTGGTCTGCCGGGACGCGGCGACCGCCCGCGAGCGGTTCGGTGTGGGCGGGGCCCCGCGCCCGGACGGCGGCGAGGGTCCCACGGGCGCCCTCTACACGCGCACCGGGCGGCCCTTCTTCGACGACGCCGCGGTGACCGAGGAGATCCTCGGCCGGCTGCGGACCGCCGCCGACGAGGCCGGACTGTGGAAGGACCTGGAGACCGACTGGCTGCTGCTGGACGCCGAGTTGATGCCGTGGTCGCTGAAGGCGTCCGGGCTGCTGCGCACGCAGTACGCGGCCGTCGGAGCCGCGTCCGGGGCGGCGTTCCCGGGGGCGCTCGCCGCGCTCGAAGGGGCGGCGGCGCGTGGTGTCGACGTCCACGACCTGCTCACCGGGCAGCGTGAACGGGCGGCCGACGCGGCGGCGTTCACGGACGCCTACCGGCGGTACTGCTGGACCACGGACGGTCTGGAGGGCGTGCGTCTCGCCCCCTTCCAGATCCTCGCCGTCCAGGGCCGCAGCCTCGCCGCCCTGCCGCACGACGAGCAGCTCGCGCTCATCGACCGCCTCGTGGAGCACGACGGGAGCGGCCTGCTCCAGACCACCCGCCGGCTGTACGTGGACACGGGCGACGCGGAGTCCGTGCGGGCCGGCGTCGACTGGTGGCTGGAGATGACCGGGCGCGGCGGCGAGGGCATGGTCGTCAAACCCCTCCAGGCCGTGGTGCGGTCCCCGCAGGGGCGGCTGGTGCAGCCCGGCATCAAGTGCCGGGGACGCGAGTACCTGCGGATCATCTACGGCGCCGAGTACACGCGGCCCGAGAACCTCGCGCGGCTGCGCGGGCGGTTCCTGAACCACAAGCGGTCGCTGGCGATCCGGGAGTACGCGCTGGGTCTTGAGGCGCTGGACCGGCTGGCCGAGGGCGAGCCGTTGTGGCGGGTGCACGAGGCCGTGTTCGCGGTGCTGGCGTTGGAGTCGGAACCGGTGGATCCCCGTCTCTGACGGGAACGTGATCCGGGGGCCCGGGGCGGGGGTGTTGCCCTGTCCCGGGCCGGTGTTCCGTCACCGCCGGTGTCAACGGGCCCACGGGACCCGGGTCGCTTGCCGGCCCCGGCCCCGCTCACGTCGCCCGGCTTCGACCCCCGCTCAGGATCTGACCCCCGGTCCCGGCCCCGCCATGGGGCTCCGCCCCAGACCCCGCTCCTCAAACGCCGGAGGGGCTGATTTCTTCTGTCCCCTGAGCTGGAGGGAGCCGTTCCCTTTCGCCACCCCACTGGAGGGAAGTCTCGCTGTCCCTGTGCTGGAGGGGCGGCGTTTCTTCGCTGGGCCCTGCGGCTGCGGCTTTTCGGGGTGGGCGGCGCTCCCCTCCCGCCATGGGGCTCCGCCCCAGACCCCGCTCCTCAAACGCCGGAGGGGCTGATTCCCCACCTGAGGGCTGTCTCTTTCCGCCCGCCCTCTCCACCGGAGAGGAAGGTCCTGCCGCCCCTGCGCTGGAGGGCTTCCCTTCCCCTAACTCACCAGGCGTAGCCGGGTATCCGCCACGCCCACCCGGACCGTCTGGCCCCACGTCAGTTGCAGGGCGTCGTTCTCCATTCCGTCGCCGAAGGCTATGAGGCGGTCCGACTCGACGGTGACGTGGAGGCGGGACGCGTCGATGAGGGTGCCGGAGACGAGCGACGTGCCGGTGGCCGGGGACGGCCAGGCCTCGCGGACGAACCACAGCAACCGTTCCTCCGTGGGTCCCGGCAGCGGGAGACCGGCGCCGCGCTCCTGCCACACGGACCGCAGCCACCCGGTCGCCCCCGTCCCCGTGCCGACCAGGACCCCGGAGGAGGCCTGGGGCTCGACGGCACCCCTGTCGCCGTCGAGCCCCAGCCGGTAGCGGGCCGTCTGATGGCCCGCGGCTCCGAGGTAGATCTCATTGAGCGCGACCAGCCGCTGCGTGTCGTCGGCCACCGCCTCGACCATCGTGAGGTCGTCGCTCCGCCCGGCGCGGGCCGGCACGGAGGCGAGCAACGCGGCCGCGTCCCGGGGCCGGTGGCGCACCAGCACCGCCGGGTTGCGTCCCGGATCGGTGTCGATGCCGATCACGGGCTGCCCCGTCAGGTACTTGGCGACGTTGGCCACCAGCCCGTCCTGGCCGACGACGACCACGACGTCCTCGGGGCCGAACAGGAAGCGGTCCAAGTCCTGCCTCTCCAGGCGTGCCTGGCGCCACGTCAGCGGAACAGCGGCGGCGACCTCGGCGAGCGCCTCGCGAGTACGCCGGTGCCGGTCGGCGACCTCCGCGATGTCGCGGCCCCGTGACGCGAGGAAGAAGGCGGCCTGGCCGTGCGTACCGTGCCGGGCCACCAACTCCTCGTACTCCGTGGTGCGGTGCACGAGCACGGCACGGGGTGCGAGGCTCACGCCGGTTCCCCCGGTGTGCCGCCCAGCCTGGCCAGCAGCCCCGTCAGCACGTCCGGCGACACCGTGACGCTGTCGATCCGGGGCAGGTTCTCGGCCAGCCGGGTGGCCGTCAGGGCGTGCAGCGTCGCGACGTCCGCGTCCCCGTGCACCCGCAGCCACGCGGCCTGCGCCTCGGCCCGCGCCTCGCCGACCTCCCGCGCGGCCTGCGCCTCCGCCCCGGCCAGCCGGACGGTCCGTGCCGCCTCCGCCTCGGCCAGGCGCACCGTCCGTGCCGCCTCCGCCGTGGCCCGTACCGCGTCCGCCGCGGCGTGCTCCTCGGCCTCGCGCCGCGCGTTCGTCCCGCGCTGGTCGACCAACTGCTCCTCGCGGCGGGCGAGTTCGATCTGGCTGGCCAGTTCGTTCTCGGCGATCGCCCGCTCCCGCTCGACGGCCACGGCACGCCGCTCGTACGTCGCCTTGTCCGCGTCCTGCTGGATCTGCTCCCGCGCCGGTGTCCGCAGCGCCCGCTCCACCTCGGGTTCGGGGCGCAGGGCCACGACCCGCACGGCGACCACCTCGATGCCGGTCGCCGGCAGCCGCGGCTCCGCGGCGAGCGCGCCCGCGACCCGCTCGCGCACGGCGGCCACCCCGTCCACCAGGGCCGACGCCAGCGGCGTACGCGCCAGCACGTCCAGCGCGTGCTGCTGGGCCGTCTCCGTGAGCAGCGTCCCGAGCTGTTCGAGGGGCGCGCCCCGCCAGACGCCCGTGTCGGGATCGATGGAGAAGTCGAGGCGGGCGGCTGCGAGCGCGGGGTCGCTGATCCGGTAGGTGACGGTCGCCTGGACGGCCACGTCCTGGAAGTCGGACGTACGGGCGTGGAAGGTCATCGCCAGCTCGCGGTCGTCGACCGGGACCTCGGAGAGGGCGGCGCTCAGCGCGCGGTACCAGAAGCTCAGCCCCGGCCCGTCGTGCACAAGCCGTCCCGACCGGTGGTGCCGCACATGCGTGGTCGGCGCCCCGCGCAGGTGGCGCCAGCCCAGGCGCCGGGTGATGTCGGCCATCGGTACAACCCCCTCGTCGCCGGACGGGGTCCGTACACCCGCCCGTTGTCGTCAGTACGACGATAAACAGTGGGGCTCTTATCGTCAAGGGGACGAAATCAACTGGGACGGGTTCGCGCGGATGTGCGGGTGAAACGCGTCCGGGTGGTCAGGATGGAGTCATGGGATTTCACGTCGACTCCGAGGCCGGGCGGCTGCGCCGCGTCATCCTGCACCGGCCGGATCTGGAGCTCAAAAGGCTCACCCCCAGCAACAAGGACGCGCTGCTCTTCGACGACGTGCTGTGGGTGCGCCGGGCGCGAGCGGAGCACGACGGGTTCGCGGACGTCCTGCGGGACCGAGGCGTCGCCGTCCACCTCTTCGGCGACCTGCTCACCGAGACCCTGGAGATCCCGGCGGCCCGTTCGCTCGTCCTGGACCGGGTGTTCGAGGAGAAGGAGTACGGCCCCCTCGCCACCGACCACCTGCGGGACGCCTTCGAGGGCATGTCCGCCCCGGACCTGGCCGCCGCGCTGGTCGGCGGGATGACCAAGCGCGAGTTCCTGGAGGCGCACGCCGAACCGACCTCCGTGCGCTTCCACGTCATGGACCTGGACGACTTCCTGCTCGGCCCGCTCCCCAATCACCTCTTCACCCGGGACACCTCCGCCTGGATCTACGACGGGGTGTCCATCAACGCCATGCGCTGGCCCGCCCGCCAGCGGGAGACCGTGCACTTCGAGGCGATCTACCGCCACCACCCGCTCTTCCGCGACGAGTCCTTCCGCCTCTGGTCGGAGGGGCAGGCGGACTACCCGTCCACCATCGAGGGCGGCGACGTGCTGGTGATCGGCAACGGGGCGGTCCTCATCGGGATGAGCGAGCGGACCACGCCCCAGGCCGTCGAGATGCTCGCGCACAAGCTGTTCGCGGCCGGCTCGGCCCGCACCATCGTGGCGCTCGACATGCCGAAGCGCCGGGCGTTCATGCACCTCGACACCGTGATGACGATGGTGGACGGCGACATCTTCACGCAGTACGCCGGACTCGGCATGCTCCGCAGCTACACCATCGAACCGGGCGCCGGCGACAAGGAGCTCAAGGTCACCGACCATCCGCCGGAGCACATGCACCGCGCGATCGCCGCCGCCCTCGGGCTCAGCGCGATCCGGGTGCTCACCGCCACCCAGGACGTGCACTCGGCCGAGCGCGAGCAGTGGGACGACGGCTGCAACGTCCTCGCGGTCGAGCCGGGCGTCGTGATCGCGTACGAGCGGAACTCGACGACCAACACGCATCTGCGCAAGCAGGGCATCGAGGTGATAGAGATCCCCGGCAGCGAACTCGGCCGGGGCAGGGGTGGCCCCCGCTGCATGAGCTGCCCCGTCGAGCGGGACGCCGTGTAGCGGGGGAGGGGGCGAGGGGCGGCCGGTCCCTGGGGTCGGGACGCACCCCGGCTCCGTATAGAAATGTCGAGGGTCGTATAGAATTCCAGAAGTCCCCGTCTTCGTAACCCTGGAGCGCCCCCATGGCGACAGTCCCGACCGCCCTCGCCGGCCGCCATTTCCTCAAGGAGCTGGACTTCACCGCGGAGGAGTTCCGTGGCCTGATCGAGCTGGCCGCGGAGCTCAAGGCGGCCAAGAAGGCGGGCACGGAGACGCGCCACCTCCAGGGGCGCAACATCGCGCTGATCTTCGAGAAGACCTCGACCCGCACCCGCTGCGCGTTCGAGGTCGCCGCCGCCGACCAGGGCGCCTCGACCACCTATCTCGACCCGTCCGGCTCGCAGATAGGCCACAAGGAGTCCGTGAAGGACACCGCCCGGGTGCTCGGCCGGATGTTCGACGCGATCCAGTACCGCGGTGACAGCCAGGCCGGCGTCGAGGAGCTCGCCGCGTACGCCGGAGTGCCGGTCTACAACGGCCTGACCGACGACTGGCACCCCACCCAGATGCTCGCCGACGTGCTCACCATGACCGAGCACAGCGACAAGCCCCTCGACCGGATCGCCTTCGCGTACCTCGGCGACGCCCGCTTCAACATGGGCAACTCCTACCTGGTGACCGGCGCGCTGCTCGGCATGGACGTACGGATCGTCGCCCCACGCGCGTACTGGCCGGCGCAGGAGATCGTCGACCGGGCCCACAAGCTCGCCGAGCACAGCGGCGGCCGCGTCACGCTCACCGAGGAGGTCGCCGAGGGGGTCCGCGGCGCCGACTTCGTGGCCACCGACGTCTGGGTCTCGATGGGGGAGCCCAAGGACGTGTGGGACGAGCGCATCCGCGCGCTGTCCCCGTACGCCGTGACGATGGACGTGCTCCGCGCCACCGGCAACCCGGACGTCAGGTTCCTGCACTGCCTGCCGGCCTTCCACGACCTGGGCACCAAGGTCGGCCGCGAGATCCACGCGACGCACGGGCTCGACTCGCTGGAGGTGACCGACGAGGTCTTCGAGTCGGCGCACTCGGTCGTCTTCGACGAGGCGGAGAACCGGCTGCACACCATCAAGGCGATCCTCGTCGCCACCCTCGCCTGACGCGGACCGGACCCGCCCGCACCAGAGCAGCACGCGCCGGAGCCCACCCGACCCGCGGGCGCAGGGCATCCGGTCCGGCCCGCCCGCGCCGGACACCCCGTCCGTTCGCAGGTACAGGCCACCGGCGTCCGGCCGCCCGCGCCGGACGCCCCGTTCGGCCTCCGTCGCGCCTCTGCCGTGTAACGCTGCCGCCGCGTCTCCCCGTACGATCCTCGGCGGGCCCCGGAATCATCCCTTCCGCCGCCCGTCATGCGACCGACCCCGTCGCGCCCCCGCACCATCGAAATGAGCACCACCCGCATGCCCGCTCCACGCACCGAGCGCGCCGCCCGCAGCAGGCGCGCTCCCCGCATCAAGTCCACCGAGCTCCTGGTCGCCGAATCCGGCGCGGACCTCGAAGGCCATGGCCTCAAGCGCACCATGGGCCTCTTCCAGCTCGTCTGCTTCGGCGTCGGCGCGATCGTCGGCACCGGGATCTTCGTCGGTCTCTCCGACTCCGTCGGGCAGGCCGGTCCCGCGGTGGTCGTCTCGTTCGTCCTCGCCGCGCTCACCTGCGTCTTCACCGCGTTCTCCTTCGCGGAGCTGGGCGGCGCGATCCCGGTCTCCGGATCCTCGTACTCCTTCGCCTACGCGGGCCTCGGCGAGGGCACGGCCTTCCTCGTCGGCTGGTGCCTGCTGCTGGAGTACGGCGTCTCCGTGTCGGCCGTGGCGGTCGGCTGGAGCCAGTACGTCAACGAACTGCTCCGGAGCCTGACGGGCGTGGAGCTGCCCGACGCGGTGTCCGCGGGTCCCGCCGACGGCGGCGTCGTGAACCTCCCGGCGGTCGTCGTGATCGCGCTGGCCTCGGTCCTGCTCGTCCGCGGGGTGCGCGAGAGCGCCCGCGCGACCGCCGCCATGGCGGTCCTGAAGCTCGCGGTGCTCGTGGCCTTCTGCGCCATCGGTTTCACCGCCTTCAAGGACGGCAACCTCAGCCCGTTCTCGCCGGCCGGCCTCGGCGGCATCGGCGCCGGCACCACGGCCGCCTTCTTCTCCTACATCGGCTTCGACGCGATCACCACCGCCGGTGAGGAGGCCAGGAACCCGCGCCGTGACATCCCGATCGCGATCCTGGTCTGCATCGGCCTGGTCACGCTGCTGTACTGCGCCGTGGCGCTCGCCGCGATCGGCGCCGTCGGCGCGGACCGCGTCGGCGGCCGGGCCGCCGCGCTGTCCTACGTCGTCAACGGGGTCACCGGCTCCACCGTCGGCGGCGGCATCGTCGCCTTCGGCGCGGTCGTCGCCATCGCCTCGGTCGTCCTCGCGGTGATGTACGGCCAGACCCGCGTCCTCATGTCCATGGCCCGAGACGGACTCGTCCCGCGCGTCTTCGAGCGCGTCTCCCCGAAGACGTCGACCCCGGTCTCCGGGACGCTCATCGTCGCGGTGGTCTTCGCGGTCCCGGCGGCCTTGGCGCCGCTCGACGCCGTCGTGGACCTCACCACCATCGGCACCCTGGCCGTGATGGCCGTCGTCAACGTCGTGCTGATCGCCCTGCGGCGCCGCGAACCGGGCCTCGCCCGCGCCTTCCGCGTCCCGCTCTACCCCGTGATGCCGCTGCTCGGCGTCGGCTTCTGCCTCTACCTGATGTACGAGACCGGCTGGGAGGCATGGCTGCAGTTCGGGGCGTTCCTGGTGGCCGGGTTCCTGGTGTACGCGGGGTACGGGCGCCGCCACTCACGGCTGGCCCCTGCGGCCGGGGACCCTAGTGCGCGTACCGGCGCTGAGACGGTACGACAGGAAGCCTGAACCAGACCGCCTTGCCGGACTCGGTGGGGCGGTGACCGCAGGAGGAGCTGAGGGTGCGGATGAGGAGGAGGCCGCGCCCGTGCTCCTGCCAGGGGTCGGGCGGACCGAGCTGCTGCGGGATCGTGAGATCGCCGGGCGGCGCCGGGTCCGGGTCGTGGACCTCGACCTGACAGCCCGACGGCAGCAGCTCCACCACCAGCTCTATCGGACCGTTCCCCGCGGTGTGCTCCACCGCGTTGGCGACCAGCTCCGCCGTCAGCAGCTCGGCGGTGTCGCTGTCGGCGGCGTGCTTCAGCTCGGCCAGCGCCGTCCGCACCAGCGCACGCGCGACGGGCACCGCCGCAGCCGTGTGCGGCAGCGCGATGCGCCAGGAGGCGGGGGCGGAGGGCGGCTCGTGCAAGGCGGGTCCGTTCATCAGCAGGCTGTCCTGCTTTCAACATAGGAATGGTACGGCTTTCCCGAACGGAGTCGGGCGGCGGGCGGTGGCGGGGACGTTCGTCCCGCGTACCGGGGCGTACCCAGGCGAACGGCCCGCCGCGCACGGTCGCGCCCACCGTTACGCGCCTATCGATGATCCGTGACTCGGTGACGGCCGCGCGGGGCCCCGCCGCGGCGGGGCCCCGGGCCGCCGAGCGGCCCTGTCCGGCCCGGGTGCGCAGCCGTGGCTGTCGCACCCGGCCAGGGAAGGCGGCGGACGCTCGGGTCGCGGGCGGCGCCCTCCCGGCGAGGTGCCGGCCCTGCCCTCTCGGCCCCCAGCCGACGTCGCCCCCTGCCGGGACGTGCCTCCACAGCGGGGTCGACCTCCGGGGCCCGCCCGAGAATCGGGTTATCGCGCACTCGTGACGACAGTCACGGAGCGGTGATAGCTTCGTGAGGCAGCCGGGTGCGGTCGCGGGTCCCCTCGGCCCGGCGCCGCCGACCGCCGCCCCCGCCCGAGGAGGCCGCACACCATGAGTCCCTTCACCGGCTCCGCCGACCGCACCTCCGACTGGCGGCACGTGAGATGCCGGATCGCCGACGGGGTCGCCACGGTCACCCTGGCCCGCCCGGACAAGTTGAACGCGCTCACCTTCGGCGCCTACGCCGACCTGCGCGACCTGCTCGCCGAGCTGTCCCGCGAGAGGTCCGTGCGGGCCCTCGTGCTGGCCGGGGAGGGCCGCGGGTTCTGCTCCGGCGGGGACGTCGACGAGATCATCGGCGCCACCCTGGCGATGGACACCGCACAGCTGCTGGACTTCAACCGGATGACCGGGCAGGTCGTACGCGCCCTGCGGGAGTGCCCGTTCCCGGTGATCGCGGCGGTGCACGGAGTCGCCGCGGGCGCCGGAGCCGTGCTCGCGCTCGCCGCCGACTTCCGGGTCGCCGACCCCACCGCCCGCTTCGCCTTCCTCTTCACGCGCGTCGGACTGTCCGGCGGCGACATGGGCGCCGCCTACCTCCTGCCCCGGGTGGTCGGCCTCGGGCACGCCACCCGGCTGCTGATGCTCGGGGAACCGGTGCGGGCGCCCGAGGCCGAGCGCATCGGCCTGATCAGCGAACTCGCCGAGGAGGGCCGCGCCGACGAGCACGCCCGGGCGCTCGCCCACCGCCTGGCCGAGGGCCCGGCCCTCGCGTACGCCCAGACCAAGGCGCTGCTCACCGCCGAGCTGGACATGCCGCTCGCCGCCTCGGTGGAGCTGGACGCCGCCACCCAGGCCCTGCTCATGAACGGCGAGGACTACGCGGAGTTCCACGCCGCGTTCACGGAGAAACGGCCGCCGAAGTGGCGGGGGCGGTGACCGTGCCGCGCGGGCAGGGGGAGCCGCCCGCCGCGGACGGGCCCGGGGCGGCCGGTGGACGCGGGCCCCGGGTCGCCGTCGTCGGGGGCGGACCCGGCGGGCTCTACGCCGCCGCACTGCTCAAGCGGCTCCGCCCCGAGCGCGAGATCACCGTCTGGGAGCGCAACGCGCCCGACGACACCTTCGGCTTCGGCGTCGTGCTCTCCGACGAGACGCTCGGCGGCATCGAGCACGCCGACCCGGTCGTCCACGAGGCCCTGCGGTCCGAGTTCGTGCGCTGGGACGACATCGACATCGTGCACCGCGGGGTACGCCACACCTCCGGCGGCCACGGCTTCGCGGCGCTCGGCAGGCGCCGGCTCCTGGAGATCCTGCACGAACGCTGCCGCGGCCTCGGCGTGGAGCTGCGCTTCCGCACCGAGGCCCCGCCCGCGGCCGAGCTGGCGGCCACCCACGACCTCGTCGTCGCCGCCGACGGGGTGCACAGCCTCACGCGGCGGGCGTACGCCGAGGCGTTCGGCCCCTCCGTCGAGGAACACCGCTGCCGCTACATCTGGCTCGCCGCGGACTTCGCCTTCGAGGCGTTCCGCTTCGAGATCGCCGAGACCGAGCACGGCGTGATGCAACTGCACGGCTACCCGTACGCGGCCGACGCCTCCACCGTCATCGTCGAGATGCGCGAAGAGGTCTGGCGCGCGGCCGGGTTCGCGGAGCTGGACGAGGCGGGGTCGGTGGAGCGGTGCGCCAAGATCTTCGCGGACGCCCTCGGCGGCCGGCCGCTGCGGTCCCACCGCTCCGCCTGGACGAACTTCCGCACCGTCGTCAACGACCGCTGGTCGCACGGGAATCTCGTCCTCCTCGGCGACGCCGCGCACACCGCCCACTTCTCCATCGGCTCCGGTACGAAGCTCGCGGTCGAGGACGCCTTGGCGCTCGCCGCCTGCCTGGAGGAGCAGCCGTCCTTCGGGGAGGCGCTGGCCGCCTACGAGGCGGAGCGGCGCCCGGTGGTCGCGTCCACGCAGCGCGCCGCGCGAGCCAGTCTGGAGTGGTTCGAGGACATGGGGCTCCATCTCGCGCAGCCGCCAAGGCAGTTCGCCTTCAACCTGCTCACCCGCAGCCGCCGCGTCACGCACGACAACCTGCGGCTGCGGGACGCCCGCTTCGTGGCCTGCGTGGAGCGCGAGTTCGGCTGCCCGCCCGACACGCCCCCCATGTTCACGCCCTTCCGGCTGCGCGACCTGCGGCTGCGCAACCGCGTCGTGGTGTCCCCCATGGACCTGTACTCGGCGACCGACGGTCTGCCCGGCGACTTCCACCTCGTCCACCTCGGGGCGCGGGCGCTGGGCGGCGCCGGGCTGGTCATGACCGAGATGGTGTGCGTCAGCCCCGAGGGCCGCATCACACCCGGCTGCGCCGGCCTCTACACCCCCGGACAGGCCGAGTCGTGGCGCCGGATCACCGACTTCGTGCACCGCGCCGCACCGGGCACGGCCATCGGCCTCCAGCTCGGCCACTCGGGCCGCAAGGGGTCGACGAAGCTGATGTGGGAGGGCATCGACGAACCGCTGGACGCGGGCAACTGGCCCGTCGTGGCGGCCTCGCCGATCCCGTACCGCCCGGACAGCCAGACACCGCGTGAACTCGTCCGCTCCCAACTGACCGACATCCGCGAACAGTTCGCTGCCGCCGCAAGGCGCGCCGCCCGCTGCGGCTTCGACCTGCTCGAACTGCACTGCGCCCACGGCTATCTGCTGTCCGGCTTCCTGTCGCCGCTGACCAACCGCAGGACCGACGCGTACGGCGGTTCCCTCGCCGGAAGGCTGCGGTTCCCGCTGGAGGTGTTCGACGCCGTACGCGCCGTATGGCCGCAGGAGCGGCCCATGACGGTGCGGATCTCCGCCACCGACTGGGCCGAGGGAGGCACCACGGCCGACGAGGCGGTCGGGATCGCCCGGGCCTTCGCCGCCCACGGCGCCGACGCGATCGACGTCTCCACCGGCCAGGTCGTCGCCGACGAACACCCCCGGTACGGCCGCTCGTACCAGACGCCCTTCGCCGACCGGATCCGCAACGAGACCGGTATCCCCGTCATCGCCGTCGGCGCGATCTCCTCCTGGGACGACGTCAACTCCCTGATCCTGGCGGGCCGCACGGACCTGTGCGCGCTGGCCCGCCCGCACCTCTACGACCCGCACTGGACGCTGCACGCGGCGGCCGAGCAGGGGTACGCGGGCCCCGGCGTCGTCTGGCCCGAGCCGTACCGGGCGGGCAGCAGGCGCCCGCAGACCGGACGCACGGACGCCCCCAAACCCCGTCTGCGGCTGGGTGATTGACGGCCCCCGGGCGGGCGGGTCGTCCCGGCTGTTGGGCGTGCGGCCGCGCAGGGAGTCGCCGGCCGCCGGGCCGGCCGTGAAGACGTGGTCGTCACCGTCGTCGAGGCGCGGCCGTCGTGCGGGTCGCCCTCAGTCCGCGCCCGCTTGTCTCACCGACGCGCCCCGCCCGCCCAGGTGCCGCACGTGACCGCGGCCGTGTCCCGTCAACCGGCCCGTTCCGCCGGTGAGATGCCCGCGAACTCCGCCCCGGCGTCCCGCAGCCGCTCGTGCAGGTCCCGGAAGACGGCCGCCGACCGGGCCCCCGGCCAGTCACCGGGCAGCAGCTCGGCCGGCAGCCCGGGATCGGCGTACGGCAGATGACGCCAGGAGTCCAGGGCGAGGAGGTAGTCGCGGTACGCCTCCTCCGGCGGGGTGTCCGCGCGCCGCTCCCAGGCGTGCAGCACGGGCGCGTGGGCGTCGAGGAACGCCTCGTGCTGCTTGGCGATGGCGGTGAGGTCCCACCAGCGTGCGACCGCCTCCGTGGTCGCCGCGAAGCCCAGGTGCTCGCCCCGGAAGAGGTCCACGTACGGATCGAGCCGCAGCCGCGCCAGGGCGTGCCGGGTCTCCTCGTACAGCCGCGCGGGGGCGATCCACACGCCCGGGGCCGCCGCGCCGAAGCCGAGCCCGGCCAGCCGGGAGCGCAGCACGTGACGCTTCTGCCGTTCCGACTCCGGTACGGAGAACACCGCGAGCACCCAGCCCTCGTCCTGCGGGGCCGCCGCCGCGTACACGCGCCGGTCGCCGTCCTCCAGCAGCTGCCGCGCGGCGGGCGACAGCGCGTACCCGGCCGCGCCGCCCGCCGTGCGCTCCGGCAGGAGCAGCCCGCGCCGCTTGAGCCGCGAGACCGAGGACCGTACGGAGGGCGCGTCGACGCCGACCGCGGCGAGGAGCCGGATCAGTTCGGCGACCGGCACCGGGCCGGGCGCGAAGCGGCCGTAGGCGCCGTAGAACGTGACGATGAGGGACCGGGGGGCGTGTTGCTCGGACACGTTGATCACTCTAAAGCGTAGATCATTCCGGCCGGCCGGCCCGGGGGACGCCGGTGCCGTCCGCGGGGGTGTCACCGGCCGCCGCGCGCAGCCGGAACCGTTGCAGTTTCCCCGTCGCCGTGCGCGGCAGCGCGTCCAGGAAGACGATCCGGCGCGGGCACTTGTACGGCGCCAGCTCGGACTTGAGGAACGCGCGCAGCGCCTCGGCGTCCCGGGGCGCGTCCGGCCGTAGCACCGCGTACGCCACCGCGACCTGGCCGCGCTCCTCGTCGGGGTGCCCCACCACGGCCGTCTCGACCACGTCCGGATGGCGCAGCAGCGCCTCCTCGACCTCGGGGCCCGCGATGTTGTACCCGGCCGAGATGATCATGTCGTCGGCGCGGGCCACGTAGCGGAAGCTGCCGTCCGGGTCGCGTACGTAGGTGTCGCCGGTGAGGTTCCAGCCGCCGCGTACGTACTCCCGCTGCCGCGCGTCGGCGAGGTAACGGCAGCCGACCGGCCCGCGCACGGCGAGCAGCCCGGGTTCGCCGTCGGGCACGGACTCGCCCGAGCCGTCGACCACGCGTGCCTCCCAGCCCGGCACCGGCAGCCCCGTCGTGCCGGGCCGGATCCGCTCGTCGGCCGCGGAGATGAAGATGTGCAGCAGCTCGGTGGCGCCGATGCCGTTGATGATCCGCAGGCCGGTCCGCGTGTGCCAGGCGTGCCAGGTGGCGGCGGGCAGGTTCTCGCCCGCCGAGACGCACCGGCGCAGCGACCCGACGTCGTGGCCGTCGACGCCGTCGAGCATCGCCCGGTACGCGGTCGGAGCGGTGAAGAGCACCGACACCCGGTGCCGGGCGATCGCCGGCAACAGCTGCCGGGGGCCCGCCTGTTCGAGGAGCAGGGAACTCGCGCCGGCCCGCAGCGGGAAGATGACGAGCCCGCCGAGCCCGAAGGTGAAGCCCAGCGGGGGACTGCCGGCGAAGACGTCGTCCGGGCGTGGCCTCAGCACGTGCGCGGAGAAGGTGTCCGCGATCGCCAGCACATCCCGGTGGAAGTGCATGCAGCCCTTGGGCCGTCCGGTGGTGCCTGAGGTGAAGGCGATGAGCGCGACGTCGTCGGCGGCGGTGTCGGCCGCCGGGTACGGCCCGTCCGGCGCGCCGGCGATCAGCGGCAGCAGGTCGTCGGGCGCGTCCCCGCCGTACGTCGTCACGCGCAGCCCGGCGACCCCGGCCCCGACCAGGTCGTCCACGCACCGCGCGTCGCACAGCGCGTGGGTCACCCGGGCGATCCCGCACATCGTGCGCAGTTCGTGCGGCCGCTGCTGCGCCAGCACCGTGACGGCCACCGCGCCCGCCTTCAGCACCGCCAGCCAGCAGGCGGCCAGCCACGGCGTGGTGGGTCCGCGCAGCAGCACCCGGTTGCCCGGCACGACCCCCAGCTCGCCGGTGAGGACGTGGGCGATCCGGTCGACGCGGTCGAGCAACTGCCCGTACGTCCACGCCGGTCCGGAGTCCGTGCGGAACGCGGGCCGCTCCGCGCCGAACCGCGTCACCGTGCGGTCCAGCAGCTCGACGGCGCAGTTCAGCCGGCCGGGATACCGCAGTTCGGGCAGCTCGAACCGGAGCTCGGGCCACTGGTCCGGGGGCGGGAGGTGGTCGCGCGCGAAGGTGTCCACGTGGGCCGAGACCGACGGTCCGCGTGCGGCGCCGGACGCGCCCTCGGCGTGCGTCGTGGTCCCGGCGTCCCCGGGGTGTCTGGGATCCATGGCCGTTCGCCCCCTTGTCGTGGTGGGCTGGCACGAGGAGCGTATCGTGTTGGTGACGACAGTCAACGGTCCGCGATACGGTCGCGAGAAGCGGCCACGGGCGGCACCGCGCCGGTCCGCCGTGCCCGGACGACGTGGGCCGGACCCGGCCGCCCTCGGGTCCCGCACGACGCGTCCGGCCGCCCGCGAACCGCGCGGCCCACGGGAGAGGACCGGCAGTGACCGCATTCGCGCTCGACCCGGAACAGACCGCCTGGTGCGCCGAGTTGCGCACCCTCGCCGAACAACGGCTGCGGCCCCTCGCGGAGAAGGCCGACCCCGGCCACGTCAACCGGCCGCTCGTCGCGGAGTTGGGTCGGCTCGGCCTGCTCACCCGGCTCTTCACCTCGGGCGCGCTCGACCTGTGCCTGATGCGCGAGTCCCTGGCACAGACCTGCACCGAGGCCGAGACGGCCCTCGCCCTCCAGGGCCTGGGCGCCCACCCGGTGCACGCCCACGGCACACCCGCCCAGCGGGAGCGCTGGCTGCCGGGCGTGCGCGAGGGCACCGCCGTCGCCGCGTTCGCGCTGAGCGAGCCGGGCGCGGGATCGGACGCGGCGGCGCTGGCCCTGCGCGCCGACCGGGACGGCCCCGGACGGTGGCGGCTCACCGGCGAGAAGTGCTGGATCTCCAACGCCCCCGAGGCCGACTTCTACACCGTCTTCGCCCGCACCACCCGGGACGCGGGCGCCCGCGGCGTGACCGCGTTCCTCGTCCCGGCCGACCGCCCCGGACTCACCGGCACCCCGCTGGACCTCCTCTCCCCGCACCCCGTCGGCGCCCTCGGCTTCGACGCCGTGCCGGTCACGGCCGACGACGTCCTCGGCGAGACGGACGAGGGGTTCCGGGTGGCCATGAGCACCCTCAACCTCTTCCGGCCGAGCGTGGGCGCCTTCGCGGTCGGCATGGCGCAGGCGGCCCTGGACGCGACCCTCGCCCACACCGCCGGGCGCGAGGCGTTCGGCGGACCGCTGCGGGACCTGCAGACCGTGGCCCACCAGGTCGCCGAGATGTCCCTGCGCACGGAGGCCGCCCGCCTCATGGTCTACGCGGCCGCGGCGGCGTACGACGCGGGGGACCCGGACGTGCCCCGGCGGTCCGCGATGGCGAAGCTGCTGGCCACCGAGACCGCACAGTACGTCGTCGACGCGGCCGTCCAGCTGCACGGCGCCCGCGCTCTGCGCCGCGGCCATCTGCTGGAACACCTCTACCGCGAGGTCCGCGCGCCCCGCATCTACGAGGGCGCGAGCGAGGTCCAACGCGCGGTCATCGCCAAGGAGTTGTATCGGAAGCGGCCCGGCACCGCGCACCGCGGCGGGACCGGGGAAGGCGGCGCCCGGTGACCACCGAACGCGTCAACCCGCCGGACCTGTCGCCGCCCACCGGCTTCTCCCACGCGGTCGTCGCCACCGGCACCCGGGTGGTCTTCCTCGCGGGCCAGACCTCGCTGGACGCCGACGGCCGGGTGGTGGGCGAGACGCTGCCGGAGCAGTTCCGGACGGCGCTCGGCAACCTGCTGGCCGCCCTCCGGGCGGCGGGCGGCACCCCCGCCGACCTGGCCCGCGTCACCGTCTACGCGACCGACGTCGCGGACTACCGCGCGCGGGCCGCCGAACTGGGCCGCGTCTGGCGGGAGCTGGCGGGCCGCGACTATCCCGCGATGGCCGTCATCGGCGCCGTACGCTTCTGGGACGAACAGGCGCTCGTCGAACTGGACGGCTTCGCGGTGCTTCCCTAGCGGCTGCCGCCGTTCCGGGTCCCCGGGCGCCCTGCCCGGGGCGAGGTCAGGCGGCGACGGCCAGCAGGTCCACCGAGACCCGGCACGGGGCGACGACGCTGCCGTCGGGCAGCAGCTCGCCGGTGTCGTCGAAGACGATCGCACCGTCGCACCTGAGGCTCCACCCCTGCTCGGGGTGGGCGGCGACGATGTGCGCGGCCTCGCGGCCGGGACGGTCCGAAGACTGGTGGGAACACATGGCGCACCTCCACGTCTGATGCGATCTACGGCCGGTGGCACCGCCACCGTCTCGCATGAACAGACCATCCTCCTGCGGCGAACTCATTGGAACACCCGGCCGTGAAGCGTGACAACACGCGGACAACACGGGTACGCCGCCAAGACGCCCGGGGCGGTTCCGGTACCGGAGACGGGGCCCGGCGCCCGCGCGAGCGGGCCGTGGCGGACGCGCCGCCGAAGGGGTGACGGTCGGCGCGGAGGGCCGCGGCGGCCCGGTGCCCGTGGAACACCCCTGAGAGACCCCTTTGCGGGCCCCCCACTCCAGGAGGTACTCCATGTCCTTCCGTCAGGCCGTCGGCGCGGCCACCGGTGCCGCGCTGCTCCTGCTGACCGCCCCCGCCGCCGCGCACGCCCTCGACGAACCCCTCGTCCCGGCCGCCCCCGCCACCCCGGCGGCCCCCGTCGCCGCGGCCGAGTCGGTCACCGTCGACACCGCCGGCAAGCTCGCCGTGGACGGCACGATCACCCTCTCCGGCACCTACCGCTGCTCCGGGGCGACCGGCCCGGTCTTCGTCAGCTCCTCCCTGGTGCAGGGCGACGGCAACGTCCGGCACGGCATCGGCGGTACCCGCGCGGTCTGCGACGGCGCCGAACATCGCTGGGCGAACACGGCCCGCCTGGACACGACGGCGTTCGCGGCGGGCGAGGCCCACGTGGAGGCCACGCTCATGGAGCTGCGGCCCGGGTTCCTCGGCCTCCCGCTGCCGCACTTCCACGCGACCAGCCAGCGGCAGGTCATGCTCGCCCAGGCATGAGACCGCGGACACCCCGCCCGGATCCGGACAGCACCGCCCGGATCCGGGCGCGCCCGAACACGGCTCCGATCCGGATACGAGGGCGGCCCGGCGTGAGACCGGAGGACCGGGGGCACAGCCCCGCCGCTCGCGGAGACGCAAGCCTGCGGAGGCATACGAGCCTGCCGTCCCGCCGACGCGCTGAACCCGTCGGCCTGCTGACCGCTGACAGGCGGACAGGCGGACACACTGAGCGTGCCGACCTGCCGAGCCGGCCTAACCTGCGGAGTTCGCGGGGCCCGTCGAGCCCCGCGAACCCGCCGAGCCCGCCAGCCCTACGAGCCCAGCGTCCGTCACAGATCCGAGGCGCCGACGGGCCGGGCGATCGGCGGCGCCGGGGCGAGGCCGAGGTGGGTCACGTACGGGGCGAGGAGGGCCGCCGCGCCGAGCATCGCGACCCCGCGTGCCGTGAGCCTGCGCCGCCAGTCGTCGAGAGCGGCCGACAGCGCCTGCGTACCGCCTGCCGTACGGATCTGCCGGACCACGGCGGAGATGTGGTCCAGCGGATGGCCCCCGCGCCGCAGGAGGTGGGCGAGTTCCGCGTCACGGATGTCGTCGGCCCCGTACACCCGGTGCCCGGTGACCGGCTCGCGCCCGGGGCAGAGGATGCCTGCGGCTTCCCAGTTGCGCAGGGTCGCGGCGGTGACGCCGAGACGGTGGGCCAGCTCGCCGACGCTCAGCCGCGCCGCCCCCGAGGGCGCGTACGGGACGGCGGCCCCGTCGCCGGTCAGGTGCTCGACGGCCCGCCCGACGGCGTCCAGCGTCTCCCGGTCACGCAGCAGTTGGGCGTGGCCGCGGTCGACCGCCGTGAGCGCGGCGTCGACGTCGCCCGCGTGGAGCGCCCGCATGACCTGCCCGCCCACGGCGTGACCGTGCGCCGAGACGAGCGCCAGAAAGGCGCGCAGGGCCGCCGCGTGCGCCTCGGTGTAGGAGCGGTAGCCGGCCGGGGTGCGCGCCGCCGGCGGGATGAAGCCGTCCCGCTCGTAGTTGCGGACCGCCTGGGTCGAGAGGCCGTGCTCGCGGGCGAGGTCGGAAGGACGCAGCTGCACCATGGTTTGAGACTTTAGCGGGGCCGACCTGCGTGTTAGCCGCCCAAGTCTCAACCGGTCTTGCAGGGATACGATCGAACCTCATGACCACACAGCTCCCGGCCCCGCGCCGCGCCGGCCGTCATGACCACCTCCGCGTGCACGGTGCGCGGGAGAACAACCTCCGGAACGTCGACCTCGCCGTCCCCAAGCATCAACTGACCGTGTTCACCGGGGTGTCCGGCTCGGGCAAGAGCTCCCTGGTGTTCGACACGATCGCCGCCGAGTCGCAGCGGTTGATCAACGAGACCTACAGCGCCTTCGTGCAGGGCTTCATGCCCTCGGCGGCGCGGCCCGAGGTCGACGTCCTCGAAGGGTTGACGGCCGCGATCGTCGTCGACCAGAAGCCGCTGGGCACGAGTCCCCGCTCCACGGTCGGCACCGCCACCGACGCGGGCGCCCTGCTGCGGATCCTGTTCAGCCGCCTCGCAGTGCCGCACATCGGCTCGCAGAAGGCGTTCGCCTTCAACATCGCCTCCGCCGACGCCACGGGCACGCTGGTGGTGAACGGCAGGAGCGTCGAGAAGGGGTTCAGCGTCGTCGGCGGCATGTGCCCGCGCTGTGAGGGCTTGGGCGCCGTCTCCGACATCGACCCGGCCCGGCTCTACGACGCGTCCAGGTCGCTCGCGGACGGCGCGATCACCGTGCCCGGCTGGAAACCCGGCAGTTGGGTGGTGCGGTCGTTCACCGAGTCCGGCCTCCTCGACCCGCACAGGCCGGTCCGCGACTACACCCGCGACGAACTGGAGGTCTTCCTGCACCGGGAGCCGGTCAAGGTCCTGGTGGGCGGGCTCACCACGACGTACGAGGGCCTGGTCGCACGGGTGCGGAAGGCGTTCCTCACCAAGGACCGCGACGCGCTGCGTCCGCATGTCCGGGCCTTCGTGGACCGGGCGGTGACGTTCTCCGTCTGCCCGGAGTGCGAGGGCACCCGGCTGAGTGGGACGGCCCGCTCGTCGCGGATCGGGAAGACCAACATCGCCGACGCGTGCGCGATGCAGATCGGCGACCTGGCCGACTGGGTCCGCGGCCTCGCGGAGCCCTCGGTCCGGACGCTCGTGCAGGTGCTCGCCGGGTCGCTGGACTCGTTCGTCGGGATCGGGCTCGGCTACCTCTCGCTGGACCGGCCGGTGGGAACGCTGTCGGGCGGTGAGGCGCAGCGCGTGAAGATGGTCCGCCACCTCGGTTCGGCGCTGACCGACGTCACGTACGTGTTCGACGAGCCCACCATCGGTCTGCACCCGCACGACATCCGGCGGATGAACGACCTGCTGCTGCGGCTGCGCGACAAGGGCAACACGGTGCTGGTCGTGGAGCACAAGCCGGAGACGATCGCGATCGCCGACCACGTCGTCGACCTCGGGCCCGGGGCCGGCACGGACGGCGGGCGGGTGGTCTTCGAGGGCACCGTGGGGGAGTTGCGGACCTCCGGCACGCTCACCGGACGGCACCTGGACGACCGCGTGGTCCTCAAGGACGCGGTGCGCGAGCCGTCCGGCGCGCTCCAGGTGCGGGGCGCCGGCGAGCACAACCTGCGCGATGTCGACGTGGACATCCCGCTCGGCGTGCTCACCGTGATCACGGGGGTCGCAGGCTCGGGCAAGAGCTCGCTGATCCACGGCTCGGTCGCCGGACGGGACGGCGTGGTGACCGTCGACCAGAGCGCCATCAAGGGATCCCGGCGCAGCAACCCGGCGACGTACACCGGACTGCTCGACCCGATCCGCAAGGCGTTCGCGAAGGCCAACGGCGTGAAGCCGGCGCTGTTCAGCGCCAACTCCGATGGCGCCTGCCCCACTTGCCGGGGTGCCGGCGTCGTGTACACGGACCTGGCGATCATGGCCGAGGTCGCCACGACCTGCGAGGAGTGCGAGGGGAAGCGGTTCCAGGCGTCGGTGCTCGAACACCGCTTGGGCGGCCGGGACATCAGCGAGGTGTTCGCGATGCCGGTGGCCGAGGCCGAGGCGTTCTTCCGCGAGGGAGCGGCGCGCACTCTGGCCGCGCACGCCGTCCTGACCCGGCTGGCCGACGTCGGGCTCGGCTACCTCAGCCTGGGCCAGCCGCTCACCACCCTGTCCGGCGGCGAACGCCAGCGCCTCAAGCTGGCCACCCACATGTCGGAGAAGGGCGGTGTGTACGTCCTCGACGAGCCGACCAGCGGCCTGCACCTCGCCGACGTGGAACAACTCCTCGGCCTGCTCGACCGGTTGGTCGACTCCGGCAAGTCGGTCGTCGTCATCGAGCACCACCAGGCGGTGATGGCCCACGCGGACTGGATCATCGACCTCGGCCCGGGCGCCGGGCACGACGGCGGCCGCGTCGTCTTCGAAGGCACCCCGGCCGACCTCGTCGCCGCCCGCTCGACCCTCACGGGCGAACACCTCGCGGAGTACGTCGGCGCCCGGGACGGAGTCCTGCGGACGCCGTGAGGGGGACTCCGGCCCCCACCGACTGCGTGAGCCGCCCTGAGCCGGGGCCTTTGCTCGACTCAAGAGAGGAGCACGGCATCGTCTCCGCTCGGTCCCGGCGAGACCGCAACCGGGCCGCTGGGAATCGGCCGGATCCGGAACCGCCGAGCTTCGGTCTGCCCGGTGGAGGCGAAAACAGTGCCGTATCGAGCCAGGTCGTCATGCTCCCCGTCCGGAAACGATCTTGTTGCCCGGTTCCGGGGGTGTTTAGAGTCTGAGTCGCCGTCCGTCTTTGCATGTGAGACGGACACGTTTCGACCGTAGGGGGAAGAATGAACACGGGGACCATCAAGCAGAAGGTGCGGACGAGTGTGGGCAAGGCGGCACTGGTCGTAGCTCTGGCCTCGGCGGCACTTTCGATGTCGGGTCCGTCGGCGAACGCCTCGGCCGAAAGCCACTGGACCTACGGATGCCGTGGGTATTGGTACAGCACCTCTGGCCACGCCTACTGCGACCACGCATACGCTCCGGCCAACTCGTACCTGGTGACGTACGACTGCAACAACGAGCTGGACGAGCAGAGGTTCGCCGACGCCAGGTACGGCTACGTGGGAAAGATAAGCTCCTACGAGTGCACGTTCAAGATCAACAAGACGCGAGTCACTGTCTAACCGTCGTCTGTCTCAGCTTGTGGGGCGGGAGTGATCTCGCCCCACAAGGCGTTTGGAGAACTTGATGCCTGACAGGGCTATCGCAACGTTGACCGCCCTCTCTCAGGGGTATCGAGGCAAACTGGTCATCGACGAGCTCGATCTGACCATCACGCCCGGAATCACAGGCTTGTTGGGACCGAACGGTGCAGGAAAGACGACCTTGTTCCGCACTCTCAGTGCCGTGGTGCCTCCCCTCTCGGGGTCTCTCGAGCTCTTCGGTGATGCGGTCACCGGAGAAAAGAAGGCACGTGCCGCCCGGCGTGAGATCGGTTACCTTCCGCAGGATTTCGGCTACTATCCCGGGTTTTCCTTGGGTGATTTCGTGCGCTACTGCGCGTGGTTGCGCGAGGTCCCGGACAAGAAGGCAGGCCGCGCCACCGATCTCGCCCTGAGCGCCGTCGGTCTCACTGACAGGACTCGTCACAAGATGAAGTCCCTGTCCGGGGGAATGCTGCGCAGGGCGGGCATCGCCGGGGCCATCGTGGGCGGGCCGAAACTCATTCTGCTCGACGAGCCGACGGTCGGTCTCGATCCCGCGCAACGTCTGGAATTCCGCAGTTTGATCCGCAGCCTGTCCAGCCAGGGCGCGGCCGTCGTCCTCAGTACGCATCTGGTCGAGGACGTCAGCGCCGCCTGTGACACCGTCTTCGTACTGCGGGAGGGCAGGGTGATCTACCGTGGCACACCGTCGCAGTTGGCGGTCGAAGCGGACCCTGCCGCACCTGGGGACAGCCCTCTCGAACGCGGTTACATGACCAAATTGGACAACGCAGTCAGCGAAGCGGACGCAGCATGTTGAGCATCTTCCGTATGGAACTGCGGCGCTCGCCCGTTCTCACAGCCCTGCCGCTCCTCATCGGTGTCGACGTGGTCGTGCTTTTCGGGCGCACGCGGTACTGGATCGGGGTGTGGCCCGAGGCCAGCGCGGCCGCACAAGTGGTAACCCTGTTCCTCGGCCCTGTGCTGGCGGCAGTTGCCGCCTGGCAGGCAGGCCGGACTTCGCGCACGGAGATGCCGGAGACTCTGTTGGCGGCCGCACGTCCCGGCTGGCGAGTCGAAGGGGCGCGGTTGGGAGCCACGCTCACCCTCGGCTTCATCGCGTATGCGGTCGGCTGCCTGGTCGCCGCTGCCGTGTCGTTGCCCGACGCCGGTCCTGGATTCCTGTGGCCCTCCTACCTACTCATGGGGGCCGCCACGCTGATCATGTTCGCTGCGGTCGGTCATGCGGCCGGCAGATGGTGGCCGTCCCCCGCGTTCACACCGGTGATCTGCGCCCTGGGCGGGTTCGTCGTGATGATGGGGTTCGGTCAGCACTTCGGGTTGTTCGTGCTCACCGGTGCGCCGGACCAGATGCTGCGCAGCAAACCCATCGCATGGCACTTCGTGTTCGCTGCCGCACTCGCGGTTCTGTCGGTGACCCTTCCTCCGCCGCACCGGACCACTGGCCGGTTGCCGCGCTGGTCCCCATCCCTCGTGCAACGTCTCTCCGTCATCGTTCCGGCGGCGGGCGCTGCCTTCGCGCTGGTCGCCATCCCGGCGGCCGGTGAGGTGCGGATCAACCGGCCCGTCACGGCAGTGCAGCCGCTCTGCAGGGACGTCGCCAAGGGCTCTTCCAGCGTGTGTGTATGGCCCGAGCATCGCAAGTACCTCGACGATCTGTCAGGCATGGCCAGCCATGTGGCGCGTATTCCTCAGGATTGGATCAGGATGCCACGCCGCATGAACGAGTACGGGCTGGTACCCACAGCGATGGGCGACAACGGATTCGATGTGGCGGAAGGGCATGTACGCACAGCGGCCATCGCCATGTCGAACGGCGTTTTCTATACCTCGTTTCCGAAGTGCCGCCCGCCGGTCGATCACCGTGACACCTGGCAGCTTGCAAAGGACCGGGTCACCCTGTGGCTCGAATACAGGGCGATGGCGGAAGACCCGGAGGCCGCCGATGCGGGCCTTTCCATGAGTGGGGTCTCCCGGGCCCAGGCAGACGCCGCCGCTGCTGTCCGCATGCCGGAATCCGCGCAACGGGAATGGGTCGCTGACCAGTTCACCGTGCTACGCAAGAGTGGTTGTAGTCCCTGATGCAGGTCACCATGCTCGTCCGCTTCGCGCGCCTGCACCGTTTCTGGCCAGTCATGGCCGGTGTCGTCCTGGTAGCTGTGCTTTCCGCCTACCTGGGTGACTTCGAGATACCTCTTCCCTCGGTGGACGACGGAGTCACCACCGGCATCCCGTTCAGGCGTGACCTGCCCTTGTTGTCGGGAGTCTTCCTGGCGGCGGCCGCGACCAGCAGCATGGATCAATATGAGGATGGCGCCGGGCCGCGCTATTTCCGTCTGCTCGCATGCCACTTGCTGGCCCTCACCGTCCTGGCGAGCCTGTGCTCATTCGCGATTCAGGGGTTGGCCTCAGGAGCGTCGACCGGGGTTTCCTTCGTTCGCTCCATGTTGATCTGGTTCGGTCTCGCCCAAGCCTCCGGAAGGCTTTTCGGCTGGAACCTGGCCTGGGCGTTGCCGGTCGCCTCGGCCTTTCCTCTCATCTGGCTGAGCGACGGCGCCTGGTGGGACTGGACAGCCTCCCCTGCCGGGGATCCCGTCGGATGGTGCACAGCCGCCTTGTCGCTGTCGATCGGTGTTCTGCTGAGGACTGCCACTCCATGGCGGATGCGTGCCGTGCGGACTGTGTCCCGACGACTGAATCGCGACAGGACGCTGGTCGATCACTCATGACCGAGCGGACTCTGGGTTCGCTTCGGCGGAGGGCGCCAGACCTGTTTGGAACGTGCCATGCCGCAGGCCTCGTAGCTGCCGTACGTGCCTTGTCCGACCCACGTGTCTGTGGGTCGGACAAGGCACGTACGGCAGCGCCTGCGCCCGAGCGCTCAGATGTCCCGGAAGATCTCGATCTGCGCGCCGATCGTGTTCAGCCGCTCCGCCAGGTCCTCGTAACCGCGGTTGATGACGTAGACGTTGCGCAGGACGGACGTGCCCTCGGCCGCCATCATCGCCAGCAGCACGACCACGGCCGGCCGCAGCGCGGGCGGGCACATCATCTCGGCGGCCCGCCAGCGGGTCGGGCCCTCGACCAGGACGCGGTGCGGGTCGAGCAACTGGAGCCTGCCGCCGAGGCGGTTGAGGTCCGTGAGGTAGATCGCGCGGTTGTCGTACACCCAGTCGTGGATGAGCGTCTTGCCCTGCGCGGAGGCCGCGATGGCCGCGAAGAAGGGGACGTTGTCGATGTTCAGACCCGGGAACGGCATCGGGTGGATCTTGTCGATCGGCGCCTCCAGCTTGGAGGGCCGGACGGTGAGGTCCACCAGGCGCGTACGCCCGTTGTCGGCGAAGTACTCGGCCGTGCGGTCGTGGTCGAGGCCCATCTCCTCCAGGACCGCGAGCTCGATCTCCAGGAACTCGATCGGGACCCGGCACACCTTCAGCTCCGACTCCGTGACCACGGCGGCGGCGAGCAGGCTCATCGCCTCGACCGGGTCCTCGGAGGGCGAGTAGTCCACGTCGACGTCGATGTTCGGCACGCCGTGCACGGTGAGCGTGGTGGTGCCGATGCCCTCGACCCGTACGCCCAGGGCCTCCAGGAAGAAGCACAGGTCCTGGACCATGTAGTTCGAGGAGGCGTTGCGGATCACGGTCACGCCGTCGTGGCGGGCCGCGGCCAGCAGCGCGTTCTCCGTCACCGTGTCGCCGCGCTCGGTCAGCACGATCGGCCGGTCGGGGGAGACCGACCGGTCGACCTGCGCGTGGTAGAGCCCTTCGGTGGCCGCGATGTCCAGCCCGAACCGGCGCAGCGCGATCATGTGCGGCTCGATCGTGCGCGTGCCGAGGTCGCAGCCGCCCGCGTACGGCAGCTTGAAGTTGTCCACGCGGTGCAGCAGCGGGCCCAGGAACATGATGATCGAGCGGGTGCGGCGGGCCGCGTCCGCGTCGATGGTGCTCATGTCGAGGTCGGCCGGCGGCACGATCTCCAGGTCGACGCCGTCGTTGATCCAGCGGGTGCGTACGCCGATGGAGCCCAGCACCTCCAGAAGGCGGTACACCTCCTCGATGCGGGCGACCCGGCGCAGCACGGTGCGGCCCTTGTTGAGCAGCGTGGCGCACAGCAGCGCCACGCAGGCGTTCTTGCTGGTCTTGACGTCGATGGAGCCGGACAGGCGACGGCCGCCGACCACCCGCAGATGCATGGGACCCGCGTAGCCCAGCGAGACGATCTCGCTGTCCAGCGCCTCACCGATTCGGGCGATCATCTCAAGGCTGATGTTTTGATTGCCGCGCTCGATGCGGTTGACGGCGCTCTGGCTGGTGCCGAGTGCCTCGGCGAGCTGTGACTGTGTCCAGCCCCGGTGCTGCCGGGCGTCACGGATGAGCTTGCCGATGCGTACGAGGTAGTCGTCTGCCATGAGGCCGAGGTTATCTCAGATATGAGATGGCGCCTTCCGGGGGGTCCCTTCAGGTGACACGCTCTCAGCCGCGGGCCCCTCGGCAGGGGTGACGTGCCGTCGGCCCGGCCCTACCGTCGCTTGGCGGTCCGGGTACGCCGCCAGCCGAACGGACCCGGCAGGTCCATCGACGTCGTGCGCCGACCGGTGCTGCTGTGCGTGTGCCGGGGTCCGTTCGCGCCACCCGTGGTGATGGACCAGGAGTGCCGGTTGATGTTCAGACGGACGCCGGGGAGGATGCGGAAGCTCTTGCGGAAAGTGATAGCCATGGCCTACGGCTACCCGCGCCTCCCACGATAATTCGACGCGAAAAACCGCCCGGCGGAGCCGAGTTGGCCCCCGCACCCGCCAACTCCGGGAGCCTGCCCGGGGCCTCCGCGCACTGAGGGCCCGGCCGGGCGCCGACCACGTAGGACTTGGGGAGACTCTGATGATGACGACCCGCACCACCGCACGCGGGGTCCCTTGCCGCGCCGGGGGCGAGTCCCCCTCCGGGATCGGCCACATCACCGTCGCCGTCGAGAACCCGGACGTGTTCCACGAGCCCGAGGGTGACCCCCGGAAGGTCCAGCGCGCCTCCGCGACCGTCGCCCACTCCTTCTCCCTGGCGACGGCGAGGGAGCTGCGCTGCGCCGACGACGGCGGGCTGAAGCCCGCGCGCCGTCGCTGTAGCGCTGGTGCACCCGTGCGCCGCGTACGACGATGAGAGGGCATGACAGGGGTACGCGCTTGGTTGCGCGCAGGGGTCATGTACTACAGTTATCTCGACATCGAGATATCTGCCGAGGCGCCCCGCAGCCGCCAGCCCGGTAAGGGTTACCTAACTTAGCCTTACCTTAGCGGATCGGCCAGTCGTCATGGCGGCAGGATTGCGGTGGGTACGCGCACATATATGAAGGAGACTGTCGTGTCGGCGAACAGCTTCGACGCCCGCAGCACGCTGCAGGTGGGCGACGAGTCGTACGAGATCTTCCGGCTGGACAAGGTGGAGGGCTCGGCCCGCCTGCCGTACAGCCTGAAGGTGCTGCTGGAGAACCTCCTCCGCACCGAGGACGGCGCGAACATCACCGCCGACCACATCCGGGCGATCGGCGGCTGGGACTCCCAGGCGCAGCCGTCGCAGGAGATCCAGTTCACGCCGGCTCGCGTGATCATGCAGGACTTCACCGGCGTGCCCTGCGTCGTGGACCTCGCCACCATGCGCGAGGCCGTCAAGGAGCTCGGCGGCGACCCGGCGAAGGTCAACCCGCTCTCCCCGGCCGAGCTGGTCATCGACCACTCCGTCATCGCCGACAAGTTCGGCACGCACGAGGCCTTCGCGCAGAACGTCGAGCTGGAGTACGGCCGCAACAAGGAGCGCTACCAGTTCCTGCGCTGGGGCCAGACCGCGTTCGACGACTTCAAGGTCGTCCCCCCGGGCACCGGCATCGTCCACCAGGTCAACATCGAGCACCTGGCCCGCACCGTCATGGTCCGCAACGGCCAGGCGTACCCCGACACGCTCGTCGGCACCGACTCGCACACCACGATGGTCAACGGCCTCGGTGTGCTCGGCTGGGGCGTCGGCGGCATCGAGGCCGAGGCCGCGATGCTCGGCCAGCCCGTCTCGATGCTCATCCCGCGCGTCGTCGGCTTCAAGCTCACCGGTGAGCTCAAGCCCGGCACCACCGCCACCGACCTCGTGCTGACCATCACCGAGATGCTGCGCAAGCACGGTGTCGTCGGCAAGTTCGTCGAGTTCTACGGCGAGGGCGTCGCCGCCACCTCGCTCGCCAACCGCGCGACCATCGGCAACATGTCGCCGGAGTTCGGCTCCACCGCCGCGATCTTCCCGATCGACGACGAGACGCTGAAGTACCTGCGCCTGACCGGCCGCGACGCGCAGCAGGTCGCGCTCGTCGAGGCGTACGCCAAGGAGCAGGGCCTCTGGCTCGACCCGGCCGCCGAGCCCGACTTCTCCGAGAAGCTGGAGCTCGACCTCGCCACCGTCGTGCCCTCGATCGCCGGCCCGAAGCGCCCGCAGGACCGCATCGTCCTCGCGAACGCCGCCGAGCAGTTCAAGGCCGACGTCCTCAACTACGTCGAGGCCGGCATCACCGGTGGCGAGGACCGCAAGTCCGGCGTCCCCGCGCAGGAGAAGCCGCACGGCGTGTCCTCCCCGGTGGACGAGGCGAGCGACGAGTCCTTCCCGGCCAGCGACGCCCCGGCCTACGGCCATGACGACAACGGCTCCGGTGCCCCGCAGCACTCGGCCGTCGTCGCCGGCTCCGGCCCGTCGAACCCGGTCACGGTGACCGCCCCCGACGGCTCGACCTACGAGCTCGACCACGGCGCCGTCACGGTCGCCGCGATCACCTCCTGCACCAACACCTCGAACCCGTACGTCATGGTCGCCGCCGCGCTGGTGGCCAAGAAGGCGGTCGAGAAGGGCCTGACCCGCAAGCCGTGGGTCAAGACCACCCTCGCCCCGGGCTCCAAGGTCGTCACCGACTACTTCGACAAGGCGGGGCTCACCCCCTACCTCGACAAGGTCGGCTTCAACCTCGTCGGCTACGGCTGCACCACCTGCATCGGCAACTCCGGCCCGCTGCCGGAGGAGGTCTCCCAGGCGGTCAACGACCACGACCTCGCGGTCACCTCGGTCCTCTCCGGCAACCGGAACTTCGAGGGCCGGATCAACCCCGACGTCAAGATGAACTACCTCGCGTCCCCGCCGCTGGTCGTCGCGTACGCCCTCGCCGGGTCCATGAAGGTGGACGTCACCAAGGACGCCCTCGGCACCGATCAGGACGGCAAGCCGGTCTTCCTCGAGGACATCTGGCCGACCGAGGCCGAGGTCAACGACGTCGTGGCGAACGCCATCGGTGAGGACATGTTCAGCAAGTCCTACCAGGACGTCTTCGCGGGCGACGCCCAGTGGCAGGCGCTGCCGATCCCGACCGGCAACACCTTCGAGTGGGACCCGCAGTCCACCTACGTGCGCAAGCCCCCGTACTTCGAGGGCATGACGATGGAGACCACCCCGGTCTCCGACATCCAGGGCGCGCGCGTCCTCGCCAAGCTGGGCGACTCGGTCACCACCGACCACATCTCCCCGGCCGGCGCCATCAAGGCCGACACCCCGGCCGGCCAGTACCTCACCGAGCACGGTGTGGAGCGTCGTGACTTCAACAGCTACGGCTCGCGCCGCGGCAACCACGAGGTCATGATCCGCGGCACGTTCGCCAACATCCGCCTGCGCAACCAGATCGCGCCGGGCACCGAGGGCGGCTACACCCGCGACTTCACGAAGGACGACGCCCCGGTGTCGTTCATCTACGACGCCTCGCGCAACTACATCGAGCAGGGCATCCCGCTCGTCGTGCTCGCGGGCAAGGAGTACGGCTCCGGCTCGTCCCGCGACTGGGCCGCCAAGGGCACCGCGCTCCTCGGCGTCAAGGCCGTCATCGCCGAGTCCTACGAGCGCATCCACCGCTCGAACCTCATCGGCATGGGCGTCCTGCCGCTCCAGTTCCCGGAGGGCCGGAACGCCGAGTCCCTCGGCCTGACCGGCGAGGAGACCTTCTCCTTCACCGGCGTCGAGGAGCTCAACAACGGCACCACGCCGCGCACGGTGAAGGTCACCACCGACACCGGCGTGGAGTTCGACGCGGTCGTCCGCATCGACACCCCCGGCGAGGCGGACTACTACCGCAACGGCGGCATCATGCAGTACGTGCTGCGCAGCCTGATCCGCAAGTAGCCGGACCAGGAGGCCTCTCACCGGGCCCCGCACGGCAGTTGAGGGCCGCATCCCCGCACGACGGGGGTGCGGCCCTCGCCGTGCTCCGGGCGCCCGGCGCGCGGTCCTCACCGTCGGCAGGGGGCCTGTACGGGCCGGCGTGCGCCCCTCGCCGTCGGCAGGGAGCCTGCCGCGGGCCGGCGCACGCGGTCCTCGTGCCTCGGGTGTGCCGGGTGTGCGGGCCGGATTGGCGCCGTCGTGTGACAGCCGTTTACAGAGGTGCCCGTGCGCGCTAACTTGCGAGTGGGGTGGGAGCGCTCCCATGACGGCGGACCGGAACCCGCCCCGGAAGGGCCGTTCCCACCTCGCCCGTCCGTGCCGCCCGGCGGCGGTCCACGGCTCGGGGCGGACCGGGTGGGGCCTTGGGACTCACCCGGTCCGCGAGCCCGGTCCGGCCGAAGGGGGGAGTGCCGGCCCGGGGTGGTGCGTGGCTTGTGACGGCCGCGGTGTGCGACAACGTTGTCTGATGGTCTGCACATGACTCTATCGCCTCAACGGACAACGATGTCAAGCCAGTTGTGCCGCAGATCGACCACGACCCTGCGCCGAAGGGGTGGGCGCCGGGCCGGAACGGGGCGCTCCGCCGCGTGCCACAGGCGGCGGACGCGGTCTTCCGTGGTACCCGTGGCGCACGTTACTGTCCCTGCGGCTTGTGCGACCCGTGGTGCGCGACCCGTCCGAAGGAGGAGGGGCCGCGTCATGCGTTTCCGTCCGTCATCCGTGCTGCTCGCCGTCGTCCTGGCGGCCGGCGGTGCCACTCCGGCCCTGGCCGCGCCCGCGGCCGGCCCGCCCGACCTCGTCCGCGACCCGACCGCGTACGTCGACCCCCTCATCGGCACCAGGAACGGCGGCAACGTCTTCCCCGGCGCCGTCGTCCCCTTCGGCATGCTCTCCTGGAGCCCGGAGAACACCCGCGGCGACGCCACCCGCACCGCCGCACCCGGTGGTTACCAGTACGACGCCACGCGCATCAGGGGCTTCAGCCTGACCCACATGTCCGGCACCGGTTGCGCGGGCGGCAGCGGCGACATCCCGTTCTTCCCGTACGCGGGCAAGGTGACCTCCTCCCCGGCGAGCGACACCAAGGACGCGGTGTACGCCGCCGACTTCAAGCACTCCGACGAGACGGCCGAGCCCGGGCACTACAAGGCCGCCCTCGCCTCCGGGGTCACCGCCGACCTCACCGCGACCGCGCGCACCGGCTCGGGCCGCTTCACCTTCCCCTCGGACAAGCCCGCCTCGCTCCTCATCCGCACCGCCAACTCCGAGGTGGGTTCGACCGATTCGGACGTGCGCATCGACCCCGCGACCCGCACGGTCTCCGGGTCCGTCACGTCCGGGAACTTCTGCGGCTACCTCGACCCGGAGGGCCGGCGCAGCTACTACACCCTGTACTTCACCGCCCGCTTCGACCGGGACTTCAAGGAGACCGGCACCTGGCACGACGACCGGCTCAACCCGGGCGCCACCGAGGCGAGCGGCGGCACGGGCGGCTTCGGCGACGGCGGACGGCCCGTCGCGGGCAAGGGGGCGGGCGGCTACGTCGAGTTCGCGCCCGGCTCGGAACCCGTGCACGTCAAGGTCGGCATCTCGTACGTCAGCCGGGCCGGCGCGGCGGCGAACCTCGCGGCGGAGAACCCGCCCGCCCGCTCCTTCGACTCCGTGCGGGAGGCCGCCCGGCGCGCCTGGCGGGAACGCCTCGGCGCGATCAGGATCGGCGGCGGCGCCGACGCCGACCGCACCACCTTCTACACCGCGCTCTACCACGCCCTCCTGCACCCGAACGTCATCAGCGACGCCGACCGCAGATACCGGGGCGCCGACGGCGAGGTGCACACCGTCGAACGCGGCCACCGGGCCCAGTACGGGACCTTCTCCGGCTGGGACGTCTACCGTTCCCAGGTCCAGCTGCTGACCCTCCTCGACCCCGGCGTCGGTTCCGACATCGCGCAGTCACTGCTGCGGCTGGCCCGGCAGAACGGCGGGATCTGGGACCGCTGGCTGCACGGCGCGAGCGGGACGCACGTCATGAACGGCGACCCCTCACCGGCCGCGCTCGCCGGCATCCGCGCCTTCGGGGGCACCCGCTTCGACCTGCGCGGGGCACTGGACTCGCTGGTGAAGGCGGCGACCGTGCCGACGGAGCAGGACCTCTCGTCCGCCGGTAAACCGGTGCTCTCCGTGGGGCAGCGGCCGTCCCTCGACAAGTACCTGGAGCACCACTACATGCCGTCCGTCTCCAATGCCTGGGGCGGCGCGGCCGAGACCCTGGAGATGTCGGGCGCGGACTTCGCGATCTCCCAACTGGCCGCCGCGGCGGGGGAGAAGAAGACGGCCAGGACCTTCGCCGGCCGCGCCCAGTGGTGGCAGAACAACTTCAACCTCGCCGCCGACCCGAGCGGCGGCTACATCGCCAACCGCAAGGCCGACGGCAGCTGGGTCACCGGCTTCACCCCGGCGACCGGCAACGGCTTCGTCGAGGGGACGGCCGCCCAGTACACCTGGATGGTGCAGCACAACCCCGCCGGACTCTTCGCGGCGATGGGCGGCCGGGCCGAGGCCCTCGAACGCCTCGACACCTTCTTCCACGACGCCGACGGCGACTGGGCCCTCACGGGCAGCGGCGGTGACAAGTCCGAGCTGGACAACGAGCCCTCGATCAACGTCCCCTACCTGTACGCGTACGCGGGCGCCCCGTACAAGACGCAGGAGACCGTCCGCGCGGCCATGCGGCAGCTCTGGTCGACCCAGCCGGGCGGCATCCCCGGCAACGACGACCTGGGGGAGATGTCCTCCTGGTACGTCTTCTCCGCGCTCGGCATGTATCCGCAGGTCCCCTCGCGGGCCGAACTCGTCCTCGCCTCACCGCTGTTCCCGCGCGCCGAGATCTCCCGCCCCGGCGGCGCGGACATCACCATCCGCGCGGCCGGCGCGGCCTCCGAAGCCCCGTACGTGCACTCCCTGAAGGTGAACGGCCGCTCCAGCGAACGTCCTTGGGTCCCCGCCTCCTTCGTCCGCTCGGGCGGCACCCTCGACTACACGCTGGGCGGCACCCCGGACAAGGAGTGGGGCAGCGCCCCGGAGGACGCCCCGCCGTCCTTCCGCACCGGCGAGCAGCCGTACCAGATCGGCGTGGGCCCTACCACGGCGAAGCTCGCACCGGGCGGCAGCACCGAGCTCGACATCAAGGCGCTGGCCCTGAGCGGCGGCGCGGGTCCGGAGGTCCGCTTCCACGTGGACGTGCCGGACGGCGTCACGGCGACACCCGCCGAGGGGACCGTGAGCGACGGGGCACAGCGCATCACCCTGAAGGCGGCGGACAGCGCCCGGCAGGGCTTCTACGACGTCCAGGTCACGGTGACGTCCGGTGGCTCCTCGTACCGGCAGCCGGTGGCCCTGACGGTGGCGGCGCCCGGCTCCCTCCTCGCCGCCTACGACAACACGGGCGTCTCGGACGACGAGGGCGACCACGACGAGGCGGACTACGACGGCGGCGGCTGGAGCTACTCCCGCCAGGCGCTGGCCGCGGCCGGCCTCACGCCGGGCGGGCGGGGCACGGTGTCCGGCGGCCTCGCCTTCACCTGGCCCGACTCCCCGGCGGGCCGCCCCGACAACGCCACGGCGTCCGGCCAGACCCTCGAACTGGCTGATCCGGCCGCCAAGTTGAGCTTCGTGGGCAGCGCGGTCAACGGGAACCAGCAGGCCAAGGCGACCGTCACCTACACCGACGGCGGCACGGACACCGTCGACCTCGCCTTCACCGACTGGACCGTCGGCGGCGGGGGCGGCACCGTCCAGTACGGCAACGAGATCGTCGCCAAGACGCTGTACCGCAACGTCGCGGGCGCCGACAAGGACCCGGTGGCGACGTACGTCTTCGCCACCAGGCCCTTCGAGGCCCCGGCCGGCCGGACGATCCGGAGCGTGAAGCTGCCGGACAACGGCGACCTGCACGTCTTCACGGTCGCCGTCGGCTGAACCACCGCGGTCCGGTCCCGCGCCCCGCCGGGGCAGGACCGGACCGCGGCCCCGGGCGCCCGGGGTACCCACCACATGACGCGGGGCGGGCACGGAGGAGATCTCCGCGCCCGCCCCGCCCCCGTGCGGGACGTGTCTCAGGACAGCAGCTCCACCTCCGCCAGCGTCGCCTCGCCGGTCAGGACCAGGCGGTAGTGCGCGTACGAGCGCGGAGTCGCCACCGAGAACGCCCGGGTCTGCCGGTCCCACGTGAAGGACTGGCCGGAGCGTTTGTCGAGCGTCGTCCACTCGGTACCGTCGGAGGAGCCCTGGAGGGTCCAGCCGGTCGGTGCCTTCGTGTGGTCCGCGGAGGTCAGCGTGTACTGAACTCCCTTGGTGCGCGCGGCGACCGGCAGCTCCACCGACGTCACGCTCGCGTTCGTCGCCGAGGTGTTGTCGAAGAGCGCGCCGTCACCCTTGAGCGTGTCCGCCCGCGGCGAGGGCACCTTGTCGTCCTGCGTGACGGACACCGGCGCGTCCTTCTTGCCGGTGCCCCAGGCGGACGGCTTCGAGCCCATGTCGAACTCCAGGACCCCGCCCTTGGCGATCAGCGAGTGCGGCAGGGAGGTCGACTTCCAGGTCTTGCCGTTGACCTTCAGACCCTGCACGTACACGTTCTTCGCGCTGTTCCTCGGCGCCTTGACCACCAGGTCCCGGCCGTTCTCCAGGTGCACGGTGGCCTTGGTGAACAGCGGGGAGCCGACGGCGTACTCGCCGCTTCCCATCACCAGCGGGTAGAAGCCGAGGGAGGAGAAGAGGTACCAGGCCGACTGCTCGCCGTTGTCCTCGTCGCCGTGGTAGCCCTGGCCGATCTCGCTGCCGGTGTAGAGGCGGGACAGCACCTCGCGGACGTTCTTCTGCGTCTTCCAGGGCTGGCCCGCCGCGTCGTACATGTAGTTGACGTGGTGCGCCACCTGGTTGGAGTGCCCGTACATGCCCATCCGGACGTCACGGGCCTCCGTCATCTCGTGGATGACCCCGCCGTACGAGCCGACGAACTCCGGCGAGGCCGTCTCCGGCGTCGCGAAGTAGGTGTCGAGCTTGTCCGCCAGGCCGCCGCGCCCGCCGTACAGGTTCGCGAGACCCCGGCTGTCCTGGGGCGCGGTGAACGCGTAGCCCCAGCCGTTCGTCTCCGTGTAGTCGTAACCCCACACGCGCGGGTCGTACTTGGAGGACTCGACCCGCCAGTCGCCCTTCGCGTCGCGGCCCTGGAAGAACCCGGCCTTGGAGTCGAAGAGGTTGACGTAGTCCTGGGCCCGGTTGAGGAAGTACGCGGACTCCTCCTTGTACTGCTTCTTGCCCGTCTTCTTGTAGAGGGCCTGGCCCATCTTCGCGATGCCGTAGTCGTTGAGGTAGCCCTCCAGCGCCCACGACAGGCCCTCGTGGGTGTCGGTGCTCGTGTAGCCGAGGAAGGGCGAGGTCGACATGCCCTTGCGGCCGACGCCGGAGGACGGCGGGACGACGGTGGCGTTCTTCACGGCCGCCTTGTACGCCGACTCCGCGTCGAAGTCGACACCCTTCACGTACGCGTCCGCGAACGCCACGTCGGAGGACGTGCCGGTCATCAGGTCCGCGTAACCGGGCGAGGACCAGCGCGATGTCCAGCCGCCGTCCTTGTACTGCTGGACGAAGCCGTCGACCATCTCGCCCGCCTGGCCGGGGGTCAGCAGCGAATACGCCGGCCAGGTGGTCCGGTAGGTGTCCCAGAAACCGTTGTTGACGTACACCTTGCCGTCGACGATCTTCGCGCCGGTGTGCGTCGGGGTGTCCGGGTTCGGCATCGCCGAGAACGGCGAGGCGTACTGGTACTTCGAACCGACCTTCTCGAAGCCGGAGTTGGGGTACAGGTACAGCCGGTACAGGCTGGAGTACAGCGTGGTCAGCTGGTCGGGCGTCGCGCCCTGCACCTCGACCTTGCCGAGGATGCGGTCCCACTGCTGCTGGGCCCGCGTCCTCACGTCCTGGAACGACGTGCCCTCCGGGATCTCCTGACGCAGGTTGTCCTTGGCCTGGTCGATGCTGATGAGCGAGGTCGCCAGCCGCAGGGTGACCGAGTGGTCGGCGCCCGGCTTGAACTTCAGGTAGCCCTTGACGCCCGACGACGTGCCCTCCGTCACCGGCGCGTCGAAGACGCCGTACACGAACAGCCGGGTGGCGCCGGTGGACAGCCCGGACTTCACGTCCGAGTAGCCGGTGAACGTCCCGCTCTCCTTGTCGAGCGTGAGCCCGGCCTGGTCGGTGACGTTGTCGAAGACGACGCTCGCGTCGTCACCGGGGTAGGTGAAGCGCAGCGAGGCGGCGTGGTCGGTCGGCGCCATCTCCGCCTTCAGACCGTTCTCGAACGTGACGCCGTAGTAGTACGGGCGGGCCGTCTCGTTCTCGTGCCGGAAGGCGAGCGCGCGGGCGGCCCGGCCGGTGTCGGGGGCGCCGGACGCGGCCGACGGCATCACCTGGAAGGTCTGCCGGTCGCCCATCCACGGGCTCGGCTCGTGGCTGGCGCTGAACGCCTGGATGGTGGGCAGGTTGTCCGCGTTGTTCGAGCGGGCGTAGTCGTAGAGCCAGCTCAGCGAACCCGCGTTGGTGACCGGCGTCCAGAAGTTGAAGCCGTGCGGCACGGCCGTCGCGGGGAAGTTGTTGCCGCGCGAGAAGCCGCCGCTGGAGTTGGTGCCGCGGGTGGTCAGCGCGTAGTCCGACAGATGCGCCTTGGGCTTCGCGGGCGCGACGGCCTTCACGGCGATGTCGTCGACCCAGCCGCGGAACTTCGCCGGTCCCTTGGGGGAGTCGTAGGCGACGAGTATCCGGTCCACGGTGCGGCCCGCCGCGACGGACCCGATCCGTGAGCGTACGTCGTTCCACTGGTTGACGTACAGGACCTTCGAGGCGCCCTGACCTTGCGGGGTGAGCGCGAAGCCGTGCTGGTCCGTGGCGTTCAGGCCGCTCAGCCGGGTGCCGTCGGTGAAGACCAGGTCCACCGACACGTTCGTGGCGTCGTAGTCCCGGTCGCCGTCCGCCATCGACGGGAAGATCCGGTACGACAGCTCGGTGTCGCGGCCCACCGCGACGTTCACGTCGAAGACCTTGTTGTACGAGTAGGCGCGGCCCTCGGGCTTGTGCGTGCCCGCGTAGCGCAGGGCCCGCTTGCCCGTGAAGCCGGCGCCCGCCTTGGCGGTCGGGGAGCCGCTGGGACCCCGGTCGACCAGCGAGAGCATGTCCTTGGGCGCCGGGTCGTCACTGCCGCCGACGGAGAACTGGAGGTCGGAGAGCTGCGTTGCGTCCGAGGCGCCGTTGTTCTTCGTGACCTGCCACCGGAAGTGCTGGTACTCGGCCGGTGCCGCGAGGTCGTAGGACTTGGTCTGGAACCGCGCCGAGAACGTCTCGCCCGAGCGGCTGTCGAGGTCCTTCCAGTCCTTGCCGTCCGTCGAGCCCTGGAGCGTCCAGTCCTTGGGGTCGCGTTCGTCGTGGTCGTTGGCGGACGTCAGCGCGTACGTGACGAGCTTGACGGGGGCGTCCAGGTCGAACTCGACCCAGCCGGTGGACGCGAAGGTGAGCCACTTGGTGCTCGACTCACCGTCGACGAGGTTCTCCTTCACCTCGCCGCTGCCCGCGTTCTCGCCGCTGGCGCGCAGGTCCGTGACGTGGTCGGAGACGTTGCCCGGGATGCCGCTGCTGTAGCCGCCGTCCACCCCCGAGGCGTTTTTCGTACCGTCCGCAGCGGTATCGACCGTATTCAGCCAGTCCGGTGCGGGATCACCTGTTTCGAAGGAGGAGGCGAACTCCTGGTCCGCTGCCGCCTTTTCGGCCGGCCGCGCGAAGGCGGCGCCCTGTGAGGCCACCACCAGAGCGAAGGCGGCCGTCGCGACGACCGCCGAAGAACCCCGTCTGAGCCGAGCTCTCTGCATGCGTGAGTACCCTCCCTGCGCTTCGGACAACGTTGTCAAAATCGCTGCGCAAGGACCAGTAGGGAGTCAAGTTGCCAGGGATGTCAAGGGTGTTGGATGCGGCATTCGGGCCGGATGTCAAGGATTTCTCTCGGAGGGAGTGCCGGAGCGCCCCATATTTCCGTGAGGTCTCAACTCGGAAAAGACCCACGGGCAAACCTGCATTCGATCTTGCTCCCCTGGCGGGAAGTGGACTATACCTGTCGGCGTCTGCTCCGCCGTCTCCGATGGTGGGGGACAGGCAGGACCCGGGGGGAATCGTGATGTCACGGACCGCGCCCAGCGCGCGCAATGCCGTGCCGTCCCGCTGAATCCCCCACGCACGACCCCAGCTTCACCACACCGCGGTGCCGGGGAGGATCCGGTTCACCGCCTGAGTCCTGGAGAAGGCGAGGACTTGAGCATGGGATCCACTTCCGCCGAGAACAGCAACACCGAGGGTGTCGGCCGCCGCGATCTGATCAAGCGGTCCGCCGCGCTCGGCTTGATCACCGTCCCCACGATGGGCTTCCTGTCCGCGTGTGCCAGCGGCGGGGGCGACGAGGGCTCCGGCGACGAGAACAAGGGCAAGACCAGCAAGAAGAACCCCTTTGGTGTGGAAAAGGGCAGCAAGCTCGACGTCGTCGTCTTCAAGGGCGGTTACGGCGACGAGTACGCGAAGGCGTGGGAAGCCGCGTTCGACAAGAAATGGGGCACCAAGAGCGCCCACACCGGCACCCAGGAGATCACCGGCAAGCTCCAGCCGCGCTTCAACAACAACACCCCGCCGGACATCGTCGACGACTCCGGCGCCCAGCAGATCAAGCTGGACGTGCTCTACAAGAACGACCAGCTCCTCGACCTCGCCGAGGTGCTCGACGCGCCGTCCATCGACGACCCGTCCAAGAAGGTCCGCGACACCCTCATCCCCGGCACGCTCGACCCGGGCCTGCAGGGCGGCAAGGTGGTGTCCCTCAACTACATCTACACGGTGTGGGGCCTGTGGTACTCCGGCAAGCTCTTCAAGGAGAAGGGCTGGGAGCCTCCGAAGACCTGGGACGACTTCCTCGCCATCTGCAAGGACGCCAAGTCGCAGGGCATCGGCGGTCTCGCCCACCAGGGCAAGTACCCGTACTACATCAACGTCGCCATCATGGACCTGATCGCCAAGAAGGGCGGTCTGGACGCCATGAAGGCGATCGACAACCTGGACCCCAAGGCGTTCGTCGGCAGCGACGCGGCCCAGGCGGCCGTCGAGGCGATCTACGAGATCGTCGAAAAGGGCTACCTGATGCCGGGCACCAACGGCCTCACCCACACCGAGTCGCAGACCCGCTGGAACCAGTACAAGGCCGCCTTCATCACCTCCGGCTCCTGGCTGGAGAACGAGCAGCTCAAGCAGACGCCGGAGGACTTCGACATGAAGTTCCTGCCGATGCCCGTCCTGCCGGACAGCGCGCTGCCCTTCGAGGCGATCCGGGCCGGCTCGGGCGAGCCCTTCATCATCCCGAAGAAGGCCGGAAACCTGCCGGGCGCCAAGGAGTTCATGCGGTCCATGCTGTCCAAGGAGTGGTCGACGGTCTTCGCCCAGAAGGCGAACTCCCTCACCATCCTCAAGGACGGCGTGGCCGACGGCGTTCAGCTGCGCCCCGGTACGCAGTCCACCGTCGAGGCCTCGAAGGCGGCGGGTGACAACACCTTCAATTACCTGTACATCAACTGGTACAGCGAGATGGGCACCGCCATCGAGAACGCGTCCAACGAGCTGATGTCCAAGCGAATTCAGCCCAAGGAATGGCTGAAGCGGGCCCAGCAGGCGGTCGACAAGGCGGCCAAGGACCCGGAGTCCAAGAAGAACCACCGCGACTGATCACGCTCACCCGGAACACCAGGGGCAGGATGCCATGCGAAAAGGGCAGTACCGGTTCGTCGCGGGGTTTCTCCTCGCACCATTGGCTCTGTATCTGATCTTCGTGATCTGGCCGTACGTACAGACCATCGGCTACTCCTTCACCGACTGGAAGGGCCAGTCGCAGACGTTCAGTTTCGTCGGTCTGGACAATTACAAGACCTTGTTCCAGGACGACGTCTTCCTCGGAGCGATCTGGCACAACATCCTGTTCCTGCTGTTCATCCCGGTCGTCACCATCCTGCTCGCCCTCTTCTTCGCCTTCATGGTGAACGCGGGCGGGCGGGGCGGTGCCGGCGGAGTGCAGGGCGTGACGGGCTCGGGTTTCTACAAGATCGTCTATTTCTTCCCGCAGGTGCTTTCGCTGGCGATCCTCGCGGTGCTCTTCGGAGCGGTCTACCGCAGTGACGGCGGCGGTCTGCTCAACGGCGTCCTCATCAAACTCGGACTGGTCGACGCGGACAGTCCCGTCGAGTGGATGAACGAGCCCAACATGGTGCTCTGGTGCCTGGTCGCGGTGGTCGTCTGGCACGGCGTCGGCTTCTATCTGGTGCTGTTCTCGGCCGCGATGCAGTCCATCCCGAGGGACATCTACGAGGCGGCGCTGCTCGACGGCGCCAAGCGCGCCCAGACCTTCTTCCGGGTCACCCTGCCGCTGCTGTGGGACACCGTGCAGACGGCCTGGGTCTACCTCGGCATCATCGCGATGGACATGTTCGTCCTGGTCTCCACCATGACCCAGGGAACGGGTTACGGCGGCGGTCCCGACCACCACAGCGAAGTGATGTCCAACGTGATGATGCGCAACTTCCTGTACTACGGGAAGAGCGGCTACGCCTGCGCGATGGGCGTCATCATGCTCCTCCTCACCCTGATCCTGTCCGTGGTCACGCTGCGCGCCACCCGCCGCGAGCGCATCGAGTTCTGAGCGGGAGAGAGAACATGAGCGCACCCATCAAGGAGCCGACCGCGGTCGGCTCCGGCGTCCCCGGCCAGCGGTCGGTCAAGAAGGCCCCGCCGCGCCCCGGAGACCGGCGCAGCGAGGGACTCACCCTCAACGTCTTCTCGCACGGATTCCTCGCCCTGTGGGCCGTGCTGATCATCCTGCCCCTGATCTGGCTGGTGCTCGGGTCCTTCAAGACCGACGCGCAGATCGGCGGTTCGGCGCTCAGCTGGCCGACCAACTGGCAGCTCGACGTCTTCGGCAGGGCCTGGGACAAGGGCATCGGCGACTACTTCACGAACACGGTCGTCGTGCTCGTCTTCTCGGTCCCGCTGACCATGCTGCTGGGCTCGATGGCGGCCTACGTGCTGGCCCGCTACGAGTTCCCGGGCAACCGGCTCATCTACTACTTCTTCGTCGGCGGGGCGATGTTCCCCGTGTTCCTCGCGCTCGTGCCGCTCTTCTTCATGGTGAAGCGGCTGGAGATGCTGAACACGTACCAGGGTCTGATCCTGGTCTACATCGCCTACTCGATGCCGTTCACCGTCTTCTTCATGCACGCCTTCTTCCGCACGCTGCCGCACGCGGTCTTCGAGGCGGCGGTGCTGGACGGCGCCTCGCACACCCGGGCGTTCTTCCAGGTGATGCTGCCGATGGCCAAGCCGGGACTGCTGAGCGTAGGCATCTTCAACGTGCTCGGCCAGTGGAACCAGTACATCCTGCCGTCGGTCCTCATGCAGCCGCAGAGCGGCGGGGATCCGGAACGGTACGTCCTCACCCAGGGGCTCATCCAGCTCCAGCAGCAGCAGGGGTACGCGACCGACCTGCCGGTCCTCTTCGCCGGCGTGACGATCGCGATGATCCCGATGCTGGTCGTCTACCTGTCCTTCCAGCGCCAGGTCCAGGCCGGCCTCACCTCGGCCACGCTCAAGTAGCCCCGGGCATCCGACCGGTCCGGACCGCGCACGCGCCTACGCCACCTCCCGACGCGGGGGTGGCGTACGTGTGTCCGGCCGGTGACGGAGACGGAACGGTGATCGCCCCGTCCCGATTTCCGTCAAGGACTTGACTGCGGTAACCCGTTCAGCGGAGCTTGGAGTTCACAACTTGTAAGTGACCCGGGTCCCATTGATGTGGCCCGGGTCACACGGGCGGCATCGGCGCCGCCCGGCTGAGGGCAGGAGTGGATGAGTCGATGGAGACTCCGGGGTCGCAGTCGTCGCTGCACCGAGCAAATCTGGAGCGCGTCGTCCGTGCGGTGCGCCTTGCCGGGTCGCTCACGCAGGCGGAGATCGCGAGGACGACGGGCCTGTCCGCAGCGACGGTCTCCAACATCGTGCGTGAGCTCAAGGACGGCGGGACGGTCGAGGTCACGCCCACGTCGGCGGGGGGTCGCAGGGCCCGCAGCGTCTCGCTCAGCGGCGACGCCGGCATCGTCATCGGCGTGGACTTCGGGCATACGCATTTGCGCGTCGCGGTCGGGAATCTCGCCCATCAGGTACTGGCCGAGGAGTCCGAACCGCTCGACGTCGACGCCTCCGCCGCGCAGGGTTTCGACCGGGCCGAGGAGCTGGTCAGCCGCCTGATCGCGGCGACAGGAGTCGACCGGTCGAAGATCGCCGGCGTGGGGCTCGGCGTGCCCGGCCCGATCGACGTCGAGTCCGGCACGCTGGGGTCCACCTCGATCCTGCCCGGCTGGTCCGGCACCAGGCCCGCCGAGGAGCTGCGGGGGCGGCTCGGCGTGCCGGTGCACGTGGACAACGACGCCAACCTGGGAGCTCTGGGCGAGCTCGTGTGGGGCAGCGGCCGCGGTGTGCGGGACCTGGCCTACATCAAGGTCGCGAGCGGTGTGGGCGCCGGATTGGTGATCAGCGGCAAGATCTATCGTGGCCCGGGTGGCACAGCGGGAGAAATCGGGCATATTACTCTTGATGAGTCCGGCCCGGTCTGCCGTTGCGGTAACCGCGGCTGCCTGGAGACCTTCGCGGCGGCGCGCTACGTGCTGCCGCTCCTCCAGTCCAGCCACGGCACGAATCTGACCATGGAGGGCGTCGTCAGGCTGGCGCGGGACGGTGATCCGGGCTGCCGTCGGGTGATCGCCGACGTAGGCCGCCACATCGGGAGTGGAGTCGCGAACCTCTGCAATTTGCTGAACCCGAGCCGGGTGGTCCTCGGCGGCGATCTCGCCGAGGCCGGGGAGCTGGTTCTCGGGCCCATAAGGGAGTCTGTCGGCCGGTATGCGATCCCCAGCGCCGCGCGTCAACTCTCGGTGTTGCCAGGGGCTCTTGGAGGCCGTGCGGAGGTCCTCGGGGCACTCGCTCTCGCACTCAGCGAGATGGGTGATTCGACCCTTTTGGACGGGTCTCTGACGGCCGTCACTCCTGCCTTCACTTAGAGAACGGATGGCACCGTTGCCATCTCGTTAAGGATTTACTTCTTGACGTCGCACGTGCGGCCGAGTTGACTTCCAGCCACCTCGGCCGCAACGTCGCGGCCTCGTCAGGGAGGTTTCTGAAGTGAACACGCGTATGCGTCGTGCCGCCGTTGCCGTCGCCGCTGGTGCGATGGCCGTTTCGCTGGCCGCTTGTGGCAGTGCGGACAAGGCCGACGGTGGAAGTGACAGCTCTAGCTCCGCCAAGAAGGGCGACGCGATCAAGGTCGGTCTGCTCCTCCCGGAGAACCAGACCGCGCGGTACGAGAAGTTCGACAAGCCCTTGATCGAGAAGAAGGTCAAGGAGCTCACGAACAACAAGGGCGAGGTCATCTACGCCAACGCCAAGCAGGACGCCAGCACGCAGAACCAGCAGGTCGACACGATGATCACCAACAAGGTGGACGTCCTCATCGTGGACGCGGTCGACTCCAAGGCCATCGCGAGCTCGGTGAAGAAGGCCGACGAGGCCGGCATCCCGGTCGTCGCCTACGACCGCCTCGCCGAGGGCCCGATCAAGGCCTACACCTCCTTCGACAACGAAGAGGTCGGCAAGACGCAGGGCGAGGCCCTCCTCAAGGCCCTTGGCGACAAGGCCAAGGACGGCAAGATCGTCATGATGAACGGTTCGGTCACCGACCCGAACGCCGCGCTCTTCAAGAAGGGCGCCCACTCCGTCCTCGACGGCAAGGTGAACGTCGGCAAGGAGTACGACACCAAGGAGTGGAAGCCGGAGAACGCCAACTCCAACATGGAGGGCGCCATCTCGGCTCTCGGCAAGAAGAACATCATCGGCGTCTACTCCGCCAACGACGGCATGGCCGGCGGTATCATCACCGCCCTCAAGGCCGCCGGCATCAAGGTCCCGGTCACCGGCCAGGACGCCGAGCTCGCGGGTGTGCAGCGCATCGTCGCCGGTACGCAGTACATGAGCGTCTACAAGCCGTACGCCCCGGAGGCCGACGCCGCCGCGGAGATGGCCGTCGCGCTCGCCCAGGGCAAGTCGCTCGACTCGGTCGCCAAGGACAAGGTCGACAGCCCCACCACCAAGCAGGTCCCGTCGGTGCTCGTCCCGGTCACCTCGCTGACCCAGGACAACATCAAGGACACCGTCGTCAAGGACGGCGTCTACACGGTCCAGGACATCTGCACCCCCGCCTACGCGGCGGCCTGCAAGAAGGTCGGCCTCGAGTAGTCAGCCGGTAGTCGCCGTTCGGGTACGGGAACCCTGTTCCGGTTCCCGTACGGGACCCGCGTACTGAAGCTCCTCCGGCGCCCCGCATCCAACAGCCCCGCAAGCTAGGGCGGGGCGCCGGACGGAACACCCCCCTCCAAACTTCTGCACAACCTCCCGCCGGGTCAGGCGGCGAAGGAGATGGTTCACGTGTCCGCTACGCCTGTTCTGGCGTTGCGCGGGGTCTCCAAGCGATTCGGTGCCGTCCAGGCGCTCACCGATGTAGAGCTTGAGGTCCACGCCGGTGAAGTGGTCGCCCTGGTGGGCGACAACGGCGCCGGAAAGTCCACGCTGGTGAAGACGATCGCCGGCGTGCATCCCATCGATGAGGGCGTCATCGAGTGGGACGGCAAGTCCGTCTCGATCAACAAGCCGCACGACGCCCAGAACCTGGGCGTGGCGACCGTCTACCAGGACCTCGCGCTGTGCGACAACATCGACGTGGTCGGCAACCTCTACCTGGGCCGTGAGCTGAAGAAGCGCGGCGTCCTGGACGAGGTCGAGATGGAGCGCCGCTCCCGCGAGCTGCTGGACACGCTGTCCATCCGCATCCCCAGCGTCCGCATCCCGATCGCCTCGCTCTCCGGCGGTCAGCGCCAGACCGTGGCGATCGCCCGTTCGATGCTCGGCGAGCCCAAGCTCGTCATCCTCGACGAGCCCACCGCGGCTCTCGGCGTCGAGCAGACCGCGCAGGTCCTCGACCTGGTCGAGCGCCTGCGCGAGCGTGGCCACGCCGTCCTCCTCATCAGCCACAACATGGCGGACGTGAAGGCCGTGGCCGACAAGGTCGCCGTCCTGCGCCTCGGGCGCAACAACGGCGTCTTCGAGGTCAAGTCGACCTCCCAGGAAGAGATCATCTCCGCCATCACGGGCGCCACGGACAACGCCGTGACCCGTCGTGCGGCGCGCAATGGGGAGGCTCAGAAGTGAGCATCGACAAGACCTCTGAGACCCCTGAAGAGCACCTGGTGGCGAACCCCGAGGCGGCCGCCAAGGCCGTCACCGTGGTCGACCCCCGGCTCCTCGTCCGCGAGCAGGGCCTCGCGGGCTACGTGTCCGAGTTCAAGCGCAAGATGAAGTCCGGCGACCTGGGTTCCATCCCGGTCGTCATCGGCCTGATCATCATCTGGGCGATCTTCGCGAGCCTGAACTCGAACTTCCTCACCGCGGGCAACCTGTCCGACATCTCCGTCGCCATGGTCGGCACGGGCATGATCGCGGTCGGCATCGTCTTCGTGCTGCTGCTCGGCGAGATCGACCTGTCGGTCGGCTCGGTCTCCGGTGTCGCGGGCGCCGCCTTCGCGGTGCTCAACGTCACCCACGGCATGAACGAGTGGCTGGCCTTCGTGCTGGCCATCCTCACCGGCACCGTCGCGGGCACCATCCACGGCTTCGTCTTCGCACGGATCGGTGTGCCGGCCTTCGCCGTCACCCTGGCGGGTCTGCTGTTCTGGAACGGCTTCATGCTCCAGATCCTCGGCAGCAACGGCACCATCAACCTGGACAGCGAGGGCGTCGTCGCCAAGCTGACCAGCTACTACTTCACCGATGTGGCCGCCGCCTACGTCCTCGCCATCGTCGTGACCGCGGTGTACTTCCTCACCTCGTTCTTCGGCAACCGCCGTAGCGAGGCCGCGGGCGTGCCGTCCCAGCCGCTCAGCGAGATCATCGTGCGCACCGCGCTGCTCGGGATCCTCGCGTTCGCCGTGGCGATCCTCTACAACCAGTACAAGGGCCTGCCCCTGGCCGTGGTGATCTTCATCGCGGTGCTGCTGTTCACGGACTTCGTCCTGCGCCGTACCTCCTACGGCCGGAAGATCTTCGCGCTCGGCGGCAGCGTCGAGGCCTCCCGGCGTGCCGGTATCAACGTGGAGATGGTCCGGATCTCGGTCTTCGCGATCTCCGGCACCTTCGCCGCGATCGGCGGTCTGTTCATCGCCTCGAAGATCGCCTCCGCCAACCAGGGCGCCGGCGCCGGTGACCTGCTGATGAACGCCATCGCGGCGGCCGTCATCGGTGGCACCAGCCTCTTCGGCGGCCGCGGCCGCACCTGGAACGCGCTGCTCGGTGTCCTCGTGATCGTCTCGATCCAGTACGGCCTCGCCCTGGAGGGCATCGCCTCTCCGGTGCAGTACATGATCACCGGTGGCGTGCTGCTGGCGACCGTCGTCATCGACGCCGTCACCCGCAAGACCCAGAAGACGGCGGGCCGCGCCTAGCGGCTCCCGGCCCTTCCGGCCCCGGATCGAAGTGCCCGGCACCAATGGCGGTGCCGGGCACTTCCCTGTCCCCGTACCCCTGCGTCCCGCGGTGGAATGCTCGTACGAGAAGATTTACGTCCGTTCGCGTGACGTACAACGCATGGCCCGGGCACCGTCGGCAAAGGCGGAACATTAGACTCGACAGACCCGGCAAAGCTCGAACAGCTCTATTGCAAGGAGGCACGGGTGCCGCTGCTGACCCGCATCAGGGGACCGCGCGATCTGGACCGGCTCAGCCTGGAAGAGCTGACGCAGCTGGCCGAGGAGATCAGGACCTTCCTGGTCGAGGAGGTCTCCAAGACCGGCGGCCACCTCGGCCCGAACCTCGGTGTCGTCGAGCTGACCATCGCCCTGCACCGCGTCTTCGAGTCGCCGAAGGACAGGGTCCTGTGGGACACGGGCCACCAGTCCTACGTCCACAAGCTGCTCACCGGCCGTCAGGACTTCTCCCGCCTGAAGATGAAGGGCGGCCTCTCCGGCTACCCCTCGCAGGCCGAGTCCGAGCACGACGTCATCGAGAACTCGCACGCCTCCACGGTCCTCGGCTGGGCCGACGGCCTCGCCAAGGCCAACGAGGTGCTGGAGCGGGACGACCACGTCGTGGCCGTCATCGGCGACGGAGCCCTCACCGGCGGCATGGCCTGGGAGGCGCTGAACAACATCGCCGCCGCCAAGGACCGCCCGCTGGTCATCGTCGTCAACGACAACGAGCGCTCCTACGCGCCCACCATCGGCGGCCTCGCCAACCACCTCGCGACCCTGCGCACCACGGACGGCTACGAGCGCTTCCTGGCCCGCGGCAAGGACCTCCTGGAGCGCACCCCGGTCGTCGGCCGCCCCCTGTACGAGACCCTGCACGGCGCCAAGAAGGGGCTCAAGGACTTCATCGCCCCGCAGGGCATGTTCGAGGACCTGGGCCTGAAGTACGTCGGCCCGATCGACGGACACGACATCGAGGCCCTGGAGTCGGCGCTCGCCCGCGCCAAGCGCTTCGGCGGCCCGGTCATCGTGCACTGCCTCACCGAGAAGGGCCGCGGCTACCAGCCCGCCCTCCAGGACGAGGCCGACCGCTTCCACGCCGTCGGCAAGATCCACCCGGACACGGGCCTGCCGGTGGCCTCCTCCGGCGCGGACTGGACCTCGGTCTTCGGCGAGGAGATGGTCAGGCTCGGCCAGGAGCGCGAGGACGTCGTCGCCATCACCGCCGCGATGCTCCAGCCGGTCGGCCTCGACAAGTTCGCCAAGGCCTTCCCGAAGCGGGTGTACGACGTCGGCATCGCCGAGCAGCACGGCGCCGTCTCCGCGGCCGGCCTCGCCACCGGCGGACTGCACCCCGTCTTCGCCGTCTACGCCACCTTCCTCAACCGCGCCTTCGACCAGGTGCTGATGGACGTGGCCCTGCACCGCTGCGGCGTCACCTTCGTGCTCGACCGCGCCGGCGTCACCGGCACCGACGGCGCCTCCCACAACGGCATGTGGGACATGTCGATCCTCCAGGTCGTCCCGGGCCTGCGGCTGGCCGCCCCGCGCGACGCCGACCAGGTCCGCGCCCAGCTCCGCGAGGCCGTGGACGTCGACGACGCCCCGACCGTCGTCCGCTTCTCCAAGGGAGCCGTCGGTCCCGCGGTGCCCGCCGTGGGCCGCGTCGGCGGCATGGACGTGCTCCGCGCCCCCGGCACCGACGCCCCCGACGTGCTGCTCGTCTCCGTCGGCGCCCTCGCCCCGATGTGCCTGGAGATCGCCGCCCTCCTCGACAAGCAGGGCATCTCCACGACCGTCGTCGACCCGCGCTGGGTCAAGCCCGTCGACGAGGCCATGGCCCCGCTCGCCGAGCAGCACCGCGTGGTCGTCACCGTCGAGGACAACTCCCGCGTCGGCGGCGTCGGCTCGACGATCGCGCAGGCCCTGCGGGACGCCGGTGTCGACGTGCCGCTGCGCGACTTCGGCATCCCGCCGCGCTTCCTCGACCACGCCTCCCGCAAGGAGGTCATGACGGAGATCGGCCTGACCGCCCCGGACATCGCCCGCCAGGTCACCGGGCTCGTCGCCAAGCTGGACGGCCGCTTCGAGCGCGCCTCCGCGCACGCCGTGGAGTCCGCGCGCGACTGACCCTCCGCTGCGCCATTGGGCCGGTTCCGCCTCCCTGTACGGGTGGTGGGACCGGCCCGTTCGCGTGAACCGGCCCGTGCCGGGGCATGCGGAGCTCAAACCCCCTCGGATCATGTCGAGGACGACGAGCGTGGGAGGTACACCCGTGAGCAGCACCCTCTTCAGAACGAAGAAGGTCGAACAGTCGATCTTGGACACTGAGGAGCCGGAGCACGCACTCAAGAAGTCGCTGTCCGCTCTGGATCTCACCGTGTTCGGCGTCGGTGTCATCATCGGCACCGGCATCTTCGTCCTCACCGGCACGGTCGCCAAGAACAACGCGGGTCCGGCCGTGGCCCTGGCCTTCGTCGTCGCCGGTGTCGTCTGCGCGCTGGCCGCGCTCTGCTACGCCGAGTTCGCGTCCACCGTCCCGGTGGCCGGATCGGCGTACACCTTCTCGTACGCCTCCCTGGGCGAACTGCCCGCCTGGATCATCGGCTGGGACCTGGTCCTGGAGTTCGCGCTCGGCACGGCGGTGGTCGCGGTCGGCTGGTCCGGCTACATCGCCTCGCTGCTCGACAACGCCGGATGGCATCTGCCCGACGCGCTCAGCGGCCGTGAGGGGGCCGACGGCTTCGGCTTCGACATCCTGGCCGCCGCCCTCGTCCTGGTGCTCACCGCCATCCTCGTGATCGGCACGAAGCTTTCCGCGCGGGTCACCGCCGTCGTCGTCGCCATCAAGGTGACGGTCGTCATGGTCGTGATCATCGCGGGCGCGTTCTTCATCGAGGGGAAGAACTACGACCCCTTCATCCCGAAGGCGAAGCCCGTGGACGCGGGCAGCGGGCTCGACTCCCCGCTGATCCAGCTGATGTTCGGCTGGGCGCCCTCCAACTTCGGTGTGATGGGCATCTTCACCGCCGCCTCCGTCGTCTTCTTCGCCTTCATCGGCTTCGACGTCGTGGCCACCGCCGCCGAGGAGACCCGCAACCCGCAGCGCGACATGCCCCGCGGCATCATCGGCTCCCTCATCATCTGCACCGCCCTGTACGTCGCGGTGTCGATCGTCGTCACCGGCATGCAGAACTACAAGCAGCTGTCCGTGGACGCCCCGCTCGCCGACGCCTTCAAGGCCACCGGGCACCCCTGGTTCGCCGGCTTCATCAGCTTCGGCGCCGCCGTCGGCCTCACCACCGTCTGCATGATCCTGCTGCTCGGCCAGACCCGGGTGTTCTTCGCGATGAGCCGCGACGGGCTGCTGCCCCGCTTCTTCTCGCGGGTCCACCCGCGCTTCAAGACCCCGCACCGGCCGACCATCCTGCTCGGCGTGGTCATCGCGATCCTGGCCGGCTTCACCAGCCTGAGCGAGCTGGCGGAGTTGGTGAACATCGGCACGCTGTTCGCCTTCGTCGTCGTCGCGATCGGCGTGATCATCCTGCGCCGTACGCGTCCCGAACTGCCCCGCTCCTTCCGCACCCCGCTGGTGCCGGTGCTGCCGATCGTGTCGGTGCTCGCCTCCCTGTGGCTGATGCTGAACCTGCCCGCCGAGACCTGGCTGCGGTTCGGCATCTGGATGGCGATCGGGTTCCTCGTGTACTTCCTGTACGGGCGCTCCCACAGCCGCCTCGGCAGGAGCCAGCAGGCCGCGGCGGCCGGCTCCGTGCCCCCGCCCGGCCGCACCACCGAGTGACCCGACCGATTTCCGATCCGGCCCCGTATGTCCCGCTCAGGCGGGACTGCGGGGCCGGATAGCGTGCACCGTATGCTCGCCGGCCCCCTCGCCCCCGCACGCTCCCTGCCCGGCTCCCGGCGGCTCGGGCGCCGCGCCTACTGGGGGCGGCTGGTGCCCGCGCTGGCGCTGCTGGCCTGCGCGACCCGCGTGCCCTCCTTCCTGCGGCCGCTGTGGAACCCGGACGAGGGATTCCTCGCCGTCCAGGCGCGGCTCCTCGCGGACGGCGGAGACCTCTACGAGACGGTCGTGGACCGCAAGCCGCCGCTGCTGCCCTGGCTCTACCAGGGCGCCTTCGCCGTCTTCGGCTCCGGATCGCTGACCCCCGTACGGGTCCTCGCCGTCGTCGCCCAGCTGCTGACCGCGCTGCTCCTGGCCTCCCTGGCACGGCGCAGATGGGGCGCCGGAGCCGGCCGCACGGCGGGGACGCTGTACCTGCTGGCCTCCGTCGGGCTCAACCCCGAGGACGCGCAGGCCGCGACCTTCGAGGTGTTCATACTGCCGTGCACGGCGGCCGCGATGTGGTGCGCCGACCGGCGCCGCTGGGGCGCGGCGGGAGCCGCCGTCGCCTGCGCGTTCCTGGTGAAGCAGACGGGCGGCGCGGTACTCGTGCCGGTGCTGTGGCTGCTGTACCGGGACGGCGCGGGACGGGCCGCCGCACTGCGCACGGCGGCCGGCGCCACCCTGCCGGTGCTGGGCGCCGCGCTGCTCACCGGCCCGGCCGGCTTCCTGTTCTGGACGGTCACCGGCTCGGGCTCCTACGCGAGCTTCACCGGGTCGGGACCGCACGTGCTGACCCGGGCGGCGGTCAACACCGCGATCCTCGCCGTGGCCTGCGCGGGGCTGATCCCGCCCGTCGTCCGCGCGCTGCGCCTCACCCGTACGGGACCCGCGGACCTGTGGCTGTGGCTGGGCACCTCCGTCGTGGCGGTGTCCGCGGGGTTCCACTTCTTCGGCCACTACTACCTGCAACTCCTCCCGCCGATCGCGCTGCTGGCGACGGCGGCGCTCCAGATCCTGCCGCGGGAGCGCCTGGTGACGGCGGTGCTGACGTCGGCCTGCTGCTGCGCGCTCTTCCTCTCCTGGGGCGCTCTCGCCCCCCGGTCCGACCTCACACACGCGCAGCGCCTCGCCGACACGGTGGCCCGCCGGACGGCACCGGGCGACCGCGTCCTGGTGTGGGGCATACACCCGGAGGTCTACTGGCTCGCCCACCGCGAGCCCGCCAGCCGCTATCTGACGGCCGGTCTGCTCACCAACTACAGCGGCGGGCGCGACGGCCCCCGGGTGGGCGAGAGGTACGGCGTGGAGGGCACCTGGCCGGTGTTCCGCGAGGAGATGGCCGCCCGCCCGCCGGCGCTGATCGTCGACGACTCGCGCGGCCGGCCGTACCGCCCCGAGCGGGTGCCCTCACTGCGGCGGCTGCTGGCCGAGCGGTACGTGGCCGTCGGCGAGGTCGCCGGGGCGGTGCTCTACGTACCCGCCCGGGGTCAGGACTGACCGTTCACCGCGCGCGGACCCACGACCTCCGCGCCGACCGCGGTCACCCGGTCCCGCAGTGCGCGATCGGCGGTGACGACGAGACGGGCGCGGTCCGGTGACGCCGACGCCAGTTCCACGATCCGGTCGTCGCCGCTGCCCGGGGCGTCCTCGACGCGCACCCCCGGGACGGACTCCACGCCGCGGGCCGCGCCCTCCAGCACCAGGACGATCTCCACAGGGCCGGGCCGGCCGGGCAGCCCGTGCTCCGCGAGGCCGGCGAGCCGGTCCCGCAGGCGTACGGCGGCACCCCGGCGGTCGCGCCACCAGCCGTCGGGCACGGAACCCACCACGTTCGCGCCGTCCACGATGAGCAGGGTCGTCACGGTCGTCATGGGGCCACCCTGCCAGAGTGCCCGCCGCCCGGGAGGCCCCGTCCACGCCCGCCGGGACCGCCGAATTAGAGTGAGCCTGTGTCGACGGTGGTGAACGGGGGCTGGTTCCTGCGCGGGCGCGACGGCAGGCTGAGCGTGTACCTGCTGTCCGACGCCGCTGTCCTGTGCCGTGCCGAGCGCGGGCCCGGGGGCCCCTGGGACCCGGCGCGGGTCGTCGGCGGCGACCAGCGCCTGCATCCCGTGCTCGCCGTCGGCCAGGGGGCGGACGGCTACGCCCATCTGGTGTCCTGGCGGCCGACGGTCCCCAAGGAGTCGGGCCTCGTCCACTCCACGCACTTCCGCGCCCGTCTCGCGGCCCTGGACTGGGTCCCGCTCGGACACCCGGACAGGACCGGCGACCGCACCGGCATCCCGGCCGTCGCCGTCGACGCGCAGGGCCGGGCCCACGTCTTCGTGCGCAACGGGAGCGGCGGGGTGAGCATGCTCGGCCAGAAGGAGAAGGGCGGCTGGGGACCCTTCCGCGACCTCAAGGGACAGGACGTCCACACCGGCCTCGCCGCCGTGACGGGGGAGTCGGGCCGGGTCGAGCTGTACGCCTGCGCCCCGGGCGTGCTGCTGCACTGGCGGCAGGAGGAGCCCGGCGCCCAGCCGGTCCTGCACGAGACCGTGGAGGCCCCCGTACGGCCCGGCACGCTCCGCGCGCTCGCGACCTCCGCCGAGTCCACCTCGCTCTTCTACACGGACGAGTCGGACGCGCTGTGCGTCTGGCGCCCGGGCACCGATCCCGTCGCGCTGCTCGCCGCCGCGGGACCGGGCCCCGTCGCGGCCGTCCGCACCGAACTGGACGGCCACGACTGCACGTTGCTCGCCCAGATCGCGGCCGACGGCCGGGTCGCCTTCGCCGCCTATCCGACCGAGGAGGAGGCCGCGGGCGCCTGGTGGGCGCCCTCGGGCCCCCGGCTGCCCGACGGCGCCGTGGTGTCGCTGACCAGGGACGAGGAGGACCGCGTGGTCGCGGCGAGCCTCGCCCCGTCCGGCGAACTCCTCGTCACCCGCCGCAAGGACGAACCGGGCCTCGCCCTGGAGGCATGGCGGGCGGTGTGAACGCCGTGACCGGGCCGGGGAGTTCGGGTCCGGCCCCGTGAACGCCGTTGCCCGGCACACCAGTCGGCGTGCCGGGCAACGGGTGACTCGGGCGGCGGTTACGCGGGAACGCTCGCCACGCCCGGCGCCAGGAACTTCTTGCCGTTCACCCGCTCCGAGACGCCCTCACGGTCCAGGTACGGCGTGATGCCGCCCAGGTGGAAGGGCCAGCCGGCGCCGGTGATCAGGCAGAGGTCGATGTCCTGCGCCTCGGCGACGACACCCTCGTCGAGCATGAGCCCGATCTCCTGGGCGACGGCGTCGAGCACGCGGTCCCGGACCTGCTCCTCGGTCAGGACGACGTCGCCCTGCTTCAGCAGCGCGGCGACCTCCGGGTCCAGCTCCGGCTTCCCGGAGTCGTAGACGTAGAAGCCGCGCTTGCCCGCCTTGACGACGGCCGCGAGGTTCGGGGAGACCGTGAAGCGGTCCGGGAAGGCCCGGTTGAGGGTCTCCGAGACGTGCAGGCCGATCGCGGGGCCGACCAGCTCCAGCAGGACCAGGGGAGACATCGGCAGGCCCAGGGGCTCCACCGCCTTCTCCGCGACCTCGACGGGGGTGCCCTCGTCGATGACGTTCTGGATCTCGCCCATGAAGCGGGTGAGGATGCGGTTCACGACGAACGCCGGGGCGTCCTTCACCAGGACCGCGGTCTTCTTCAGCTTCTTGGCGACGGCGAAGGCCGTGGCCAGCGAGGCGTCGTCGGTCTGCTCGCCGCGCACGATTTCCAGCAGCGGCAGGATCGCGACCGGGTTGAAGAAGTGGAAGCCCACCACCCGCTCGGGGTTCTTCAGCTTCGACGCCATCTCCGAGACGGAGAGCGAGGAGGTGTTGGTGGCGAGGATCGCGTGCGCCGGGGCGACCGCCTCGACCTCCGCGAACACCTGCTGCTTGACGCCGATCTCCTCGAAGACGGCCTCGATGACGAAGTCGGCGTCGGAGAAGCCCTCGGCCTTGTCCAGCACACCGGTGACCAGGGCCTTGAGGCGGTTGGCCTTGTCCTGGTTGATGCGGCCCTTGCCGAGCAGCTTCTCGATCTCGGCGTGGACGTAGCCCACACCCTTGTCGACGCGCTCCTGGTCGATGTCCGTGAGGACGACCGGGACCTCCAGGCGGCGCAGGAACAGCAGCGCGAGCTGGGAGGCCATCAGACCGGCGCCGACGACACCGACCTTGGTGACCGGACGCGCGAGCGACTTGTCCGGGGCACCCGCAGGACGCTTGCCGCGCTTCTGCACCAGGTTGAACGCGTAGATGCCGGCGCGCAGTTCGCCGCCCATGATCAGGTCGGCGAGCGCCGTGTCCTCGGCGTCGAAGCCCTGCTGGAGGTCGCCGTTCTTGGCGGCGGCGATGATGTCCAGGGCGCGGTAGGCGGCCGGGGCGGCGCCGTGCACCTTGGAGTCCGCGACGAAGCGGCCCTTGGCGACGGCCTGGTCCCAGGCCTCGCCGCGGTCGACCTCGGGGCGCTCGACGACGATCTCGCCCTTGAGGACGGACGCCGTCCACAGCAGGGACTGCTCCAGGAAGTCGGCACCCTCGAACAGGGCGTCGGCGATGCCCAGTTCGTAGACCTGGTGGCCCTTGAGCTGCTTGTTCTGGTTGAGCGAGTTCTCGATGATCACCGAGACGGCCTTGTCGGCGCCGATCAGGTTCGGCAGCAGGGCGCAGCCGCCCCAGCCGGGGACCAGGCCGAGGAAGACCTCGGGGAGCGAGAAGGCCGCGATGGACGCGGAGACCGTGCGGTACTTGCAGTGCAGGCCGACCTCGACGCCGCCGCCCATCGCCGCGCCGTTGTAGTACGCGAAGGTGGGGACCGCGAGGCCGGACAGGCGCTTGAAGACCTCGTGGCCGCCCTTGCCGATGGCGAGCGCGTCGTCGTGGTTCTTCAGCAGCTCGACACCCTTGAGGTCGGCGCCGACCGCGAAGATGAACGGCTTGCCGGTGAGGCCGACGCCGACGATCTCGCCCGCCGCGGCCTCCCGCTCGACCTGGTCGATCGCGGCGTCGAGGTTCGCCAGCGACTGCGGGCCGAAGGTGGTCGGCTTGGTGTGGTCGAAGCCGTTGTCCAGCGTGACGAGCGCGAAGCGCCCGCCGTTGAACGGCAGGTCGAGGTGGCGTACGTGCGCCGAGGTCACGACCTCGTCAGGGAACAGCTCGGCTGCGCCCTTCAGGAGTTCAGCGGTGGTCACTTGTCGCCTCCGGCGTCCTTGTGGTGCGGGTTCTCCCAGATCACCGTGGCGCCCATGCCGAAGCCGACGCACATGGTGGTGAGGCCGTAACGGACCTCCGGCTGCTCCTCGAACTGGCGGGCCAGCTGCGTCATCAGACGGACGCCGGAGGAGGCGAGCGGGTGGCCGAACGCGATGGCGCCGCCGTACTGGTTGACGCGCGCGTCGTCGTCCGCGATGCCGTAGTGGTCCAGGAAGGCGAGGACCTGGACGGCGAACGCCTCGTTGACCTCGAAGAGGTTGATGTCCTCGATCGACAGGCCGGCCTTGGCGAGGGCCTTCTCGGTGGCCGGGATCGGGCCGTAGCCCATCACCTCGGGCTCGACGCCCGCGAAGGCGTAGGAGACCAGGCGCATCTTGACCGGCAGGCCGTGCTCGCGCGCGAAGTCCTCGGACGCGATGATCGACGCGGTGGCGCCGTCGTTCAGACCGGCGGCGTTGCCCGCGGTGACCCGGCCGTGGACGCGGAACGGCGTCTTGAGGCCGGCCAGGTTCTCCAGCGTCGTACCCGGGCGCATCGGCTCGTCGGCGGTGACCAGGCCCCAGCCCGTCTCACCGACCTCCGCGTTGGTGTTCCGCACCGAGATCGGCACCAGGTCGGCCTGGATCTTGCCGTTGGCGTACGCCTTGGCGGCCTTCTCCTGCGAGCGCACGGCGTACTCGTCGGCGCGCTGCTTGGTGATGTGCGGGTACCGGTCGTGCAGGTTCTCCGCGGTCATGCCCATGAACAGGGCCGACTCGTCGACCAGCTTGTCCGACACGAAGCGCGGGTTCGGGTCCACGCCCTCGCCCATCGGGTGGCGGCCCATGTGCTCGACACCACCGGCGATGACGGCGTCGTACGCGCCGAAGGCGATGGAGCCCGCGGTGGTCGTGACGGCGGTCAGCGCGCCCGCGCACATGCGGTCGATGGAGTAGCCGGGGACCGACTGGGGGAGCCCGGCGAGGATGCCGGCCGTGCGGCCCAGCGTCAGGCCCTGGTCACCGATCTGCGTGGTCGCGGCGATGGCGACCTCGTCGATCTGCTTGGGGTCCAGGCCGGGGTTGCGGCGCAGCAGCTCCCGGATGGCCTTCACGACGAGGTCGTCGGCGCGGGTCTCGTGGTAGATGCCCTTCGGGCCCGCCTTGCCGAACGGGGTGCGGACGCCGTCGACGAAGACGACGTCCCTGACGGTACGAGGCACGATGGCTCTCCTCCAGATGCGGGATGGCACTGCTGCGCGGCGCATACGCCTGAGCGCGCGCTCACCCCTTCATGCTACTTGCGGGTAACCATGCTGCCCAGTCCCCCGGCCGGGAGCGGCGAAGGTCACACACGGAGCGCGGCGCCGAGGCGTCCCGCGAGGGCCCGGGGGAGCGGTGGGCAGTCCCGCACCGCACCCCGGGACGCCGCTACCGCCGCCAGGGGTGCAGCGGACGGCCGCCCGGGATCTTGGCGTGAACTCGACGTCGCCGTTCCGCCGTGCCGGGGCCGCCGGAGGGCGCGGACGGCCGCGGGCGGGTGCCGTCGGACGACCCCGGCCGGGACACTCGTCCCCTCCCGGCCCCGATCGTCCTGACCGCTCACCGCCGCTCACCGCACGGCGTTCGTCCGCGACGGCTGCCCGACCGGCGCCGTCGGGCGGACCGTCAGGCCTTGGCCGTCCCGGACCGCAGCGCGGCCACCAGGACCGGCGTGACCTGCTCGACCTGCCAGGCGCGCGCCCCGTGAGCGGCGAGCGCGGCGGCGACCGAGTCGGCGTCGGGCGCGGCCGGCGGCTCCCAGCAGACCCGGCGCACGGTGTCGGGCGCGATCAGGTTCTCCTGCGGCATGTTCAGCCGCTCGGCGAGCGCCGAGACCGCGGCCCGCGCGGCGGACAGCCGTGCCGCGGCCTCCGGGTCCTTGTCGGCCCAGGCGCGCGGCGGCGGGGGACCGGTGACCGGCTGCCCGGGCTGCGGCAGCTCGGAGTCCGGCAGCGCCCGCGCGCGGTCCACGGCGCTCTGCCACTGCTCCAGCTGACGGCGGCCCATGCGGTGCCCGAAGCCGTTCAGCGCGGCGAGGGCGTGCACGTTGGCGGGCAGGGACAGCGCCGCCTCGACGATCGCCGCGTCCCCGAGCACCTTGCCGGGCGAGATGTCCCGGCGCTGCGCGACCTGGTCCCGGGCCTGCCACAGCTCCCGCACCACGGCCATCTGCCGGCGCCTGCGCACCTTGTGCATGCCCGACGTACGGCGCCAGGGGTCCTTGCGCGGCGGCGCCGGGTCGGCCTGCGCGATCGCGTCGAACTCCTGGCGGGCCCAGTCGAGCTTGCCCTGCCGGTCCAGTTCCTTCTCCAGCGCGTCCCGCAGGTCGACGAGCAGCTCGACGTCGAGCGCGGCGTAGCGCAGCCACGGTTCGGGCAGCGGGCGTGTCGACCAGTCGACGGCGGAGTGGCCCTTCTCCAGGACGTAGCCCAGGACGCTCTCGACCATCGCGCCGAGCCCGACCCGGGGGAACCCGGCCAGGCGGCCGGCCAGCTCGGTGTCGAACAGGCTGGCGGGGATCATGCCTATTTCCCGCAGGCACGGCAGGTCCTGGGTGGCGGCGTGCAGCACCCACTCGACACCGGAGATCGCCTCGCCGAGTCCCGAGAGGTCGGGACAGGCCACGGGGTCGATCAGCGCGGTGCCGGCCCCCTCGCGGCGCAGCTGCACCAGATACGCGCGCTGGCCGTATCGGTACCCGGACGCGCGTTCGGCGTCGACGGCCACGGGGCCGGTCCCGGCGGCGAAGGCGGCGATCATCTCGGCGAGCGAGGCGTCGTCGGCGATCACGGGCGGAATGCCCTCGCGGGGCTCGAGCAAAGGGATCGGCGCCAGTTCGACGTCGTCCGGAGGGGCGCCTCCGGTGGTTCGCAGTGAGCTGTCTGCTGCGGTCTCTTGGGCGTCGGTCACCTGTCAAGAGTATCTGTGTATGGACGACGCCCGCCGACGGAACGTTCCGTCGGCGGGCGTCTGGGGGTCGTAAACCGGACAGGGGGGTGAAAGTTCCGGTTCACGTTCGGGGAGGACCCCTCGGGGGGTCAGTGGATGATGCCGGTCCGCAGCGCCACCGCGACCATGCCGGCGCGGTCGCCCGTGCCGAGCTTGCGGGCGATGCGGGCGAGGTGGCTCTTGACGGTCAGCGCGGACAGGCCCATCGAGACGCCGATGGCCTTGTTCGACTGGCCCTCCGCGACGAGGCGGAGCACCTCGACCTCGCGGCCGGACAGTTCGCGGTAGCCGCCCGGGTGGCTCGGGGCACCCGGGGGACGGCGGTGCATACGGGCCGCGCCGCCGAGGGGGGCGGCGCCGGGGCGGTTGGGCAGTCCCAGGTTCGTCCGCGTACCGGTGACGACGTAGCCCTTGACGCCGCCCGCGAGGGCGTTGCGCACGGCACCGATGTCGTCGGCGGCGGAGAGGGCGAGGCCGTTGGGCCAGCCCGCGGCTCTGGTCTCGGACAGCAGGGTGAGCCCGCTGCCGTCGGGCAGGTGGACTTCGGCGACACAGATGTCGCGCGGGTTGCCGATTCGGGGACGGGCCTCCGCGACGGACGACGCCTCGATGACGTCGCGTACTCCGAGCGCCCACAGGTGGCGTGTGACGGTGGAACGGACCCGTGGGTCTGCCACGACCACCATGGCGGTCGGCTTGTTCGGGCGGTAGGCGACCAGGCTTGCGGGCTGCTCAAGGAGAACGGACACCAGGCCTCCTGGGGTGCGGGGACGGGGGGACCGGCTGGGGGGATGAAGCCGGGATGAACCGTGCTTGGAAGGTCACAGACGTCTTCGGCATCAAACCCGTGCGCCTTTAGAGAATGATCACGATTTAGTGAGTAACAATCCGTGCAATTCGGACACGCGATCGATCATCCGAAGATCGAACCGAGTCGATCCGCGTCATTACGCGTCCGAAAGTGGTCGTATCGACAAAGGGACGATCAGCCGAGGGTCCTGACCGGGGGGCGACGCGGGTCGCACGGACGGGAGAGGGCCGGCCGGCACATGCGAAAGCGCACCGGCCGCAAGGCCGGTGCGCTCGTGAGGGAGAGGTCGTCGGTACGGGGCTCAGCGGGACTGTGGGCCCCGGCGCTGCGGGAGGGTCACCACCGACGCGTCACCCGGGCCCGCCGGCGGCAGCCCCGCGACCTGGCACAGCAGATCGCACCACGCGGCGAGATGGGCGGAGGTGTCCGGGACGCCGCCGAGGCCCTCCCGCGGCGTCCACGACGCGCGGATCTCGATCTGGGAGGCGGAGGGGCGCTCCGCGAGGCCGCCGAAGTAGTGCGAACTCGCGCGCGTGACGGTGCCGCTCGGCTCGCCGTACGACAGGCCGCGGGCCTGCAGCGCGCCGGTCAGCCAGGACCAGCAGACCTCGGGCAGCAGCGGGTCGGCCGCCATCTCCGGTTCCAGCTCCGCCCGGACCAGCGTCACCAGACGGAAGGAGCCCTGCCAGGCGTCGTGCCCCGCCGGGTCGTGCAGCAGGACGAGCCGGCCGTCGGCCAGGTCCTCGTCGTCCTGGACGACCGCGGCCTCCAGCGCGTACGCGTAGGGAGCCAGGCGCTGCGGCGGGCGCGTCGGGTCGATCTCGATCTCCGGCCGCGGCCGCGCGGCTCTCAGCGCCTCGACGGCGGCCCGGAAGGGCAGCGGAGCCGCGTCCCCCGCATCCCGTTCCCCCTCCTTCGAGTCGTCCATCCCGCCAGCGCCGTCCGACAGTCGTCCCTGAGCCGCAGCCATGCGGGGAAGATTAAGGGGAACGGGGCCTCCGCGCAGGGAAGGACACCCGTGGACGGCGCCACTGTCCGGATCACGCCGTACGAACGCGCCCCGGCGCGGGCGCCCGTGCCCGGGACGGGACCGCCCGCGGACCGTGCGAGACTTTCCGTCGTGAGTGCCAACGATCGCCGCCCGACGGGCCAGCAGCCGACAGCCACGTACGAGTCCGCCTTCCTCAAGGCGTGCAGGCGCGAGCCCGTGCCCCACACGCCGGTGTGGTTCATGCGGCAGGCCGGGCGCTCACTCCCCGAGTACCTGAAGGTGCGCGAGGGCATCCCCATGCTGGAGTCCTGCATGCGGCCCGAGCTGGTCGCCGAGATCACCCTCCAGCCGGTCCGCCGGCACGGCGTGGACGCGGCGATCTACTTCAGCGACATCGTCGTCCCGCTCAAGGCCATCGGCATCGACCTCGACATCAAGCCGGGCGTCGGCCCGGTCGTCGAGAACCCGATCCGTACCCGCGCCGACCTCGCGCAGCTGCGCGACCTGACCCCCGAGGACGTCTCCTACGTCACCGAGGCGATCAAGCTGCTCACGGCCGAGCTGGGCGAGACCCCGCTCATCGGTTTCGCGGGCGCGCCCTTCACTCTCGCGAGCTACCTCGTCGAGGGCGGCCCGTCCAAGAACCACGAGCACACCAAGGCGCTCATGTACGGCGACCCGCAGCTGTGGGCCGACCTGCTCGACCGTCTCGCCGAGATCACCTCCGCGTTCCTGAAGGTGCAGATCGAGGCCGGCGCGAGCGCCGTCCAGCTCTTCGACTCCTGGGTCGGCGCGCTGGCCCCGGCCGACTACCGCCGCTCGGTGATGCCCGCCTCGGCGAAGGTGTTCGACTCCGTCGCCGGATACGGCGTCCCGCGCATCCACTTCGGTGTCGGCACCGGCGAGCTGCTGGGCCTGATGGGCGAGGCCGGAGCGGACGTCGTCGGCGTCGACTGGCGCGTCCCGCTGGACGAGGCCGCCCGCCGCGTCGGCCCCGGCAAGGCGCTCCAGGGCAACCTCGACCCGGCCGTCCTGTTCTCCACGACCGACGCCGTGCGGACCAAGACCCGCGAGGTGCTCGACGCCGCCGCCGGTCTGGAGGGCCACATCTTCAACCTGGGCCACGGTGTCCTGCCGACCACGGACCCGGACGCGCTGACCCGCCTCGTCGAGCACGTCCACACGCACACCGCCCGCTGACGGATCCTCACGCGTGCCGCGCCTGCCTGCCCCACAGCAGGCTGCGCGGCTCCGGCGGGGGCGGGGTGCCCGGACGCAGCGGCCAGGCCAGCAGCATGCCCGCCAGGAAGCCGACCACGTGGGCCGCGTACGCCACCGTCCCCGCGTCGGAGACCCCGCCGCCGGACGAGTACACCGCCTGGAGCACGAACCAGAAGCCCAGCACGATCCACGCGGGCAGCCGCAGCGGCAGGAACACCAGGAACGGGACGAGCACCCAGACCCTGGCCTTCGGATAGAGCACCAGATACGCGCCGAGGACCCCGGCGATCGCCCCGGAGGCGCCGATCAGCGGGTCCCCCGAGTCGTCGTTCAGCAGCGCGAAGCCGTACGCCGCCGCGTAGCCGCAGGCGACGTAGAACAGTGCGAACCGCACGTGCCCCAGCCGGTCCTCGATGTTGTTGCCGAAGATCAGCAGGAAGAGCATGTTGCCGAGCAGGTGCAGCCAGCTGCTGTGCAGGAACATCGCCGACAGGACCGACAGCGCCGGCGACTTGTCGTAGTCCGGCGGGCCCACCAGGCAACCCGGCCCCTGCGGGCCCACGCCGATCGCGCCGGTCGGCACGAGGTCCGGCATCCGGTGGTGGACGAGCTCCCGCGGCACCACGGCGTACTGGTCGAGGAACGCCTGGAGGTGGCACAGCTGCGCCAGTTCGCTCTGGCCCGCCACCGAACCGGCGATGCCCGGCGTGAAGAGGAACACGAGGACGCCGGCCGCGATCAGCGCGTACGTCACGTACGGCGTACGGCGCGCCGGATTCACGTCATGGACGGGGATGACCACACCGGATTACTGCCCTCGATCCGTGGGCCGAATCGGTGAACGGGCCCGTCCGCGCCCGCGTATGACTCCTCGACCGCCCGTGGCGCGAGGAAGCCGCGGCGAGGAAGACGTGAGGACACAGGCGATGAACGAGCGAGTTACTCCTCCGATGCACGCCCTGCCCGACGGCGAGGCCGAGATCGCCCTGGTGCTGCACCTGCCCTGGGAGGACCTCGCCGCGCTCGGCCAGGAGGCCGGCCGGCTCGCCGCGCGCATGCAGCGCCCGGTCACCCTCGACGAGGCCGTCAGCCACCGGCTGCGCTCGGCCCGCCCGGCCGCCCACGCGAAACCGGCCACCGCGCCGGCCTCGACGGTGCCTGTATCGGGCTCCGTCTCCTCGCTGCCGGGGCGCCCGCCCGCTGAACAGGCCCGGCAGGCCATCGAGCGGATCAACGGGACCGGGCAGCACGAGTCCGCCTGACGCGGCGGGTCCGGCGCGGCGGACGCCGCCGCGCCGCCGGTACCCCGCTCAGCGGGCGCCGTCGCGCACCGCCGCCACCGCCTTGCGGGCCGCCACCAGGACCGGGTCCCAGACCGGGGAGAACGGCGGCGCGTACCCGAGGTCCAGTGCCGTCATCTGTTCCACCGTCATGCCCGCGGTGAGCGCCACCGCGGCGATGTCGACCCGCTTGCCCGCGCCCTCGCGGCCCACGATCTGCACGCCCAGCAGCCGTCCCGTGCGGTGCTCGGCGAGCATCTTCACCGTCATCGGCGCCGCGCCCGGGTAGTAGCCCGCGCGGCTCGTCGACTCCACGGTGACCGACTCGAACCGCAGCCCGACGCGGTGCGCGTCCTTCTCCCGCAGCCCGGTGCGGGCGATCTCCAGTTCGCAGACCTTGCTCACCGCCGTGCCGACGACCCCCGGGAAGGTGGCGTACCCGCCGCCCACGTTGCTGCCGATGACCTGCCCGTGCTTGTTCGCGTGCGTGCCCAGCGCGATGTGCCGCTCGCGTCCGGAGACCAGGTCCAGCACCTCGACGCAGTCGCCGCCCGCCCAGATGTCCTCGTGCCCGCGGACCCGCATCGCCAGGTCCGTGAGCAGCCCCCCGTGCTCACCGACGGGCAGCCCGGCCGCCTGCGCCAGCGCGGTCTCGGGGCGTACGCCGATGCCGAGCACCACGACGTCCGCGGGGTACTCGGCGTCCTGGGTGGCGACCGCGCGGACCCGGCCGTCGTCACCGGTGAGGATCTTCGTCACCTCGGCGTCGTTCACCATGGTGATGCCCATGCCCTCCATGGCCGTGTGCACCAGGCGGCCCATGTCCGGATCGAGCGTGGACATCGGCTCCCTGCCGCGGTTGACGACCGTCACCTCGTAGCCGCGGTTGATGAGCGCCTCGGCCATCTCCACGCCGATGTAGCCGGCGCCGACGACCACCGCGTGCCGCCCCTCGGTGCCGGCCAGCGTGTCCAGGAGGGCCTGGCCGTCGTCCAGGGTCTGCACACCGTGCACCCCGGGCGCGTCCACGCCGGGCAGGTCGGGGCGGACGGGGCGCGCCCCGGTCGCGATCACGAGCTTGTCGTACCCGGTCCACTCCTCGGCGCCGGAGTCGACGTGCCGGGAGCGGACCCGGGCGCCCGGGACGTCGATCTCCACGACCTCCGTCCGCATCCGGAGGTCGATGGCGCGCTCGCGGTGCTCCTGCGGGGAACGCGCGATCAGCTCGTCCGGGCCCGCGACCTGACCGCCCACCCAGTACGGGATCCCGCACGCCGAGTAGGAGGTGAAGTGGCCCCGCTCGAACGCCACGATCTCCAGCTCGTCCGCGCTCCGCAGCCGGCGTGCCTGCGACGCGGCGGACATGCCCGCCGCGTCGCCGCCGATCACGACCAGTCGCTCTTTCTTCCCGCCGGTACCGCTCACAGGGCTCATGCTCATGTGAACACGCTACGGGGACACGGCATTTCAGTCCTGCTCCCGGGCCCCCTCCCCGCGTGCCTCCGCGCGGCCCCCGGCCTGCGGACGGACGGGCGGGGCGACGGGCAGCGCACCGCCCGAGGGGGCCGGCGCCGTCCGGCGCGACAGCCGGGGCCGCACCAGGCGCGCCCACAGCAGGACGAGCAGCGCCGCGCCCGCGAGGAACGGGAGCACCGCGCCGAAGGCGACCGCGATCCAGCGGAGCGTGGTGACGAACGCGTGCCAGCCGCCCGCCAGCGCGTCCAGGAAGCCCGGGTCCTCGTCCTCCGTGCCGGCCTTCTTCACCGGGGTCTGCGTCAGGGACAGGGTGATCGTGGCCAGGCTCGTGCGGTCCTTCAGGGAGGCCTGCTGGGCGAGCAGGGACTCCAGGTCGGCCTGACGGCTGCTCAGCTCGCCCTCCAGGGTGACCACGTCGGCGAGCTTGGTGGCCTTGTCCATCAGCTCGCGGATCCGGGCGACGCTGGCACGCTGCGACTTGACGCGGCTCTCCACGTCGACGACCTGCTCCGTGACGTCCTGCGCCTTCCCGGTGCGGGCGAGGAGCTTGCCCGACCCCTCCAGGTCGTCGAGCACCTCCTCGTACCGCTCGACGGGCACGCGCAGGACGACCCGGGTCCGCTCGTGGCCGCGTTCGTCCCGCCTCGTCGTCTCGCTGCCGACGAAGCCGCCCGCGTCCTCCGCGGTGGTGCGGGCGTCGGCCAGGGCGTCGGGGACGTCCTTGACCTGCACGGTCAGCGAGGCCGTGCGGATGATGTGGCTCGCGGCGGCCTTCGGCGCGGCGGTCGGCCTGGACTGCGCGCCGGCGCTGCCCCTGCCGCTCCCGCCGCCGTCCGCGGCTTTCGCGTCCTGCTCCCGGGCACCCGAGTCGAACGCCTTGCCGCCCGCGTCGGAGCCGCCGTCGGCGGAGTCGGCGCCGCCGCAGCCCGTCAGCGCGAGAGCGGCGGCGAGGAGGACTCCCGCCAGAGCCTGGACAGGTCGTACCGAGCGTCGTGTCTGCATGTGGGCATCCCCCCGGGGGCGTCGTGACGACTGACGCTCCTTCGACGCCCGGGCGGGCCGGGACGTTGGCCGGATCCGGTTCCGATGCGGTCACGGAAAGGACTCGCGGGGGACACCGGGCTCGCGCGGGGACCGTCCGCGGGGTCTGAGAGGGTGGGGGCATGCGTGCACAGGACACTCGTACGGGCTCGGGCCGGGCCGTCGTCGTCGGCGGCGGCATCGCGGGACTGGCGGCGGCCCACCGGCTGCTGGCCGCCGGCGTGGAGGTGACCGTCCTGGAGGCCTCCGAGCGGCTGGGCGGGAAGCTGCTGCCCGGCGAGATCGCGGGCGCCCGGGTCGACCTCGGCGCCGAGTCCATGCTCGCCCGGCGCCCCGAGGCGGTCGCGCTGGCCCGCGAGGTGGGCCTCGCGGACCGGCTCGCACCGCCCGCCACCGCCACGGCCTCGATCTGGACCCGCGGCGCCCTGCGGCCCATGCCCAAGGGCCACGTCATGGGCGTCCCCGGCACCGCCTCCGCCCTCGCCGGACTGCTGTCGGACGAGGGACTGCGCCGCATCGAACGCGACGCCGAGCTGCCGCGCACGGAGATCGGCGACGACGTGGCGGTGGGCGCGTACGTCGCCGAACGGCTCGGCCGGGAGGTCGTGGACCGCCTCGTGGAACCGCTCCTCGGCGGGGTGTACGCGGGCGACGCCTACCGCATCTCGATGCGCTCCGCGGTCCCGCAGCTCTTCCGGGCCGCCCGTGCCCACGACTCGCTGACCGAGGCCGTCCGGGACATCCAGGACAAGGCCGCCCGCGGCCCGCAGACCGGGCCGGTGTTCATGGGCGTCACCGGCGGGGTGGGGCAACTGCCGCTCTCGGTCGCCGAGTCGGTCCGCGCCCGGGGCGGTGACATCGTCACCGGCGCACCGGTGACGGAGCTGCGCCGCACCGGCCCGCTGGAACGGCCGGGAGCCCGCTGGCGGATCGTCGCCGGCGACCGGGTCCTGCACGCCGACGCCGTCGTGCTCGCCCTGCCCGCGCCGGCGGCAGCCGCCCTGCTGCGCACCGAGGCGCCCGCCGCCGCGGCCGAGCTGGCCGCCGTCGAGTACGCCTCCATGGCGCTCATCACCCTCGCCTACCGCCGCCGGGACGCCGCACTGCCCGAGGGCAGCGGTTTCCTGGTGCCGCCCGTCGACGGGCGCACCATCAAGGCGTCCACCTTCGCCTCCCGCAAGTGGGCCTGGATCGACGAGGAGAACCCCGAACTGCTCGTCGTGCGGACCTCCGTCGGCCGGTACGGGGAGACCGAGGTGCTCGACCGGGACGACGAGGACCTCGTCGACGTCTCCCGGCACGACCTGCGGGAGGCCACCGGTCTGTCCGCCGCGCCCGTCGCCACCCGCGTCACGCGCTGGTACGACGGCCTGCCGCAGTACCCCGTCGGACACCACGCGCGCGTGGCCCGCGTCCGCGAGCACGTCGCCGCACTCCCCGGCCTCGCCGTCTGCGGCGCCGCGTACGACGGAGTGGGCATCCCCGCCTGCATCGCGAGCGCGCACGCCGCCGTCGACGCGCTCGGCGGCGACCGCGGCGGGCTGGACGCGCTGAGCGCGAACCCGGTGCAGAGTCTGCACGGCGGCGCGGGAGAATAGCCCCATGAGTGACGACGCCCCCGCCAAGATCCCGAACAAGGGCAAGCTGGCCAAGGACCTCAACGAGGTCATCCGCTACACGCTGTGGTCCGTCTTCAAGCTCCGTGACGTCCTCCCCGACGACCGCGCGGGCTACGCCGAAGAGGTCCAGGAGCTGTTCGACCAGCTCGCCGCGAAGGACGTGACCGTCCGCGGCACGTACGACGTGTCCGGGCTGCGCGCCGACGCGGACCTGATGATCTGGTGGCACGCCGAGACCAGCGACCAGCTCCAGGAGGCGTACAACCTCTTCCGCCGCACCCGCCTGGGCCGCGCCCTGGAGCCGGTGTGGTCGAACATGGCGCTGCACCGCCCCGCCGAGTTCAACCGCTCGCACATCCCGGCGTTCCTCGCCGACGAGACGCCCCGGAACTACATCAGCGTCTACCCGTTCGTGCGCTCCTACGACTGGTACCTGCTGCCCGACGAGGACCGGCGCCGCATGCTCGCCGACCACGGCAAGATGGCGCGCGGCTACCCGGACGTGCGCGCCAACACCGTCGCCTCGTTCTCCCTGGGCGACTACGAGTGGATCCTCGCCTTCGAGGCCGACGAGCTCTACCGCATCGTCGACCTCATGCGTCACCTGCGTGCCTCCGAGGCCCGGATGCACGTCCGCGAAGAGGTCCCGTTCTACACCGGCCGCCGCAAGGACGTCGCCGAACTGGTCGCCGGCCTGGCCTGACCGGCACGCCACGGGACGCCGGGGGCCGCCTTCGCGCGGTCGCCCGGCGCCACCGGCCTCGGCTCCGCACGGGGGGCGCAGTCGGCGCCGTACAGCGGGAGCCGGCCCTCCAGCAGATACGCGTCCAGGTGGCCGTTGACGCACCGGTTGGGCCCGCCCGCGATGCCGTGCGTGCCCGCGCCCCGCTCGGTCACCAGGGCCGAGCCGGACAGCCGCCGGCGCAGCTCCCGGGCGCCCTCGTACGGCGTGGCCGCGTCGAGTTCGGCCGCCAGGATCAGCGTGGGCGGCAGTTCACCGGGGAGCGTGCGCACGTCGAGCGGCCGCTGCCGGGGTCCGCTCCAGTACGCGCACGGCAGGTTCGCCCACACGTTGTCCCAGGTCTCGAAGGGCGCCACGCGGGCGAGGTCCGTGTTGTCGCGGTCCCAGACGCGCCAGTCGGTCGGCCAGGGGGCGTCGTTGCACTCGACGGCGGTGTAGACCGCGCGGGCGTTCTCCTGCTCGCGGGCCGCCTCCGGATACGGTCCCGCCTGCTGGACCAGCGGCTTCGGATCGCCCTTCAGGTAGGCGGACAGGGCCAGGGCGCGCTGCGGCCAGTAGTCGTCGTAGTACCCGGCCTGGAGGAACGCCCCCTGGAGCTGCCCGGGGCCGACCTTGCCGCCCGCCGGTGCGGCGGCGAGGCGCGCGAGGGCCTTCTCGTAGCTGTGCAGGACCTCCTGGGCGGTGCGGCCGAGGCCGTACACCTCGTCGTGCCGGGCGATCCAGGCGCGGAAGTCCGCCCAGCGGCTCTCGAAGGCGGCCGACTGGTCGAGGTTCGTGCGGTACCAGATCTGCTCGGGATCGGGGTTCACCGCCGAGTCGAAGACCATGCGGCGCACGTGCGACGGGAACAGGGTCGCGTAGAGCGCCCCGAAGTAGGTGCCGTACGAGGCCCCCATGAAGGTCAGCTTCTTCTCGCCGAGCGCGGCGCGCAGCACGTCCAGGTCACGGGCGTTGTTCAGCGACGTGTAGTGGCGCAGCCCGGCGCCCCCCTTGCGGGCGCAGCCGCGCGCGTACGCCTTCGCCTCCGCGACGCGCTCCTTCTTGTACGACTCGGAGGGGAACGTCGGTGCCTGCGAGGGGCCCCGGGAGAGCTTCCGGGGGTCCCGGCAGGAGAGCGGCGCGGAACGGCCGACTCCGCGCGGGGCGTAGCCGACGAGGTCGTAGGCCGCCCCGATCCGCTTCCACTCGGGGAGCAGACCGGCCAGCGGGAAGTACATGCCCGAGGCGCCGGGACCACCGGGGTTGAAGACGAGCGCCCCCTGCCGCGGCACCGGGCGCTTCGGGTCGCGCGGGTCCCTGGCGGTGGCCTCGGCGCGGCTGACGGTCAGTCTGATCTGCTTGCCGTCGGGGTGCGCGTAGTCCAGCGGCACCGTGACCGTGCCGCACCGCAGGGCGCCGGGCATCTCCTGGTCGCCTGAGCACGAGCCGAAGCGGATGCCGGCGGCTGCGGCGCGGCGGGCGGCCAGCGCGGTGCCGCGGGTCTCGGCGGAGTCCGCGAGGGCCGGGCGGTACCCGGCGTCCGCGGGCAGGCCGCCGGCGGGTGCGGAGGCGAGGGCGGTCAGGAGCACGGACCCGGCGGCGGAACAGAGGGCGGTGGCTCTCATCGCGTATCCCTTCGGTGCGCGGCAGCGACAGAAGGGATGTTTCGGTCGGCGGACGGCGAAGTAAAGCACCGCCCGGCCGGTGTCGGCCCCGATGCCCCCGATGCGCCCCCTCGGGGACACGCCTAGCGGGGGCGCTCCCGGTGGGCGAAGGCCGCGCGCAGCTCCGGTTCGCCGATCGCGCGGACGCCCCGGACGGCCACGGCGGTGAGGTACGTACGGTCGTCGCCCGTGGCGGAGGAGTGCCGGGACAGGCCGCCCAGCAGCCGCTGACCGGCCGGGGAGGCCCAGCGGGTGTACGGGTGGACCTCGATGCGGGCGATGGCCAGGCAGCTCAGGGCCAGCACGAGGGGGAACGCGAACCACAGGGCGACCAGCCCCCGGTCGCCCGGGTCCTGGCCGGGCAGCAGCAGGGCGACGGCACCCAGCGCGAGGACGGCCGCGGCGGCGGCCCGGACCTGGCGGACCGCGCCGGCGACCGTCGTGCGCGCCCCGTCCGGCACGGCGAGCCCGGCCGCGACGAGGTGGTCGGCGAGCCGGCGCACCGCCTCGGCCGTCGCCGCGGTCCTGCGCACCGGCGCTATCTCCGACTGCCCCCGCGGACCTATCGCGCCCAGCACCGAACGCTCCATGTCGTCACGCCCGTCGGGGTCCACCACGGTCACCCAGCCGGTGTGCGCGAGCAGCAGCCGGCGCCGGCGCGCCATCGACACCAGGGTGAGATCGGCGACCCGCGCGGGGCCGCCGGACAGGAACGCGGCCTCGTACAGCGTCAGATCGTGTCCGCGGCCCGCCTGCTCGTCCACGGCGGCGGCGCGCACGGCGGCCAGACACAGGCGGGCACAGGCCGAGCCGGTCGCGACCCAGGCGAGGAGCAGGAGGAGGACCCAGAACATGGCGGATTTCTATGCGACACGGGCCGGGAGCGCCACACCGTATTCACGATGTGGACGGTGTGCCGTCCTCGGAGTCCTCCGGTGACCGGGGACTGGAGGCGGCCGGCGGCAGCGGGTAGCCCGGGGAGGGCGTCACCGGGACCGGCGGGCTGGGGGAGGCCGTGGGGCCGGGCGGGGCGGGGGAGTTGGTGAGCGGCGGCGGGGCGGCGGTGGCCGCGTCCTCGGCGAGGGCGTCGAAGTCGACGTAACCGGTGGCTTCGAGGACCTTGATGTGGTCGAGCACGGTGGTGTTCGCGTCGTCGGCCAGGTCGCGCACGAGGCTGTTGCGGGTGCTCGCGCGGACCTGCGCGACCACCGAGAACACCTTGCCGTGGGCCTTGCGGAGGATGTTCGCGAACTCCCGGTCCCAGTCCGCCCCGTGGGCCGCGTCCAGCGTCGCCAGCCACTCGCGCTGCTGCGGGTTGGGCTGGTTGGGCAGTTCGAGTCCGAGCCGCGCGGCGACGTTGCGCACGCGGGCGTCGAGGAAGGTGTGGCCCTCGATGAGGTGTTCGCCGGCGGTCCGTACGGCCTGGGTGGTGCCGCGCTCCTGCGCCTGCTGGCCGGCGGGCAGCTCCCAGAGGCCGGCCAGCCGGACCTTGGTGATGAACTCCCGGTCCAGCCCGGACAGCGGCCCGAACCGCGTCGACACGGTCTGTGCGTTCAGGGTGTCCAGCCCGGTGCCGGAGCGGTCCGCGTAGGACCAGATCGGGAAGAGCAGCGCGACGAGTGTCGCCGTCAGGCCCGCGATGACGAGCCCGGTTCCACTGACCAGTCCTTTTCGGTTGATGGATCGCATGGTGCCTCCTGTTGCGGCACCGCACGCTAGTGCGCTTCGGGTGCGGATTGGCATATTACTGCGGTCCATACGCCAACTGCCGTACAGGGAAAACGGGTTCAGCGGGGGTGCGCGGACGCCGGATGCGGTGGATATGTCCATCAGCAGAACACCGCAATCCGGCACAAGTCGTCGACGGGCCACGTGAGCGCCGCCGGTGGTGTTAACCCGGGCACATCGCTCGGCGCCCGGGACCGGCTCAGCGGCGCAGCAGGACCCGGCGGGTGGCCCGCGCGATACGGGCCGCCGGGCGCGCGGAGCGCGGGGCGGGCCCGGACCGGTCCAGCCACCAGTCGCGCAGCCGGCGCCGGGTCTCCGCGTCCTCGGGGCGCCCGGCGAGCAGCAGGTGCTCGGCGTACTCCAGGGCGTCCTGCCGGTAGCCGCCCGTCATGGGGTGCCGCTGCGCGTAGGCGAGGAAGGCGGGCCGGTACGCCGCTCCGAGGATCCCGGGCAGTTCCGGGGCCACCTTGGCGACCACGTCCGCGCGCTTGGCCGCGAGCGCCCGGGCCTGCACGCCGAGGCGGACCCGGTCGAAGCCCTCCGGGACCGGCGTGCCCGCGACGAGCGCGGAGAGCAGCGCGGCCTGGGCGAGCGCGAGCCGCTGCCGCGCCGGCCCGCCGACCCCGCTCGCGCCGACCGTGACGGGCACGGCGACCGGCTCGGTTACGGACGTGGAGACCGGCTCGGGTGCGGAGACCGGCTCGGCCACGGCGGTGCGCTCGGCCACGGAGACCGGCTCCGGCGCGGAGACGGGCCCAGCCGTCGAGACGCGCTCGGGCACGACGGCGGGCTCGGGGGACGGCAGGGGCAAGGTCGGCGAGGTCGGCCGGGTTGGGGCCGTGGGTCCGAGGGGTGCGGGAGTCCGGGTCGCCCCGGCGCCGACCGCGACGCGGGTCGCCCCGGCGCCCGATGCGACGAGGGCCGCCGTCCGCAGCGTGTCGCGGATCGCGGTCAGTTCCCGCTCCAGCTCCTCGGGGGCGGGGAAGTTCTCGTCCCGCTCCAGCAGCACCCCGGGCGGCGACACCCGGGAGGCCAGGTCGGCGAGGATGTCGAGCACGGGCCGGGGGACGGGGTGGGCGTGGCTGTCGTGCCACACGCCGTCGCGCTCGAACCCGCCCGCGACGTGGACGTAGGCGATGGCCTCCACCGGCAGTTCGTCCAGCGCCTTCGCGGGGTCCTCGCCCCGGTTGACGTGGTTGGTGTGGAGGTTCGCGACGTCGATGAGCAGCCGTACGCCGGTGCGGTCCACGAGGTCGTACAGGAACTGCCCCTCGGTCATCTCCTCGCCGGGCCAGGAGACCAGCGCCGCGATGTTCTCGACGGCGAGCGGGACGGGCAGTACGGCCTGGGCGATCCGGATGTTCTCGCACAGCACGTCCAGCGCGTCCCGGGTGCGCGGGACGGGGAGCAGGTGCCCGGCCTCCAGCAGCGGGGACGCGGTCAGCGGGCCGCCCGCGCGGACGAAGGCGATGTGCTCGGTGACGAGCGGCGCGCCCAGCGCCAGCGCCCGCTCGGCGAGGGCGGTGAGGCGGGACTCGTCGGGCCGGTCCGCGCCGCCGAGCCCCAGCGAGACCCCGTGCGGCACGACCGTGACACCGCGCTCGCGCAGCCGGAGCAGCGACTCGGGGAGGTGCCCGGGGCACACGTTCTCCGCCACGGCCTCGACCCAGTCGATGCCGGGCATGCGCTCCACGGCGTCCGCGATCTCCGGACGCCAGCCGATTCCCGTCCCCAGCTGCTCCATGTCCCTGCCCCCCTGTGCGTTCACGTCCCGTCCGGCCGGACCCCGTGTGCCGTCGACTGCGCCGGTTCCCCACCACCGGCCGGTTGTTCCGGCGTGACGGGGTGATGGCCCCGGGAACCGGGGCCCAACCCGTCCGGGGGGACCTTCAGAGCAACATTTGAGGTTCCGAGGGCCCCCCGGCGGGCATCAGCGCGGTCATCGCACTTCGCCGGCGGGGTCGCCGGTGGGGTCGGGGCGGCTCGTGTTGACCTCGCCGGGCGCCGCGGGCGACGGGCTCGACGACACGTCGACGTCACCGGACGGCACCGCGGGCGGCGCCGAGGCCGGGGACGACCCGACGGTGGGCGGGGGCGGCCCCGTCGGGCTGGCGGTCGCCCCGGCCGCCGTGTCGTTGGCGATGGCGTCGAAGTCGACCTCGCCGGTCTTCTCCAGCACCGTGATGTGATCGAGCACGGTCTGGTTGGCGTCCGAGGCGAGCTGCCGCACCAGCGTGTTGCGGGTGCTGTTCCGTACCGCTCCGATGGCCGGGAAGATCTTGCCGTGCGCGGACCGCAGGAGGTTCGCGAACTTGCGCTCGTAGTCCTTGCCCTGAGCGGCCGTCAGCTCGTCGAGCCAGCCCTGCTGCTGTTCGTTCGGCTGGTTCGGCAGTTCGACGCCGAGCTGGGCCGCGATGATCCGCACCCGCTTGTCGAGGTCGGTGTGGCCGACGATGAGGTGGTCGCCCGCCTCCTTGATCGCCTTCGTGGGGGCCCGCTCGATCGCCTGCTGCCCGGCCGGGAGCTCCCACAGCCCGGCGAGGCGTACGCGCACGATCAGGTCGCGGTCGGAGGCGGAGAGGGGGCCCCACTGGGTGTTCACCGTCCCGGCGGCGAGATTCGCCGGACCCGTGCCGGAGCGGTCGGCGTACGACCACACGGGGAACGCGAGCGCGCCGACGGTGGCGACGAGGGCCGCGATGACGAGGGCCGTACCGTTGATACGCCGCAAATGAACCTCCCGGGAACATGCCAACTGGTCGTTGGGAACCTGTGCTTGGCCAGTGTCAGGAGGTACGTACGGGACGGCCGTGCTGTTCAGTCGACTCGGCCGATCGTTCGGGCCGGTGTGTCAGCGGCGCAGCGCGGGGTGGTCGGCGACCACGGTGCACGACCCCGGCGCGATCTCCGTGAAGCCCGCGTCGCGCACCAGCGGCAGCCCGGACGCGGTGAGCCGGCTCCAGTCGGCGGGCGCGGCCGTGCGGACCGAGAGCGCGAACCCGCTGTCCCGCCAGGCCGCCCGCTCCTCGTCCGACAGCTCCCACCAGGCCAGCTGGGCCCCGTGCCCCGCCTGCGCCATCGCCTTGCCGGCCGACATGTCCAGGTCGGGGCTCAGCCACAGCACGGGCGCCGTCGGGTCGGCGCCTGACGGCGGTTCCGGGTCGTCGAGGTCGGTGCCGGAGACCTGGAGGCGGGCCAGGTCCCTGGGCCAGCCGTCCAGCGGCACCGGCGGGAAGACGCGGACCTCGGCGGACTTGCCGGTCACCGTGATGCCGGGCAGGGTTTCGGCTCGCCGCCACTCGGCGCCGCGCGCCCGCCGCACCACCTTGCGGATCCGGGCGTCCTGCCAGTCCCGCATGAGCTGCGCCCACTCCCCGTCGCCGAGCGACCGCTCGTCGCCGAGGATCGTGAGCACGGCGCGCGCCGCGGTCTCCAGCGCGTCGGTGCGGGCCGGGGGCGCGGTCTTCTCGATGCGGACGACCAGGGGCAGCACGAACTGCGGCGCCTCGTCGCGCGCGGTGCGCTCGGAGCGGAAGGGGCTGTCGCCGGCGGGGGTGGGTTCGGCTGGGCGCGGGTCACTGGTCACGCCCTCCAGTCTGCCAGGCGCAAGATCGGCACCTCGGTGGGCGGTCGGGCCCGGGGGAGCGGACGCCGTTCGCGCGACCCGCACCGCCACCTGGGGGCGTCCGGCCACTGCCCCCGGCACGAGGGACGGGGGCTCCGGAACGCCGGTGCGAGGGCGTCCGCGCCGGACGGGGTCACGCCGTCCCGGCTCCGTACGCGGCCACGGTCCGGTGCGCGCACCTCACGGCGGCCCGCTCCGACCGGCTCCTCTGCCGTCAGCCGGAACAGGCGGCGCGCTGTGCTTCCTGCCACTCGCAGACCGGGCACAGCGTGATCCCGCGGTACGACTCCGGGTACTCGGTCGGCTTCCGGCACTGCACGCACTCGGCGAACGGCGGTCCGCCCGCCGCCTCGGCCGGGGCCGCGCCGGGTGCCGTCTCCGAGTCCGCTCCGGTGCCGCAGTAGTCGCTCATCCCTCCAGCGTAGAACGGTCCCGGCACCTGCTGGCGGGGGCCGGACCTAGGAGTGGTGCGCGCCCGTCGCCGCGCCGATCAGTTCGGACACCCGGACGAACCTGAACCCCTTCTTCCGCAGCTCGGGCACGATCGTCCGGACCGCCCGCTCGGTCGTCGGGGCGGCGCTGCGGGTGCAGTGCATGACGACGACGGAACCGGGCCGCACCCCGTCGAGCACCTGCCGGGCCACCGCGTCGGCGTCCGTCGCGAACGCGTCCCCGCTCACGACGTCCCACTGCACGGCGGTGACACCGGCCCCGCTCAGGGCACGCAGGGCCCGCCGGTCGTAGCACCCGCCGGGGAACCGGAAGTACGGCTTGGGGTCCGGCACGCCGGCCCGGCGGAACGCGGCGAAGGCCCGCTCCACGTCCGACCGCATCCGGTCCTCCGGCACCGTCGGCAGGCCGTAGCAGTCGCCGGTGAAGGCGTGGTGGCTGTAGGAGTGGTTGGCGACCTCGAAGAGCGGGTCCCGTCCGATGGACCTGGCCTCGCCCGGGTACTCGTCGGCCCACCGCCCCGTCATGAACACCGTGGACGGCACCTTCAGCTCTTGCAGCGCGGTGATCAGCCCGGGGTTGTCGAAGCGCTCACCGGAGGCGGCGCGCGCCCCCTGGTCCGCGGTCATGTCGGCGTCGAAGGTGAGCGCGACGGTCCGGTCCCGCGTGCGGGGGCCGTTCTCGAAGACGGGCGTGAGTCCGGCGGGGCCCGGGGCGAGGGTCGGGGGGAGCGCGGGACCGGCCGCCGACGGGCGGGCGGACCGCGCCGGCGGCTCGGCGGTCCGCGGGCCCGCGGCCGATCCGCAGGCGGCGAGGGCGGCGCCCAGCGCGCAGACGGCGGCGATGCGTCGTACAGGAATGATCACCGGACGACAATAACTACGTAAATGTGACTATCTGTCCGTTACGGTACGTGCCGTGCGGACCGGGCGGGGAAGTCACCCGCCCGGCTGTCCGTCCGGTCCCGCCGTCAGGCGCCCGGTGTCTGCCCCAGGAGCCGCTCGCGGCACTCCGCCACGTCGAAGTCGGCCTTCGGGTACTGCGGGTCCAGGGCCTCCAGGTGTTCGAGGAGGAGCTTGCTGACCGCCCAGTTGCGGTACCACTTGCGGTCGGCGGGGATCACGTGCCAGGGAACGGACGAGCAGCGTTCGAGGGCGGTCTCGTACGCCTCCTGGTACGCGGGCCACAGACCGCGCTCGTCGATGTCGGCGGGGCTGAACTTCCAGTGCTTGTCCGGGTTGTCGAGACGGGCCAGCAGCCGCCGGCGCTGCTGCTCGTACGAGATGTGCAGGAAGCACTTGACGATGGTCACGCCGTCGTCCGCGAGGGATTTCTCGAAGTCGTCGATCTGGCCGTAGCGGCTCTCGATCTCGGTCCGCGGAGCCAGTTCGCGGACGCGGCCGATCAGGACGTCCTCGTAGTGCGAGCGGTCGAAGATGCCGATCTCGCCGGGCTGCGGGAGCGCCTTCCTGATCCGCCAGAGGAAGGAGTGCTTGCGCTCCTGCGGGGTCGGGGCCTTGAACGCCCGGATACGGCAGCCGGAGGGGTTGAACAGCCCGATGACGTGCTTGACCGTGCCTCCCTTGCCGCTGGTGTCCATGCCCTGGAGCACCAGCAGGACCCGGCGCCGGTCACCCGCCGTCGCCGAGGCGTACAGGCGTTCCTGGAGGTCGGCGAGCCGTTCTCCCATGCGGGCCATGTCCTCCAGGCCCGCGGCCTTGTCCGAAGGACCGCCGGCGCCGCCCTTCGTGTCGTACGAGGAGAGGTCGACCCGGGCCCCGGCGGGGACGCGCAGCAGTTCGCGCAGCGGCGTCGCCTCGGCCGCGTCCCGCTTCTTGCCGCCCTTGTGGTCCTTCCCGGACCCGGCCTTCTTCCCGGACTCCGCTTTCTTTCCGGACCCCGCCTTCTTCCCGGTGTCGGTCCCGGCCCCGGTCCTGGTCTTCGCCACCACGCACCCCTTCAACCGCCGTGTTCCTCGATCTTCCGCCGGGGCCCGGGTGCCCGCTACTCGCGGTTCGACTCGGCGGACCGCCAGAGCCCGGGGCGCCCCCGGGTGACGGCACGGCGGAGCCCCGGGGCACCCGCCCCGGGGCCCCACCGGCGTGAGTCGGCCGTCAGCCCGCCGGGGTCAGCGGCGCCACGGCCCGGTGACCGCGAACGTCGTGCCCGGGGTGTAGCAGTTGACGTACATCGTCCGGCCGTCCGGCGAGAAGGTGACGCCCGCGAACTCGCCCCACTCCGGGGCCTCGGGCGTGCCGATGTTCTGGGCGCCGCGGGCCATCGCGTAGACCTCGCCGCGCCGGGTCACGCCGAAGACGTGCTGCGCGCCGTTGCCGTCCTCGCAGACCATGAGGCCGCCGCTCGGGGCGAGGCAGATGTTGTCCGGGGACTCGCCCGGGAGCTGGACGTCGGTGTCCGGGCCGAAGACGATCACGAGGGTGAGGCGGCGCGACGACGGGTCGTAGCGCCAGATCTGCCCGTAGTGGTCCGCCGCCGAGCCCTCCGCGCTGTGGGCGAAGGAGGAGACGAAGTACACGGACTTCCCGCCCCAGTAGCAGCCCTCCAGCTTCTGGGCGTGCGTGATGCCCTTCGGGCCGAAGTCCTGGAGCCGGACGGGGGTCTGAACGGCCAGCGGGTCCGGCACGTCCACCCATTCGACGCCGTCGAAGGTGGCGCCCGTCTCCTGGATGGCGGACAGGTCGGGTACGCCGGGCACGCGCATCGCCTGGAGTCTGCCGCCGGCGCGCAGCGAACCCCGGCCGCCCTCGGGCTTGTTGGGCAGGAAGCGGTAGAAGAGGCCGAAGGGCTTGAGGAACGCGTCCTCGGTCTCGTAGACGATGCCCCGCCGGGGGTCGACGGCGATCGCCTCGTGCTGGAAGCGGCCCATCGCGGTGAGCGGCACGGCGCCGGTGCGGCGCGGGTCCACCGGGTCGACCTCGAAGATGAAGCCGTGGTCCTTGGTGTAGCCGTTGGTGCCGGCCCTGTCCTCGGTCTCCTCGCAGGTGAGCCAGGTCCCCCAAGGGGTGGGCCCACCCGCGCAGTTGACGGCGGTACCGGCGATGGCGACGCGCTCGGAGAGGACCTCGCCGTGCCTGTCCACCGTCAGCGCCGTACACCCGCCCTTGCCCGCCGGGTCGTAGGTGAGGCCCTCGATGGTGGGGACCGGGATCTTCGCGGTGACGCGGTTCTCGTGGTTGCGGACGAGGTGGACCCGGCCGTGGCGTCCGGGGAACGCCGACATGCCGTCGTGGTTGCTGGGTACCGGGCCCTCGCCGGAGCGCAGCGGGTCGCCCTCGCGGGACAGCACCCGGTAGCGGAAACCTTCCGGCAGATCGAGCAGTCCGTCCGGGTCGGGGACGAGGGGGCCGTAGCCGTGGTGGCCGAGGTCCTGCGCGGCGGCGGTGCCCGCGAACAGTTCGGAGAGGTTTCCTGCGAACGCGATCGAGGCGCCCAACGCGCCGGTGCGGGCGAGGACCTGACGTCGTGTCGCTGATCGAGCGGTCTCGGACATGGGGCAACCCTCCTGCTGGCGGACAGGACTGTGACCCCGCTGTGGTATCACGCGGTACGGGCTACCGGAACCACGCGCGTAGCACGTGTCACTCGTCGGTCACCGGAGGCCTCGTGGCCGGCGGGGGCTGCGCGGCGGGGTCCTGGGGTGCCGGGTACTGGTTCTGGGCGCGTTCGAGGAAGCGCAGGAGTTCGACGGGGAAGGGCAGGACGAGGGTGGAGTTCTTCTCGGCGGCGACGGCCACCACGGTCTGCAGGAGGCGCAGTTGGAGGGCGGCGGGCTGCTCGGACATGACACCGGCGGCTTCCGCGAGTTTCTTGGACGCCTGGAGTTCGGCGTCGGCGTTGATGATGCGGGCGCGGCGTTCGCGGTCGGCCTCGGCCTGGCGGGCCATGGAGCGTTTCATGGTCTCGGGCAGTGAGACGTCCTTGATCTCGACGCGGTCGATCTGCACGCCCCAGCCGATGGAGGGGCTGTCGATCATCAGCTCCAGTCCCTGGTTGAGCTTTTCGCGGTTGGACAGCAGGTCGTCCAGGTCGCTCTTGCCGATGATGGAGCGCAGGGAGGTCTGAGCCATCTGGGAGACCGCGAAGCGGTAGTCCTCGACCTGGACGACCGCGTCGGCGGCGTCGACGACCTTGAAGTAGATGACGGCGTCCACCCGGACCGTGACGTTGTCCCGGGTGATGCCGTCCTGCGCGGGCACCGGCATCGTCACGATCTGCATGTTCACCTTGCGTATCCGGTCGATCACGGGGATCACCGCGGTGAAGCCGGGCCCGCGTACCCCGCCGGTCAGCCGGCCCAGGCGGAAGACGACCCCGCGCTCGTACTGCTTGACGATCCGCGCCGCCGCCGAGAGGTACACGAGCGTGGCGCCGCCGACCGCCGCACCGGCGACGAGAAGTTCCTCTAGCACGACGACCCCCTTCGATCCGCCCGACATGCCTGGAAAGTCCACTTTACGCCGCCGGGTCGGCGGTACCGGGGCCGCGCAACGAAGGGCCGGGTCCGCCGCGAGGGCGGACCCGGCCGGGGCAGTGCGCGAGGGGCCGGTCAGGGCACCGGGGTGACCTTCACGGGCTCGGTGCCGGTCGTGCTGTGCCGGGACGCCCAGTTCTCCAGCGCGACCCGGCAGGCGTGGTCGAGATGGTGCAGCCCGGACAGGTTCACCTCGACCGGGCGGTCCTGGGGCAGCGCCTCCAGACTGTCGAGTATCTTCGGCAGCCGAAGGAAGGTCGCGTTGCCCGAGAGGTGGGCCTGGACGGGTCCGGCGCCCTTGTCTATGACCTCCAGCCGCACGTGCGAGGCCTCCCAGGCCGTCTTCACGACGGCCAGCGCGAGGCCGATCAGGACGCCCTCGAACATGCTGACGGCGACGATGGACACGGCGGTGACGACGAGGATCAGCGCCTCGCCGCGGTGCTCCCGCCACAGCTCCGCGATCGCCCGCAGCGGGATCAGGTTCCAGCCCGCGTACACCAGGATGCCCGCGAGGGCGGGCAGCGGGATGATCCCGAGCGCCGCGGGCAGCAGCGCGGCGAACAGCAGCAGCCAGACGCCGTGCAGCACCCGGGACGCCTTGGTCCGCGCCCCCGCCTGCACGTTCGCCGCGCTGCGGACGATCACCGCGGTCATCGGCAGCGCGCCGAGCAGCCCGCAGACGGTGTTGCCCGCGCCCTGCGCCACCAGTTCCCTGTCGTACTGGGTCCGCGGACCGTCGTGCAGCCGGTCCACGGCCGCCGCGCTGAACAGGCTCTCCGCCGAGGCGATCAGCACGAAGGCGAGGACCGTGCCGAGCAGGCCCACGCTCGCCAGCTCGCCGTAGGCCTCCAGGGGCGGGGGCTGCAGCGAGCCCAGCAGCCCCCGCACCTCGACCGTGGCGACCGGCAGGGAGAACACCAGCGCGGTGAGGGTGGCCAGCACGACCGCGCCGAGCGGACCCGGCACCGCCCGTACCCGCTTCGGCAGCCGCTTCCACAGCACGAGGACGGCGACGGTGCCCGCGCCGAGGGCGAGCGACGCCAGCGCCTCGGGATTCCCCGCGGCCCCGGCGAGCGCCCCCGGCAGACCGGTGATCTTGTCCAGCCCCGAGGCGGGCGCGGTCAGTCCCGCCGCCGAGTACAGCTGGCCCGCGATCAGCACGAGACCGATGCCGGCGAGCATGCCCTCGACGACGGCCACCGAGATGGCCCGGAAGTAGCGGCCCAGCCTCAGGACGCCCATGAGGAGTTGCAGCAGGCCCGTGGCCAGCACGATCACACCGAGGGCCGGCAGCCCGAACTCCCGCACCGCCTCGAAGACCAGCACCGTCAGCCCGGCCGCCGGCCCCGAAACCTGGAGGCTGCTGCCGCGCATCGTGCCGGTGACGACACCGCCCACGATGCCGGTGACCAGGCCGAGTTCGGCCGGCACCCCGGAGGCGACGGCGACGCCCACGCACAGCGGGAGGGCGACGAGGAAGACGACGACCGAGGCGGCGAAGTCCTGCCGCAGATGAGGGAAGCGCGCCGGACGCGACCGCGCCGGCTCCGTCGCGGCGCTCACAGCGCCTCGAAGGTGTCGGTGTCCGGGCGGTGCTCCCGTACGACGCCGGTGTGCACCTCGTAGAACCAGGCGTGCAGGCGCAGCCGACCGTCCGTCAGCCTGTCGGCCACGCACGGGTACGAGCGCAGCCGCAGCAGCTGGGTCAGGACGTGGCTCTGCACCGCCTCGGCCACGGCGGGGTCCCCGGCAGCGCCCCTGGGGCGCTCGCTCGCGTGCGCCAGCCAGTCGCGCACGGCGGGCACGGCGGTCAGGTCGTCGCCGCGCACCAGCGCGCCGACCGCGCCGCAGTGCGAGTGACCGCAGACGACGACGTCGGTGACGCCGAGCACGTTCACGGCGTACTCGATGGTGGCCGCCTCGCCGGTGGGGCGGGCGGAGGTGTACGGGGGGACGATGTTGCCCGCGGTGCGCAGCTCGAAGAGCTCGCCCGGACGGGCGCCGGTGATCAGTGCCGGGACGACCCGGGAGTCCGAACAGGTGATGAACAGGGCCTGCGGGGACTGGCCCGCGGCCAGCCGGGCGAAGTCCTGCGGGCGCTGTCCGTGCGCACGGGCGTGATCGATGAGGGGCTGCATGTCGGTTCCTCCTGGCGCGCCTCGACGGCGCGTCGGCTGACAGAACGTGGTGTGGGGGGTCACGGCCCCTGTCAGCAGCGGAAGACCTGGAGTGTCGCGGGGGAGGGCGCGGCCGAGGATCTCGGCGCGTGCGCGTGCGGGCCGGTGCGTACCGGCGGCGGGCACGGGAACGTGCGGCGGTCCGGCGCGGTGCGTGGGGGCACCCCGGGAGTCCGGTCCTCGGCGCGGCCCCGGTCGCGCGCGGCGGCCGGCGGCGCCGCCTTCTGCGGCTCCTCGGTCTCCCCGCACGAGACGACCTCGCTCGTGTGTACGGAAGCGAACGCCTCGGCGGACGCGAGGAGCTGGAGCACCAGCAGAACGGCGGCGAGGGCGGACAGCAGCGCCCGGACCGTCGTACCTCGTGTCATGCGCCCCCCTCCCGCACCGCCTCCCGCACGTCAACCGGCACGCTAGCGCGGCAAGTTGTTTGCTGGGTTAACTTAACGTTGCACCCTGAAGAGGGCCTGAAACGGGCGGTGGGGGCAGGTGGCGGGATACTGCCTACAAAAGACGTTTTACGTTCGGTCGGCGTCCGAATTCCCGTCCCGCACCAGGGGTCCGGCGTCCCGGGCGAGGGCGGTGAGCCGGGAGATCGCGCGGAAGTACTTCTTGCGGTAGCCGCCGTTCAGCATCTCCTCGCTGAAGAGCCGGTCGAAGGGCATTCCGGAGGCGAGGACCGGCACCTCGCGGTCGTAGAGCCGGTCGGCCAGCACGACGAGCCGCAGCGCCGTCGACTGGTCCGGCACCGGCCGCACATCGGTGAGGCAGACGGCCGCGAGGCCGTCGGTCAGCGCGCCGTACCGGCTCGGGTGGACGCGTGCGAGGTGCTCCAGCAGGTGCGGGAAGTCGTCGAGGGACGCCCCCTCGGTGGCGTACGCGGTCTTCGTGACCTGCTCGTCGGAGAACGGCGCGGGCGCCTCGGGCAGCCCGCGGTGGCGGTAGTCCTCGCCGTCGATGCGCAGCGGACGGAAGTGCGCGGACAGGCCCTGGATCTCCCGCAGGAAGTCGGCGGCGGCGAACCGGCCCTCACCGAGCTTGCCCGGCAGCGTGTTCGAGGTGGCGGCGAGCGCCACACCCGCGTCGACCAGCTTGCCCAGCAGCGTGGAGACCAGGACGGTGTCGCCCGGGTCGTCCAGCTCGAACTCGTCGATGCACAGCAGCCGGTGGCCGGAGAGCGTCTGCACGGTCTTCTGGAAACCGAGCGCGCCGACCAGGTTCGTCAGCTCGACGAAGGTGCCGAACGCCTTGAGGGCGGGCTCGGCCGGGGTCGCGTGCCACAGGGAGGCCAGCAGGTGGGTCTTGCCGACGCCGTACCCGCCGTCCAGGTAGACACCGCGTGGCCCGGTGGGGGCCTTCGGCGCCCGGCCGAGGCCGAACAGCCTGCGCCGGCCCGAGGCGGCGCCGTGCGCCGCGCCGAGACCGGCGGCGAAGTCGCCGAGGACGCGCACAGCCTCGGTCTGGCTCGGCTGGTTCGGGTCCGGGATGTACGTATCGAAGCGGACCGAGTCGAAGCGGGGCGGCGGCACCATCTCGGCCACGAGCCGGTCCGCGGGGACGTGCGGCTCGCGGGCGCACAGGGACTGCGGAGCCGCTTCGGCTATCGGGCTGAGGCCATGGGCGGCGGGGGAGGACGACACGGTTCCCCACTCTAAGGGCCGTGCCACACTGCACGACATGCGACGCCTGTTCCCTGTGACCGAAGAAACAGCAGCCCAGGCCTCGGGCGGGGCCCCCGGGGCGGACGTGACGGACCGGGACTGGAGTCTCGGGGAGCTGGCGCGGGCGTACGCCTACCCCGACGTCCGCGGGCCGTGGCTGCGCGCCAACATGGTGTCCACGCTCGACGGCGCCGCCCAGCACGAGGGACGCTCGCAGCCCATCTCCTGCGCCGCCGACATGCGGATCTTCGGCACGCTGCGCGCCCTCGCGGACGTGATCGTGGTGGGGGCCGAGACGGTACGCCAGGAGGGGTACCGCCCGGCACGCGCGCGGGAGGACTTCGCCGCGCTGCGGGAGGCGGCCGGACAGGGGCCCGCGCCGGCCATCGCGGTGGTGAGCGCCCGTCTCGACCTGGACTTCTCGCTGCCGCTCTTCGCCTCGCCGCTGGTGCCCACGCTCGTGCTGACGGGGGCCGCTGCGCCCGCCGACCGGATCACCGCCGCCGGGAAGGCCGGCGCGGAGGTGGTGATCGCCGGGGACGGCGCGGGCGTCGATCCGGTGCGCGCCGTGGCCGCCCTAGCCGAGCGCGGGATGAACCGGCTGCTGACCGAGGGCGGGCCCCGCCTGCTGGGGCAGCTGATCGCCGCCGGGGTCCTGGACGAGCTGTGCCTCACCCTCTCCCCGATGCTGACGGCGGGCGGCGCGCAGCGGATCGCCTCGGGCCCGCCGGTGGAGGTCCCCAGGCGCTTCGAACTCGCGTCGCTGCTGGAGGAGGCCGGGTTCCTGTTCAGCCGATACCGTCGGCAGCACACAGGGTGACGGAATGTGTCGTTCCGGTTGGCTTCCGCCGGGCACACTGGATCTCCGCGGTACCCGTGCGGTTACGGGGCAGGATGGTTTCCGCAGGGTCGTGGGACGACCCGTGCGCGAGACGCAGCAGAAGGGGCCGTGCGGCCCCGCAGGAGACAGGGCCAAGACGGCCCTCGGAGGAGAAGGGCGCCTGTCGTGTTCACAAGCGTATTGATGATCGAGAAGGCCCTGACGTCCGCCGACGTGGAGTTCGTCACCACCCTGCACGGCGACGAGGCGGTTTCCTTCCACGTCCTGCTCCAGCCCCGCGGCGACCAGGCCGACCGGCTGCTGCGGGCCATCGACGACGTCGCCCTGGGCGAGCTGGACGAGGCGGTCCGCGAGGACGAGACGCCCGAGGGCGCGGACGCGGCCGGGCAGGGACAGCAGGCGCTCGACATCTCCCTGGTCGCCCTGCGCGCGGCCGGCAGCGAGGCGGCGGGCCGTCTCATCGAGGACCATCCCCTGGACGCGCTCAAGGGACTGGTCGACGAGATCGACGCCGACGAGGTCATCGTGCTCACGGACCCGCACTACGTGGAGGAGTTCTTCCACCGCGACTGGGCCTCCCGGGCCCGGCACAAGGTGGGTGTCCCGGTGCTGAAACTGTTCTCGCACAGCAAGGCATAGGCTGGGCCCGCGCAGCCGCCGGGGCTTCCGCCCCCGCTGCCGTCCTGTCGCTCGTCGTCACACCGCACCGCTTGGGGAGAACACGCATGGCACCCGGCCTTCCTACCGCCATGGACCGACCGCACTTCATCGGGATCGGCGGAGCCGGGATGTCGGGCATCGCGAAGATCCTCGCCCAGCGCGGGGCCGCGGTGGCCGGCAGCGACGCCAAGGACTCCGCGACCGCCGAGGCCCTGCGCGCCCTCGGCGCGACGGTGCACATCGGGCACGCGGCCGGCCATCTCGCCCCCGACGCCACCTGCGTCGTCGTCTCCTCGGCGATCCGCGCGGACAACCCGGAGCTGGCCCGCGCGGCGGAACTCGGCATCCCGGTGGTCCACCGCTCGGACGCCCTGGCCCGGCTGATGGACGGCCTGCGCCCGATCGCGGTGGCGGGCACCCACGGCAAGACGACGACCACCTCCATGCTTGCGGTGTCGCTGTCCTCGCTCGGGCTGGCCCCCTCCTACGCCATCGGCGGTGACCTGGACGCCCCCGGTTCCAACGCCCTGCACGGCGAGGGCGACATCTTCGTCGCCGAGGCCGACGAGTCGGACCGCAGCTTCCACAAGTACGCCCCCGAAGTGGCGATCGTCCTCAACGTGGAACTCGACCACCACGCCAACTACGCCTCGATGGACGAGATCTACGCGTCCTTCGAGACGTTCGTGGAGCGCGTCACCGAGGGCGGCACCCTGGTGATCTCCTCGGACCACGAGGGCGCCCGCGAGCTGACCCGCCGCGTGCGGACGCGTGACGTGCGCGTGGTCACGTACGGCGAGGCCGCCGACGCGGACGTGCGGGTCGTCTCGGTCGTCGCCCAGGGGCTCAGGAGCGAGGTCACCGTCGAGCTGGACGGCGAGACCCTCACCTTCGCCGTCTCCGTGCCCGGCCGGCACTACGCGCACAACGCGGTCGCGGCCCTCGCGGCGGGCGTGGCCCTCGGCATCCCGGCCGCAGAGCTCGCCCCGGCCCTCGCCTCCTACACCGGCGTCAAGCGCCGCCTCCAGCTCAAGGGCGAGGAGGGCGGCGTCCAGGTCATCGACTCCTACGCGCACCACCCGACCGAGATGACGGCGGACCTGGAGGCCATGCGCGCGGCGGCCGGCGACTCCCGCATCCTCGTCGTCTTCCAGCCGCACCTCTTCTCCCGCACCCAGGAGCTCGGCAAGGAGATGGGCGACGCGCTGGCCCTCGCCGACGCCTCCGTGGTCCTCGACATCTACCCGGCCCGCGAGGACCCGATCCCGGGCGTCACCAGCACGCTGATCATCGAGGCGGCCCGCGCCGCCGGCGCCGACGTGACCCCGGTCCACGACAAGGCGGAGGTGCCCTCCGTGGTCGCGGGAATGGCGAAGCCCGGTGATCTCGTTCTCACCATGGGCGCGGGGGACGTCACGGATCTCGGCCCCGAGATCCTGGCGCGCCTGTCCAGGTAGGCACAGCGTTTTTGAGGGGTTGAGCTTCATGTCCTACGACATCGAAAAGCCGGACGAGCAGTGGCGCGCGGAGCTGACTCCTGCCGAGTACACCGTCCTGCGCAAGGCGGGCACCGAGCCCGCGTTCACCGGTGAGTACACCGACACCAAGACCAAGGGCGTCTACTCCTGTCGCGCCTGCGGCGCCGAACTCTTCACCTCCGGTGAGAAGTTCGAGTCGCACTGCGGCTGGCCGAGCTTCTTCGACCCGAAGGACACCGATGCGGTCGAACTGATCGAGGACCGCTCGCACGGGATGCTCCGCACCGAGGTCAGGTGTGCCCGCTGCGGATCACACCTCGGTCACGTCTTCGAGGGCGAGGGCTACCCGACGCCCACCGACCAGCGCTACTGCATCAACTCGATCTCGCTGCGGCTGACTCCCGACGAGGCGTGACCCGGGTCGTGCCCACACGGCGTCACGGCCGGAAGAACCCCAGCTCAGGGCCGTGACGTCGAGCACCGGGGACCCGCCTGGGTGACCTACGGTGCGTTCGGCGCCGCGCCGGGAGATGCTGGATCCCGACCAGCGCGGAGCAGACGCGGCAGAGGCCGTCCGGCCGCCGGGCGGGCACCGTGTCCGGAGCGGATCCGGACCCGGCCCGCACACGGCGGGCGGCGCGACCGGGACGGTACGGGGATGAACAGCGACAGAACTCTGCACGGCGAGGTGCTCTCCAGTCACTCGGTGTTCGGTGCGCCCTGCTGGGTCAGCCTGAGCGCACGTGACCTCCGGGCCGCCGAGGCCTTCTACAGCGCCGTGCTCGGCTGGGAGTGGAGCCAGGGCGGGCTCGGCGACCAGTTCCGCGTCGCACGGGCGGCCGGAGTGCCGGTGGCCGGCGCCGCCGAGGTCGCCACCGCGTGGCAGATGGCGGTCTCCTGGACGCCGTACTTCGCGGTGACCGACGCGGACGCCGCCGTGTCCCGCAGCCAGGAACGCGGCGGGACGACCGCCGTGGGCCCCATCGCCTTCCCGCCCGGCCGGGCCGCCCTCCTCGCCGACCGGGACGGAGCCGTCTTCGGCGTCTGGGAGGGCGCGCTGGTGGCCGGCTGGGAGCACTGGCGCCAGGCCGCCCCCGCCTTCGTGCGCCTGCACACCCGCGACGCCTTCGACGCCGCGATGTTCTACGGCGAGGTCCTTCAGTGGGCGTCCGCCGGCCCCGGCGGCTGCGAGGTCCACTACGACGGGGACGAGGTCGTCCTGACCAGCGGGGAACTCGTGGTGGCCCGGATCTACTCCGGAGCGCTCGGCGCCGCGCCCGACCCCGCCCTGCGACCGCACTGGCAGATCCACTTCGCCGTCACCGACGTGGAGGCCTGCGCCAGGGCCGCCCTCGCCCACGGGGGCAGCGTCCTCGCCCGCGGACAGGACGTGGACGAGGCCCTCCTCAGCGACCCCGACGGGGCACGCTTCACGGTGACCTCGCGCGCGGCCCCCTGACACCCGCCCCGCCCGCGGTGAGCAGCCCGGCGCTCCCTTACGTAGGTGAGGGTGCCGCACCGAGCACGGTCACGGCACCTCACGGCGGCGCGGAGGGGGACCCATGCCCGCTTGGACACCCGACGCGGCGTGCGGGCTCCTGGCCGCCGGGCTCCTGACCCTGACCTTCCTCCTCGTACGCCTGCGCCGGGCCGCCGCCCACCACCGCGACCGCGCCGCCCGGCTCGCGGAGCGCCTGCGGGCCTGGGAGGAAGAGGTACGGCACCTGGTCGCGGTGCGCCTGCCGGGGCCCGAGGCCCTGTCGGAGGCCCGGGGACGTCCCCGGCCCGCCCCGGCCGACGGGACCGCACCTTCCGGTCCGACCCCGCCTCCCGGCCCCGCCCGCCCCTTCGTGGACACCGGGCCCCTCGACGCGCGCCTCGCCGGCACCGGTCTCGCGGCCTGCCTCGACAGCGTGCTGGAGCGGTTCACCGCCGCGCTCGGACAGGCCGGGGCGCGCGCGGACGGCGGCGCCCGTGCCGTCCTCGGGGAGGCGGCGCGCGCACTCCTCGACCTCGCCGACGAGCAGCAGGCCGCCATCGCCGCGATGCAGCACCGGTACGACGACCCGGACGTCCTCGGCGACCTGCTCGGCATCGACCACGCCAACGCCCGCCTCGCCCGCCGCGCCGGTGCCCTGGCCGTGCTCGGCGGGTCCGCGCCCGAGCGGCGGCGGGACCCCGCCGCGCTCACCGACGTCGTGCGCGGCGCGGCCTCCCGCATCCGCGACTACCGCCGGATACGCGTCGGCGGGGCGTCGGACGTGACGGTGACCGGACCGGTCGTGGACCCGCTGGTCCTCGCCGTCGCCGAACTGCTGGACAACGCCGCCCGCCACTCGCCGCCCGGCACGACGGTCGAGGCCGGAGTCCGTGCCGTCCCCGGCGGAGCCTGCGTCGTCATCGACGACGCCGGGTCCGGCCTGGACGACGAGGCGGCGCAGTACGCCGCCGAACTGCTCGCCGGGTTCCGTCCCGTGGACCTCACCCGCCTCGGCGATCCGCCCCGCTTCGGTTTCGCCGTCGTCGGCACGCTCGCCGCCCGGCACGGTCTCGCGGTCTCCGTGGACACCCGCTCCCCCTACGGCGGCCTGCGCGCCGTCGTCCTCCTGCCGCCGGCCCTCCTCGAACCCCCGGCGACCGGGACGGGCGACGCCGGTGCGGCGGGGACGGAAGGCGGCGCGGCGGGGGGCCTGCCGAGACGGCGGCGGCGTACGCGGCGGGGAGATCAGGGGGAGGGAAGCGGGAGGGGAGCGAGGGTTGCGGACGTCGGGTCGGTGCCGGGGGTCGGAACCGGCAGGGGCCCCGGAGGCGCGGGGAACGGGCTGGCGGAGGGGGCTGCGGACACCGGGAGCACGGTGGGGATTCAGAACACGTCGGGCGTCGAGAGCACCGGGGGTGACGGCGAGGTGGAGGACGGCCGGAGCGCGTCGGGGGCGGGGAAAGCCGGGGAGGCAGGGCGGGACAGAGGTGCCCGGGCTGCCGGGGAGGCGGGATCGGCTCGGGAAGGGGAACGGGCGGACGCCGCCGACGCCGACGACGACGCCGTGCGCGCCGCCGAGCGGAACGCCCTGCGGATGAACGCCTTCGCGAGCGGACTCCGCCGAGGCCGGGCCGAGACGGCCACCGCGACCGGGGCGGACGTGTCCGGGGCCACCGCGACCGGGGTCAGCGCGTCCGCGGGGCCGGAGTCGGCGACGGAGTCCGCCGGCGAGCCGACGGCCGAGCCTCCGCCCGACTCGGTGTCCGGCTCCGGTGGTGCGGTATGACGGCCCCGCGGCCGCCGGGGGACCGGCTGGTGCGGGTGTACGTCGTCACCGGGGGGCGGGCCCGGCCCACCCGCAACACCCTCGACGCGGACACGCTGCTGGTCGGCGTCGACGATCCCCCGCGAGTTCCCCTGAGCCCGGAGGAACGCGAACTAGTCGGGCTGCTCCGGGCGGGGCCGCTGTCGGTCGCGGAGGCGGCCGGGGAGCTGGAACTGCCGGTCAGCGTCACGAAGGTGCTGGTCGCCGACCTCGTGGACGGCGGCCACCTCGTCACCCGGGCGCCCGTCCCCGCCGCCCGGCCGCCCGACCCACAGGTGCTCCAGGAGGTCCTGGACGCACTCCGTGCCCGCCGGTGATGCCTAGCGCGTCCGCCCGGACAGCCGTACGGGAAGGGAGCGGTGGCCGTTGGAGATGAACGAGTCCACCGGGAGCAACTCGTCCGGGGAGACGGCGAGTTCGAGGTCGGGGAAGCGCTCGAAGAGGGCCGGGAGCGCGATCCTGGCCTCCAGGCGGCCCAGCGGCGCTCCGAGGCAGTGGTGCACGCCGTGCCCGAAGGCGAGGTGCTCCTTGTCGAGGCGGGTCACGTCGAAGCGGCCGGCGTCGGGACCGTACTGCTCGGGACTGCGCCCCGCGGCGGCGTAGGCGGCGAGGATGGCCTCGCCCTTGCCGATCACCGTGCCCTGCGGGCCCCCGAGTTCACCGAGGTCGAGGTCCTCCACGGCGTAGCGCAGGGGCAGGTTGGCGACCGGTGCCTCCGCGCGCAGGGTCTCCTCGACGACGTCGTCCCAGGAGGCGCGGCCGGCGCGGACGTGCGCGAGCTGCTCGGGATGGGTCAGCAGGGCGTGGACGGCGTTGTCGATGAGGTTGACCGTGGTCTCGTGCCCCGCGCTGATCATCAGGACCAGGGTGTCGAGCAGTTCCTGTTCGCTGAGTCTGCCGCCGTCCTCGTCGTCGCGCGCCGCGATGAGACCGGAGGTCAGGTCGTCGCCCGGGAACTCCCGCTTGTCGGCGACGAGTTCGGCCATGACGGCGTAGAGCCGGGCGTAGTTGCCGGTGACCTCCTCCGGTTCCGCGGAGGTGTGGAAGATGCTGTCGACCAGTTCCCGCAGGTCCGCGCTCCGCTTCTCCGGGAGCCCGAACAGCTCGCTGATCACCTGGATCGGCAGCGGGTAGCAGAACTCCTCCCGCAGATCGACGGGTTCGCCCCCGCGCCCGGCCGCGTGGAGCCGGTCGAGGAGGTCGCCGGTGAGCTGCTCGATACGGGGCCGCAGCGCCGCCGTACGACGGGCCGTGAACGCCTTGGACACGAGGAGCCGCAGCCGCCGGTGGTCGCCGCCGTACGCGGTGAACATGTTCCGCACCGCGACCCACGTGAACAGCGGCCATTCCGGCGAGATCGCGCCGTCGATCCACAGTGGCCAGTGCTGTCGCGGGTCCTTGGAGACCCGCGGGTCGGTCAGCAGCCTGCGCAGCAGCGCGGGGCTGCCGACGGCCCACGCCGGTACGCCGCCGGGCAGTTCGACGCGGGCCGCCGCGCCTCTGGCGAGGACCTGTGCCGCCTCGCCGTGGATGTCACGGCCGGTCGCGTCGATCGGTAAAGGGAGCGGGTGTCCCATCGCAGCCTCCAGGCACTCGAACGCCGTTACGCCTGGGCACGGTACGCGGCCGTGCCCGGGCCGCACCGGCGCTTCAGCGGGCCTGGCCGAATGCCGACGCGGACGTCCTCGCGCGGGGCGGGGACGTCAGCCCGGACGGCAGCGGCCGGCAGTTCACGAAGTACTCCGGCTCTCCCCTGTGCTTCGTCGGCGGGTTCTTCACCGCCCGCTACGCGCCCGTCCGGGACGCCGGCCAGGCGGGCAGCCCGCTGGTGTTCGTCAACTGACCCGGCCCCGGCGGCGCCGCCTGCTCAGCGCGACGCCCGCGGTGAGCAGGAGCACCCCGGCGCCGCCGGCGACCAGCGGCAGGGTCGCCGGACCGCCGGCGGTGCTGTCCGCGACGGGCTCGGAGCGGTCGGCCGCGGCGTCCCCGGCGGGCGTCGTGGCCTCGGCGGGTGCCGGGGCCGCCTCGGTCGTGGGCGGCGCCTTCGAGGGTTCGGGCGTCTTCGCGGGAGCGGGCTTCGCGGCCCTGGTCGGCTCCGCCGAGGCGCCCGCGCCTGCCGCCCCCGTGTCCTTCGCGGCGCCGTTCGCCGCCCGCGCGAACACCACGTCCGAGCACGAGTAGTACGTGTCCGCGGTGCTGGAGTTCTGCCAGACGGTGAACAGCACGTGGCGGCCCGACCGGTCGGCGGGGAGCTTCGCCGCGATGCGGTAGGCGCCCTTGACCAGGGACGGGTCGGTGGCCGTCGCGAACGGCCGCGTGGGCAGGTCGGACCAGGTCAGGGGCTTCGCCGGGTCGTACCCCGGCTTCGTCAGGTACAGCCGGAACGTGCCCGTGTGCGGGATCGTCGAGCTGTAGGCGAGGGTCAGCGGGGCGCCCGCCGTGAGACGGGTGGCGGGCCAGTCGGCGCGCGCGAGGTCGAGGCCCCGGTAGGCGGGCAGACCGCCGCTGCACAGCCGCCCGTCGGGGATCACCTGGCGGTCCCTGCCGTTGACGCCGGCGACCCGCAGGTTGTCCCAGGCGGTGAACGGGGCGCCGTTCGCCGCGATCGCCGCCCGGCAGGCCGCGGACCCGGCCCGGCTCCCGCCCTCGGGCGAGCAGGCCACGACCCGGCTGACCGGATCGGTCGGCGCGCCGTGGGCCCGCGCCGGACCCGCGGCGAGGGGCGTCAGCAGGAGGGGGAGCGCCACGGCGACGGCGGCCGCGGCGGCGGTGCGATGTGCGGTCATCCGGTGGGGCTCCTCGGGCTGTCGCGAAGGGGGCCGTTCCCCGTGCAGTACGCGCGATCCGCGCCGCGTGTTCATCGAGGCGGCGGCCCGCGCGCGGACGGGCGCCAAGTCGGGTTCCGGCCAACGGGGTTGACGCCCGGACACGAGAGCGGGGGCAAAGCGGGGCCTTCCGGTGATCGGGGCCGAAGCGGCCCGCCCGCGAGGGTCTTTTCCGGCCAGATCGAGGGTTTCCCCTGTATCCGCCTCACCAGCCGTTTCCCTATCGTTCGGGCACAGCCGACCCACAGGTAACCCCCACGTGGGCCCGCTCGCGTACGGCCGGCCGCCGCGCACGTCTCGATTCACCCCCCGCCGCTTCGAGGACGAAGCGAATCGACCGCTGCTCCGCGCTGCCCGGAGCCGGCCACGAAAGGCAAGCCCTTGCGTACGTCCCCCTCCCGCACCGCCGGACGGAAGCTGATATCCGTCGCCGCGGTGTCCGCCGCACTGCTGGCCGCGACGGCCACCTCGGCCGCCGTCGCCCAGACCCCCGCCGCCCGGGCGGAGACCGCCACCCCCGCCAAAGACGCCGCGGCCACCCCCGCCGAGCGCCTGATCGTCGGCTACAAGTCCGGCGCCGCCGAGGCGAGATCCGACAAGGCCGCCTCCGCCGACGCCGAGGCGAAGGGCAAGGAGGCCGGGGAGGACCTCGACTTCCGCCGCCGCCTCGGCACCGGCGCCGCCCTCGTCGACCTCGGCGAACGGCTCGGCCGCGCCGACGTCGCCGACGTCATGGCCGAATACCGCGCCGACCCGCAGGTCGCCTACGTCGTCCCGGACCGGCTCAACACCCCGCAGGCCGACCCGAACGACACCGAGTACGGCAAGCAGTGGGACCTCTTCGAGGCCACCGCGGGCATGAACGTCCCCGGTGCCTGGTCCACCTCGACCGGCAGCGGCGTGACCGTCGCCGTCATCGACACCGGCTACGTCACGCACTCCGACCTCGCCGCCAACATCGTCGCCGGGTACGACTTCATCTCCGACCCCGCGGTCTCGGTCGACGGCGACGGACGCGACGCCGACCCGGCCGACCCGGGCGACTGGTACGCCACCGACGCGTGCGGAGCGGGCACGGGGGCCGGCAACTCCTCCTGGCACGGCACCCACGTGGCCGGCACCATCGCGGCGGTCACGGGCAACGGCAAGGGCGTCGCCGGCATCGCGTACGGGGCGAAGATCTCGCCGCTGCGGGTCCTCGGCAAGTGCGGCGGCTACGACTCCGACATCATCGACGCCATCACCTGGGCGTCCGGCGGCACCGTCGCCGGCGTCCCCGCCAACACCAACGTCGCCAAGGTCGTCAACATGAGCCTCGGCGGCGCGGGCGCCTGCACCTCCGCCACCCAGAGCGCCATCACCGCCGCCGTGAACCGCGGGACGACCGTGGTCGTGGCCGCCGGCAACGAGAACTCCAACACCTCCGGCTTCTCCCCGTCGAGTTGCGGCAACGTCGTCAACGTCGCCGCGACCAACCGGACCGGCTCCCGCGCCTCGTACTCCAACTACGGCACGCTCGTGGACATCTCGGCGCCCGGCGGCCAGACCAGCACCGGGACCGCGGGCGGCATCCTGTCCACGCTGAACTCCGGCACGAAGACACCCGGCACCGAGTCGTACGCCTACTACCAGGGCACCAGCATGGCCACGCCCCACATCGCGGGCCTGGTCGCGCTCATGAAGTCGGCGAACCCCTCGCTCACGCCGGCCCAGATCGAGTCCGCGCTCAAGGCCAACGCCCGTGCCCTGCCCGGCACCTGCTCGGGCGGCTGCGGCGCCGGTCTCGCCGACGCGACCAGGACCGTGCAGGCGGTGAGCGGCACCGGCGGTTCGACCGGCACCACCTTCACCAGCACCTCGCCCCTCGCCGTCCCGGACGCGGGCTCCGCCGTCGAGTCGCCGATCACCGTCAGCGGCCGCAGCGGCAACGCGCCGTCCACTCTCAAGGTCGGGGTCGACATCACCCACACCTACCGCGGCGACCTCGTCGTCGACCTGATCGCCCCGGACGGCTCGGCGTACCGCCTGAAGTCCTCCAGCGGCTCGGACTCCGCCGACAACGTGAACACCACGTACACCGTCGACGCGTCGAGCGAGGGCGCCAACGGCACGTGGAAGCTGCGCGTGCAGGACGTCGCCGCGCAGGACACCGGCACGCTCAACAGCTGGAAGCTGACCTTCTGACCGCTGCCCTCACGGACGGGAGGCCGGCCGGCGCGAACGGGCGCCGGCCGGCCGGCCCTGCCCCGGTCCCGGAACCGCACCCCGGATCCGATGCGGATGCCCGGCCGGGCGCCCCGGGGCGCCCGGCCCGGAACGCTACTGTGCCTCCCGAGGCCCCGCCCCCGCCCCGGCCCGGAGGAACGCACCACCATGTCCGACGCCCCCGTGATCGTCAGCAGCGACCCGCGCTCCTTCCCGCACAGCGTGCTGGCCGAGCGGCACCCCGCCCTCATCCGCAAGGTGCGGGAGGCCTTCCCCCACGGGCCGGAGGAGCGGCGGGCACTCGACGCACTGCTCCGGAGCGCCACCGAGGGCGTCGTGGAACCGCTCGCGCCGGGCGCCGCGGACCGGGCCCAGTGGGACGACTGGGGCTTGCGAGCCCACGCCGGCCGCTCCTGGTTCGACGTCCCCTTCCTCTGGGCGGAGAGCTACTTCTACCGCCGACTCCTCGACGCCGTGGGCTACTTCGGTCCCGGAGCGTGGCAAGGCGTCGACCCCTTCCGCCCCTTCAAGCTCGCCGAACTCGACACCCCCGAGGCCGACGCCGAACTCGCCGCGCTCGACGAGCTGTCCTCCCTGTCGGCCGAGGACCAGGCGCAGTCCCTCCTGCACGGCTCGCTCTGGGGCAACCGCGCAGACCTGGGCTTCCGTCTCTCCGACGCGGGTGACCCGTCCGGCGACAGCCAACTCGTCGCCGACGACAGCGCGTTGCTCCGGTCGCTGCCGGCCGGGGGCACCGTGTGCGTCGTCGCGGACAACGCGGGCCGGGAGCTGATCCCCGACCTGCTCCTCGTCGACCACCTGCTGCGCCACGGCCGCGCGGACCGGGCCGTGCTGCACCTGAAGCCGTACCCGTACTACGTCTCCGACGCCACGACCGCCGACCTGCTCGACGCCCTGCGCCGGCTGACCGGGGCACGTGGGGCCGCCGCCGAGTCGGGACGGCGCCTGTGGTCCGCGCTGACCGACGGGCGCCTCGTGATCCGCGCCCACCCCTTCTCCTGCGCCCCGCTGCCGTACGCCGACATGCCCGACGACCTCGCCGACGAGTTCGCGCGGGCCGACCTGACCATCCTCAAGGGCGACCTCAACTACCGCCGCCTGGTGGGTGACCGGCTGTGGCCGCCCACCACCTCCTTCGCCGCGGCCACGGCGTACTTCCCCGGCCCGGTCGCCGCCCTGCGCACCCTGAAGTCCGACGTCGTCGTCGGCCTCGACGCGTCGGCCGAGTCCGATCTCGTCGCCGCCGAGGGGCAGCGCTGGCGGACGAGCGGCACGCACGCGTTGATCCAGGCCAGGCCCTGACCGGACCCCGTCGGCCCAGCCGGTTCCGGGGTCGGGCGCGGGTGCTCACATCAACCGCAACGGCAGGGACTTGACCCCGTTGATGAAGTTGGACACGAGCCGGACGGGCGGCCCGGCGACCCGGAGCTCGGGCACCGCCCGCAGCGTCTCCTCGTACAGCACGCGCAGCTGAAGCCGTGCGAAGTGGGCGCCGAGACAGACGTGTGGACCGTCCCCGAACGAGACGTGCGGGTTCGGGTCCCGGCCCGGGTCCAGGCGGTGCGGTTCGGTGAAGACCCGCTCGTCGTGATTGGCGGAGGCGTGGAAGACGACCACCTTGTCGCCCGCGAGGACACGCTGCCCGGCCAGCGTCACGTCGGAGACCGCGGTACGCCGGAAACTGAGGACCGGAGGATGCATGCGCAGCAACTCCTCCATGGTGAGCCGGAGTTCGTGTCGACCGGCGCGCAGGCCCTCGTACACCCGGGGGTGTTCCGCGAGCGCTCCGAGGCCCCCGGGCGCGGCGCTGCGCACGGTGTCGTTGCCCGCGACCGTGAGCAGGAAGAAGAACATCTCCAGCTCGGGGACGGTGAGTTCGGGGTCGGCGGCGAGGGTGGACATGACGTCGTCGGCCGGATTGCGCCGCTTGTGGGCGGCCAGGTCCCGGGCGTACGCGAACATGTCCCGCAGCGCGCCGGGGGAACGCGGGTTCACCGGTCTGCCCCGTGCGTCGAGCAGCTGTTCGCCCGCCTCCTCCGGGTCCTGGTAACCGATGACCCGCCGCGTCCAGTGCAGCAACAGCCCCCGGTCGCCCGCGGGTACGCCGAGCAGGTCCGCGAGGTTCAGCAGGGCGTAGTCGTCGGTGACCGCGGCGACCACGTCGCAGGTGCCGTCACCCGCGCGGGCCGTCTCGAGCGCGCCCGCGAGCAGTGTGCGCGCCCGCTCGCGTGCCGACGCCTCGAAGCGGTCCGTGCGGCGCGGCGTGAACGCACGGCTGACCAGTCGCCGGAGCCTGCCGTGCTCCGGCGGGTCCTGGTTGAGCATCATGCGGCGGATGAACGGCAGGTCGGCCGGGTCCGGGTCGCGGATCTGGGTCGCCCCGAGACACGAGGAGAAGACCGCAGCGTCCTTCAGCACCCGGACGACGTCCGCGTGCCGGGTCACCGCCCAGAACCCCGGCCCGGCGGGCCACCCCAGCACCTCGGGCTCGGCCTGCCGGGCGACCGGGTGGTGATCGCGCAGGACGCGGTAGGCGGCGTGGGGGACCCCGACGCCGTACCGCCGCGGATCGAAGACGTCGGGGACCTGCGGCGCCTCCCGCACGCTCACACGGACTCGCCCTCGGCCGCGAGACGGTGCCCGCCCTCGCTGGCGGGACGGGGCACGCCTCCTTCCGGCGGCCGGGTCGCGGCGCCGGACACGACCCCGGTCCCGCTCCCCTCCACCCGGGCCGTGCCCGTGTCGCCGCCCGTGCCCGCGCCGTCCTCGCGCAGGAACCCCTCGGCCACGGCGAGCAGGTCGAGCGGTGACTCGTCCATCGCGTAGTGCCCTGCCGAGGCCAGTTCGTGGTGCGAGCCGTGCGGATACCAGCCCATCCAGGTCTGCGCCATCAGCGCCGCCGACAGGGCGGGGTCCAGCGCGCCCGTCACGGCCAGCGCCGGCACCGTCGCGCCCTGGACCTCGGCGTGGAAGTCCTCCCCGGCCCACGAGTCCAGCCACGCACGGAACGCTTTCGCGTCGCTCACCGCGAACGAACGTGCCACCATCCGGTCGAGCCAGGCCGCGGGGCGCCGGCTCCCGGTCGTGAAGTCGATGATGGCGCGCCGGTTGTCCGCGCTGTGCGCCGCGTCCGCGAACAGGTCCCACTGCTCCCCGGGCAGCGGCAGCCCCGAGGCAGGCACCGGCGAGACCCCGACGATCCGGCGCAGCCGCCACGGCGCCAGGGCCAGCAGCCGCTGCGCGACGCTGCCGCCCATCGAGTGCCCGACGACGGAGAACCGCTCCCAGCCGAGGCGGTCGGCGAGGTCCACCAGGTCCGCGGCTGCCTCGGCGGTCGTGTACGCGCCCGCCGCGTCCCGGGCCGCGCCGTAGCCGCGCAGGTCCACCAGCGCGTACTGGAACGCCGTGCGGTCGAGGTCCGCGAGCACCGGCGCGTACGCGCTCCGGTCGGCGAACCAGCCGTGCACCGCGAACACCTTGTGGGCGCCGTCGCCGTGCAGTTCATGGGGCAGCACGAAGGAGGTCATGGCCATACGGTGGCCCGCGCGCCGCTGCCGGACAAGGGCGCGCACGCGAGCGCACGCGGACCGGCGGCGCGTGCCCCCTGCCCGGAGTCCGGCCGTACGCCGAGCGCTCAGGGCATGCGGGGACCCGGCGTTGCGGCTGGCGGGCGGGGGAGCCTCCGGAGTTCCCGGCGCGGGCCTGTTCGGCTCCGATTCACGCGATGGTGTGATCATGTCCGGGCCCGGGGATGCCCCAGCGAGGGCGTGGGTAGGGCCCGGCCATGACGCAGCCGTTCGAACTCCCGCACTTCTACATGCCGTACGCCGCGCGGCTCAATCCGCACGTCGACGAGGCCCGCGCCCACACGACCGAGTGGGCGCGCGGCATGGGCATGCTGGAGGGCTCCGGCATCTGGGAGCAGTCCGACCTGGACGCGCACGACTACGGGCTGTTGTGCGCCTACACCCACCCCGACTGCGACGGGCCCGCGCTCTCGCTCATCACCGACTGGTACGTGTGGGTCTTCTTCTTCGACGACCACTTCCTGGAGACCTTCAAACGCAGTCAGGACCGCGAGGGCGGCAAGGCGTACCTGGACCGGCTGCCGCTGTTCATGCCCCTCGACCTCGCCACCCCCGTACCGGAGCCGGAGAACCCGGTGGAGGCGGGCCTCGCCGACCTGTGGGCGCGCACGGTCCCGTCGATGTCCCTGGACTGGCGCAGGCGGTTCGCCGTCTCCACGGAGCATCTTCTGAACGAGTCGCTCTGGGAACTGTCGAACATCAACGAGGGCCGCGTCGCCAACCCCGTCGAGTACATCGAGATGCGCCGCAAGGTGGGCGGCGCCCCCTGGTCGGCGGGCCTCGTGGAGTACGCGACCGCCGAAGTACCCGCCCGCGTCGCCGGGTCGCGGCCGCTGCGGGTCCTCATGGAGACGTTCTCCGACGGTGTGCACCTGCGCAACGACCTCTTCTCCTACCAGCGGGAGGTCGAGGAGGAGGGCGAGCTCAGCAACGGCGTCCTCGTCCTGGAGACCTTCTTCGGCTGCACGACGCAGGAGGCCGCCGAGATCGTCAACGACGTGCTCACCTCACGGCTGCACCAGTTCGAGCACACGGCGCTCACCGAGGTGCCCGCGGTCGCCGTGGAACAGGGGCTCGCCCCGGACGAGGTCGCCGCCGTCGCCGCGTACACACGCGGACTCCAGGACTGGCAGTCGGGCGGCCACGAGTGGCACCTGCGCTCCAGCCGGTACATGAACGAGGGCGCCCTCGCGACCGACCCCTACGGCGCCTCCGGCCCCGGCACCTCCGCCGCCGACGTCGGCGCCCTGCTGTCCGGCGCCGGGGCGGAGCGGCTGCGCTCGTTCACCCACGTCCCCTACCAGAAGGTCGGCCCGTCGCAACTGCCCGACTTCCACATGCCCTTCCAGGTGCGGCTCAGCCCCCACCTCGACGGGGCGCGCCGCCGTATCGCCGACTGGGCGCACGCGACGGGCATCCTGCGCGAGGGCGTCTGGGACGAGGACAAACTCGCCGCGTACGACCTGCCGTTGTGTGCCGCCGGCATCCATCCGGACGCCACCGAGGAGGGCCTCGACCTGGCCTCCCAGTGGCTCGCCTGGGGCACCTACGGCGACGACTACTACCCCCTCGTCTTCGGCCACCGCCGCGACCTCGCGACGGCCAGGGTGTGCACCGCGCGCCTCTCCGCCTGCATGCCCGTGGACGGCGAGGAGCCCCTCGTCCCCACCAACGGCATGGAGCGCGGACTCGTCGACCTGTGGACGCGGACGACGGCCGGGATGACCCCGGAGGCGCGGCGCACCCTGAAGTCCGCCGTCGACGTGATGACGGAGAGCTGGCTGTGGGAGCTGGCCAACCAGATCCAGAACCGCATCCCGGACCCGGTCGACTACCTGGAGATGCGCCGCGCCACCTTCGGCTCCGAGCTGACCATGAACCTGTGCCGGCTCGGCCACGGCCCGCAGGTCCCCCCGGAGGTCTACCGCAGCGGCCCGGTCCGCTCGCTGGAGAACGCGGCGATGGACTACGCGATGCTGCTCAACGACGTCTTCTCGTACCAGAAGGAGATCGAGTACGAGGGCGAGGTGCACAACGGCATCCTCGTCGTGCAGAACTTCTTCGGCTGCGACTACCCGACCGCACTCGGCGTCGTCCACGACCTGATGACCCAGCGCATGGAGCAGTTCCAGCACGTCGCCGCCCACGAACTGCCCATCCTGTACGACGACTTCAAGCTCTCCGAGGAAGCCCGCGACATCATGCGCGGCTACGTGACGGACCTGGAGAACTGGCTGGCGGGCATCCTGAAGTGGCACCAGGACTGCCGCCGCTACGGCGCCGCGGACCTGGCCCGCCGCGCCCACGGCTTCGTCCCCGACCAAGTGCCCGCCCTGCCGTTCACCTGGGGGGCGCCCGCGGTGCCGATCTCCGTTTGAGCCACGGGAGGGTCGGGGTTCCCGGGCGCCTCGCCGGGGGCGCCGGGGTGTGCTCGGCCGGTCAGGCGGACCGACCGGCCCGGGTGACCGTCGCCGCGTGCGTCACGGCGGCTCGCGCCAGTGCCCGGACGATCGGGTGCGGCTGCGAGCCGTCGCCCGCGAGTTCCGGCTGGAAGAGGGTGGCCAGGAAGAAGGGATGGCCGGGAAGTTCGGCCACCCGTACGTTCCCGTCCTCGTCGTGCCCGCTGAACCGCAGGCCGTGCGCGCGCAGGGTGTCGAGGTGGCGGGAGGGGCCGTACGCGCAGAAGTACCGCTCCACCGTCCTCCCCGAACCGATCAGGGAGTGCGCGAGTGATCCCGCCTCCACGGTGACGGCCGCCTCGTGGCCCACCAGCGAGCAGGCGAGCGGCTCGATGAGGAAGTCGTCGGCACCGGGGTCGTTCTCGGCGTGGGCGACCCGGGTGAGCCCACAGACGTCGCGGGCGAACTCCAGCAGAGCGTGCTGGAACCCGCCGCACGTGCCGAGGAACGGAATGCCCTCCTCGCGGGCGGTCCGGACCGCGGCGAGGACCCCCGCCTCACTGCGGTAGGGGCTGCCGGGCACCACCCACACCGCGTCGAAACCGCTGACGGCTCCCGGCAGTTCGGCGTCCTCGGACGAGATCCAGTAGGCGTCCAGGACCAGCCGGTCGCGGTCGGCCAGGGCGTCCAGGAGCAGCGGCAGGCGGGTGTGCGAGACGACGTTCCGGGAGCGGTCGCCCACGAGCGCGATCCGGGCGGTCGGAGCGGTCGGAGCGGCCGAGGGCGACCCGGCGGTCGGAGCGGGTGAAGTGGGCGGGGCGAGCGGAGCGGAGGGGACCTGCCGAGTGGACGACGCGGGCGGGTGCGGGTGGCTGGCTGCGGGGTTCGTCATGCCGTTCATCCTGGGCGGGACGCCCGGTTCACGTCCAACGATGATCCGCGCACCCTCGATAAGCGTCACTGATGTCGTACGGGATGCTGGGGGTCATGGACCCGCATCTCCTGCGTACGTACGTCGCCGTGGCCCGACTCGCCTCCTTCTCGGCGGCCGCGCGGGAGTTGGGCTACACCCAGTCCGCGGTGTCCCAGCACATCGCCGCCCTGGAGCAGGACCTCGGGGCTCCGCTGCTCACCCGGCGCCCGGTCGCCGTGACCGCCGTGGGGGAGCGGCTCCTCGAACACGCGGAGCCGCTCCTGCTGCGCCTGGACGCCGCCCGGGCCGACGTCGTACGTATGGCGGGGGCTCCCGAACCCGGCCTGACGCTCGCGGTCTCGCCCACCGCATTCGTCCCCCGGGTGCTCGCGGCGCTGCCTCCGGCGGGCGTGACCCTGCGGGTCCTGAGCCGGGACGAGATCCCCACGGCGGTCGCGACGGGCGGCGCCGACCTGGGTCTGGTCGACGGTCTGGCCGCGCCGAGCGACCCCCTCCGGCTGCCCGACGTCGCCCCGCTGACGACCCACGGCGTCGCGGAGGAACCCGTCTGCGTACTGCTGCCGCGGACGCATCCGCTCGCCGCCCGGGACGCGCTGCGCCTCGGCGATCTCGTCGACGCCCGCTGGCTGGACGCCCCCGGTGCGGCCCTGCCGCTGTCCCAGCTCCGCGCGGCACACGGCGGGGAAGGCTTCCGCCCGTCCCTGCGCTACGAGGGCACCGACGTCCGCTGCCTCGTCGCCCTCGCCGCGGCCGGGCACGGACTGGCCCTGCTGCCCCGGACCGCGACAGCCGGCGTCCCGGACGCGGTGGCCGTGCCACTCCTGGACCCGCGCGTCGTGCACCGCACGGAACTCGTGCACGGGGCGTCGCTGCGGGGAGCCGCGGCGGCCATGGCGGACAAACTTCTCGAACGTCACTCGTTGGTGAATCGTCGCGCGCCGAGGCCTTGGGTAGAGCATCTGCCGGAGGCGAGCCATGGAACAGACTGCGTTGCGTCCGAAGCCGATGCCGGGCCGGGAGCCGGGTGACGACCCCCCGACGGAGGGGGCGGGGAAGCCGTGCGGCCGTGCGCCCCACCGCCCGCACGCCGCCCGGCGCCGTGGCAGGCGGCTCATGACCCTGTTCTTCGGCCTGTTCGTCGGGACGGCCCTGGTGCTGTCGGGCGTGGGCCTCGGCACCGTGGGCGCCACGGTGATCGGCATGAGCAAACTGGCCGCGCTGCAGAAGCAGGCCGGTGCCGGTGCGGGTGCGCCGGGAGCGTCCGGACCGTCCGGAGGTCCGTCGGCAGGTCCCTCGGCTTCGGATGAACACCCGGGCGGGCCGGGCAAGTCCACCGGGCGGGACCCGTCCGTGGGGTCCATGTCGACCGGGGAATCGCCCGCGGGCAGAGGGAGTCCGCCTCCCGCCGAGAAGCCGGCGCGGGCCACTCTCGGTGTCGAGGCCGTCGACGCACCCGGTGGCGCGGGCGCGCTCGTCGTCGGCGTCCATGTGCCCGGTCCCGGATACTCCGCGGGCCTCGTGCGCGGCGACGTGCTCACGGCGCTCGGGGCGACCCGGGTCGCCTCGGCCGACGCCCTCGCGCGGGCGGTGGCCGACGCGCGCCCCGGCTCCGCCGTCACCCTGACCGTGCGGCGCGCGGGCGGGGGTCAGCAGCGGCTCACGGCGAGGCCGGGGGTCGTGACGTGAGGGCGGGGGCCGGGGGGGGCGCGTCCAAGGGCGAGTGGCGGGTGGCGGGAGCGTCGGTGCGGCGTGCGGGCGGCGGCAAGTGCGCGCGTCGGTTCCGCAGTCACCTTGAGCGTGCCGCGGGTGGCGGTCTGCGGGGGCGCACGGTGACCTCGGGTGTCGCCACCCGGGGGACCGCGCACCGCGGACACGGATCCCGCGCGCCCGATCGGCTCGCGCCCGCCGCGACGGAGGGGCAGGATGCTGCCCGTAGGCCCCTGGGGGAACTCCGGACGAACGGAGACAAAGGATGACCGGCACACCCGCGCCCTTCACCGCGGACGACTACGCGGCGAGGATGCGCAGGGCGGCGAGCACCGCCGCCGACGCCGGACTCGACGGCGTACTGATCGCACCCGGACCCGACCTGGTCTGGCTCACCGGGTACCGGCCCGTCGAGACCGAACGGCTCACCCTGCTCGTCCTCAGGCCCGGAGAGGACCCCGTCCTGGTCGTGCCGACCCTGGAGGCACCGGACGCGGCGGCCGCCGCGGCTGCCCCCGCCCTGACGCTCCGCGACTGGACCGACGGCACCGACCCGTACGAGGCGGCGGTCGCCCTCCTCGACCGCACCGGCCGTTTCGGCGTCAGCGACAACGCCTGGGCCATGCACCTGCTCGGCCTCCAGCAACGCCTGCCGGAGACCCGCTACGCCTCCCTCACCGAAGCCCTGCCGATGCTGCGCGGGGTCAAGGACGCCGCGGAGATCGAACGGCTGGCCGCCGCAGGCGCGGCCGCGGACGCCACGTACGAGGAGATCCTCAAGGTCCCCTTCGCCGGGCGCAGGGAGACGGACGTCGCCGCGGATCTCGCCGACCTGCTGCGGCAGCACGGGCACTCGCAGGTCGACTTCACCGTCGTCGGCTCGGGCCCGAACGGCGCCAACCCGCACCACGAGGCAGGCGACCGCGTCATCGAACACGGCGACATGGTCGTCCTCGACTTCGGCGGTCTCAAGCACGGCTACGGCTCGGACACCTCCCGCACCGTGCACGTCGGCGAGCCCGGCGAGGAGGAGCGCAAGGTGCACGACATCGTGCGCGCCGCCCAGGAGGAGGGCGTACGGGCGGTCAGGCCGGGAGCCGCCTGCCAGGACGTCGACCGGGCCGCCCGCGCGGTCATCACCGACGCCGGATACGGCGACCGCTTCATCCACCGCACCGGCCACGGCATCGGCGTCACCACCCACGAACCGCCCTACATGATCGAAGGCGAGGAACAGCCCCTCGTCCCCGGGATGTGCTTCTCCGTGGAGCCCGGCATCTACCTGCCGGGCCGGTTCGGGGTACGCATCGAGGACATCGTGACGGTGACCGAGGACGGCGGACGCCGTCTCAACACCACCGACCGCGAACTGATGATCGTCGGCTGACCGGATCCCGGCAGGCCCCACCACGTCCACGTCCCGAACGGCAATGGCGCGTCCATGACCCAGGCATCGACACCGACCACGGAAACCGTCCGCTCTGTGGTCCGCTCCCTGCTCACCGACGGCGGAGCGGGGGGTGGTGCGGCGGCGCGCGGGGGGCCCGCCGGAGCCGTACCGGACGTCCGGCCCGTCGCCGAGGGCGGGGAGGGACACACCTGGTGGGTCGGCACCCGGCATGTGCTGCGGCTCGCCCCCGACCGTGACGCGTCCACACGGCAGCGCCGCGAACTGCGCCTGCGCGACCTCGTACGGCCGCACCTTCCCGTCCCGGTTCCGGTGAGCGTCGCCCAGGGGGAGTGGGCACCCGGTCTGACCTGCACGCTCGACGCGAGGCTTCCCGGCGGGAGCGCCGAGGGGCACACCGTCTCGGCGGTCGGCGAGACCGACCTCGCGGGACTGCTGACCGGACTGCGCGACGTCCCGGTGCGGCAGGCCGAGACACTCGGCGTCCCCCGGGAGACGCCGCGCTCAATGGAGGCACTCCGCACCGCCGCAGAGGAGGCCGCCGGGCAGCTCGCGGCCGTCGACGAGTTCGACCCCGCCGCGCTCAGCCGGCTCACCGGGTCCGCCGCGGTCCAACTGGCCGCCCAGCCGGGCGCCGCGGTCCTCGTCCATCACGCGCTCGGCGGCGAGCACCTCGTGGTCAGCGCCGACGGGCGCGTGCGCGGCGTCCTCGGCTGGAGCGGGGCCGTGACCGGCGACCCCGCCGAGGACATCGCCGGACTCGCCGTAGCCGTCGGCGCCCCGGCCGCCGTACGAGCCGCGACGCTCGCCGGGTACGGGGCGCGCCCGTGCCTGCGCGGCCTCTGGCTGGCCCGCTGCGACGCCGTGATCCGCCTCGCCGCCCGGCTCCGGGGCGGCGCCGCCGACGCGGTCTCCGGCGAGTCGCCGTCGCTGTCGCGTACGCGGCTGCACCGGGCGTGGGAGCCGATCCTGCTGGAGCGGGTCACGGATCTGGGGGAGGGGGCGGAGTAGGGGGGGGCTCGGTGTCGGGCTCGGGTGGGGCGGCGGGCGGGGAGGGCGGGCTCACCAGCCTTACGTGCTGACGGGTCCAACCGGGCTGGCCGGTCGGGCCGGTCGAACCGGTCCGACCGGCCCCACCGTCTCCACCGGCGCCCCCACCGGTGCTCCCACCGCCTCCGCCGGCCCCGCCGGCCCTCACGCCTGCGTGAGCACCACGCACGACTCGCCCGGCAGGTTCAGCAGGCCGTCCGGGCCCGGGGTCGTGACCGGCTCCCAGGCGGCCAGTACGCGGGCGCGGCGCAGACCCAGGGGGATCACCGCCGGATCCTTGCCGAGGTTCACGGCCACCCGTACGTCACCGCGGCCGAGGGCGAGCCAGCGGGCCTGTTCGTCGTAGGCCACCTTGACCGCCGCGAGGTCGGGGTCGGTGAGGTCGGCCTGGCGGTGCCGCAGGGCGATCAGCTCCCGGTACCAGGCAAGCACGCGCGTGTGGACGGCGTTGTCGGGGCCCGGCTCCAGTTCGGACCAGTCGAGGCACGAGCGTTCCCGGGTCGCCGGGTCCTGGGGGTCGGGCACCTCCTCCTCGGCCCAGCCGTGGGCGGCGAACTCGCGGCGCCTGCCCCGGCGTACGGCGTCCGCGAGCTCGGGGTCCGTGTGGTCGGTGAAGAACTGCCAGGGGGTGCCGGCCGCCCACTCCTCGCCCATGAACAGCATCGGGGTGAGGGGCCCGGTCAGCGTCAGCGCGGCCCCGCAGGCGAGGAGGCCGGGGGAGAGGGCGGCGGAGAGCCGGTCTCCCAGGGCGCGGTTGCCGATCTGGTCGTGGGTCTGGGAGTAGCCCAGCAGCCGGTGCGCCGACACCTGCGTGCGGTCCAGCGGGCGGCCATGACGGCGCCCCCGGAAGCTGGAGTAGGTGCCGTCGTGGAAGTAGCCGGACGTGAGCGTCTTCGCGAGCGCCGCGAGCGGGGCCCGCGCGAAGTCGGCGTAGTAGCCCTGGCCCTCGCCGGTCAGGGTGGTGTGCAGGGCGTGGTGGAAGTCGTCGTTCCACTGCGCGTGCAGTCCGAGGCCGCCCTCCTTGCGGGCGCGGATGAGCCGCGGGTCGTTCAGGTCGGACTCCGCGATGAGGAACAGCGGGCGGCCGAGGTCGGCGGCGAGGTCGTCCACGGCCGTCGACAGTTCCTCCAGGAAGTGGAGCGCGCGCGTGTCCACCAGGGCGTGCACCGCGTCCAGGCGCAGCCCGTCGAGACGGTAGTCCCGCAGCCAGGCCAGCGCGCTGTCGACGAGGAAGGCGCGAACCTCGTCCGAGCCGGGCGCGTCCAGGTTCACCGCGGAGCCCCAGGGCGTCTGGTGGGTGTCGGTGAAGTACGGCCCGAACGCCGGGAGGTAGTTCCCGGAGGGGCCCAGGTGGTTGTGCACGACGTCGAGGACGACGCCGAGGCCCAGCTCGTGGGCGCGGTCGACGAACCGTTTCAGTGCCTCTGGCCCGCCGTACGGCTCGTGCACGGCCCACAGTGAGACGCCCTCGTACCCCCATCCGTGCCGGCCGGGGAAGGGGCACAGCGGCATCAGCTCGACGTGCGTGATCCCCAGTTCCGCCAGGTGCCCGAGCCGGTCGGCGGCCGCGTCCAGGGTGCCTTCGCGCGTGTAGGTGCCCACGTGCAGCTCGTACAGCACCGCACCCGGCAGACCGCGTCCCGCCCAGTCCCGGCGCCATACGTAGCGCCCCTGGTCGACGACCGCGCTCAGCCCGTCCGGGCCGTCCGGCTGGCGCCGGGAGCGCGGATCGGGCCGTACGGGCCCGTCGTCCACGGCGAAGCCGTACCGCGTGCCGTCCTGCGCTTCGGCCTCTCCCGTCCACCAGCCGGGGCGGTCGGGATCGCGCGCCAACGCGCGCGTGGAGTCGCCGCACTGGAGCGTGACCCGGTCGGCCTGTGGTGCCCACACCTCGAACTGCACGGACGGTTCTCCCTCGTCTGCTCAGCGTGACGTAGTCCGTCCATGGTGCGTCACGCGAGATCAATTCGCTTTTGGATCGACCCTTTTGCCGCTCCGGACCTTCCGCCGGCCGCCGCGTTCCTTTCCCCTGTTTTCTGGACACCCCGCTCCCGCTGTCCGACAATCACGAGCGTGACGTCGTCTTTCGAGTTCCATACGTACCCCGCGCGGCCTTCGGACGCCGAGCGCGACAGGGCGTTGCAGGTGCTCCGTGACGGTGTCGCGCTGGGGCGGCTCTCGCACGACACGTTCATCCGGCGCATGGAACTGGCGCTCGCCGCCCGGCGTTCCGAGGACCTCGCCGTGCTCACCGCCGACCTGTCCACCGAAAGCCGCTGGTCGCGGCTGGTGTTCGGCACCGTCGAGGCGGTGTCCGGCTTCCCCCTCCGGCTGCGCAGGGCGTGGCGGGCCGAGCGGCTTCCCAAGCTCCAGCTGCCCCACGCGGGCAACGGCTATCCGCTGCGCATAGGGCGGGACCCCGCCAGCGGACTGCGGCTCAACCACGAGACGGTCTCCCGTGTGCACGCCGAACTGAGCCGCCAGGGCGGGATGTGGGTGCTGCGCGACCTCGGTTCGACCAACGGCACCACGGTGAACGGACGCCGGGTCATCGGCGCCGCCGTGGTCCGCGACGGCGATCAGGTCGGCTTCGGGAGGATGTCGTTCCGGCTCGCGTCGGAGTGAGCACCACCCGGCGCGCGGCCCACCCCTGCGTCCCCGTGCCCAAGAGCTGACCCCGCCCCGCAAAGCTCTGGCCTGGGTTTTACGCAGTGAGGTCACCCAACTCCCCGTCACCTCCGGGGTGTTGACGTACCCCATGAGCCGTGGCTGACTGTCCTCTTCCCCGCACATCGGGTGAAACGACGGCACCGTCCAGTGGAGGTGCGCCCTGCCGCCACTCCTCCGCTATCCGACCGTGGACGAGCTGAGCGCCCGCGCGGCGGCCCTCGTCGCCCGCCACCCGCGGGACGCCCGGCTGCGCCGCGCGGGGACGTCACGGGCGGGCACCCCGATGTGGCTGCTGTCCGTGGGACACGGCGTACGCCACACCCTGATCGTCGCCGGCCCGCACGCCAACGAGCCCGTGGGTGGCGCCACCGTCCTCAGGCTCGCGGAGCGCGTCCTCGCCGACCCGAGGCTGTGCGAGGACGCGGACGTCACCTGGAACCTGCTGCTCTGCCTCGACCCCGACGGCGCGCGCCGCAATGAACGCTGGCTGCCGGGCCCGTACACCCTGGGCCGCTACTTCCGGAACTTCTTTCGCCCGGGCTTCCTGGAGCAGCCCGAGTGGCTGCCCGACGGCGCGGCGGACGCGGCCCTGCCCGAGACCCGCACCCTCCTCGACCTCCAGGACGAGCTGCGGCCCTTCTTCCAGGCGTCCCTGCACGGCGTCGACGTCGGCGGCGGATTCGTCGAGCTGACCCGCGAGCTGCCGGGCCTCGCCCAGCGCGTCGCGCACACCGCGGCGCGACTGGGCATCCCGCGCGAGCTGGGTCCGTACGACACCCTGTACTGGCCCACGCTCGGCCCCGCCGTGTACCGCATCCCGCCGCCGCGCCGGGGCGACCTGGCCGCCGCCATCACGGAGGCGGCGGTGGAGTCGACGTGGTTCCACCCGCACGCGTACGGCACGGTGACGGCCGTGGTCGAGGCGCCCATGTGGGGGGTGGCGGCCGTGGAGGACGCCCGGCCGCCCCGGGACGCCGACGCGGTCCTCCGGGCGGTGAGCCGGTCCCTGCGCCGCGACACGGAGCTGCTGGAGGCGATGCTCCGGCGGTTGCGGCCCGCGCTGTCCGCCGTCCCGGACGCGGCCCACCTCCTCGCGCCGGTCGACGACTATTTACTGGTGGGCCCCGGTCTCGCCGACTCCTGGGACCCCGACACCGACGACGGCGGGTCACGTCCGCTGCCGCCCCTCGACACCGCCCGCCTGGCCGCTCTCGGCATCTCCGGGCGCCGGGTCGCGCTGCGCACGGCGGGACTGCTGCACCAGCTGGCGACCGGCGCCGGCGCCGCCGCGGCCGGTGTGCTGCCGGAGCTGGACCGGCTCATCGACGTGTGGTGCGCCGACTACCACGACGGCTACGGAGCCCGCTGGGTGCCGGTCGCACGGCAGGTGGAGTTCCAGGCGCGCGTGGTCCTCGCCGCGTCCGGACTGGCCCGGCGGAGCGAACCCGGCCCCTCCCGTTCGGGTGAGCCCGGCTGGGGAAGTCAGGCCGCCGTGCCGATGCACCGGGAATGACGAAAACCTCTCGAGCGGTACGTGGTGGTCTGCTGGCGGCGATCGCGCTCCTCGCGCTGGGTCCCGCACCGGCCCGCGCGACGGCGGTCCCCGGGGACTGGCTCTACCTCACCGTGACCACGGGCGAGGCCGCCACCGGGGCCACCCGCGGCACGCTCCTGCTGTGCGATCCGCCGCGCGGACACGTACGGGCGGCGCAGGCCTGCGACGAGCTCCGGGCGGTGCGGGGTGACATCGCCCGCATCCGGCCGAGGGCCGACGCGATCTGCCCCATGGTCTACGCGCCGGTGACCGTGACCGCGCGCGGCGAGTGGGCCGGGCAGCCCACCGAGTACAGCCGCACCTTCTCGAACTCCTGCGTGATGGCCGCCGAGACGAGGACGGTGTTCGCCCTGACGGATTGACGCCCGATGCCCGGATGCCCGGACGCCTCAACGAAGTTGACGGGCCGGCGGTCGGACGGGGGTGCCGCCCGTCGCCCACGAGGCGGCACCACCCCCGTACGCCCTCGTTCGTGCCGCCTGTGCCGCCGGGCCGGGTTCACGCCGCCCGGTCGCGGGCGTGGCGGGCCGCCGCGACGACCGTGCGGGTCTGGTGCTCGACCTGGTGTTCCAGCGGGACCCAGCGGGCGCGGAAGTGCTCGGTGAAGGCCTCGCTCCAGGCGGCGACGAGCCGTTCGAGATGAGGGGCCGCACGGTCGTCGGTCTCCCGCAGGACCCGCAGCAGCATCGCCGCCGCCCGCAACGGCAGCCGGCGCCCGAACGCGTCGACGCTGCCCACGTACGCCACCGTGGCTCCCGGCGGCGGTGCCGCGGCCCAGTCACCCGCGAGACCCGGTACGAGGTCCAGGGCCCACCGGGCGGCCCGCAGCATTGGCCCCTCGGGACCCGGCAGCCTCGGCAGGGCGTCCGCGAGAACGCGTTCCACCTGGAGCGCGTCCCGCACCAGCCGCCGGGCCAGGTGCCGCAGGGCCGCCGCGGGGGCGGGGTGGGGCGCCGGATCGTCGACCAGGTCGCCGGCCCACATCGGCACCTCCACGACCGCCGTCAGGCCGCCGTACCGGTGGGCGTGGTACCAGGTGCTGTGCCGGGCGTCGTCCGGCATGCTCGGGTACGCAGTGGGCGAGTCCGGTCCCGGCATCACGTGCACCCCGGGGCCCGAGGCCGGCCAGCCGGCGGCGTCCGAGGGGCCCGTCTCCACCGGGATGTGCAACTCGGCCGCGGACTTGGCGAACGGTTCGGCCAGCCCGGGGACGTCCTTCGTCAACTGCACCCAGCTGCCCCCGAGATCGGTCCCGTGCAGGGTCACCTGGAGGTAGGGCCGCACCTCGTCGATGACACCGAGGAGGGTCCGTGTCTCGGGCGGCAGCCGGTCCGGCGGCAGCACCGACGGCGACCACTCGGGCTGCTCGGGACCGGCCGGGCGGAAGAAGCCGAGGTGGTAGTCGAACAGCGTGCGCGGCGCCGGCGTCACGTGCAGGCTCGCGCCGTCCGGGTCCGCGCAGAGCAGGAAGTGCCAGGAGGTGTCGGCCCTCAACTCCCTTTCGTAGAGCAAGCGTTCGGCCAGGGCGAGCAGGGTCGAACCGCCGGTCTGCTCGTTGGCGTGGGCCCCGGCGACGACCAGGACGGCGCGGGAGGCGTGGCCGACGGACAGCAGGTGCATGGCCCGGCCCGCGCGGGAGGTGCCGACCTTTCTGAGCGTGCACAGTCCCGGCCGGTGATCGGCCAGCGCCCGTGCGGACGAGAAGAGTTCGGACACACTGAGGTAGCGCAGCTCCGGCAGTGGACTCACCCCCGACGTGTCCGCCCGGCCATCGCATTCCGCAGTACTCCACGGACTCGGTGAACTGTCAAGGAAACGCCGGGCGGCTCCGAGGGGCGCCCGGAGGCATTCACGGCCCTCGGGGCGACGGCCCCCGCCTGCCGTCCCGCCCTCGGAGGGCGGTCGGAGGCCCGAGGGCGGCGCGCACGGACCGGCACGGGCCTGCCGGACCCCGCCCGGCCCCCAGCGGGGTCGGACGCCCCCGCTACGTACATGGGTCCCGCGAGGGCGGCCACGGGCGCGCACGAGGCGGCCCTGTTCACCACCGTGCGCCGCCGGGCCGCCCCGGGCCCCGGGAGCGTACGGACGCGGGAGCCGGTCGCTGAGGCGACCCGGCGGGCACCCGGCACCACCACTCACGCCCAGGTCGGGACCCGTGGACCACCGGCACCCCGCGAACCGAGGCCGGCTCCCGTGCGGGCCAGCGGCACCCCGCGAGCCGAGGCCGGCTCCCGTGCGGGCCAGCGGCACCCCGCGAGCCGAGGCCGGCTCCCGTGCGGGCCGGCGGCACCCCGCGAGCCGAGGCCGGCTCCCGTGCGGGCCGGCGGCACCCCGCGAGCCGAGGCCGGCTCCTGTGCGGGCCGGCGGCACCCCGCGAGCCGAGGCCGGCTCCTGTGCGAGCCGGCGGCACCCCGCGAGCCGAGACCGGCTCCTGTGCGAGCCGGCGGCACCCCGCGAGCCGAGACCGGCTCCCGTGCGAGCCGGCGGCACCCGCCGAGGGAGACCGCCGTGCGTGTCACCGATCCCGGCCGGCGGAGGCCGGACGGGCCGCCCGTGCCCGCCGACGAAGTCCGCCGTGCGAGCCATCAACGCCCGCCGACGCCCGCCAGGTTCCCGGCGACAGGGTCCACCGGCACGTCCCTCGCCCCAAACCCGCGCCTCACCCCGCCCGTCGCCGGCCAGGACCCCGCCGGCCGTCCACGCTCGCCGCCCGGGGAGTTCACCCGTCCGGGTGTACCGGGACTGCGGGGTCGGAGCGCCGGTGGTCCGCTGGGTGCAGTTGCGCGCGAGTCCGCCGCGCGCACCCAGCGGCGGGAGGCCGGTGGTGCTGTGTCCTCACGGGCTTCCCGGCGGCACCACGGCCCTGGCCCCTTCGCCGGGCGGGCCGGGCACGCCGGCCCGGCCGCCGCGGCCTGTGCCGCCGAGTCTGGGCGCTCCCGGGACCGCACGCGACCCCTTCCCGCTGTACCGCGCGCTGCGCGAGGGCTTCCCGGTCGTGTACGACGAGCCGGTCGGGGCCTGGCTGATCAGCCGGTACGCCGATGTGCGCGCCGCCCTCGCCGACCCGAGGCTGCTCGCCTCGCCGGAGCCGGCGCCGCCCCGGGCCGGGGGCGCGCGGACCCTCCTGCACTCGGCCCTGCGGGAGGACGCGTTCACCGCCGGGATCGAGCGGGTCGCCCATGTGCTGGCCCGCCGGCTCTCCGGACGCCAAGAGGCCGATCTGGTGGGCGAGTTCTGCCACTGGCTGCCCGCCGCCGCCGCGGCCGTCGTCGTCCTCGGCCTGCCCCGCGGGGACACCCGGCTGGTGCGGGAGCGGGGCCGGACGGGCGCGGGGCACTGGGACGCGCTGCTGCGCCCTCACGTGGTCCGCCGTCGCACCCACCCGCGCGCCGACCTGCTCTCGGTGCTGTGCACCGCCCGGGTCGACGGGGGCCCGCTGCCCGACGAGACCGTGACGGCCCTCGCGGGCACCCTGCTGGACACGGCCGTGCGGACCGGGCACGCCCTCGCCTCGTTCCTCGCCAACCTGCTCGACCACCCGGACCAGTTGGAGCTGATCCGGGCGCGTCCCGAGCTCGTGCCGGGAGCCTGGGCGGAGTCCCTGCGCCGCGATCCGCCGCTGCACGTCGTCCTGCGCCGGGCCACCGAGCGGATCGGCGTCGTACCCGCGGGCGCCACCGTGGCCTGCCTGCCGGGAGCGGCGGGACGGGACCCGGCCCGCTTCACCGACCCCGACCGCTACGACGCCTTCCGGGCCGACCCGGGGGAGCAGGCGTACGGCATCGGGGAGGCGACCCAGGAGCGGCCCGGGGACGACGTGGGGTGCCCGGGCGCCCGACTGGCCTGCCGAACGGCGGAGCACGGCCTGCGCGCCCTGCTGGACGCGCTGCCGCACCTGCGCTGGGCGCCGGGCTTCCGCCCCGTCCCGACGGGTCTGCTCGGCCGTTCTCCGCGGTCCCTTCTGGTGCGGTTCAGCTGACCGCGCCGCCGCCGGTCTCCGGCACCCGCTCCAGCAACGTCACCGGCAGCTCCGCGAACAGCTCCGCCACGCGCGCGTGCCCCGAGAACTCCCGCCCGGGGGTCAGCACGTCGGCCCACCGGCCCGGCGGCAGCTCCAGCCGGGTGTCCCGCCAGCCGCCCGCCTCCGCCAGCCGCAGCGACAGCCGCGTCACCGCCGTGAGCACCTCTCCGGAGCGCGCGAACGCGACACAGTGGTCCGCGGCCGGGCCCACGGCCTCCAGGGGCGTGTACGTCGCCGCCTCGCCGAAGACGTCGGGGCGCCGCCGCCGCAGCCGCAGGGCGGCCGTGGTCAGCGCGGCCTTGGCCGAGGGGCGTTCCTGCGGCGCGAACGGACGGCGGTTGTCCGGGTCGACCAGGGCCCGGTACTCGCCTTCCGTGCCCTGGTAGACGTCCGGCACGCCCGGCATCGTCAGCTGGACCAGGGCCGCCCCCAGGACGTTCGCCCGCACATGCGGCTCGACGGTGTCCCGGAAGTCGTGCACGAGCCGTCCGGGGGCGCCGCAGGGGCCCTCCTCGACGAACGCCGCCACCGCCTCCTCGTACGCGGGGTCCTGTTCGGTCCACGTGGTCCGCAGCCCGGCCTCCCTGACGTGCTTGGCCAGCGCCCCCTGGACCCGCTCCTCGTCGGCCGGGCCGAGCCCGAAGACCGTCTGCCAGGCGGCCCAGGCCAGCGCCGGGTCGGGCACGCCGGACACGCGGAGGGCGGTCGCCTCGGCCAGGACGGCGTCCCACCGCTCGGGGCACTCGGTGAGCACCGAGACGGCCGCGCGCACGTCGGCGCTGCGCTTCGTGTCGTGCGTCGACAGCACGGTGCCCGTGGTGGGCCAGTCGCGCTGCACGCGCGCGCAGTAGGCGTGGAACCGCTCCGGGGACACCGACGGGCTGCCCGGGTTCCCGCCGACCTCGTTCGCCGAGAGGAGCGGCACGTAGCGGTAGAACGCGGTGTCCTCCATGGACTTGGCGCGCAACGCGGACGAGGTCTGGGCGAACCTCGCCCGGAACTCCGCGTGTCCCGGCCCGTCGCCGGCCCGCCCGAGCACCAGGTCGCGTACGACGTCCACGGCCTCGGCCTCCTCGGGCACCGTGAAGGCCCGCCGTGCCTCGGCCGCGGCCTCCTCGGTGACGACGGAGGAGGCGTCCCCGGAGGCGTACGGCCGGTAGACCTCCATGCGGACGAGGAGTTCCCGCAGCGCGGTGCGCAGCGCCCAGGGGGTGCGGTCGCGCAGCTCCGGCAGGGGGGAGCTCGCGCACAGACGGCTCGCCGCGCGCACGAGGCGCTCGACCTCGGTGGCCAGCTCGTGGGTGACGACCTCGTGGGCGGCGCGCCGCACGGTGGCCGCCCAGTCGCCGCCCTCGTCGGCCTCGGGGGCCGCGAAACGGCGGTAGCGGCCCAGGAGTTCGTCCGCGCCCGCCGGGTCCTCGAAGAGGCCGTCCACGTGCCGCAGGGCGTCGTATCCCGTCGTGCCGGCGACGGGCCAGGACGCCGGCAGCGGTTCGCCGTCGGCCAGGATCTTCTCGACCACCGTCCAGCGCCCGCCGGTCGCCTCGTGCAGGCGGCGCAGGTAGGTGTCCGGGTCCGCGAGGCCGTCGGGGTGGTCGACGCGCAGTCCGTCGACGACGCCCTCGCCGAGCAGCCGCAGGACGGTCTCGTGGGTCGCCGTGAACACCTCCGGGTCCTCGACCCGCACCCCGATGAGCTCCGAGATGCTGAAGAACCGCCGGTAGTTGAGCTCGGTCCGGGCCAGCCGCCACCACACCGGGCGGTACCACTGCGCGTCGAGGAGCTGCGGCAGCGGCAGGTCCTCGGTGCCCTCGCGCAGGGGGAACACGTGGTCGTAGTAGCGCAGCACGTCGCCGTCGACCTTGAGCCGGCCGACCTCCGCGCCGAACGGGTGTCCGAGCACCGGGAGCAGCAGCTGACCGTCCTGGGCCTGCCAGTCGATGTCGAACCAGCGCGCGTAGGGCGACTCGGGCCCCTCCCGCAGAACCTCCCACAGGGGGCGGTTGTGGCGCGGGGACATCGCCATGTGGTTCGGCACGATGTCGACCACCAGCCCCAGGCCGTGCTCGCGCGCGGTGCGGGACAGCGAGCGCAGGCCCTCCTCGCCGCCCAGTTCGGCCCGCACGCGCCCGTGGTCCGTCACGTCGTAGCCGTGCAGCGAGCCGGGGACGGCCTCCAGGACGGGGGACAGGTGCAGGTGGGAGACGCCGAGCGAGGCCACGTACGGCACGGCCGCCTCGGCCGCCGCGAAAGGGAACTCCGGTTGCAACTGGAGCCGATACGTTGCGGTGGGTGCCTTGGGCACCGTCACGGGGTCAGGACGCTCAGATGTCATGCAGAGCTACGTACCCGCCCCGCCGCCCTTCGTGTCATCGGCTCGTGCGGACGCACGCGCGCGGGTGGCCGATTTCCGGCGACCGGGGCAGCGCGTCACCCCGTCCGGAGGTGCCCCGCGCCCGCGTCCGGCGTGACGAAGGGGCACGCCACGCGTGGGCGGCGTCCTTCGCGGGACGCCCTCCACGCGCGTGTGCCCCTCGCTCACCGGCTCCGCGTCACGCGGGCCGCTGCAGCACCGCCATGCTCCGGTCGACCAGGGTCAGCCGGTCGCCGGCCTGGACCTTCTCGCCGGTTCCCGGTGGCACCCCGTCGGCGCGTGCCGTGTCGACGATCACCTCCCACTGCCGTCCGTGATCGACCGGGACCACGAACTCCAGCGTCTTGGGCGAGGCGTTGAACATCAGCAGGAACGAGTCGTCGGAGATCCGCTCCCCGCGCGGGCCCGGTTCCGAGATCGCGTGCCCGTTGAGGAACACGGTGAGCGCCCGCGCGTGCGCCGAGTCCCAGTCGCGCTGGGTCATCTCCTTGCCCGAGGGGGTGAACCACGCGATGTCCGACAGGTCGTCGTGCGTGCCCTCCACCGGCCGCCCGTGGAAGAAGCGGCGCCGCCGGAAGACCGGGTGGTCGCGCCGCAGCCACACCATCGCGCGCGTGAAGTCCAGCAGCGGACTGCCGTCCTCCGGCCACGGCACCCAGGACAGCTCGCTGTCCTGGCAGTAGCCGTTGTTGTTGCCGTGCTGGGTGCGCGCGAACTCGTCGCCGTGGCTGAGCATCGGCACACCCTGGGAGAGCATCAGCGTCGCCAGGAAGTTGCGCATCTGCCGGGCCCGCAGTTCCAGGACGGCCGGGTCGTCGGTCTCGCCCTCGGCCCCGCAGTTCCAGGACCGGTTGTGGCTCTCGCCGTCGCGGTTCTCCTCTCCGTTGGCGTCGTTGTGCTTCTCGTTGTACGAGACGAGGTCGTGCAGCGTGAAGCCGTCGTGACAGGTGACGAAGTTGATCGAGGCCAGGGGCCGGCGGCCGTCGTCCTGGTAGAGGTCCGAGGAGCCCGTCAGCCGGGAGGCGAACTCCGCGAGGGTGCGCGGCTCCCCCCGCCACATGTCCCGCACCGTGTCCCGGTACTTGCCGTTCCACTCGGTCCACAGCGGCGGGAAGTTGCCCACCTGGTAGCCGCCCTCGCCGACGTCCCACGGCTCGGCGATCAGCTTCACCTGGGAGACGACCGGGTCCTGCTGCACCAGGTCGAAGAACGACGACAGCCGGTCCACCTCGTGGAACTGCCGGGCCAGTGTCGCCGCCAGGTCGAAGCGGAAGCCGTCGACGTGCATGTCGGTCACCCAGTACCGCAGCGAGTCCATGATCAGCTGCAGGACGTGCGGGGAGCGCATGAGTAGCGAGTTGCCCGTCCCCGTGGTGTCCATGTAGTAGCGCGGGTCGTCGGTGAGCCGGTAGTACGACGGGTTGTCGAGCCCCTTGAAGGACAGCGTGGGGCCCAGGTGGTTGCCCTCGGCCGTGTGGTTGTAGACCACGTCGAGGATGACCTCGATGCCCGCCTCGTGCAGGGCCCGGACGGCCGACTTGAACTCCAGGACCTGCTGTCCGCGGTCGCCCCAGGACGCGTACGCGTTGTGCGGGGCGAAGAAGCCGATGGTGTTGTAGCCCCAGTAGTTGTTGAGGCCCATCTCCACCAGCCGGTGGTCGTTCACGAACTGGTGCACGGGCATCAGTTCGAGAGCCGTCACCCCCAGCCCGGTCAGGTGTTCGATGATGGCCGGGTGGGCCAGCGCCGCGTAGGTGCCGCGCAGTTCGTCGGGCAGCGCCGGGTGCTTCATCGTGAGGCCCTTCACGTGGGCCTCGTAGAGCACCGTGTGGTGGTACTCCGTACGGGGGCGGCGGTCGTCCCCCCAGTCGAAGTAGGGGTTCACGACGACGGACGCCATCGTGTGCGGCGCCGAGTCGAGATCGTTCCTCTTGTCGGGCGCCCCGAAGTGATAGCCGTAGACCTCCTCGCCCCACTTGATGTCGCCGCTGATCGCCTTCGCGTACGGGTCGAGCAGCAGCTTCGCGGAGTTGCAGCGCAGCCCGCGCCCCGGCGCGTACGGGCCGTGCACGCGGAAGCCGTAGCGCTGTCCCGGCATGATGCCGGGCAGGTACGCGTGCCGCACGAACGCGTCGGTCTCCCGCAGCTCCACCGCTGTCTCCGAGCCGTCGTCGTGCAGCAGACACAGCTCGATCCGGTCGGCGGCCTCCGAGAAGACCGCGAAATTGGTGCCGGCGCCGTCGTACGTCGCGCCGAGTGGATACGCCTCTCCAGGCCAGACCTGCATGGATACGACTCTTCCAGTAGTGCTGTGCCCCTGAGGGCGACTCGCGGCCGAGTCTCCCCGAAAGTGATGGAACCTCCTAGGACTTACCTCCCTCTTACCGGGTGACCAGGGCATACGCACTATGCCCAACAGTGGGGCTCGATGAACTCTCAGCGACGCAGGGGGAGTAGGGGGAAAATGTGCGCAAGATAGTGCGCCGCCATCTGGGCAAGGTGGTGGCGGGTGCGGCCGTCGCGGTGGCCGGTACGGCGGCGATGGTCGCGGTCACCCTGCCGGGCTCGGCGGGGGCCGACGACGCGGACGGCACCAAGGGGACGGGCACGTCCGCCCAGCAGGGCGGGGCGGCGGCGCAGGGGGCGGCGCAGCCCGGCACCGTCGAGCAGGCACCGGCGGAGGGCGACAAGGGCAAGGGGCGCGACCCGCTCACCGACGACGAGATGCGGCGCGTCGAACAGATCGCGCTGAACCGTCAGCTGCTCTCCTCCGGCGAGAACGTCGAGGGGAAGCGCGGCCCGCAGCGCATCGGTGTGAACCTCGCCGAGCCCGAGGTCGAGGAGCTGGACGACCCGGGGGCGCCCCGCCGCGCCGACGTGACGTTCTACGACTACAAGGACGACACGCTCGTCACCAGGACCGTCAACCTCGACACCGGGAAGGTCGAGCAGACGGGCACGCAGCACGGTGTCCAGCCGCCGATCGCCCGCGACGAGATGGCCGAGGCGGCCCGGCTGCTCATCGCCGACCCGCTCGGCGCGGGACTGAAGGCCGACTACAAGGACGCCACCGGCAAGGAACTCACCTCGCCCGACCAGCTGCTGCTCAACAGCATGGTCTACCGCGCGGCACCGGGGGCGCAGCCCGCCGTGCTCGCCGACTGCGGCGAGCACCGCTGCGTGCGGCTCTTCCCGAAGGTCAGGAACGGGCCCTGGATCGACAGCCGTGACCTGGTGATCGACCTGAGCACCCGCAAGGTCGGCAAGCTCGGCTGAGCCGGGCGGCCGACCGCCGCCGAGCCGCCCGGCCAGGCCGACGGCCGACCACCGTCCGGTCGCCTCGGCGGCTCTTCCCGTCTTTCGTGCTCTTTCGCAAGGGAGTCACTTCTTCATGCGCGTCAACAGAATCAGCCGTGCCCGCAGCCGGGCGGCGGTGGGCCTCACGGCGGGCCTGCTCGCCGTCGGTGTGACGACGGCCGGGGGGCCGGCCGTCGCCCAGCCCAAGGCCGCTCCCGCGGCCGCCGACTGCAGCGAGGCCTACAAGATCGAACAGCAGCTCGCCACCGGCACCACCTGGCGGATGTGCTGGCACTACGAGAGCGAGGCCGGCCTGGTCCTGGAGAACATCTCCTACCAGCCCAAGGGCGAGGCCCAGCCGATCAAGGTCCTCACCAGCGCCAAGCTCGCCCAGATCCACGTGCCCTACGACGACGGGCAGGCCGAGTACAGCGACCTCACGGGCGCAGGCTTCGGCCAGGGCCTGATGAACATGGCGCCCGGCGAGTGCCCCGGCGGCACCATCAAGTCCGTCAAGGTCCCCGACGCCTGGGACCCGGAGCACGCCGACGTCAACGGCCTGTGCACCACGACCCGTTCACGGGGACACGCCTACCGCATGCAGGGCGACACCCCGAGCAAGGTCTGGCAGACCCAGGGCAAGGATCTGCTCGTCTACACGGTGAACCAGGTCGGCTGGTACGAGTACATCACCGAGTGGCGTTTCCAGGACGACGGCACCCTCCACATGAACGTCGGCGCAACCGGCAGCCTCTCCCCGGGTGACTACGACGCCGGTGACGGCCGCGGCTGGCCGATCGGCAAGAACGCCACCTCGTACGCCACGAGCCACAGCCACAACGTCTTCTGGCGGCTCAACTTCGGTCTGGACGGCTCCCCCAAGAGCAAGATCGAGCAGTACGACTCCGTGGTGAGCCCGCCGTCGCGGGGCAACGAGGGCCCGACCAACAAGACCACCCGCACCAAAATCACCAAGGAACTCGCGGGCAACGCCAAGAACATGCGCTGGTGGCGGGTCGTCAGCAACTCGGGCAAGAACAAGGACAATCACGCGCGTTCGTACGAGATCGTCCCCGGCGCGAGCACCAAGTACCTGGGCCGCCCGTACACCAAGAGCGACGTCTACTTCACCGAGTACAAGAAGTGCGAGCAGTTCGCCAGCGACAACCTGCGCAACTGCGGTACCGGCGGCGGCAAGTCCGTCGACAAGTGGGTCAACGGACAGACGCTCACCCACCCCGTCGTGTGGATGAACGTCGGCTTCCACCACGTCGCCCGGGACGAGGACCAGCAGCCCATGCCGGTCCACTGGCAGGGCTTCTCCATCGCCCCGCGTGACGTCACCGCTATGAATCCGCTCACTCCCGCGGACCTCGCCGACCAGAACGGGCGTCCCCGCGAAGGCAGTTGAGAAGCGACCTGTCCATCGGGCTGCACCGCCGACCGGTCCCGGAGTACCCTTCCTTGATCGTTGACTAGGGGAGAGCTCGGGGGAGCGGAAGGCGGTGCACGGGTGGGCTCGGGAGGGCTGGAGTTGCCTCCTGGTGACGAGGGTCACGAGGGGAACTCCACAGATGTCCCGCCCGGCGCGGTGTCCCTGGCACGGCCGATGGAGATGGGCTCCATCGGCCCGGAACTGGACTGGGGCGCCGACGCCTGGCGCGAGGTGCGTACGCGCGCCCAGCGGGCCGGCCGGGCCTACATCTGGCTGAATCTGGTCGAGCAGCGGCTGCGCGCGGTCGTGGCCGCCGTACTGCGGCCGATCTACGAACCCGTCCACGGCGACGAGTGGGTGGTCGCCGCGGCCGGGCCGGCCGGCCAGGAATGGGTGCAGCGCGCCGTCGCCGTACGCGAGGTGAGCCGCCGCAAGGGCTATCTGCTCGACCCCGCCGACGACAACGTCCTCAGCTTCCTCACGCTGCCGCAGCTGCGCGAGCTGATGGTGCAGCACTGGCCGTGCTTCGAGCCGTACTTCGACGAGCGCCGGGACGTCGAACTGGCCCTGGACGAGCTGGAAGTCACCCGGAACGTGGTCTCGCGCAACCGGGCGCTCTCGGAGGCCGTGCTGGCCCAGGCCGAGCGCGCCTCGGCCCGGCTCCTGGAGATCCTCGGCGCCGGCGGCGACGTGCCGTCGGCGCGCCGCCTCCCCGTCGACGCGGTGGAGCACCTGGTCGGCGACCGGTACGCGGACGTGGTCGGCGTGCACTCCGACCGGGTCAGGCTGCTGCGGCAGTTCCCCGCCGAGGACCTCTTCGGCGGCGCCCGGCGCCTCGACGCCATCGGCATCGGCCTGAACCTGCTGGTGCAGAACTTCTCCGGGCGGCGCCTCGTGCGGCTGGCCGAGTCGGGCTGCCGGGTGCGGCTGCTGTTCCTCAACCCCGCCTCCAGCGCGGTCAAGCGCCGTGAGCGTGAACTCGGCATCAAGCGGGGCGAGCTGAGCCGCACCGTCGAGACCAACATCCTGCACATGCGACGGGTCCGCTCGCGGCTGCGCGACCCGGGAGCCTTCGAGATCCAGGTCTTCGACGAGACCCCCCGCTTCACCGCGTACCTCGTCGACGGCGACGGATCGGACGGTGTCGCCGTCGTGCAGTCGTATCTGCGCCGGACCCGCGGCATGGAGGCGCCGGTCCTGGTGCTGCGCGGCGGAGGCCGGGTGGTCAAACCGGACGACACCACCGAAGAGGGTCTTTTCCCCACGTATCGCGAGGAGTTCGAAGTCGCCTGGTCGGACTCGCGTCCGGTGTCCTGACAACGGGTCTCCGGCCGTCGGTGGTCCGGTCCGTGAGCGGCCTTCGCGCCGGCGCCCGGCGGGCCGGCGGACCGGACAAGCGGAACGCGGTCCTCGCGTTGTCAGTGGCCCATGCGATCGTGGGGACCACTGGGGGAACGCACCATGAAGAAGGGGGGCCGCCCATGGGCTGGCACCGGGAGCTGCTGATCGGCTTCGACCTGGAGACGACCGGGACGGACCCGCGCGAGGCGCGCATCGTCACCGGGGCGGTGATCGAGGTCAGGGGCGGCGAGCCGGTCGGACGCCGCGAGTGGCTGGCCGACCCGGGCGTCGAGATCCCGGCGGACGCCGTGGCCGTGCACGGGATCAGCAATGAACGGGCGGCCGCCGAGGGCCGCCCCGCCGACCAGGTCGCCGACTCCATCGCCTCCGTCCTCGTCGGCTACTGGCAGACGGGCGTGCCCGTCGTCGCGTACAACGCCACCTTCGATCTGACGCTGCTCTCCGCCGAGCTGCGGCGCCACGGACTGCCGTCCCTGCGCGACCGGCTGGGCACCGACCCGGCTCCGGTCATCGACCCGTACACCATCGACCGCTCCGTGGACCGCTACCGCCGCGGCAAGCGGAATCTGGAGGCGGTGTGCACGGAGTACGGCATCGCGCTCGGCTCCGCCCACGACGCGCTGGCGGACGCCCTCGCCGCGGCCCGCCTCGCCTCCGCGATAGCCGTCCGCCACCCCAAGGTCGCGTCCCTCGGCCCGGCGGAGCTGCACCGCCGGCAGATCGAGTGGTACGCCGAGTGGGCGGCGGACTTCCAGAGCTTCCTGCGGCGCAAGGGCGACACGGCGGCCGTGGTCGACGGCATGTGGCCACTACGGGACCTCGCGGACGAACGGGTCTGACCGGGCGTCCACCGCGCTCGGCTCGTCACTCCGCGGGCGTCCATTGCGCGCGGCCCGTCATCCCGGCGGGCATCCACACGGCCCGTCTTCCTGACGGGCATCCACCGCACCCGGCCCGGCGTCTGGCGGGCGTTCACTCCCCCCGCCCCCGTCACCCCGGCGCGGACGACGTGACGGGTGGGCCGCCGGCCGTTGTCTCCCGTACCGACAGCGGGGACGTGCGCGGTGTGTCGTGGTCCTTGGGCTCCGGGTGGGCCCGGTGGGCGCGTTCCACCGCCTGACCCCAGTACGTGCCCGCGATGAGCAGGGCCGCGCCCAGACCGGTCAGCGGGGTGAAGTGCTCACCGGCGAGGCCGATGCCCACCGCGGCGGCCCAGACCGGCTCGGTGCCCAGCAGCAGGCTGGCCCGGCTCGCCGAGGTCCGCTGCACGGCCCACGTCTGCGCCAGGAAGGCGAACACACTGCAGAACAGGGCGAGATACAGCAGCTGCGCCCAGCCCCCGGCGCCCACCCGGGCGAGGTCCGGCAGACCGCTCGCGGCGGGCACCAGGAACACCGCCGTGCCGACGAGGGTCTGCACGGTGGTCAGCCGAAGCGGCCGGATCGCCCGGTGCGCGGTCAGCCGTCCGACCAGGGCGACGTGCACCGCCCGCACCAGCGCGGCGGCGAGCATCAGCAGGTCACCGAGGCGCGGAGCGTGGAAGCCGTTGCCGGACATGAGGAGGGCGACGGCCACCAGGCAGACCCCGGCGGCGGCGTAGAAGGACGGCGGCAGTCCGCCGCGCCGACCGGCGCGGTCCAGCAGCGGGGTGAGCACGATCGTGAGGCTGATGATCAGCCCCGCGTTGGCGGCGCTCGTGTGCGCGACACCGTACGTCTCCACGACCAGGACGGCGGCCTGGGTGATCCCCAGCGGCACGCCGACGCGGAGCTCGTCGCGGGTCCACCCCCCGGACCGGCGGTCGACGGCGACCAGGCCGAGACAGGCGAGCGCGGACAGCGCGTATCGGGCGAACAGCACCACGAGGACGGGCAGGACGGCCGTGGCCGTCTGGGCGGAGAGATAACTCGAACCCCAGACGAGCGCGACCAGCAGGAGTACCGCATCGGTACGGCGGGCATCAGGCACGCGCCCACCCTGCCCGGCCCGCTCCATGAAGCCCAGGGCCAACCTCTTAAGGGACCTTTCAGTTTCCCTACACTGAGGACATGGACGAACGGCAGCTGCGGATCCTGCGGGAACTCGGCGAACTGGGCAGCGTGACCGCGGTGGCCGAGGCCCTGCTGGTGACGCCGTCGGCGATCTCCCAGCAACTGCGGCTGCTCCAGCGGGCGATCCCCGTCCCGCTCACCGAGCGCCAGGGGCGCCGGCTGGTGCTCACGGACGCGGGCCAGGTCCTGGCCGGGGCCGCCATCGAGGTGGAGACCGCGCTGGAGCGGGCGCGGCACACCGTCGCGGAGTTCGTGGACCGGCCGGACGGCGAGGTGTCGGTCGCGGCCTTCCACAGCGCGGGCTCGGCGTTCTTCCCGCTGCTGCTGCGCGGACTGGCGGCGCCCGGCGGGCCCCGTCTCTCACTCGCCGATGAGGACGTGCCCCAGGACGACTTCCCGCCGCTGACCAGGGAGTACGACCTCGTACTCGCCCACCGCCTCGAACACGCCCCCGAGTGGCCGGGGACGGTGACCGCGACCACCCTGCTGCGGGAACCGCTCGACGTCGCCATGCCCGCCGACCACCCGCTCGCAGCCAAGCGCAGGCTTACCCCGCGCGATGTCGCCGACCAGCCGTGGATCACCGTGCACGACGGTTTCCCGCTCATGGCGACCATCGACGCCATCGCCACCGCGGCGGGCCGCCGTCTCCATCTCGCCCACCGCATCAACGAGTTCGCCGTGGTCGCCGAGGCTGTGGCCGCCGGAGGCGGGCTCGCCCTGATGCCGCGCTGGACCACCCGCGCGCACGCCGCGCTGGTGCTCAAGCCGCTGAGCGGCGTCCGCGCCCGGCGGCACATCGACGCCCTCCACCGGCCCGAACGCACCGCGCGCCGCGCCGTGCGCACCGTCCTCGCCGAACTGCACCGGGCCGCCGGGACGATCCAGGGGCGGACCTGAGCGCCGGGCCCCCGCGGCCGGGCGTCAGAAGGGATACCAGCGCACGGTCTCGTCGCCGTCCCGCAGGGACGCCACCCGCCGCTCGAACTCGGCCAGCGCCTTCGGATCGACCGGCGCGTGCTGGGCCACCCACGCGCAGCTGGCCGTCTCCCGCGCCCCGCGCAGCACAGCGCAGCCGTCCCACGCCCGTACGTCCCAGCCGTACGTCCGCGTGAAGGAGTCGTACGCCTCGGCGGGCAGCCCGTAGCGGTCACGGGAGAGTGCCATCACCACCAGGTCGTGCTCGCGCAGGTCGGCGGAGAAGGTCTCCAGGTCGACGAGGACGGGGCCGTCCGGTCCGACGTGGACGTTGCGCGGCAGGGCGTCGCCGTGGATCGGGCCCCGCGGCAGGTGCGGGGTGAGGGCGGCGGCCGCCGCCGCGAAACCGTCGCGGCGTTCGCGCAGGTACGCCGCGTCCGCGGGGTCGATCGCGTCGCCGGCCAGCCGCAGCCAGCGCTCCACCCCGCCCAGCAGTTCCCGGGGCGGCAGCACGAAGGGCGGGGCGGGCAGCGCGTGCACCGTGCGCAGCAGCGCGGCCAGGTCCGCGGGCTCCGCGGGACGTACGGGATCGGGGAGCCGGTGCCAGACGGTCACCGGGCAGCCGTCCACCAGCAGCGCCTCCGGCGAGGCCGCGCGCACCGCCGGGACGTCCACCTCGGCGAGCCAGGCCGCGATGTCCAGCTCCCGCCGTGCCCGGCCGAGGAGTTCCGTGTCGCGCCCCACCTTGACCACCAGGTCACCGGCGGCGAACACCGCGTTCTCGCCCAGTGCGAGAAGCCGTGCGTCCCCCGCGGCCCCGGGCAGCACACCCGCCGCGGCCAGCACGTCCCGCGCCCGTGCCTCGTCCATCGTCCGCCTCCGTGTTCCCGCGTGTACGGCGTCCCGGCCACGCCCTGTTCCCGGCTCGCGCCCGCCGTGGATCCCTGTCCGGCGGCGAGTTCCGGCCATCCGTCCGTCAGTGTCGCATCGGTACTGGTCGCAGCGGTCACAAGGGCTGACGCCCGGCCTTGACGCCACGTCAGGGTGTCAGGACCATGACGAGGCCCTGTCCCTGGAACGGACGGCGCCGCGACGACGAGACCGAGATCCGTACGAGCCGCCCGAAGGAGCCGAATCCGTGACACAGGCGACCGCGACGAGGCGGTCAGGCAAGCGTGCGGGCGAGAGCGCCGGGACTCCCCGGCCCTCCGGTCTCGGCGCCTGGTTCCTGGTGCTGCCCGCGCTGATCCCGATCCTCGTGCTGAGCGTCGGACCCCTGCTCTACGGCGTCGCGCTGGCGTTCACCGACTCCCAGTCGGGCCGGACGGCGCCCACGCGGTGGATCGGCGCGCTGAACTTCCGGGATCTGCTGCACGACACGCTGTTCTGGGACTCGTTCCGGATCGGCCTGCTGTGGGCGGTCGGCGTGACCGTTCCGCAGTTCCTGCTGGCCCTCGGACTGGCGCTGCTGCTGAACCAGGAGCTGCGGCTGCGCTGGCTGGCCCGGGCGCTGGCGATCGTCCCGTGGGCGATGCCGGAGGTGGTCGTCGGCATCATGTGGCGGCTGGTCTACAACCCGGACGCGGGCATCCTCAACGAGACCCTGCGCGACCTGGGCCTCGGCGAGGGCCGGGACTGGCTCTCGGGCCTCGGCACGGCGCTGCCCGCGGTGATCGTCGTCGGCGTCTGGGCCGGAATGCCGCAGACCACCGTCGCCCTGCTCGCCGGGCTGCAGAACACCCCGCGCGAACTGCACGAGGCGGCGGCGATGGACGGCGCGGGCGCCTGGCGGCGCTTCCTGACGGTCACCTGGCCGGCCCTCAGACCGGTGGCCCTCGCCATCACCGCGCTCAATTTTATTTGGAACTTCAACTCCTTCGCCCTGGTCTACGTGCTCACCAACGGAGGGCCGGGCGGGCGTACGCGGCTGCCGATGCTGTTCGCGTACGAAGAGGCGTTCCGGTACGGGCAGTTCGGGTATGCGGCGGCGATGGGATGCGTGATGGTCGCGGTGATCTCGGTGATTCTCGCGTTCCACCTGGCGGGCCGGCTGCGGGGAGGTGACGACCGGTGAGCGCGCCGCGTGACGGCAGGGGCGCGTCGGGCCTGCGGACCGGCAGAGCGGGCCGGGCCGGGCAGTACGCCGCGCTGCTGGCGTACCTCGTCTTCCTCGCCTTCCCGTTCCTCTGGCTGGTCTCCACGGCCTTCAAACCGCCGCGCGAGCTGGGCAGTCTGCACCCGACGTGGATCCCGAAGGACCCGACCCTCGCCAACTTCCGGCAGGCGTTCGACGAGCAGCCGCTGCTGCACGCGGCCCTCAACTCCCTGGTCGCGGCGCTCGCGGCGGCCCTGATCGCCGTGGTGATCGCGACCCCGATGGCGTACGTCATGGCGCGGCACCGCACCGCCCTGTCCAAGGCGGCCACCGGGTGGGTGGTCGTCAGCCAGGCGTTCCCGTTCGTGCTGGTGATCATCCCGCTGTTCCTGGTGCTGAAGAACCTGCGGATGATCGACTCGGTGCCCGGACTGGTCATGGTCTACGTGGTGTGGGCACTGCCGTTCGCCCTGTGGATGCTGGTGGGTTACGTACGCGCGGTGCCGGCCGAGCTGGAGGAGGCCGCGGCGGTGGACGGGGCGGGCCGGGCGCGGACGCTGGTGTCGATCACGGCGCCGCTGCTGGCGCCCGGCATCGTGGCGACGGCGCTGTTCGCGTTCATCAGCGCGTGGAACGAGTTCTTCTTCGCGCTCGTGCTGCTCAAGACCCCGGAGAAGCAGACGCTGCCGGTGGTCCTCACGCACTTCATCGGGGCCGAGGGGGTCGCGGACCTCGGCCCGCTGGCGGCGGCGGCGTTCCTCGCGACGCTGCCGTCCCTGGTCATCTTCGCGATCATCCAGAAACGGATCACGGGCGGCATGCTCGCCGGGGCGGTGAAGAGCTGATGCGGCACAGTCGGTGGGTTCTGTTCCTCGCGGTGTCCGTGCTGCTGCTGGCCGGCTGCTCGGGCGACGGCGGGACTGACGGCGGGGGACCGGTCGTCCTGCGCTTCCAGTCCCTGGCCTGGCAGGAGGAGTCCGTCACGGCCAACAAGGAACTGGTCAAGGAGTGGAACGCCACCCACCGGGACGTCAAGGTCGAGTACGTCCAGGGCAGTTGGGACAGCGTCCACGACCAGCTCCTCACCTCCTTCGAGGGCGGTGAGGCGCCGGACGTCATCCACGACGCCTCCGACGACCTCGCGGACTTCGCGTACGGCGGCTACCTCGCCGATCTGCGGGACCTCCTCCCCGAGCGCCTCAAGTCCGACATCCCGCGGCGCAGTTGGGGGTCGGTGACGTTCGGCGGCGGAATCTACGGGGTGCCCTTCCTCCAGGAGCCGCGCGTGCTGGTCGCCAACTCCGCTCTCCTGCGCGAGTCGGGGGTGCGGGTGCCGACCCCGGACGACCCCTGGAGCTGGGAAGAGTTCAGGTCCGTCGCGAAACGGCTGACCGGCAAGGGCCGGTACGGTGTCGCCTGGCCGCTGAAGGAGCCGGTCTCGGCGACCCTCAACCTCTCGCTGTCGGCCGGCGGGCGGCTGTTCCACCGGGATGCGGACGGCCGGGTGGAGGTGCGGTTCGAGGCGGCCGACGCGGTGGTGCCGCGGATCGTCCACGACGGGGTGAACACGGACGGCAGCGCCTCGGGCACGACGCTCGGCATGGGCGGTTCCGACACGCTGCCCGGGTTCTTCGGCGGCCGGTACGCGATGGTGCCGCTCGGCTTCTCCTACCGGCAGCAGCTCGTCCAGCAGGCACCGAAGGGCTTCGACTGGCAGGTGCTGCCCGCCCCCGCGGGCGCCGACGGCCTCACCCAGGGCGTCAGCCCGCAGACCCTGTCCGTGGCCGAGGACAGCCCGCACAAGAAGGCCGCCGCCGAGTTCGTCGCCTACCTGCTCCGGCCCGCGAACATGGTCAGGCTCGCGCTCGGCGACTGGATGCTCCCCACCGGCACCGAGGCGCTCCGGGACCCGGCCCTGCACACCGGGAAGCACGACTGGGCGACGGGCACCGCGCTGGCGGCGCACCTGCGTTCCGCGCCCGCCCAGTCCGTCCGGGGCTATCCCGAGTGGAAGGACAAGGTGGCCACCCCCGCCTTCCAGGAGTACTACAGCGGGGCGATCACTCTGGCGGAGCTGCGCGAGCGGCTGGAGACGGACGGGAACCTGGTGCTCGCGCGCTACCAGCGGTGACCTCAGTCGTCGAGCCCGGGATGCGGGCCGCACAGGCCCCGCGAGACGTCACGGCCGGCCCTGAGCGGCAGAATTTTTCGGAGCGGCAGTGCGGATCGGGCGCACCGGTTCGTCCCGTATAAGCACCCCGTATGGGCCGGAACGTCACCGTCCAGGTACCTCGTCCACCCCATGCGTCACGGTTGCACGGCAACGGTGAAGTCCTGGCGCACGTTGGGTAACGGACAGGTCATTCGGTAACGCTCGGATAACGCGGGCACTGCCTGGAGAAGCCACGGACTTGTCCGGAAAGGGAGACCGTTACCCCCCTGGGAAGGTTGCACGGGCCGGATCTTGTTCCTTGGGACAACGGCTACCTAGCGTGAGATGAATTCCAGTCGAACGCCAGGAAGTTGACCCATGCGATCCCCACGACGAGACATACCGCCCCTGCCCGAGGTCCGACGCATCACGGAGAAGAAGCGCGACGCGTGGTGGACCGTGCTGCTCGTCGACCCGGTCGCCACACCCCTGGTGAGACAGGTCGCGCTGCGCACCCGGATCACGCCCAACCAGATCACCTGGGGCGCCTTCCTGCTGGGCCTCGCGTCGTCCGTGTTCTTCGCCCTCGGCGACTGGCGCTGGCTCGTGGCCGGTGCCTTTCTCTACCACCTGAGCTTCATCCTCGACTGCATGGACGGCAAGGTCGCCCGGCTCACCGGCCAGGGCTCGGTCTTCGGGGCCTGGCTCGACTTCGTCTTCGACCGCATCCGCGTGATGGTGTGCGCGGTGGCGCTGATGGCGGGCCAGTACCAGCGCACCGGCGAGACCGTGTACATCTGGCTGGCCCTCGCGGTCGTCGGCCTGGACACACTGCGTTACATCAACTCGCTGGAGATCTTCAAGATCCGGCACTCGATGCGCAAGCAGATCAAGGCCCGCCTGCGGGCGGCGCGTCGCGCGGAGAACCAGGCGGAGCTGGCCTTCATGGAGGACCTGCTGCGCGACAACCCCGAGGCGGACATCGAGCAGGACCTCCGCGCGGCGTCGGCGTCCGCCGGTGGTGCGACCGGTGCCGACACGGCCGCCGCGGACGGTCCGGCTCCCGTGGGCGGTCCGCTCCCCGTGAACGCTGCGGCGACGGCGCGTGAGGCCGGGGACGAGGAGACCGCCGGGGACGGTTCGGGCGGTTCGGCCGCGCAGCCGCCGGCCCGGGTCATCGACCTGCACCAGGAGTTCCGGCACCGCTTCCCGTCGTACCTGCGCGCCCGGTCCTTCCTGCTGCGCCACCGCATCCGCACCCACCTGATCAGCGGCATCGAGTTCCAGATGGGCGTGTTCATCCTCGGACCGCTCTTCGACTCAGTGATCGAGGCGACGATCGTCTCCGGGGCCCTGCTCCTGGTCTTCGAACTCGCCATCATCTACAAGCTGTTGCTGTCGACCCGCGACTTCACCCGCACCATCGACTCCTTCGAGCGCGAGGACGTCGCGGCGGCCGCCTGACCGTACGACGACGTGGCCGGGGCGCGTGCGCCCCGGCCACGTACGTCCCTCTCGTGAGCGGTCAGACGCCGACCCGCTCGCCCTCGACGGCCGGCGGCTGCGGCGGCCCGGAGACCTGCTCCGGAGCCTCGTCGTGCGTGAGGTCGGGCAGCCGGTGCAGCCACTTCGGGAAGTACCAGTTGCGCTCCCCGAGCAGCGCCATCACCGCCGGGAGCAGCACCCCGCGGATGATCGTCGCGTCGATCAGGACGGCGGCCGCCAGGCCCACGCCCATCTGCTTCATCGACTGCATGGACAGCGTGCCGAAGATCGCGAAGACGGCGACCATGATGACGGCGGCGCTGGTGACGACACCGGCGGTGGTGACCACACCGTGCCGGATGGCCTCCTTGGTCTCCAGCCCCCGCAGCCGCGCCTCCCGGATCCGCGAGACCACGAACACGTGGTAGTCCATGGAGAGCCCGAACAGGATCACGAAGAGGAACAGCGGCAGCCAGGTGATGATGGCGCCCACGCCCTCCGCGCCGACCAGCGAGGCGCCCCAGCCGTGCTGGAAGACCCCGACCAGGATGCCGTAGGCGGCGCCCACCGACAGCAGGTTGAGGACGATCGAGGTGATGGCGACGGTCAGCGAGCGGAACGACAGGAGCATCAGCAGGAAGGCGAACACCACGACGAACGCGAAGACCGGGACCACCGAGCCGACCAGCTGGTCGTTGAAGTCCCGCGAACCGGCGACCTGTCCGGTGATCGGCGCCTCGACCCCGTCCACCTTGCCCAGCGTGGCGGGCCGCACCTCGTCGCGCAGCAGGTCCAGGCTCCGGCCCGCCTTCTCCTGGTCGGAACCGCCGACCAGCGGGACGTACACGAAGGCGACGTTCTGCGCGTCGTGCACCTTGATGTCGACCGGGCCGCGGGTGGCGCCCGAACTGATCGCCTTGCTACGGAAGTCGGCCAGCGCGGACTTGACCTCGGGGGAGTTGATGTCCCGCGCCTTGACGATCACCTCGGCGGGCTCCGTGCCGCCGGGGAACGCCTCGTTGACCCGGTTGTAGGTCGCCACGATGGGCAGCGAGTCCCCGAACTCCTTGTCCAGCGTGAGCTGTTCGGTCTTCATACCGAGCGCCGGTGCGGCGATCGCCAGCAGCGCGCCCGCCGCGACGACGAGTGAGATGCCCGGCTTGGCGAGCACGACCCGCAGCACGGCACTCCAGAAGCGGCTCTCGCCCCGGCCCGGACGCGCCGGCGCCTGCTGGTTCTTCCGGCGCCGCTTGTCCCGGTGCAGGAACGGCAGACGGCCCTTCTCCACCCGCTCGCCGAGGAGCGAGAGCAGCGCGGGCAGCACCGTCACGGAACCGACCATGGCGACCGCCACGACCATCAGCGAGGCCAGGCCCATCGCCTCGAACTCGGCCAACCCCGTGAAGAGCATGCCGGCCATGGCGACGCACACCGTGACACCGGAGACGATGATCGCTCGGCCGCTGGTCGCGGCGGCGATCCGCAGCGCGGTCTGCGCGTCCCGGCCCGCCTCGCGCTCCTCGCGTTCACGCCGCAGGTAGAACAGGCAGTAGTCGACGCCGACCGCGAGTCCCACGAGCAGCATCACGGAGTTGGCGGTGTCGCTCATCGGCATCACATGGCTGACGATGCCCATCAGGCCCATGGTCGCCATGATCGCGGTCACCGCGAGCGCCACCGGCAGCAGCGCGGCCACCAGCGCGCCGAACGCGATGAGCAGGATGCCGAGCGCCACGGGCACGGCGGACAGCTCGGCCTTCTTGAAGTCGTCGCCGAACGCGTCGTCGAACGTCTTCATCATGCTGGCGCCGCCGATCTCCTCGATCCGCAGCTCCGAGTGCTCCTTCTGCACACCCTCGACGGCCTTCAGCACCGGCTCGATGCGCTCGCCCGCGGTGTCCGAGTCGCCCCGCACGTCGAACTGCACGAGCGCGCTGCGGCCGTCCTTGGAGAGGGTCTTGGTCTCGTACGGCGAGGTCACGTCGGAGACCCGGCCCGTCCCCTCGACCGCCTCGACGACGGCGGCGACGGCGCTGCGGAATCCGGCGTCGGTCGCCTTGGTGCCCGCGTCCTTCGCCTGGACCAGGACGCTCTCGCCGGCCGGCTCCTCGATGCCCGCGTCCTCGATGATGTGCGCGGCGGTGCTGGTCTCACCCTTGAGCTGCTCGCTGTCCTTGACGTCGACGCGGCCCGCGGCCGAGCCGAGCCCCATGGCCAGGACCACGAACAGCACCCAGATCCCGACGGCCGCCCATCGGTGCCGGGCGCTCCAGCCGCCCGCTCTGGCGGCGATGCCCCGCACTCTCGTGTCTCCGTTCCCCATGACGGGCTAGCCCCCTCGTCCGCGGTGACAACCCCCTGCCGCCACCTCGCACTACGAAGGTATGGGCCGGATAAGCGAGTCTCGTCGTGCTTCCCGGTGACCCGCCCCGGGCCCGGGTCCTCCCCATGACCCCCGGCCCCTCCGCACTGGGGATGATGTAAGCCCCTTACACGTAAAGGAAGTTGTCGGGGATGTGGATCAGGGTGCGCCTCCGCGCGAGCCCGGGACCGCCCGCCGGCGGCCCCCGTAGCCGGCCGCCGCGTCACCCCCGTGCGCACCGGCCACCGCTCTAAGGTGTGCGGATGACGATGTATGCGGCGCTGCTGCGCGGGATCAACGTGGGCGGCAGCAAGAAGGTGCCGATGGCCGAGCTGCGCACCCTGATGCAGCGGCTCGGGTACACCGAGGTCGCCACCTACCTGCAGAGCGGCAACGCCGTGTTCGGCAGCGACCACGGCGACGAGCGGTCCCTCGCCACCGAGCTGGAGGGGGCCGTCGAGGAGCACTTCGGGTTCCCCGTCGGCGTGCTGGTACGCGACCACGCCTACCTCGCGGCGGTGCGCGAGGCCTGCCCGTTCCCCGCCGCCGAACTGGAGGGCAAGCAGCTGCACGTCACGTACTTCTCCGAGCCCGTGGGCGCCGAGCGTTTCGCCGCCGTCGATCCGGGGGCCTTCCTGCCCGAGGAGTTCCGCCTCGGCGACCGGGCCCTGTACCTGTACGCGCCCGACGGCCTCGGCCGCTCGAAGCTCGCGGACGCCCTGTCGAAGCCCCGCCTGCTGAAGGGCCTGACGGCCACCACCCGGAACTGGAACACCGTCGTCAAGCTGGAGGAGCTCACCCGGGCCTGACCGCCCCGCGGCCCCTGTGAGCGTGCCGTCAGGGGCCTGGCAGCCGGACCTTCCGTACCCCGTTGTAGGCGGTGTACGAGACGACCTCGTCCGGGACGGCGAGGCGCGGGTCCCGGTACAGCCGTCGCGCCTCCTCGTCGGTCTCGGCGGCGGCGACGGTGTCCACCGACGAGAGTTCGCTCTCCGTGAGGGCCGCGTCGTCGAGGATCTCCGGGCCCCAGCAGTCCCACGGCAGCACCTCGACGCCGTTCAGCGCCGCCAGGTCGCGGAGCACGTTGCCGCGGACGAACCACAGGCCCCTCAGGCCCTCGGCCCAGCTGAGGCCGAAGGAGCGGGGATCCGCCCGTCCGGCCCGGCACTCCCGCCAGGCCCGCCCGGCCACGACGAACCGGTCCCGCGGTACGTCCAGCGGATCGAAGGACACGTCGTAGGGGCCGTACGCGATCTGCGCGTCCACCAGACGCCAACCGCCGTCCGGCAGGCGGTACTCGGTGACCCAGTGGTCCTCGTACCAGCCGGCGGTGAAGTAGTCGGCGAAGCCGCAGCGGGCCCGGGCCGGGGTCCCGGTCGCCCGGAGCAGCGAACACAGCAGCAGCGAGAAGTTGCGGCAGGTCCCGACGAACCGCTCGGCGGGCTCCCGCCGTTCGGTGAGCGGCAGGTCCGAGCGCTCCCGCAGGAGACGCAGCATGGTCGCCACCCGCCGGGACTCCGCGTCCTCGCGCAGCCGCGATCCGTCGACGGCATGACCGAAGAGCTCACCCTCTCCCCGATGGATCATCACATTGCGTACCGAGAGCGCAAGTTGGGCGGCATCGCGAGGCAGCGCTGAGAGGTCGAGGTCGCCGGGATCGCTGTAGACGCTCTGCGTCAGGTAGGGGTCCATGCCGGGACCATCGGGCCTGCCCCAGGGGCGAGGTCGAGCCCCGGTCCGTGACCGCTTCCTGCCGCGGTCGGCGCGGCGGACGCTCACCCCCGTGCGAGGCTCGTCCCATGCGCTACATCATCATCGGGGCGGGAGCGGTCGGCGGAGCCGTCGGCGGGCGGCTGGCCGGAGCGGGACACGACGTGGTGCTGGTCGCGCGGGGCGCCCATCACGAGGCACTGCGCGCGGACGGACTGCGGCTCACCACGCCGGACGGGACCCACGTCCACCGGCTGCCGGTGGCCGACGGCCCCGGCACCCTCGGCGAGTTGCGCGCGGACGACGTGCTGGTCCTCGCTGTCAAGACGCAGGACGGACCGGCGGCCCTCCGCGCGTGGGGCCCGGCACCCGTGGCGGGCGGCGGGACGGCCGCCGAACGGCTGCCGCTGGTGTGCGCCCAGAACGGCGTCGAGGGCCAGCGGCAGGCGCTGCGCACGTTCCGACGGGTGTACGGCGTCTGCGTCTGGCTGCCCGCCACCTTCCTGGAGCCGGGCGCCGTCTCCGCAGCCGGCGCCCCGCTCACCGGCATCCTGCACCTCGGCCGCTACCCGCACGGCACGGACGACACCGCCCACCGGATCGCCGCCGACCTGGAGCGGAGCCGGTTCGAGGTGCCGGTCGTGCCGGACGTGACGCGCTGGCAGTACGCCAAGCTGCTCGCCAACCTCGCCAACGCCGTCGAGGCGCTGACCGGGGAGATCACCGGCGAGGCGGCCCAGGAACTCCGGGGCCGGGTGCGCGCCGAGGGGGAGGCGGTCCTCGCGGCGGCGGGCATCGCGTACACGGGGGACGAGGAACAGCGCGCTGCACGCGCCGACAAGATCAGCCTGCGGCCCCTCGCCGACGCACCGCGTGGCGGCGGCTCCTCCTGGCAGTCCCTCAGCCGTGGCACCGGCACCGTCGAGGCGGACTACCTGAACGGCGAGATCGCCCTCCTGGGCCGGCTGCACGGGGTGCCGACCCCGCTGAACGACCTGCTCCAGCGGCTCGCGAACACCTTCGCGCGCGAACGCAGGGAGCCGGGGTCGATGCCGGTGCCGGAACTCGTGCGCCTGGCCGAGCAGGCGGTCCTTGCCGCGGGCGGCGAGCCGTCCCCGTACGGCGTCTGAGGCTGTCGCGTTTCTTCAAGAAGCGGCACGGGCGCGGCTCCTAGCGTGGGGCGCATGACCGACGCATACAAGAACACGCATCCGTACATGGGGGAGTGCGCCACCGAGGCCGCCCGGGTGGCCCGCGGCGCCGCGACGGCACCGCTCGACCGGCCCACCCACTGCGCCGGCTGGGACGTCCGCACCCTGGTGAACCACTGGGTGCTCTACACCTCGCACGGGCTGGAGCACCGGGCGTTGCGCACGCCGCTGCCCGACGAGCTGACCGGCCGCGACTTCACGGCGGACCCCGGCTGGGCCGAGGCGTACGCCGGGCAACTCGACCGCGCCGTGGCCGCCTGGGACGACCCCGCGGTGTGGGAGGGGGAGGTCGACCTCGGTTCGGCGTCGATGCCGGCCGCCGACGTGGCGCAGATGATCGTGAAGGAGATGGCGGTCCACGGCTGGGACGTGGCCGTCTCCACGGGCCAGGAGTTCCACGTCTCGGAGGGCGCGGCCCGACTCGTCCTGGACGTGGTCGAGAAGCACGGCGAGCTCTACCGCCGCTACGACGGCTTCGCCGACCCGGTCGCCGTGCCCGACGGCGCACCCGTCTTCGACCGCGCGCTGGCCGCGAGCGGGCGGGACCCGCGACAGGGCGTGACCGACGGCTGAGACCGCCGGCGTGACCCGACTGTGAGCCCGCGGCATCCGGCGAGTGCGCCTGCGTGGGGGAGGGGCGCGAGCCCGGGTCCGCGCCGTACGGCCCGCAACCCCGCGGCGCGCGCCGTCGCGGGGCTACGCGCCGAGCGCCGCCAGGGCCGGGCGCCGTGCCTCGTCGTACCGGTCCAGCAGGACCCGTACCACCTCCGGCGCCGTGCCGAGCACCTCGGCCAGGACGTCCGCCTCGGCGGCGCCCCGCGCGATCCGGTCGGGCAGGAAGCCGGGGGCGAGGACGTACGGCGCCACCGCCACCCGGGCGCACCCGAGCGCCCGCAGTTCGCGCACGGCGTCCTGCGTGCGCGGAAGGGACGCGGAGGCGAACGCAGGCCGCACGGCGCACCAACCGGTGCGCCGCCACTCCCGCGCGATGTCAGCGATCACTGCGATCGCCTCCGGGTCCGTCGACCCCGCCGAGGCCAGGACGACCCCGGTCGAGGACTTGTCGGCGGGCCCGAGGCCCGCCTCGTACAGCCGCCGTTCGAGCGCCCGCGTCAGCAGCGGCGACGGGCCGAGCACCTCGGCCTGGCGGATGCGCAGCCGGGCCGGCGCGTCCCGCAGCACCGCCGGGATGTCCGCCTTGGCGTGGAAGGCGCGGGTCAGCAGCAGCGGCAGCGCCACCACGTCCCGCACGCCCTCCGCCGCCAGGGACTCCAGCACCCCGTGGACGGACGGGAGGGTGAAGTCGAGGAAGCCCGTCTCCACCCGCAGCCCGGGCCGCGCCGCCCGCAGCCGCCGCACCAGGGCGTGCACCGTCGCGGCATGCCGTGGATCACGGCTGCCGTGGGCGACGACCAGCAGGACGGGGCGGGCGGCTACGGGCATGGTGGATCAGCTCTTCACGAGGAGACCGCGGCTGCGCAGCACCCACCGCTCCAGCGGACTGAAGATCAGCAGGTCGATGGCGATACCGACGATCAGGATGAGGAGGATGGCGAGGAAGACCATGGACATGGAGCTGACCGTGCGGCCGTTCTCCAGCAACTGGCCGAGACCCACGCCCAGTTCGGGCGAGGAGGCGATGATCTCCGCGGCCATCAGCGAGCGCCAGGAGAACGCCCAGCCCTGCTTCAGGCCCGCCAGGTAGCCGGGCAGCGCCGCCGGCATGACGATGTGCCAGGTGTGCAGCAGTCCCTTGGCGCCCAGGGTCCGTCCCGCCCGCAGGTACAGCGGGGGCACCTGGTCGACGCCCGACACCAGGCCGTTGGCGATGGAGGGGACGGCGCCGAGCAGGATCACCGCGTACATCATCGACGGCTCCAGCCCCAGCCAGATCACCGCGGGCGGCACCCACGCCACCGACGGCAGCGACTGCAGGCCCGACAGGACCGGGCCGATGGCCGCGCGCACGAACCGCACGCGCGCCACCAGCAGGCCCAGCGGAGTGCCGATGGCCAGCGCCATCAGGAAGCCGAGCAGGCCCCGCGAGACGCTCGTCCAGATGTAGCCGAGCAGCTTGCCCTCGAGCCAGGCGTCCTCGACCTCGGCCCACACGTCGCCGGGCGAGGGCAGCTTGGTCGGGTCGTCGACGACCTTGAACGAGATGAGCGCCTGCCACACCACCAGCACCAGCGCGATGGCGATGAGCGGCGGCAGCACCTTCTGCACGAGGGTCTGCCGCAGGGGCGTACGCCCGGTCTGGACCGTCTCCAGTGCGTCGAGGCCCGCTTCCAGTCCGGCGAGGTCGCCGTGGTTCCCGGCGTCCGGGCCGGCCTTGGTCTCAGTGCTGGCCATGGCGGCGGATCTCCCCACGCAGTTGTTCGGTGATCTCGACGGACAGCTCCGCCACGGCGGAGTCCTCGATGCGGCGCGGCTGCGGAATGCCGACCGTCCATTCGTGCGCGACGCGCCCCGGGCGGGAGGACAGCAGGACGACCCGCTCGGCGAGCCGGACGGCCTCGCGCACGTTGTGCGTCACGAACAGCACGGAGACGTTCGTCTCGCTCCAGATGCGGGTCAGTTCGTCGTGCAGCACGTCCCGCGTGATGGCGTCGAGCGCGGCGAACGGCTCGTCCATCAGCAGCAGCGGGCTGTCCTGGGCGAGCGCGCGGGCCAGCGCGACACGCTGCCGCATGCCGCCGGACAGCTCGTGCACCCGCTTGCCGTACGCGCCCTTCAGCCGGACGAGCTCCAGCAGCTCCTCCGCCCTGCCGCGGCGGTCGGCCTTCGCGATCCCCCTGAGTTTCAGGGCGAGTTCGATGTTCTTGCCGGCGGTCAGCCAGGGGAACAGCGCGTGCTCCTGGAACATCAGGGCGGGCCGCCCCGCCGTCGTGATGCTGCCGGCGGACGGGGCGTCGAGCCCCGCCACCAGGTTGAGCAGAGTGGACTTGCCGCAGCCCGAGGCCCCCAGGAGGGTGACGAACTCGCCCGGTGCGACATCGAGCGAGATGTCGTCGAGGACGAGCTGCTGTCCGGCGGGTCCTGCGAAGGACTTCGAGACGTGCTCGATCCGCACGGCCTGCTCCACCGACGTACCGGCGTCGGCGGCCTTGACGAGAGCGGTTGCCATGGTCGTCACCTCCTGGGAACTGATCAGTGTCGGATGCGGATCTACTTGACGCCGAGACCGGCGTCGTCGACGGTGCTCTCGCCCTCCGCCTTCAGGACCTTGTTCAGCAGCGTGAGGTCGTAGATGCCCTTGAGGTCGGGCGCCTCCAGCAGACCGGCCTTGACCGCGTGGGCCGCCTCGGTGTCGAGGGTGGCCGCCAGCGGGTCGTTGGTGATCTGGATGGACTTCCACGCCGGGTCGAGGACGTCGGCCGGGAGCTCCTTGCCGGAGTCCTCCTTGAGCCGGGCGTTCGCCGCCTTCTTCGCCTCGTCCGGGTTGGCGCCGATCCACTTGTTGGTCTTCACCGCGCCCGTCAGGACGGCCTCGACCACCTTCGGGTGCGCCTTGAGGAACTTCTGCGACACGATGATGTTCGTGATCACGAACTTCTTGTCGGGCCACAGGTCGGCCTCGTCGAGCAGCACCTTGCCGCCCTCGGCGACCAGCTTGGACGCCGTCGGCTCCGGCACCCAGGCGCCGTCGATGGAGCCGGACTTGTAGGCGTCCGGGGTGATCTTGTTGTCCGTGCGGATCACGGAGACGTCGCCCTTGCCGCTCTCCGCGTCGACCTTCCAGCCCTGCTCCGCGATCCAGTTGAGGAACGCCACGTCCTGGGTGTTGCCCAGCTGCGGGGTGGCGATCTTCTTGCCCTTGACGTCCTTCAGGGACTTGATCTTCTTCGGGTTCACCACGAGCTTCACGCCGCCGGAGGCCGAACCGCCGATGATGCGCAGGCTCTTGCCGTCGGACTTGCTGTAGCCGTTGATCGCCGGGGAGGGGCCGATCCAGCCGATGTCGATCGAGCCGGAGTTCAGCGCCTCGATCTCGGACGGGCCCGCGTTGAAGGTGGCGTACTCGGCCTTCGTGGCGCCCAGTTCCTTCTGGAAGAGGCCCTGCTGACGGCCCACCAGCGCGGTGGCGTGGGTCAGGTTGCCGAAGTAGCCGATCTTGACGGTGTCGAGACCCTCGATCTTCTCGGCGCCGGCGGCGACCTTCGCGGTGTCCTTGTCGTCGGAGTCCGAGCCGTAACCGCAGGCGGCCAGGGTCAGGAGCGGAAGGGCGGCGACGGCCGCGAAGGTGCGTCGCAGGACGGTGGAGCGGTTGGCAGGCACGGGAGGTGTTCCTCTCGTTGGCCCGGCGGTCACGTTCTCAGGTCGTGGCCGGGAGGTCGGCAGGTCTTCGTCTCAGCTGGGACGGCAGGTGGGGGGACGGGGCGCGCAGGCAGTGCGCGTACGTCATCGCGCACATCGCGCGACCCCGCCCTGCCCGCTGCCGAGGGCGCCGCTGCCGACGCGGCCGCCCTCCTTCGCGAACGTGGAGAAGAAATCGGTGGACGTCATGTCAGAAGTCCCACCCGTCGTCGTCCGTCTCGTCCCTGACCGGCTCGGGCGCGGCGAAGGACTCGCCGACCATGCCCGCGGTGAGGGTGGTGCCGTCGGCGGGGTCGATCAGGATGAAGGAACCGGTGCGGCGCGAGTCGGCGTACGAGTCCAGCGGCAGCGGCTCAGCGGTACGGATCTTGACGCGGCCGATGTCGTTGGCGACCAGCCGGCCCGGGTGCGGGTGCAGCGAGAGGTCGTCCAGCGTCAGCCGCGACGGGATGTCCTTGACGATCGCCTTGACCGTGCGGGTGCCGTGCTTGAGCAGCACGCGGTGGCCGACGGTGAGCGGTTCGTCGGCGACGTGGCAGACGGTCGCCTCGACGTCCTGGGTGGTCGGCGGCGCGTCCTTGCTCGGCACGATCAGGTCGCCGCGCGAGATGTCGATGTCGTCCTCCAGCAGGAGGGTCACCGACTGCGGGGTCCAGGCGACGTCGACCGGCGTGCCCAGCACGTCGATCCCGGCGAGCCGCGTCGTGCGGCCCGACGGCAGCACGGTCACGCTCTCGCCGACGCGGAAGGTGCCGGCCGCGATCTGCCCCGCGTAGCCCCGGTAGTCGGGGTGCTCGGCGGTCTGCGGCCGGATCACGTACTGCACGGGCAGCCGGGCGTGGCAGTGCGCCAGGTCGTGGCTGACCGGCACGGTCTCCAGGTGCTCCAGGACCGTGGGGCCGCCGTACCAGTCCATGTTCGCCGACGGTTCCACCACGTTGTCCCCGGCGAGCGCCGAGATCGGGATCGCGGTGATCTCGGGGACGCCCAGCTCGGACGCGTATGCCGTGAACTCCTCGGCGATCGCGGCGAAGACGGACTCCCGGTACGCGACCAGGTCCATCTTGTTCACGGCGAGGACCACGTGGGGCACGCGCAGCAGCGCGGCGACGGCGGCGTGCCGGCGGGTCTGCTCGATGACGCCGTTGCGGGCGTCGACGAGGACTACGGCGAGGTCGGCGGTGGAGGCGCCGGTGACCATGTTGCGGGTGTACTGCACGTGGCCCGGGGTGTCCGCGAGGATGAAGCGGCGGCGGGCCGTGGCGAAGTAACGGTAGGCGACGTCGATCGTGATGCCCTGCTCGCGCTCGGCGCGCAGGCCGTCGGTGAGCAGGGCGAGGTCGGGGGTGTCCTGGCCGCGGCTCGCGGAGACCCGCTCGACGGCTTCGAGCTGGTCGGTGAGGACCGACTTGGAGTCGTGCAGCAGGCGCCCGACCAGGGTGGACTTGCCGTCGTCGACGGAACCGGCGGTGGCGAAGCGCAGCAGGGTCGTCGCCGACAACTGCTCGACCGACAGCGGCTGGGCGGGCTCGGTGGTGCTGGACATCTCTAGAAGTACCCCTCGCGCTTGCGGTCTTCCATGGCGGCCTCGGACATCTTGTCGTCGGCTCGGGTGGCGCCGCGTTCGGTGAGCCGGGAGGCGGCGATCTCGGCGATGACGGCGTCCAGGTCGGTGGCGTCGGAGTCGACGGCACCGGTGCAGGACATGTCGCCGACGGTGCGGTAGCGCACGAGGCGCTTCTCGACCGTCTCGCCTTCCTTGGGCCCGCCCCACTCGCCGGGGGTCAGCCACATGCCGGCCCGCTGGAACACCTCGCGCTCGTGGGCGAAGTAGATGCCGGGCAGTTCGATGCCCTCGCGGGCGATGTACTGCCAGACGTCGAGCTCGGTCCAGTTGCTGAGGGGGAAGACGCGGACGTGCTCGCCGGGCGCGTGGCGGCCGTTGTAGAGCTGCCACAGTTCGGGGCGCTGGCGCCTCGGGTCCCACTGGGAGAACTCGTCGCGCAGGGAGAAGACGCGCTCCTTGGCGCGGGCCTTCTCCTCGTCGCGGCGTCCGCCGCCGAAGACGGCGTCGAAGCGCTCGGCCTGGATCTTCTCGGTGAGCGGGACGGTCTGCAGCGGGTTGCGGGTGCCGTCGGGCCGCTCACGGAGCTTGCCCGCGTCGATGTAGTCCTGCACGGAGGCGACGTGCAGGCGCAGGCCGTGGCGGGCCACGGTGCGGTCGCGGTAGTCCAGCACCTCGGGGAAGTTGTGGCCGGTGTCCACGTGCAGGAGGGAGAACGGCACGGGCGCGGGGGCGAAGGCCTTCAGGGCCAGGTGCAGCATGACGATGGAGTCCTTGCCGCCGGAGAAGAGGATCACCGGCCGCTCGAACTCACCCGCCACCTCGCGGAAGATGTGGACGGCCTCGGACTCCAGCGCGTCCAGGTGCGACAGCGCGTACGGGCTGTCCGTCTCCTCGGAGACAGTGGCTGCGGTCGTCATGCGAGACCCCTTTCGGTGAGCAGCGAGTACAGCGCCGCCGCGGACTCCTGCACGGTCTGGGTGTGGGACTCGATGCGCAGGTCGGGCGAGGCGGGCTCCTCGTAGGGGTCGTCGACCCCGGTGAGCCCGGATATCTCGCCCGCCGCCTGCTTGGCGTACAGCCCCTTCACGTCGCGTACGGAGCACACCTCGACCGGGGTCGCCACGTGCACCTCCAGGTACGGGGCGCCGCTCGCCCGGTGGCGCTCGCGGACCGCCTCGCGGCTGTCGGCGAACGGCGCGATCACCGGCACCAGCGCCTTGACGCCGTTGCGGGCGAGCAGGTCGGCCAGGAAGCCGATGCGCCGCACGTTCGTGTCGCGGTCCTCGCGCGAGAAGCCGAGGCCCGACGAGAGGAACTCGCGGATCTCGTCGCCGTCGAGGACCTCGACGCGGTGTCCCTCCGTGCGAAGACGCACGGCCAGCTCGTTCGCGATGGTGGTCTTGCCGGCACTCGGCAGACCCGTGAGCCAGACGGTGGCTCCGGTCGTCACTTGCTTCTCCTGCGTTTCCCGGGAGTCGGGCGTGGTCGTGGTCATCCGTGCAGCCCGCACTCGGTCTTGTTGCGGCCCGCCCAGCGGCCGGCGCGCGCGTCCTCGCCCTCCAGCACCCGGCGGGTGCAGGGCGCGCAGCCCACGGACGGGTAGCCGTCCGTCAGCAGGGGGTTGGTGAGGACTCCGTGCTCGGCGACGTAGGCGTCCACGTCGTCCTGTGTCCAGCGGGCGATCGGCGAGACCTTGACCTTGCGGCGCTTCTCGTCCCAGCCGACGACCGGGGTGTCCGCGCGGGTCGGGGACTCGTCGCGGCGCAGTCCGGTCGCCCACGCGTCGTACGCCGCCAGGCCCTGCTCAAGCGGCTGCACCTTGCGCAGCTTGCAGCACAGGTCCGGGTCGCGGTCGTGCAGCTTCGGGCCGTACTCGGCGTCCTGTTCGGCGACCGTCTGCCGCGGGGTGAGCGTGATGACGTTGACGTCCATCACGGCCTCGACCGCGTCCCGGGTGCCGATGGTCTCGGGGAAGTGGTAGCCGGTGTCGAGGAACACGACGTCGACCCCGGGGCGGGCGCGGGAGGCGAGGTGCGCTACCACGGCGTCCTCCATGGAGGAGGTCACGCAGAACTTCGTGCCGAAGGTGTCCGCGGCCCACCGGAGGATGTCCAGCGCGGACGCGTCCTCCAGGTCGCGTCCCGCCCGCTCGGCGAGGCTCTTGAGGTCCTCGGCCGTGCGATCGTCCTGAAGCGTCGTCATATCCCGTCCCCTCCAACGTCGTTGTGCTGGAAGCCCCGGGACAGCAGCCCGAGGAACTTCAGCTGGAAGGCTCGATTGCAGGCCCCGCATTCCCACGCCCCGTGGCCTTGCTCGCCGGGCCGCAGGTCCTCGTCACCGCAGTAGGGGCAGTAGAAGGGCGCCGCACGCTCGCTCATGCGCCGTCCTTCCGGTGGTCTCCGGTCCGGTTCACGACAGGGCCTCCTCGGAGGCGCGGGCCGCCCAGGTGGCGAACCGCTCGCCGTCCTCGCGCTCCGCCTGGAAGCGCTTGAGTACCCGCTCGACGTAGTCGGGCAGTTCGTCCGAGGTGACCTTCAGGCCGCGGACCTTGCGGCCGAAGCCGGCCTCCAGTCCGAGCGCGCCGCCGAGGTGCACCTGGTAGCCCTCGACCTGCTCGCCGTGCTCGTCGAGGACCAGCTGGCCCTTGAGACCGATGTCCGCGACCTGGATGCGGGCGCAGGCGTTCGGGCAGCCGTTGAGGTTGATGGTGATCGGCTCGTCGAACTCGGGGATGCGGCGCTCCAGTTCGTCGATCAGGGCGGCGCCGCGTGCCTTGGTCTCGACGATGGCGAGCTTGCAGTACTCGATGCCGGTGCAGGCCATCGTGCCGCGCCGGAAGGCGGAGGGCCGGACGGTGAGGTCGAGGGCCTCGAGGCCCGCCGTGAGCGAGTCGAGCTGGTCCTGCTCGACGTCGAGCACGATCATCTTCTGCTCGACGGTGGTGCGCAGGCGGCCCGAGCCGTGGGCCTCGGCCAGCTCGGCGATCTTCGTGAGGGTGGCGCCGTCCACGCGGCCGACCCTCGGCGCGAAGCCGACGTAGTGGCGGCCGTCCCGCTGCCGGTGCACGCCGATGTGGTCGCGCCAGCGGGCGACCGGCTCGGCGGGCGCCGGGCCGTCGACGAGCTTGCGCTTCAGGTACTCGTCCTCAAGGACTTGGCGGAACTTCTCGACGCCCCAGTCGGCGAGCAGGAACTTCAGCCGGGCGCGGTTGCGCAGCCGCCGGTAGCCGTAGTCGCGGAAGATCGAGATGACGCCCTCCCAGGCGTCCGCGACCTCGTCCAGCGGGACCCAGGCGCCGAGGCGCTGGCCGATCTTCGGGTTGGTGGAGAGGCCGCCGCCGACCCAGAGGTCGAAGCCGGGTCCGTGCTCGGGGTGTTCCACCCCGACGAAGGCGACGTCGTTGATCTCGTGGGCCACGTCCAGCAGCGGCGAGCCGGAGATCGCGGTCTTGAACTTGCGCGGCAGGTTGGAGAACGCCTTGTCGCCGATGAAGCGGCGGTGGATCTCCTCGACGGCCGGGGTGCCGTCGATGATCTCGTCCTCCGCGATGCCGGCGACCGGCGAGCCGAGGATCGTGCGGGGCGTGTCACCGCAGGCCTCGGTGGTCGACAGGCCGACGGCCTCCAGGCGGTTCCAGATCTCGGGCACGTCCTCGATGCGGACCCAGTGGAGCTGGATGTTCTGCCGGTCGGTGATGTCGGCGGTGCCGCGCGCGAACTCCTGCGAGATCTCGCCGATCACGCGGAGCTGAGCGGTGGTCAGCCGGCCGCCGTCGATGCGCACGCGCAGCATGAAGTACTTGTCGTCCAGCTCCTCGGGCTCCAGGATCGCGGTCTTGCCGCCGTCGATCCCGGGCTTGCGCTGGGTGTAGAGCCCCCACCAGCGCATGCGCCCGCGCAGGTCGTTGGGGTCGATCGAGTCGAAGCCGCGCTTGGAGTAGATCGTCTCAATGCGTGTCCGCACATTGAGACCGTCGTCGTCCTTCTTGAACTGTTCGTTGCCGTTGAGCGGGGTGAGGTGACCCACGGCCCACTGACCCTCGCCGCGGTGACGGCTCACCTTGCGGCGGGGCGCGGCGGGATTCTGCGGGGTGGCGGCCATGACTGATACGTCCTTCGGGACTACGGGACAGGCAGGAGAGCGGCTCTGACCTGCACATATGGGCACATACCGAAGTATGGGCGCGTCATTGCGCAAAGGTCACACAAGGGGAGATCTCGGCAGCGCTGGACTGATCAGCTCGCCGGACAGATGGCGCTGGACATGCGGCAGAGATCGACGTGTCGCCGACTCACCAAGGCAATCCCAGTTCCAGACATGACGGAAGCGTGTCACGGGGGTCTCGGGGGAGTCCACCATCGTCCGTCATGTGGACACCCTTGTCCCGAATCGCGAGACAAGGGTGTCGTCGATCACATCCGGGGCCTCCGCGCCCCCGCGACGGGAGGCCGTGGCCCCGGGTTCCGGCAGGTCACTCCACCCGCGCCCCGGGCCAGGGTCCGGGCGCGGGCACCTCCGGCTCCTCCTCCACCTTGGTGTCGAAGAGCGTGAAGCCGCGCTTCAGATAGTTGTCCATGGCGTGCTCGCCGTCCTTGCTGCAGGTGTGCAGCCAGACCCGCTTGGTCTCGGCGCGCCCCGGCCAGCGCCGCGCCAGGTCCCAGGCACGGGCGGTTCCGTACGAGAGCAGGTGGCCGCCGATCCGGCGGCCCCGGAAGGCGGGGATCAGCCCGAAGTAGGCGATCTCCACGACCCCGTCGTCCTGCGGGTCCAGCTCCACGTATCCGGCGGGCGTCCCGCGGTCGTAGGCGACCCAGGTCTCCACGCCCGGCCGGTCCAGGAACTCCCGCCACCGCGCGTACGTCCAGCCGAGCCGGTCGGTCCAGCGGATGTCCCCGCCGACGGAGGCGTACAGGAAGCGGCTGAACTCGGGTGAGGGCACCTCGGAGCGGACGATGCTCACGTCGGCGCCGGGCGCGGCCGCGGGCAGCAGGTCGGCGGGGGCCGTCTGCTCCAGGGACCAGGTGGTCACGGTGACGTTGCTCATGCCGGCCAGGGAACCATGGAGCGCCCCCCGCCTCCAAAAGCCGGCACGGGACCCCGGACGGCACCCGCCACCCAGTACGAGGCCCGCCGTCCCCCGGTCGAGAGAGCCGCTCACCGGCGAGCCCGGCCGCTGGTCCAGGGAGCCGTTCAGCGACGACGGACGACCCCGTCCGCTAGTCCAGGGAGCCGTTCACCGACGACAGGGGGACGGCGTACAGCACGCGTTCCGGGATGGCGGTCGGCTCCCAGGCGTTGTCCTTGTTCGCCGCCCACTCGGTGAGCGTCCACAGCTCACCGGTCTCCGTCCAGTAGGACAGCGACTCCGTGTGCTGGCCCCAGCAGGCGTGCGACTGGTCGGCGGTGCAGCGGGCCGCGGCGGCCCCGCTCGTGTTCTGCCGCCACAGGGTGCCGTGGGTACCGCGGCTGCCCGGCGCCTGACCCAGGTACCAGTCCGGTGTGCTCGCGCCGTCCGCCCGGTGGGAGAGCGCGCCCTGCACCCCGACCGCCTTGGTCTCGTAGGCCTCGTCGGCGTCCACCAGGCCGCCCGCGCCGGTGCCCAGCAGGCCGGTGCGGTCGCTCGCGGTGCTGTAGTGGTAGCGCCACAGGCGGGCCGGCTGGGTGCCGCCGGAGCTGAACCACTCGTTGGCGACCAGGCTGTCCGGGGTGGAGGTGCGGTCCAGCGAGACGGAGGCGAGACAGGGGACCGCGTCGTCGTGGCTCGCGGTGCAGGCGCCGCCCGTCAGGTTGTACGAGCCGATGGCCGGCAGCACGTACTGGTAGCCCTTGGCCGAGTAGCCGCCGCTCACCTTGCCGATCGCGCTGCTGTCGACGCTCGCCCGGAGGATGCGGCGCATGTCGAAGACGAACAGGGCGTTGTCGTGCTCGGCGCCGTTCTTCGCGGTGACGATCAGCTTGTCCTGGTACCAGACCATGCCGCCGAGGTGGGAGCGGACGGCTCCGAAGTCCGCGCCGCCGCTCAGCGGAGCGACCAGCAGCACCCAGCGGTACTTGAGGTCGTCCGGGTCGTTCGCGTCGATGAAGGCGATCCGGGCCAGCCCGGTGTCCTCGGGCAGCTCGCCCGCCTTGTGGTCGTTGTGCGTCCAGCCGGCCAGAATGACGCGGTCCTCGCCCCACCTGCCGTCGTCGTCCGCGTCACCGGAGGTGGTCACCGACTGCGGCAGCCACTTCTGGGTCGTGGCGTCCCCGCTGTCCCAGCAGTACGCGCGGGAGGCCTCGAGCTCCACGGGCAGGGCGCCGGTCTCGGTGCCGGCGCACTGATCCCTGTCGCGCATCGGGTGGTTGGCGCTCTGCAGCACGCCGTGGACGCCGACGTTGCCGCCCATGTTCGCGGTGAGGGTGTCCAGAGTCTTCTCGGAGACCAGGTTCTCGTGCAGCTGGAGCTTGCCTATCTCGGCGGACGAGGTGAGCGGGGTGAGCGCGCCCGGATCGTCGCCGCCGGTGGCCTGCGAGGTGCTGATCAGTGTGGCCGCGGCGGTCAGGGCGAGCGCGGTCCCGGCCAGGGTGGCGCGCAGCGCCTGGCCCCTTCTCTTTCGACGGTGCCTGCCGCGCTGCTTCATGCATCCTCCCGGGAAGGCCAACTGCCCCTCATGGTCCAGACATTGAGCGAGGGGCGTGCGGGGTGGCCCGTGAGAGGGATGCTACGGCAGAGAGCACCGAGCCTGGTCAAAGACGGGGGAATACGAGAAGATCCGCAGCGCGACGCCACCCCCCGCACCCACTCCTGACCCGGAGGATGTGCATGAATCGCCGGCTCTCCCGCCGCACACCCCGCGGCCTGCTCGCCGCCACCACGGCCGCGCTGGCCCTCACCAGCGTCACGGCCCTCGCCTCGGCCCCGGCCTCGGCGTCGGCCGATCCCGAGGCCCGTGTCTTCATGGTCAACCCGGTCCAGTCGTCCGGTGACCAGACGCTCGCCGACGCCAAGGACTCGGCGTCCGCGGTGCCATCCTCCGCGTACGCCCGGGCCGCGCTGCGCAACCTCGACGCGTCCGGCGGCCTGTCCGGCCGGTGGGCCTACGTCCGCTCGGACACCGGCACTTCGGCGAGGATCGCCGACGTCGGCTCGTACACCCGCAAGGACGACCAGTTCGAACAGGTGATGGCGTACTTCTGGGTCAACGAGGCCCAGGAGTACCTGCAGAGCCTCGGCTTCGGCAGCGAGTTCCCCGGAGCCAACGACCGCGCCCAGCCGGTCCGCATCAACCAATGGGGCGCCGACAACTCCTTCTTCACCGACAAGAAGGCCGAGATCCGCTTCGGCAAGGGCGGCGTCGACGACGCGGAGGACGGCGAGGTGATCGTGCACGAGTACGGTCACGCCGTGCACAACGCCCAGGTCCCCGGCTTCGGCGCGTCGGAGGAGGCCGGCTCCATCGGCGAGGCCTTCGGCGACTACCTCGCGGTGGCCGTCGGCGAGCACGCGGACGCCCGGTACGGCTGGCCCCGCCGGGCCGACCTCGCCTGCGTCGCCGACTGGGACTCGGTCTCGTACACCTCCGCGGCGCCGCACTGCCTGCGCCGGATCGACGGCGACAAGGTGTACGGCGACAAGGTGGGCGAGGTCCACGCGGACGGGGAGATCTGGTCCCGGGCCCTCCTCGACATCCGCAAGGCCCTCGGCGCCCGGACGGCCGACCGGATCATCGTGAACGCGCAGTTCGGGTTCGCCCCGGACACCAGCTTCCACGACGCGGCGCTGACCACGGTCGCCACGGCGCGGAAGATGTACGGCAGCTCGGCCGCGGCCGCGGTGCGGGCCGCCTTCCAGGCCCGGGAGATCCCGGGGGTCTGAGCGCGAAGGCACGGCGGCCGCGCGTCCTGCGGCCGCCGTACCCGCCCGGACTCTCAGCGCTGCCGGGCCGTACGCGCCTCGACGATCGCCGGAGCGGTCGAGTGGGGCAGCAGGTCGAGCGGGTCCTCGGGGAGGAGGAGTTCGACCCCGGAGACGTCGCAAAAACGATACGGCTGGTGTTCCAGGAACGCCCCGAGATACCTCCTGACGCGGGACATCTCGGCACGTACCGTCACCGTGCGGGCCGGGTCGCCGAACATGTCGTCGGCCAGCCCGGCGGCGCTGCGGCCGGCCGGGTGCAGCGCCAGGAGGTACAGCAGCTCCGCGTGACGAGGGCTCAGCTCGTGCGTCCAGGAGCCCGCGTCACCCGACACCGTCACCCTCCGGCGGCGCGGGTGCGCGAGGTCGAGCACGATCCGGGTGGCCTCGCGCGGCACCGGCTCGTCCTCGACCCGGATCAGCCAGCCGCCCGGCAGGGACTCCATCGCGCACAGGCCGAGCGCCGGCAGCCGGCGGGGGCCGTCCCCGCCGAGCGAGGCGGGCAGCGCCACCCGGCTCGTGTACGGCATTCCGGTCACCGCCGCCGTCCAGCCGTCCCGGTCCACCACCACGGCACGTCCGTCGAGCCGCGCCAGCATCGGCGCCGCCACCGCGCGCAGCCGCTCCAGCGAGCTCTGGTGCAGCTCCCGCAGCCGCGCCTGGGCCAGCTTGGCCACCGCGTCGACCAGCGCGAGCGTGGCCGGATGCATCGTCTCCAGCGGCCCGCTCACGTCCACCGCGCCGACCAGGCGGCCGTCGCGCGGATCGGTGATCGGGGCGCCGGTGCACGTCCACGAGTGATGGGTACGCACGAAGTGCTCGGCGGAGAACACCTGTACGGGGGCACGGGTGACCAGCGGGGTGCCCACGCCGTTCGTACCGACGACGTCCTCGCGCCAGTCGGCGCCCACCTCGAAGCCGTGCCCGTCCGCCTTGCGCAGCACCGACGGACTGCCCTCCCGCCACAGCACCCGGCCCTCCGCGTCCGCGACGACCATGATGTGGTGCGCCGTGTCCGCGACCGAGAGCAGACCCTCGCGCAGGACCGGCAGCACGTGCCGCAGCGGCGAGTTCTGCCGCCGGTGCTCGATCTCCTCCCTGCTGAGCAGCCCGGCCCGGAAGTCGTGGTCGGGATCGACGCCGCTGCGCAGCATCCGCTCCCAGGACTCCTCGATGACCCGTCGGGGCGCCACCCGCGCGCGTTGCCCCGACAGAGCGGCACTGTGCACCTCGCTGAGCACACGTGCCGCCCGCGCTGCGTCCCGGGCGGCGAGCCGTGTCATGTCCATCGTCGAGTGCGCCACCGGATCCTCCTGCATGAGCCTTGCGGCAGCCGGCTTCCGAACCCCTTTTCGACCAGGGGCGGAGCCGCGCCGGCTGCCGCTCTCATAGTGCAGCCCAGCCGCCCCGGAGGGACACGATCCGCCCACAAGCAACCCCCGGTTGCAACCCCCTGCAACTCTGGCGAACCGTCGTACCGTGTCCGAAACTTGAGCGGCGCCGCCCGTGCGGCGCCGTGCTCCTCCAACGGGGCCCGCGGAGCGGGGGTGGTGCCGTGTCGGCGCAGCACCACCCCCGCCCCTCGTACCGCACCCCGGGGGAGCCGCCCCCGGCGTACGGACGGGCGGTCAGCTCACCGGCCGCGCCCGCTCCACCACCGAGGCCAGGTCCAGGCTGTGCGGCAGCGTGCCGAACGCCGAACCCCAGTCGCCGCCCAGCCGCGAGGCGCAGAACGCGTCGGCGACCTCCGGCGGCGCGTACCTGACCAGCAGCGATCCCTGGAGCACCAGGGCGATGCGCTCCACGACCCGGCGGGCGCGGGCCTCGACCCCCTCCAGATCGGCGAGCTCCGTCAGCAGGTTCTTGATCGCGCCGTCCAGCCGGTGGTCGGCGCCTCGGGCCTGCCCCACCTCGCGCAGGAAGGCGTCCAGCGCGCCGGGCTCCCGCTGGAGGGCGCGCAGCACGTCCAGCGCCTGCACGTTGCCCGCGCCCTCCCAGATCGAGTTCAGCGGCGACTCGCGCAGCAGCCGGGGCATCCCGGACTCCTCGACGTAGCCGTTCCCGCCCAGGCACTCCAGCGCCTCGACCGCAACCGGCGTACACCGCTTGGTCACCCAGTACTTCGCGGCCGGCACCGCGAGCCGCAGGAACGCCCGCTCCTGCTCGCCGCCGTCGTCGTAGGCCGCGGCCAGCCGCAGCGCCAGCGTGGTCGCCGCCTCGGACTCCAGTGCCAGGTCCGCCAGGACGTTGCGCATCAGCGGCTTGTCGATCAGGGCGCCGCCGAACGCCTCGCGGTGGGCCGAGTGGTGCACGGCCTGCGCCACGGCCTGCCGCATCAGCGACGCCGAGCCCAGCACGCAGTCCAGCCGGGTGGCGGCGACCATCTCGATGATCGTGCGCACCCCGCGGCCCTCGTCCCCGACCCGGCGCGCCCAGGTCCCGTCGAACTCGACCTCGCTCGACGCGTTCGACCGGTTGCCCAGCTTGTCCTTGAGCCGCTGGATGCGGAACACGTTGCGCGTGCCGTCCTGGAGCACGCGCGGGACGAGGAAGCAGGTCAGACCGCCGGGGGCCTGGGCCAGCACCAGGAAGCCGTCGGACATCGGCGCCGAGCAGAACCACTTGTGGCCGGTCAGCTCGTACGTCCCGTCCTCGGCGAGCGGCCGGGCGGCCGTCGTGTTGGCGCGGACGTCGCTGCCGCCCTGCTTCTCCGTCATCCCCATCCCGAAGAGGACGCCGGCCTTCTGGTCGGCGGGGCGCAGCCCCTGGTCGTAGACGGTGGACGTCAGCCGCGGCTCCCATTCGGCGGCGAGCGCCGGGTCCGTGCGCAGCGCGGGCACCGCGGCGTGGGTCATCGACAGCGGGCAGCCGTTGCCCGCCTCGACCTGCGTCCAGATCATGAACCCGGCCGCGCGCCGGACGTGCCCGCCGGGACGGGACCAGGCCGCGGTCAGACCGGCCGACACGCCCTTGCCGAGGAGCCGGTGCCAGGACGGATGGAACTCGACCTCGTCGACGCGGTTGCCGTAGCGGTCGTGGGTGCGCAGCTTGGGCGGATGCTCGTTGGCCAGCGCACCCCACTCCAGTACCTGCGCGGAACCGGACGAGCGCCCGAGGCCCGAGAGCTCCTCCCGCGCCTCGTCGAGGAGGCTCGGATCGAGGTGCCGTTCGACCCCCTCCACGAGGGCCCGGTCGGCGGCAAAGACGTCATATCCGACCAGGGGCGGAGCCTGGTTGGTCACGGTGTGGGTGGTGGCTGCCATACGGATACGGTAAGGACGTGCACCAGGCAAAAGAAACACCTGAACGGCCACCCTCCGGCCGTCTTCACCGCGCCAAGGCGCTGTACCGGAACGTGTCGAAGCGCAGGACCGCCTGGCTGCTGCTCAAGGACACCGTCAACTCGTGCATGGAGTACCGGATCCTGGGACTGGCGGCGGAGGCGGCGTTCTTCACGCTGCTGTCCGTGCCGCCGCTGCTGCTGAGCATGATCGGACTGCTCGGCTACGTGGACGACTGGACCGGCGCCGACAGCATCGCCGGCCTGGAGAACAACCTGTTGGAGGCGTCCCGCACAGTCCTCTCCGACAAGGGTGTCACCCAGATCGCCCAGCCGATCCTCGACGACGTGATGAAGGGCGGCCGGCCCGACGTCATCTCCCTCGGCTTCCTGTTCGCCCTGTGGTCGGGCTCCCGCGCGGTGAACGTCTTCATCGACACCATCACCGTCATGTACGGCCTCGACGGCACCCGCGGCATCGTGGCAACCCGCGTGATGTCGTTCCTGCTGTTCATCGTGGCGCTGCTGATCGGCTCGATCGCGCTGCCGCTGATGGTCGCGGGCCCCGATGCCGTGGTGCAGATCGTGCCCTGGTCGACGACCGTCGTGCAGATCCTGTACTGGCCCGTCGTCATCGTGCTGTCCATCGTCTTCCTGACGACGCTCTACCACGTGTCCGTGCCGGTCCGCTCGCCCTGGATCGAGGACGTGCCGGGCGCCCTGGTGGCCCTCGCCATGTGGGTGCTGGGCAGTTTCCTGCTCCGCATCTATCTGACGAACACGGTCGAGGGCCCCACGATCTACGGTTCGCTCGCCGCGCCCGTCGCCGTTCTGCTGTGGATCGGCGTGTCCGCCTTCGCGGTGCTCGTGGGCGCCGCCGTCAACGCCGCCATCGACCGGGTCTGGCCCGCAGCAGCCACGGCCGCCGCCCGCGCCGCCAACGAGCGCCTGCGCGAGGCCCAGGCCGCGGAGTACGTCGCCCGCGCGTCCGCGGCCCGCCACGGCGACGCCGACCCGGACCCGGACGACCCGGACATGCCCTCCGAGTTCCCCGAGCGCTGGTCCCGCTTCCTGCCCCCGGAGGACGTGACCTCGCGGCTGCGGGCGCACGTCAGGAACACGCACCACCACCCGCACAAGCACGAGGACGAGACACCCCCCGAGGAGTGAGCCCCCGGCGGGAGGTGCGGAGCCGCGCCGCCGCCGGAGGCGAGCGCGCCCGCCGCGGTCAGGTCTTCCAGACGCCCGCCGCCGCGGCCTCCCGCGCGAAGTCCGCGAAGTCCCGCGGCTCGCGGCCCAGCACCTCCCGGACCCCGTCCGACAGCTGGGCGTTGCGGCCGTCCAGCAGACTCCCGAACAGCTCGACGAGGAACTCGGCCTCCTCCGGCGGCACCCCGAACCCCGCGAGCCGCTCACCGTAGGCGCGCGCCGTGACCGGCGTGTACGTCAGCTCGCCGCCCGTCGACGCCGCGATCTCCGCCACCGCCTCGCCGAAGCCCAGCAGCCGCGGCCCCGAAACGGCGATCTCCCGGCCCGCGTACCGCTCGCCCGCCGTCAGCGCGGTCACCACCACCTCCGCGATGTCCCGCACGTCCACGAACGGCTCCCGCACCTCGCCCGCCGGGAACACCAGCCCGCCGTGCCGCAGCTCCTCCACGAGCGGCCCCTCGCTGAAGTTCTGCGCGAACCACGCCGCCCGGACGATCGTCCACGCGGCCCCCGACTCCCTCACCGCCTCCTCGGTCGGCAGCGCCCGCTCCTCGCCCCGTGAGGACAGCAGCACCAGCCGCCGCACCCCGAGCCCGACCGCCTCCCGGGCGAACGCGCCGATCGTCTCCGCCGCCGACGGGGCGCCCACGTCCGAGGGGTGGACGAGATAGGCCGCGTCCGCGCCCCGTAGCGCCCCGGCCCACGTCGACCGGTCGTCCCAGTCGAAGCCGTGCGCCCGCGACGCCTCCCGCACCCCCAGGCCCGCGGCCCGCGCCGCCTCCGCGACCCGGCGGCCGGTACGCCCCGAGGCCCCGGTGACCAGCACCGTCATGTCCTTCGCCCGTGCCCTGTTCTCCGTCATGCCGTCAGTCAACCGCCGGACCGGGAAGGGGACCATGGCCGAGCGGCTCGTCCCCATAAGCGGACGTCCACGGCGGCTTCCGCGCCCTCTACGCTGACGCCATGGACGCTCTCGCAGGCCTGCTCGACGGTCCACGCGCGCGTGGCGCCTTCATGATCCGGGCGAGCTTCGACCCGCCCTGGTGCGTGCGCGTCGAGGACGGCGCCCCGCTCACGGTCGTGCTCGTGGTCCGCGGCGAGGCCAGGGTCGTGCCGGACGGGGGAGAAGGGGTGGCGCTGCGGGCCGGCGACCTCGCCATCGCGCGCGGACCCGACCCGTACGTCTGCGCCGACGACCCGGACACCCCGCCGCAGGCCGTGATCCTGCCGGGCGGCGTCTGCACCTACCCCGACGGGCGCTCCCTGCGCGGGCAATGGGATCTCGGGGTGCGCAGCTGGGGAGACCGGGCGGACGGCTCGACCGTGCTGCTGATCGGCACCTACATGATGCGGGGCGAGATCAGCGGACGGCTGCTGGACGCCCTGCCGCCGCTGCTGTCGCTCACCTCCGACGTCTGGGAGTGCCCCCTGACCCCGATCCTCGCCGCGGAGATCGTGCGCGACGAACCCGGCCAGGAGGTCGTCCTCGACCGGCTCCTCGACCTGCTCGTCATCGCCGCCCTGCGCGCCTGGTTCTCCCGCCCGGACGCCGGGACACCCGCCTGGTACCGGGCGCTCGCCGACCCGGTCGTGGGCCGGGTGCTGCGGCTGGTCCAGGACGACCCGGCCCACCCCTGGACGGTGGCCTCGCTCGCCGCCGAGGCCGGGGTGTCGCGCGCCGCGCTGGCCCGGCGCTTCAGCGACCTCGTCGGCGAGCCCCCGATGACGTACCTGACCGGCTGGCGTCTCGCCCTAGCCGCCGACCTGCTGCGCGACGGCGGGGAGACGATCGGCGCTATCGCCCGCCAGGTCGGGTACGGCAGCGCGTTCGCCCTGTCCAGCGCCTTCAAGCGGGTCTACGGCGTCAGTCCCCAGGAGCACCGGACCGGGGCGGCGTAGCCTGGCCGGGTGTACGAGGAGCGGGCGTCCCGGCTGGCGGGCGCCGTCGTCTGGTCGCACGGCGGGACCGGCGACGCGGCGCGGCCCGTGCTGCCCGACGGCTGCATGGACCTGCTGTGGAACGAGGGGCGGCTGCTGGTCGCCGGACCCGACACCCGCGCGTACGTCCCCGAGGGCGCGGCGGGCCGCTGGGCGGGCGTGCGGTTCTTCCCCGGTACGGCGCCCGCCTACCTGGGCGTCCCCGCGCACGAACTCAGGGACCGGCGGGTGGAGTTGGCCGACCTGTGGCCCGCCGTCGAGGTGCGGCGCCTCACCGGCCGGATCGACGCCGCCGCCGACCCGGTGACCGCGCTGGAAGAGGTCGCCCTGGAGCGGGCGGCCGGAGCCGGGCCGCCCGACCCGCGCGTCCGGGAGGTCGTGGCGGCCCTGCGGGCGGGGCGCTCGGTCGCCGCGGCGGCGGACGGACTCGGTCTCGGCGCCCGCCAGTTGCACCGCCGTTCGCTGGCCGCCTTCGGGTACGGGCCCAAGACGCTGGCCCGGGTGCTGCGGCTTCAGCGGGCGCTCGCGCTCGCCCGCGACGGCGTGCCGTTCGCGGAGACGGCGGCCCGGTCCGGTTTCGCCGACCAGGCCCATCTGGCTCGGGACGTACGCGAGTTGGCGGGCATGCCGCTGAGCGAGCTGCTGGCCGGCGCCCCTTAGCTCCCGTACGGCCTTGTGCGTCGTCGCCCCGCGGGGGTCTCGCGGGCTCACTCCGTGGCGGGGAGGTGGGCGAAGAGGTCCACCCCGTTGCCGTCGGGGTCGTGGACGACGGCGTAGCGCATGCCCCAGAAGGCGTCCCAGGGCTTCAGTTCGCCGTGGTGGCCCGCGTCGACCAGCTCCTGGTAGAGGGAGTCGACCTCCGCCGGGCTGTCGCACAGGAAGGCGAGGGAGACCCGGCCGCCGCCCCCGGCGGGCGGCCGCCATCCGGCGTGGAAGGAGCGGATGGTCTCCTCGGTGTCGAGCGCCAGCCGCAGGCCGCCGGGGAGTTCGGCCTCGGTGTGCGGCAGGCTCTCGGAGCCGTCGGGGAAGACGAGCCCGAGCCGGCGGTAGAAGGCGAGTGCGGCCGCCATGTCGGAGACGGCGACGCCGATCACATCGAAACGTGGAGTCATGCGATCACCGTAGGCGGACGGGCGTCGACCGGTCTTGAAGGAATCGGACGCCTCCGTGACCTGCCCCGCGGGGGAACACCTGTGCGGCAGGATGGGCGCATGACCCGAACCGCGCGCCTGCTGCTGCCCGCGCTGCTGCTGCCCGCCCTGCTCGCCGGCTGCGGCACCGAGAAGGCGGGACCCGGCACGCGGCCCTCGACGTCCGCCGCCTACGACCGGGCCGAACTGGACGCCCGGGTACGGTCGACGGGCAGCGCACCCGAACTCGTCCGGGTCACCGAGGTCCCCGGCTTCACGCTCGCCCGGCAGTCGGTCGGTGTGTACGGCGACGACGGGTTCTCCGCCGTCTACTGGTCCGAGAAGACCGGGGCGCAGATCCGCCTGTCCGTCGACCGGGGCACCGTGACCGCCGCCGACTGCGCGCGGCAGCCGGTCGGCGACGTCGCGGACGAGCCGGTCACCTGCGCGCGCGACGGAGCCGCCTGGTACCGCAAGGGGCCCGCGCAGCACGAGTACGCACTGGCCGGCAAGGGGATCGTGGTGAAGGTGACCGCGGACGTCGCCGCCGTGGACCGCCGGGTCCTGCGGGCCGCCGCGAAGGCCGTGCACCGCCCCGACGACGCCGAGCTGGCTGCCGCGCTGCCGCCCGAACGGTCCGGCGCGGCCACGGAACCCGTCGAGCGGGGCGACCTGCCCTCCGAGGGCGACGGGGCCCCGAACAACGAGGTGGGGACCTCGGGCTGAGAGGCCCCGACCTGGTACGCCGTCGGGCGAGGAACGCGCGGCCGGGCCCAGGGGGTTCGGCGGGTACGCCGTCGGGCGAGGGTACGGGCGGGCGACCCGGTCGCACGACGACGCGGCCGTACGGGGACGCGCGCCCGGTGCCTGCCGCACGACGACGCTCCCGGCACCGGGCCGAGTGCCGGAGCGCGCGTACGCCACCGCCGGCGTTCGATCGCTACCTGGCCCCCGGAGTGGTCGGGGGAGCGGATCCGGGCCGGCGCCGGCCCGGTCGCTGTCCGTCAGGCGGGGGTCGGGCGCAGGACCAGGCAGACGAAGCCGAAGCTGTCCCGGTAGGACGTCAGCCACTCCGAGCGGCGTACGGCGGACGTCGAGAGCACCTCGGCGCTGTCCGGGTGATCGGGCCGGTCCAGGGCCCACGCGGCCATCGACCCCCAGCACGCCCACTCGTAGGCGTCGAGCTCCCCCCGGGTGCTGATGTGGCCGTGGACGGGCGTCCACCCGTCGGCGGTCACCCGCTCCACGGTGGTGGCCAGGTCGGTCAGCTCGCCGAGCATCTCGACGGCCTCCGGGGAGGGCTCGCTCTCCCAGAACCCGTCACCGACCAGCACGCGTCCGCCGGGCGCCAGGTGGCGGCGCGCCGCCGCGAGCGTGGGCAGCAGGCCTCCGAAGGCGTGCGTCGCCCCGACGCTGAGCACCAGGTCGAAGGGGTGCGGGGAGGTGAAGTCGGCGGCCGACTGGTGATGCAGGGTCAGGCGCGACCCGACGCCGAGACGGTCCGCGGACTCCTCGGCCCGTGCCAGCGCGTCCCGCGAGATGTCGACGCCCTCGGCCCGCAGCAGGGGCCCGGTGCCCAAGGCGCGCAGCAGCCACTCGCCGCCACCGCAGCCGAGGTCGAGCACGCGCGCGTCCGGCCGGGCGATCCCGTGCTCCAGCAGCTCGCGCACCGAGCCGTCGTCCAGGGGTGCCTTGATGGGGTGACCGGCGTGAGCGATCTCGGACAACTGTTCACGGTTCATCGGCGCAGCCTGACAGCGCCGGCCGCCGCACGCACATCATTTCCGGGGCGACCGCTCGCGAGGGCGGGGAAATAGGGTCGGGGCATGGCCTTCCGCGTTCTCGTGTACACCCGCACCACCGACTACCGGCACGACTCCATCCCGGACGCCGTCGCCGCCATGCGCGAACTCGGCCGTGCGCACGGCTTCGGCGTGGACGCGACCGAGGACCCCGCCGACTTCGAGGGGCCGCTGGACGCGTACGCGGCGGTCGTCTTCCTGTCGACGAGCGGGGAGGTGCTGACTCCCCGGGGGCGCGAGGGGCTGCGGACCCACGTCGAGTCGGGCGGCGGGTTCGCGGGCGTGCACGCGGCGGCCTGTACCGAGTACGGCTGGCCCTACTACGGCGAGCTGCTCGGCACGTGGTTCGACCGGCACCCCGCGTACCAGCCGGGCCGGGCCGTGGTGGAGGACCACGGGCATCCGGCGACCGGACACCTGCCGCCCGTCTGGGAGTTCACGGACGAGTGGTACGACTTCCGCGCGAATCCCCGGAGTTCGGCGCGCGTCCTGGTCCGCGCCGACGAGACGTCCTACGAGGGCGGCGGGATGGGGGCGGACCACCCGCTGGCGTGGTGCCGGGAGCAGGGCGCGGGCCGGGTCTTCTACACCGCGCTCGGACACGCCTCGCAGGCCTACGCGGACCCCGCCTTCCGCGCCCATCTGCTCGGCGGCATCGGCTGGGCGGCCGGCGTCTCAGGATGACGGGGTCGAGCCGTACGCGGTGAGGAAGCGGTCGCGGAACGAGCTCATCTTCCAGACCGGGGCGTCGTGCGCGGGCCGCAGTCCGTCCGTCCAGCCCCAGTCGGCGATCTTCTTCAGCACCTCGGGGTCGTGGGCGACGATCGTGCACGGCACGTCCCGGCTCGCGTCGGCGCCGCTGACCCGGGCCATGGGCTGGTGGTCGCCCAGGAAGACGAGGACGGTGTCCTTGCCGCCGTACCGGGCCAGGTGGTCGACGAGGCTGTTCACCGAGTACTGGACGGATTTGCCGTACTCGCGCTTCACCTCGGCCGAGTCGTAGAAGACGTCCGCCGGCTTCCTGCCGGCCCGCTGGATGTCCTCGTAGACCGAGCCGTCGCCCACCCGGTCCTGGGGGATCGTCTTCGGGATGGGGGCCCAGGGCTGGTGGCTGGAGGTCAGGATGATCTCCGACATCAGGGGCTTGTCGTGCTTCCGGCCGTGTTCGAGGCGCTCGAAGGCGGTGAGGGTGTACTGGTCCGGCATGGTCGACCAGCTGAACTTCGGGCCCCGGTAGCCGAGGTCCCGTGAGTCGTAGACGTGGTCGAGACCGTAGAACTTCGCCTCCGGCCAGGCCTTCTGCACGCCCGGCATGATCCCGACCGTCCGCCAGGCCCCCGTCTTCCGGAAGGCGCCGGTGAGGGTGAGGTGGTCGCCCGCGGTGACGGTGCGGTAGCGCTGCTGGCTGTCGATCCACAGGCCCGTCAGGAACGTGGAGTGGCCCAGCCAGCTGCTGCCGCCGTACGTCGCCGAGGTGAGCCACCCGCTCTTCGCGGCATACCCGGCCCTGTCCAGCCGCTCGGTCGCGGCGGCGAGCGTCGCGTCCACTCCCGGCGCCGTGGCCGGGTCCTCGATCGCGCTGCGGCCGTAGCTCTCGATGAACGTGATCATCACGTCCTTGCCGCGCAGACCGGTCAGCAGCCGGTCCGGCGGGGTGTCGCCGAAGGCGTCCTGCCGGGCCACCTTCGCGAACGCGGCCTCGTCCCGCAGGGTCGCCCGCACCCGCTGCACCCGGTCCTGGACGCTCGCGGCGGTGTGCTCGGCGGCGACGGGCACGCCCGCGACCTGGACACCGGTCGCGGTGCACAGCACCCAGGCCGTGCCGAGGGCCAGCGTCGAGCGCGTCGCGGCGGAGCCGTGCCGGGCCAGGACCCCGGCGAGCCGCACCACCGCGTGCGCGGTGAGGACCAGCACGGCGAGGACGAGGACCACCGCCGCGACCAGGGCCGCGGTCGCGCCCGTCGGCCCCGCCGAGTCCTTCAGGTACGCGTGGGCGTCGCCGAGGAGCGTCCAGTCGAGGACGAGGTTGAAGCCCCGGCCCAGGAACTCCTCGAAGCCGAGGTCGAGGAGGTTCAGCACGGTGAGCGCGCCGAGGCCCAGCCCCGCCACCGCGGCCACGACGGTCCGCGGCCGGCGCGGCAGGACGATCAGCACGGCGGCACCGAGGATCGCCTCGACGGGAAGGCGCGCGAACCCGGCGGGACGGAGGTCGGCGAGCCTGTTCGGCAGCACGAGCGCACCAGCGACGAGCACGAACGCCAGCACGTCGACGGCCCGGCCGACGCCCCGTGCCGCCCGGAGCCGCCGGACGCCCCCGGCGACCCGGCCACTCCGAGGACCGCCGTCCCGCCCGCCCGCGCTCGGCTCCTCGGAGTCACGGGGGTCACCGGGGTCCCGGTGGTCGGCGCCCGGCGGGGCCGCGGCCGGGTCGGAGGAGGCGGCGTCGGTCTCGGTGGCGGTGTCGTCAGTGAGCGGCTGCTCCCGCCCGGTCGCCCCGTCCGGGTGCGGAGACCGCCGTGAACGCGTGAAACGGGACAACCCGGTGTTCCTTCCGTGCAGAGCCGCTGACGGCACCGCGGACCAGTCGGCGGCCGGGACTCCCGCGCCCGCCGCTACTCCGTACGGCTGTTCGGCGCGTTCCGTTCAATGCCCCGGCGTCCTCCACCGGCCCCGCGACCGGGTGCGCCGGACGGGAACCACACCGGCCGTGCCCGCCGTCCGCCCCGACGAGCGGCGAGGCTTCCTCGCGGCCGCCGCGCTCGCGACCCGGACCCCACCGGCGCGCAACCGGGGAGGGACACGCTGGAGTCCGGTCCCGGCACGTCCGGGCTGCGGGGGCGCCGGGTGATGTGATGCGGTGAAACCGCAGCCCCGCACCACGGTGAGGAGAGGGATGTATGGGACGTACGGCCGGCAAGTCCGAGGACCCGGTGGTCACCACCCCGTACGGAGCCGTGCGCGGCCGGTACGAGAAGGGCGCCGCCGTCTTCCGCGGCATCCCCTTCGCCGCACCCCCGTTCGGCCCGCACCGCTTCCGTCCCCCCGTCCCGCCCGAGCCGTGGGACGGCGTGCGTGACGCGGGCGCGTTCGGGCCGACCCCGCCGAAACCGGCGTACTCCGAGGCGTTCGCCCGGCTGCTGTCCGACCCGGTGATCCCCGGCGACGACTGCCTGAACCTGAACGTGTGGACCCCGGACCCCGACCCGGCGGCCCGGCTCCCGGTCATGGTGTGGATCCACGGCGGCGCCCTCACCCGGGGCTCGTCCGCCGTCCCCGTGTACGACGGCAGCGCCTTCGCCCGCGACGGCGTCGTCTTCGTCTCCCTCAACTACCGCCTGGGAGTGGAGGGTTACGGCCTCTTCCCGGACGCGCCGCCGAACCTGGGGCTGCGGGACCAGCTCGCCGCCCTGGAGTGGGTGCGCGACGCCGTCACCGGCTTCGGCGGCGATCCGGACCGGGTCACGCTGTTCGGCGAGTCCGCGGGCGCCATCAGCATCGGCGCGCTGCTCGCCAGTCCGCGCGCCGCCGGCCTCTTCCGGCGGGCGGTCCTGCAGAGCGGGCCCCCGGAGGCCACGGACCGGGAGAAGGTGCGCCGCCTGGTGCGCCGGATGGCGGCGCGGCTGAAGATCCCGGCGACCGCCACCGCCTTCGCCGCCGTCGACCGGACCCTGCTGGCCGAGGTGCAGGCCGAGGTCGGCCGGCGCGCCAGCCCGGTCCTCGGCGGACCGGCCTTCGGCATCGTCGTCGACGGCGACCTGGTGCCGCGCGACCCACTGGCCGCGCTGCTCGATGGAGCCGCCCCGGACATCGGCCTGCTGCTCGGCTGGACCAGTGAGGAGTACCGGCTGTGGCTCGCGCCCACCGGACTGCTCGAACGCATCGACCGGCTCGGCCCGGTGGCCCTGGCCGGCGCGATGGCCCGCTGCCACTGCGGACCCGAGGTGCCCCGCGGCTACCGCGCCGCCCACCCCGACGCGGGCACCGCCGAACTGGTCGGCCAGCTGGTCACCGACCACCTGCTGCGGGTGCCCCTGCACCGGCTCGCCGACGCCCGCACCGGCCACGCGCCCGCCTACGTCTACGAGTTCGCCTGGCCGTCCAACGTGCCGGGGCTCGGCGCCTGCCACGCCCTGGAGCTGGGCTTCGTCTTCGACACCGCCGACGTGCCCGAGTCGGCGAAACTGGCGGGACCCGGCGCGCCGCAGGAGCTCGCCGACGTGATGCACGCGGCGTGGGTGCGCTTCGCGGTGGACGGCGACCCGGGCTGGCCCGCCTGGGACGCCTCGCACCCGGTGCGGATGTTCGGCACCGAGCCGGGGCTGCTGCACGGCCCGCGCGACCACGAGATGCGGCTCTGGCAGGCGGAGTCCGCGCGCGCGGCGGCGGCCCCGGCACCGGAACCCGGGCCGCGTCCGCCCCTGCGGGGCACGGCACCGCTCGCGGCCGTACGCCGCCTGCGCCGCTCCGGAGGCGTCCGCCGCCCGTGATGTCCCCGGGCGGGAACCAGTCCCTGTCCCCGGGCGGGAACCAGTCCCTGTCCCCGGGCGGGAACCAGTCCCTGTCCGAGAGAGGTGCCCCGTACGGATGCCGGCCGCCGGTCAGGAGCGGCCGCGGTCCGCGAGCACCGTCGCGACGAGTTCACGGCGACTGCGTACGCCGACCCGGTCGAAGACCGCCGTCAGGTGCTCCTGCACGGTGTTGGCGGAGATGTGCAGCTCCCGCACGATCTGGCGGGTGGAGCATCCCCGGACGACCAGGGCGGCGACGCGGGTCTGCGCCTCGGTGAGGCCGTACGCGCTCAGCAGCAGCGAGCCGGTCTCGGCGGGGGAGGCCGGTTCGATCACGATGCCGATCTGGGGTTCGCTCGGCCCGTGCAGGCGGGTCGCGTGCAGCGTGAACCACCGTCCCGACCGGCCGCGCAGCCGCACGGTGGCCGAGGCCGGCAGCGCGGGGGCGGCCTCCTCCAGGGTGCTCAGCCGGGCGGCCGCCGCCTGCACGGCCAGCGGCAGTCCGCCGGGGCCCGCACGCCCCGCGTCCTCGGTCTCCGCCAGCCAGGCGTGCGCCTCCGGGTTCATGGACACGACGGTCAGGCCGGCGTCGAGCACGATGATGCCCGGGGCCGCCGGAGCCGGGGCGCCGGCCGCGGTGGACTCGACGGTCACGGCCCGGCGCAGGCCCTCCGCCAGGTGCGGTGCGAGGCGCCGGACCAGGGCCAGGTCACGGGAGTCGAAGCCGGCGGAGGCGTCCTCCCGGTGCAGGCACAGCACGCCCCAGCAGCCGGTGCCGCTGATGAGCGCCGCGCGCAGCTCGTCGCCGAGTCCGAGCGGCGCCATGATCTCGCGGTAGCGGGCGCTGGCGGACCGCTCGCCGAGGGTGGCGCGGTCCAGCGAGCCGACCGGGTCGGCGGCCCCCGCGAGCGCCGCGAACTTGTTGACGTCGGACCGGCCGAACTCGTTGTCCAGGAACAGCGTCCGCGCCTCGGCCAGGGGTTCCTCGGCGACCGCCGAGGTGAACAGCAGCGTCGCGGGGTCGACGGTCGCGAAGAAGGCCGCGTCCACGGACACCAGACGCCGGATCCGGCGCAGCGCCTCCGTGCGCAGACTCGTGACGTCCAGGCCCGCGTGGCACCGGTCGATCAGGACCTCGGCCCGGCGTGCCGTCGCAGTCGCGACCATGTGTACGACGCTACTCCCCGTGCCCGCCGTGCGCACCGGACGGGCGCCGGGGCTCCGGCGGGCCGCGCGCACCCGCTCAGGGCGCCCGGACGAGACCGAGCCCGCGCAGCAGGCCCAGTTCGTCGAGGCGGCCCCAGCGCTCCACGACGCGGCCGTCCCGGAGCCGGAAGATGTTGATGCCGGGGAGGCTCAGCGTCCGCCCGGTGGGAGCCACCCCGAGTATCTCGCCCCGCTGCGTGCCACTGGCGGTGAACTGCTCGACCACCAGATCGCCCTCGCCGATCAGGAGCCCGGTGTCGCTGTGCCAGTCGGGGAACGCGGCGCGGAACATCGCGCCCGCCGCGCGCATCCCCTCCCGGTCGGCCGGGCCGCCGAACGGCGGGTCGTGATCGACGAAGTCCTCGGCGAGCCAGACGTCGACGGCGCCGAGGTCCCCCTTGGTGAACAGCGCCTCGATGAAGTCGGTAACGGTCTTCTTGTTCTGCTCGATGATGTCCATGCCTCAAGTCTTCGACCGCGGGCACGCCCCGGGTACCCCAGAAACCTGGGGTATCGGGAGGCGATGGATCACCCCGCCCGCAGCGCCCGCGCGATCCCGGCGACGGCGTCCGGGCCCACCCGGCAGCAGCCCCCGATCAGCCGGGCCCCCGACCGGCGCCAGCCCGTGACCTCGGCGGAGGTGAACGTGGCGCGGCCGTCCCAGGCACGCCGGTCCGCGTCCCAGGTCTCGCCGCTGTTCGGGTAGACCACCACCGGCTTGCCGGTGACCCGCGCGGCCGTCTCCACGGCTCGGTCGACGTCCGCCGGGGCGCAGCAGTTGACGCCCACCGCGACGATCTCGTCCGCGTCGGCGGCCAGGGCGAAGGCCTCCTCCAGCGGCTGCCCGGCCCGGGTGCGGTCACCGTCCACCGAATACGACAGCCACGCGGGTACGCCCAGTCCGCGCACCGCCCGCAGCAGCGCCTCGGCCTCGTCGGCGTCCGGCACGGTCTCCAGGGCCAGTACGTCGGGGGCGGCGGCGGCCAGCACCTCCAGGCGCGGGCGGTGGAAGCGCTCCAGCTCGGACACGGTGAGCCCGTACCGGCCCCGGTACTCGGAACCGTCCGCCAGCATCGCCCCGTACGGCCCCACCGACGCGGCCACCCACAGCGGCCGGTCGGCCCCGCCCGCGTGCGCCTGCCGGGCCGCCTCGCGGGCCAGTTCGACGCTGAGCGCGATGAGTTCCGCGGCCCGGCCGGTGGAGACGCCGCGCTCGGCGAAGCCCTCGAAGGTGGCCTGGTAGCTGGCGGTGATCGCCACGTCCGCGCCCGCCTCGAAGTAGGCGAGATGCGCCTCGGTGAGCGCCTCCGGCCGGTCGGCGAGCAGCCGTGCCGACCACAGCTCGTCGCTCAGGTCGTGCCCGGCCGACGCGAGCTGGTTGGACAGGCCGCCGTCCAGGACGACCGTGCCGGTGGCGAGGGCGTCGGGGAGGCTGCGGGAGGTGTCGCTGGTCATGGCCCGACGCTAGCCGATACGCCGCCGTGCCCGGTGTCCGCGGGGGCGTCACCGGCACACGACGCTTCGGCGGGCACCGAACCGTCGGCGCCCTAGCGTCTCCCTCATGAACGAGCACCCGCAGGAGACGCGGCAGGACGAGGCCCGGCAGGGGACGGCGTCGGGCACGAGCCCGGGGGAGCGGACCGCCGGCGGCGATCCCGCCGGGGCCCTGGGTCGTGTCCGCGAACTCCCGTCTGTTCCGCGACGCCTGGCACGCACTCTCGCCGCACCGGGCGAAGCCCCGAGTACGCCCAGTACGAGGGACTCCGCCCGCCACGGCGAGAGCACGCACCAGACGCCGCGGAACCCGCCCTCCGGGCGGACGACGGGGCTTCGCGGACACGACCTGGTCGCGATGGTCGACCACGTCCTCGCGCTGGCGGCCACCTGGACCGCCTGGGACGGCACGCCCGTCCACGCCGACGGCCGCGTCCACACCCCGCACAAGGCGATCCGCCGGGTCGCCGACCATCTCGTGGACCACCTGGCCGAGTTGGAGGCCAGGCTCGCCGGCGAGGACCCGCTGCCGGACCACTGGCACGCCTCGGCGACGACGACCCCGGCGGACCTCGCCCCGTTCACGGCCGAGGACCTCGACGAGGCCCGCAGCCGGCTGACCAGACTCGCCGGGATCTGGGCGAATCGCCTGGACGCGCTGACGGAACGGCAGCTCGACGACTCCCCGGGCGAGGGCTGGTCCTTCCGTGAACTCGCCGCGCACCTCACGGAGTCGGTGTACTACGCCGACGCGGTGGGCCGGCTCGCGTGACCGCCTTCCGGGACCTCCACCACGGCGACACGCCCCTGCTGCTGCCCAACGCCTGGGACCACGCGTCGGCCGCCGCCCTCGCCGCCCAGGGGTTCGCCGCGATCGGCACCACGAGCCTCGGCGTCGCCGCGGCGAGCGGGCTGCCGGACGGCTCCGCGGCCCTGCGCGAGCCGACGGAGCGGCTGGCCCGGCGCCTCGGCACGGAGCCCTTCCTGCTCTCCGTCGACGCCGGGGACGGCTTCGGCCCGGACCCCGACGAGGTGGCCGCACTCGCCGTGCGGCTGGCCGGCGCGGGGGCCGTCGGCATCAACCTGGAGGACGCCCTCGCTCCCGCCCGGCTGCACGCCGCGAAGATCGCAGCGGTCAAGGCGGCCGTGCCGGACCTCTTCGTGAACGCCCGCACGGACACGTACTGGCTCGGCGACGGCGGTCACGCCGAGACCTGCCGTCGCCTGGACGTCTATCAACGGGCGGGCGCGGACGGGGTGTTCGTGCCCGGCGTCGGCGACCCGGCACGCATCGCCGAGCTGGTGCGCGGCCTCGACGTGCCGCTCAACATCCTCTGGTCGCCGCTCGGCCCGGGCGTCGACCGGCTGGGCGACCTCGGCGTCCGCAGGGTCAGCCTCGGCTCCCTGCTGTACCGCCGGGCGCTGGGCGCCGCCGCGGAGACCGCCGCGGACATCCGGGCGGGACGGCCACCGCGGGGTGCGGCGCCCACGTACGCGCAGGTCGAAGCGCTGGGTGCGCGTGCCCCCGGCGGCTGACGGGTACGGGGCGGCAGCGCGGGCGGGGCACCCCTGAGCGTCCCGGCCACCGCTCCGAGGTGCCCGCCAGGGAACTCGTGAGGTCTCACGCGTCGCCCGCTCCCTCCGCGGGCCAGTGGAGGAGCAGGACGTGCAGGGCGTCGACGGCCCGGTCCCAGGACGTCTGCACGTCACGGGGCGCGCCGAAGCCGCCGGCGGCCTCGATGCCGCAGAAGCCGTGGAAGGAACTGCGCAACAGCCGTACCGCGTCGGTCAGATCGGGCTCGTCGAGGCCGTAGGCACGGAGCATGCCGTAGGTGATCTCGGCGGTCCGGCGCAGGCCGCGGGAGTCGGTGACGAGTGCCTGGTCGATGCGGATCTGCGTGGCGGCGTACCGTCCGGGCCGCGTCAGGGCGAACTCCCGGTAGGCCCCGGCGAACGCGGCCAGCGCGTCCTTCCCGGCCCGCCCGGCCACCGCGTCGGCGATGCGCTCGATCATCTCCTCGCCGGCCAGCAGGGCGACCCGGGTGCGCAGCTCCGCCAGGCTTTTGACGTGGGAGTACAGGCTGGCGTCCTTGACGCCGAAGCGGCGTGCCAGCGCGGAGACGGTGACGTTGTCGAAGCCGACCTCGTCCGCGAGATCGGCCGCGGCCGCCACGAGCCGGTCGACCGTGAGTCCGGCACGGGCCATGTCCGCCCACCACCTCCGCGCGCATCCGAACCTAGGTTTCCTAGGCAAAAGCCTAATATACACAGGAACCGACATCCGGAAGGGCCGGCGGGCACCCGCCGTTCCCAGGTCGTCCGCAGCTCACGCGGCGGCCGTTGAACGTTCATGTTTTCCGTCGATCCTCCTTGTCGCGCGGCCGTCCGGCGCCGCCGGACTCAGGAGGCCGACATGGGGCACGCACACGGACACGGGCACCACCATCACCCGCACCCGCACGAGCACACGGCGGAACCGCTGCCGGCGGCCTTCGACACCTCCGTGCCGGACGAGGCGCTGACCCCCGAGCAGCGCTCGCGCCGCTCCCTGCTGCGGCGCGCCGGTCTGCTGGGCGCGGGCCTCGCCGCGGGCAGCGTGCTCGCCCAGGGCGCCACGGCGCCCGCGTACGCCTCCGAGGGCAGACGCAGGAACAACGGGTTCCTCTGGCTCTCCGGCGACCACCACATCCACACGCAGTACAGCAGCGACGGCAAGTACCGCGTCGGTGACCAGGTCCGCCAGGGCGCCCGGCACGGGCTCGACTGGATGGTCATCACCGACCACGGCAGCGAGACGCACGCCAAGATCGGCGTCGAGAAGGTCAACCCCGACATCAAGGAGGCCAGGGCCGCCCACCAGGACACCCTGGTCTTCCAGGGCCTGGAGTGGAACATCCCGGCCGCCGAGCACGGCACGGTCTTCGTCCACCCCGGCAGGAACGAGGTCTCCGTCCTCAAGCAGTTCGAGACCTCCTACGACGGCAGCGTCAAGGGTGCCTCCGACTCCACGCCCGCCAACGAGGCGCTGGCCGTCGCGGGCCTCAACTTCCTCGCGGAGCAGGTGCAGCGGCGCAAGGTCAAGGACGCCCTGATGCTTGCCAACCACCCGGCGCGGCGCGGTGTCGACTCCCCGCACGAGATCCGCGGCTGGCGTGACGCGACCGGCTCGGGCCGCCAGATCGCGATCGGCTTCGAGGGCGCGCCCGGCCACCAGGCCGCCGGTATCGCCGCCCCCCTCGGCATGGGCCGCGCCCGCGGCATCTACGACAACAGCCCGAGCGCCAACTCCTTCGCCGGCTACCCGCTGGAGAGCTACCGCACCTGGGGCGGCTTCGACTGGATGACAGCGACCGTCGGCGGCCTCTGGGACAGCCTGCTCGCCGAGGGCAAGCCCTGGTGGATCACCGCCAACTCAGACTCGCACCAGGTCTACACGGACACCGCCGTGCGCGGCGGACCGGACAGCGACTTCACCGCCAACGGCAGGCACACGGACCCCGTCTACGGCGGCAAGGTCGACCTGACGCAGGGCGACTACTGGCCCGGCCAGTACAGCCGCACCCACGTCGGCGCCGACGGCTTCTCGTACGCCGCCGTCATGGACGGCATTCGCGCCGGACGGATCTGGGTCGACCACGGCGGGCTGATCGCGGGCCTCGACGCGCGGGTGTCGGGCGGCGGCCGGTGGGCCACCCTCGGCGGCGCGCTGCACGTCAAGAAGGGCACGAAGGTCACCGTCACGATCGACGTCGCCCTGGCCGGCGGCCCCAACTGGGCTGGCTTCGTACCGGAGTTGGACCGGGTCGACGTCATCCTCGGTGACGTCACGGGCGCCGCGAAGGACAAGGACACGTTCACCGCCCCCACGGCGAAGGTCGTCCGGTCGTACGAGGTCGGCAAGTCCTCCGGCACGGTCCGGCTGACGTACTCCCTCGGCGCCGTCGACCGTCCGCTCTACGTCCGGTTCCGCGGCACGGACGGCAACCGCTCGGCGACCGGTCTGATGGGCGCCGCGGTCGACCCGGCCGGCCCGGCCGTCGACGTCGTCGGCGACGCCGACCCGTGGCGCGACCTGTGGTTCTACTCCAACCCGGTGTGGGTCCTGCCCTCGTGAGCGGACCCCACACCCTGACGGTGGACGCGGGGACGGGCGACCTGCGTGCGGCGGATCACCGGCTGCGCGCCCTGGCGGACGAACTGGCCCTCGACGAGCGCTGGTTCGGCTGCACCCACCTGGTGCGGGGCGACCGCCCCCGGGTCGCCCTCTCCCTCTCCGCCCCCTCGCGGTCACTGCTGAGCACCGTCCGGCAGCGCCTCGCGGACCGGGGGTACGAGGTGTCGCCGGGGGCGCCCGACGCGGTGGGCCGCGCGGTGCTGTACCCCGGCGTCGCGCGGCTCACCGGCACCGTGACGGTCGCGGAGGTCCTGTCGGCCTCCGCGATCGTCCGTGTCGCCGTACTGGGCGAACCCGGGCCGCCCCCGCCGGACCGGCGGCTCGTCACCCGGGACCACGTACGCCCCGAGTGGCGCGGGGGCGAACTCGTCCTGGCCGCGATGCCCGCCGCCGGCGGCACCCTCGTCCCCTTCGAGGTCCCGGACCCGACCCCGTGCTGCGCGGACCACTGACGTACCTCTCGCGGAGGCGGCTTCGGGGTCCGCACCCCCCCGCCGGGTACGTGTGCGTGCCCGGCCGGCCGGTCCGGGGCCCCTCGGGTCAGTCCCGCGTCTCCGGGAAGACACATCAGTCCCGCGGCTGCGAGAAGACGAACGAGAACTCCGCCGGTGCCGCGTCGAGCCGGTACCGCGGCAGGGCGCCGGGACCGCACGACTGCGAGCCGATGCCCTGCTGGCCGTGGTCCAGGTTCACCCAGACCGTGTCCCCGGGCACCAGGTCCGTCAGGTGGTCCGCCGCGTCGAGCTGCTCGGTCGTCCAGCGCCGGGCGGTGAACCAGAACTCCGGGTCGCCCTCGACCCGCAGCCCGCCGAGCTCCGCCCACCGCACCCCGGCCCGCGCCCCGTTCTCCTGCGGGCGGACGTACGGCGTCTGGAGCGCGTCCACCGACGCCTCCCAGCGGCCCGGCAGTGAGGCCGCCCGGGTGTCGGGATAGCCCTCGCCGGGGCCACCGCCGAACCATCGCACCCGGTCCGCGGACGCGGGCAGCCCGAACCGGATCCCGAGCCGCGGCAACGGCACCGGCCAGTCGCCCTCGGGCGCCACGGACACCGTCAGCCGCAGCAGGGTCCCGTCGGACGTCCACCGGTACACCGTGCGCAGGCCGATCTCCCCTCCGGCGGGCGCCACCCGGGTCCGTACGGTCAGCGCGTCGCCGGACGCCTCGACCGCGTCGACGCGGTGCCGCATCCGGTGCAGGCCGAGCCTCCGCCACCGCGGCCCGAGGCGCTGGTCCGGCTGCCAGGGCGCGCCCTCGTCGTTGTCGGTCGGCGCGCGCCAGACGTCCAGGCGCAGCCCGGTCACAGCGGTCCCGCCGATCGTGAGCGGGGCGCCGGTGCGCGCGTCGAAGGAGGCGGGGCCCAAGCCGATCGTGCGTCCGCCCCGCACCGGCGCGGCGGACGCGGCCACCCGGCCCGGGACCCGTCCGATCAGCGGCAGGTGGGCCCACGCGACCGGATGCCCCTCGGGCGCCCACGCGGCCTCTTCGGCAAGTACCGCCCGCACCGTCCAGCCGGTCTCGGCGCCGCCTCCGTCGGCGGGCGGCTCCGGCAGCTTCACGTCCGCCGTCTCGCCGGGTGCGAGAGCGGGCACGGGGAGGGTGCCCGTCGCGACGGTCTCGCCGTCCACCTGGAACGACCACGCGAAGGCCAGCGGGGACAGATCCGCGAAGTCGTACCGGTTGGTGATCCGGAGCGTGCCGTGCGCCGCGTCTCCCGTGATCCGGACCGGCTCGATCACCTTCTTGTACTCCACCAGTCCCGGCGACGGCGTGCGGTCCGGGAAGAGCAGTCCGTCGCAGACGAAGTTCCCGTCGTGCAGCTCCTCCCCGAAGTCGCCGCCGTACGCGAAGCCGTACCGCTCGTCCCTGACGCCGTGGTCGATCCACTCCCAGACGAAGCCGCCCTGGAGGCGCGCGTGGGACTCGAACAACCGCTGGTAGTCGGCGAGTCCGCCGGGACCGTTGCCCATCGCGTGCCCGTACTCGCACAGGACGAACGGCAGCGACCGCCGCCGCCGGGAGCCGCCGTCCAGGCCCCGCCCGATGCGCTCGACCTCGGCGTGCGGGGCGTACATCCGCGTGTACACGTCCGTGTTACGGCAGTCGTGGTCGCCCTCGTAGTGGAGGAGCCGCGAGCCGTCCCGGCCGCGGATCCACTCGGCCATGGCGGTCAGCCCGCGTCCGGTGCCCGCCTCGTTGCCGAGCGACCAGAGGACCACCGAGGGGTGGTTCTTGTCGCGCTCGACCATGCGGGCCGCCCGGTCCAGCAGTGCCGGGGTCCACCGGTCGTCGTCCACCGGGTTGTCGCGCCACGCCTGCTCGGTGAAGCCGTGGGTCTCCAGGTCGCACTCGTCGATCACCCACAGGCCGTACTCGTCGCACAGGTCCAGGAAGGCGGGGTGTGGCGGGTAGTGCGAGGTCCGCACGGCGTTGACGTTGTGCCGCTTCATGAGCAGCACGTCCGCGCGCATGGTCTCCCGGTCCAGGGCGCGCCCGGTCTCCGGGTGCCACTCGTGCCGGTTGACGCCCCTGAACAGCAGCGGGCGGCCGTTCACCTCGATCAGCCCGTCGCGCAGGGCGACCGTGCGGAAGCCGATCCGCAGGGGGACGCGCTCGCCCTCCGTCGCCAGCACGCCGTCGTACAGTCGCGGGGTCTCGGCGGTCCACGGCGCGACCGGCACGGTCACGGACTCGCCGGTGGCGACGTCGACGCCCAGCTCGGGCACGGTGACCCGGCCGTCGACGTCGGAGTCGACCCGAAGCGTGCCCTCGCCGCTCACGTGGTCGTACGAGGCGTGCACGAAGAAGTCGAGCACGCCGCCCGGCGGACGGTGCAGCAGGGTGACGTCCCGGAAGATGCCGGGCAGCCACCACTGGTCCTGGTCCTCCAGGTACGAACCCGAGGACCACTGGTGGACCCGGACCGCGAGCACGTTGCCCCGCGGCCTGAGCAGGTGGCCGACCGCGAACTCGTGGGGCAGCCGCGAGCCCTTGAACTCGCCGATGTCGGTGCCGTTCAGCCAGACCCGGGCGCAGGACTCCACCCCGTCGAAGCGCAGCACGCCGCCGCCCTCCGCGGGCCACCCGCCGGGCAGGTCGAAGTACCGCAGGTGGTCCCCGGTCGGGTTCTCGTCGGGCACCCGCGGCGGGTCCACCGGGAAGGGGTAGCGGTGGTTGGTGTAGATCGGCGCGCCGAAGGCCCCGTCGCCCTGGAGGACCCAGTGGCCGGGGACGAACACCTCCGCCCAGTCCCCGCTGTCGTAGCCGTCCGCGGCGAACGACTCGTCCTCGGTGTCGGCCGCCGGGGACAGCCGGAAGCGCCAACTGCCGTTCAGGGAAAGGGAGTCGGCGTCCGAGGACGCGTACCAGGCGCGCGGGGGGAGTGCTCCGGCGCCGGGGGAGATGTCCTCGACGTAGTCGGTGGCGGACTGGGATCGGCCTGTGGGGGAGGTGCGGAACGACATCGGTCTCCTAGATCGGATCGGCCCAGGGGTGCGGTCGTCGTGCGGGTGCCGGGCGCCCTTCCGTGGGGAGGCGGCCGGCGGGTCACGCGGGTGGCGCGGTGCGGGTCCCGGCGGGGGCGGACGGGGTGCCGGCGCGCGGGGCGGCGGTCCCGGTGGGTGCGGGGCGCCGGCCCACGGCCGACAGGGCGCACTCCAGCGCGAACGTGGCCGCGCCGAGGCACACCGGGTCGGTGGGGACGGGGGACAGGACGATCTCCGTGGCGGCCAGCGGCCGCTTCAGCGCGTGCCGCCCCACCACCGCCCGCACCTCGCGCAGCAGCGGCTCGCCGAGCGCCGCCGCGACCCAGCTGCTGAGCACGATCACCTCCGGATTCAGGAGGTTCACCAGGTCGGAGACAGCAGCGCCGAGATAGCGGGCGGTGTCGGCGACCACCTTGAGCGCCAGGGGGTCCCCCGCGGCGACGCCACGGGCCAGCGCGTCGATCGTCGCGGTCTGGTCCCCGGGGTGCAGCAACGGGCTGCCGGGGCTCAGCTCCCGCAGGTTCAGCATGATGCCGGGCGCCCCGACGTACGTCTCCACGCAGCCCCGGCCGCCGCAGTGGCACAGCCGCCCGTCCAGCACGAGCGTGGTGTGCCCCCACTCGCCGGCGCTGTTGCTGACCCCGCGGTGCACGCCTCCGCCGAGCACGAGCCCCGCGCCGACTCCCGTGCCCAGGTTCACGACCACGGCGTCGCCGCGACCGCGGGCCGCGCCGAACCAGAGCTCGGCCACCGCGCAGGCGCGCAGCGGGTTGTCCAGGTGCAGCGGATACGTGATGTGCCCGGCGAGCAGGTCGAGCAGCGGTACGTCGTGCCAGTCCCAGTTCGCCGCGTACTGGCAGACGCCGCGCTCGCGGTCGACCTGCCCGGGGACGCTGACGCCCACCCCCAGGACACGGGCGTCCGCCACCCCGGCCCGCGCGACCACGGCGGCGACGGTCTCGGCGACCCGGCCCGCCACCTGGTCCGGGCGGGTCTCGCCGGGCCGCATGTCCGCCTCGGCGCGGGCGAGGACGGCCAGCGAGAGGTCGAAAAGCTCCGCGCGCACGTACGTCTCGGCGATGTCGACGCCGATCAGCGCGCCGCCCGCGGCGTCCACGGCCACCAGGCCGCGCGGCCGGCCGCCCGCGGAGTCCTCGAAGCCGACCTCGGTCAGCATGCCCAGCCCGAGCAGCTCCCCGACCAGCGTCGCGACGGTGGCGAGGCTCAGCCCGGTCGCCGCCGCCAGTTCCTGCCGGGACGTCGGGGAGGCCGCGATGATCTGGCGCAGCACCTCGTAGCGGTGGGCGGTGCGGATGTCGCGGGACGTGCGCTTCACCGGACGTGCCCCCTCGCCCCGGACGGACCATGACGGGGCCTCGGCCCCCGCGCGCCTCGTCAGGCTACGGTCCGGCACGGACTTTCTACAAGGGGTTAGGAAAGGGGCTGGAAGAAGGGGCGGGAGTGGTGCCCGGCGGGCTCCGAGAGACCGGTCCCAGCCGGCGGCCGGACACCTCCCGGAGCCGGGTGTCGGGAGTCAGCCTCCGGGCGCCCCCAGCCCTCCGGAGTCAGTCGCCGAGGACCTCGTCGACGAACGCGTTGCGGAACTTGCCCGCCGGGTCCAGCTCGGCGGCGAGTGCCGCGAAGTCGGCCAGGCGCGGGTAGCGTCCCCGCACCACGGCGGACGGCATCGCGTACACCTTGCCCCAGTGCGGCCGGGGACCGAAGGGGTCGAGCGCCTCCTCCACCCGCCGCACCACGGGCAGCACGGCCGCCGTGTCCGCGATCCAGGTGAAGTGCAGCGCCACGGTGTCCCGCCCGTACGCGGGACTCAGCCACTGCCGGTCCGCGGCGACGGTCCGCACCTCGCAGATCTGGAGCACGGACGAGACCGTGTCCCGGATCGCGTCCACGGCGTGCAGCGCGCCGAGCGCGTGCTCGCGCGGCAGCAGGTACTCGGACTGCAGCTCGGCGCCGCTGCTCGGGGTGAACTCGGCGCGGAAGTGCGGAAGCCGCTCGTGCCAGGGGCCCGGGACACCGAACTGCTCGGTGCAGTTCACCGCGGGCATGCCCGGTACCGGGTGCATCGCCGCCGTGGCCGGGGCGGCCCACGGGAAGTCGGCGGCCGGCCGGTCCGTGCGCCGCTTGAGCCACACCTGCCGGAAGCCCGGCGCACCCCAGTCCGTGAACAGGCTGACGCTGTACGCCGACGCCGCCACCGCCTCGAAGTCGAGCCCCGCCAGCGGGAGTTCGGTGAAGACGTGCTGGCTCACCTCGAAGTCCGGCTCCAGGTCGAGCGTGAGGGCGGTGACCACGCCGAGTGCGCCGAGCGAGGTCACCGCGCCGTCGAAGCGCTCGTCGCCGCGCGCGATCGTCACGGCCGAGCCGTCCGCGGTGACCAGCTCCACCTCGCGCACGACCGAGGCGAGCGAGCCGTTCGCCACCCCCGAGCCGTGGGTGCCGGTCGCCACCGAGCCCGCCACGGAGATGTGGGGGAGCGAGGCCATGTTGGGCAGCGCGAACCCCCGCTCGTGCACCCGCCGCGCCAGCTCGGCGTACCGGACACCGCCCGCGACCCGGACCGTACGGGCGCCGGTGTCGACGTCCACCGCCGGCGGCAGCGCCGTCAGCGAGAGGAGCACGCCGCCGTCGCCCGGCTCGGCGATCGTGTTGAACGAGTGCCCGCTGCCCAGCACCCGCACCCGCGCGCCGGCGGCCACCAGCGCCGCGAGCGCGTCGAGCGACTCGGGCCGGTGCAGCTCCTTCGCGGAGTACGTGATGTTGCCCGCCCAGTTGGTCAGGATCTCGGTCATGTGTGGCGTCCTCCCCGGGAAGTCCCTGTCGGCCGTGCACCCGCCGTGACGACGTGCCGCGTACGAGTGAATCCCAGTTCACGGACTCCTCGTGATCAAGACCGTACGCCCCGGTGCGCGAGGGCGGCGGCCCGGAGCACCCCGTACGGTCCGTCGGCGCGGCTCGCGCCTCTCGGGGGGACCCGGCACGCCCGCACCGCAGGCAGGGGCATACCGTGAGGAGTCGAGCACGAACGCCGGGAGCGAGGAGAACGGGATGGGCAGCCGCACCGCGCTGGTCGAGGATCTGATGGAACGGTTCCCGCACGTGCCACGGGAAGCCGTCTTCAAGGAGGACCTGCTCCGCGGGGGCGTCGCCTTCGACGACTCGGCCCTCTCGGACAACGAGGACGGCGACGTCAAGCCGAAGTCGTACTTCATCTTCTCCTTCGACCACGGCACCCTGCCCGAACTGGGCGAGGCCGCGCTGCGCCGCCCGCCGGAGGAGATCATCCTCACCGGCGGCCCGTACGACCTGCGGCGCACGGTCGTCTCGGTCCGCGTGAACCCCGCCTCCCCGTACCGCGTCGCGGCCGACGAGGAGGGCATGCTCGGCCTCTACCTGGACGGGAAGCGGATCTCCGACGTCGGTGTCCCGCCGATGCCGGACTACTACCGGCACAAGCTCTCCAACGGCAAGTCCGTGATGGAGGTCGCCCCCACCATCCAGTGGGGCTACCTGATCTACCTCACCGTCTTCCGGGTCTGCCAGTACTTCGGCGCCAAGGAGGAGTGCCAGTACTGCGACATCAACCACAACTGGCGCCAGCACAAGGCGGCGGGCCGCCCCTACACGGGCGTGAAGGACGTCGAGGAGGTCCTGGAGGCGCTGGAGATCATCGACCGGTACGACACCGCGAAGACCTCCACCGCCTACACGCTCACCGGCGGCGCGATCACCAAGACGGTCGCCGGGCGCGACGAGGCCGACTTCTACGGCCACTACGCCAAGGCCATCGAGGAGCGCTTCCCCGGCCGCTGGATCGGCAAGGTCGTCGCCCAGGCCCTCCCGCGCGACGACGTGCAGCGCTTCAAGGACTACGGCGTGCAGATCTACCACCCCAACTACGAGGTGTGGGACCGCCGCCTGTTCGAGCTGTACTGCCCCGGCAAGGAGCGCTACGTCGGCCGCGACGAGTGGCACAAGCGCATCCTCGACTCGGCGGAGATCTTCGGCGCGCGCAACGTCATCCCCAACTTCGTGGCGGGCGTGGAGATGGCCGAGCCCTTCGGCTTCACCACGGTCGACGAGGCCATCGCCTCCACCACTGAGGGGCTGCGCTTCTTCATGTCGCACGGCATCACACCCCGGTTCACCACCTGGTGCCCGGAGCCGACGACCCCGCTCGGCAAGGCCAACCCGCAGGGCGCCCCGCTGGAGTACCACATCCGCCTGCTGGAGGCCTACCGCTCCACGATGGAGGACTTCGGCCTCTCCTCGCCCCCCGGCTACGGCCCGCCCGGCCCCGGCCAGGCCGTCTTCTCGGTGAGCTCGTTCATGGACAGCCTTCCGGCGCGCGAACCGGCGACCGAGCCCTCCGCCCGGTAACCCGCGCCCCTTCCACGAGTACGGCGGCCCGTTCTTCCGGGTCGCCGTACGTCCCGCGCGCAGATGGATATGCTCCTTGTCAGTTGTGCGGGAACCGTGAAAAGGTCGGGGCCTCTCGTGAGCCGATGGCCAACCCCAGTGGCCAACTCCCCAGTAGCGGCAGCGAGTTGACGTCGTGGATGCACTTGACGCAGGAGTCCCCATTGCCCGACCTGCCGACCCCCCGGAACGCCACCGAGGCCGCGTGGTTCTCGGAGTGCTGGGACGCGGTCCTGTCGTACGCCGATCTGTGCACGTCCGGATCCGCCTCGGCGACGCAGTTGGCCACCGAGGCGTTCACGCACGGCATACGCCAGGCGCGTGACGACGACGGCGGGGCGAAGGGGAGCGGGCGCCGGGTGTCGCGGCTGCCCCGGATCCCGCTGCTGCTGACCTCGGTCCGCACCACCGCCGCCGCCTGGGAGGCCGCCGGCAGCGGTCACCGCCTCGACCCCGACCTGCGGCTGTGGCTCACCTCCGGGAAGGCCGCCCGCTACACCGGGCCTCCGCTGAGCCGCCCGCTCGCGCTGCGCGGACTGCGGGACCTCCAGGAACCGGACGCCGCGCTGCTGTGGCTCGCCGAGGTCGAGGCGCTGCCGCTGCCGGTCGTGGCCCGGCGCCTCGGCCTCGACCCCGCCACCGCGGCCGCCGAACTGGCCCAGGTACGGGCGCTGTTCCGGGACCGCTGCCACCGCGCCCACCTCGACACACCCATGGACGCGCGCTGCCGCGCCTTCGCACGGCTCCTCGACGCGGTCACCCGCTCGCCCGGCGCCGAGACGCCCGAGGACCTCTCCCGCCACCTCGCGCGGTGCGTGGAGTGCGCGGAGGCCGCCGCCTGCCTGCGCCTGCACGGCGGCGGACTGCCCGCCGCCCTGGCGGGCGGGGTCATCGGCTGGGGCGGCCTCGCCTACCTGGAGCGCCGGCGCCGGGCCGCGGAGGCCGGTCTGGTCGGCGGACGCGCCGACGCCGCCACGGACACCGGGTTCGCCGAGGGCGAGGAGGCCGCGCCCCGGATCGGCCGCACCGGCACGCTCGTCACCGCCGTCCTGGTGTCCGCGCTGGCCCTCGCGGTCTCGCTGATGCCCTTCGACGGCTCCGAGGGCAGCACCTCCGTGCGCGACGAGGCCGGAGACCGGCGGCCCGTCGCGGACCCCGGACCGTCCTTCCCCTCCGCCTCCGCCACCGCCACCACCACGGCCGGCTCGACGGCCTCACCCCGGCCGTCCCGCTCCCGGACCCGCTCCGCCCCCGATCCCGGCCCCGGCATCCAGGGCGGCTCCTCCACGCCCGACCGCACCCCGAGCCCCACACGGTCCACGAAGCGCCCGACGGCGACCTGCCGGGTGCGCTACGAGGTCGTCGACGAGTGGCCCGACGGTTTCCAGGGCGCCGTCACCGTCACCTCCAGCAAGGCCCTCGACACCTGGCGCGTCGCGTGGACCTTCGGCGACGGCCAGCGGGTCAGCCAGATGTGGGACGGCGACTACGTCCAGAGCGGCTCCCGCGTCACCGCCACCGCCGCCGACTACAACAAGTCCGTCCGCGCCGGCGGCACCTTCGGTGTCGGCTTCATCGCCTCCTGGCACGGCGGCAACGGGCCCGCGCACGACTTCACCCTGAACGGGCACGGCTGCACGACGGTCTCCTGAACCGGGTTTCGGCACGCCCCGAATAATCGGTGGCGTCCGCCCGAGGGCCCGGCCTAGGGTGTACCTCGTTCCCCCGCGGCGCACGCCGCCGGGGGCCCGACCGAGCGGAAACCAGGAGGTGTTGACCGATGGCTGTCACTGCGACGGGCGCTGCCCGCATCCAGAAGTCCATCAAGTCCACCTCCGTGGCCGCCGGCTGACCTCCTTCTCACTTCTCAGCGCCTGAGCGCGCGTGCCGGGGCCGCCCCTCGAAGGGTCTCCCTTGTCTTCCTCCGCTTCCACCTCCCTTTCCGCTCTCTCCGCGCACCCTCTCGCCCCCTACGGCTGGGACGAGGAATGGGCGCGCGAGTTCGCCCCCCACGACGCCGAGGGGCTGCTCGCCGGGCGGGTGATCCGAGTCGACCGCGGTCAGTGCGACGTGGTCACCGCCGACGGGGTCATGCGCGCCGACACCGCGTTCGTGACGCCGCACGATCCGTTGCGTGTGGTGTGCACCGGCGACTGGGTCGCCGTCGAACCCACCGGCAACCCGCGCTACGTGCGTACGTACCTGCCCCGCCGTACCGCCTTCGTCCGCTCCACCTCCTCCAAGCGCTCCGAGGGCCAGATCCTCGCGGCCAACGTCGACCACGCCGTCGTCGCCGTGTCCCTCGCCCTGGAACTCGACCTGGGCCGCGTCGAGCGCTTCCTCGCGCTCGCCTGGGAGTCCGGCGCCCAGCCGCTCGTCGTCCTGACCAAGGCCGACCTCGTGCCCGACCCCGCCACGCTCGGGCATCTCGTCCAGGACGTGGAGACGACGGCACCCGGGGTGCCGGTGCTGCCCGTCAGCTCCAGCGCCGGGGAGGGCATCGACGTCCTCGCGGCCGTCCTGTCGGGCGGCACCTCGGTGCTGCTCGGGCAGTCCGGCGCGGGCAAGTCCACCCTCGCCAACGCGCTGCTCGGTGAGGACGTGATGGACGTACGGGCCATCCGCGACGTGGACGGCAAGGGCCGTCACACCACGACGACCCGCAACCTCCTCGTCCTGCCCGGCGGCGGCGTCCTCATCGACACCCCCGGTCTGCGGGGCGTCGGCCTCTGGGACGCCGGGACCGGGGTCGGCCAGGTCTTCGCCGAGATCGAGGAACTGGCCGCCGACTGCCGCTTCCACGACTGCGCGCATGTCGCGGAGCCCGGCTGCGCGGTTCTCGCCGCCGTCGAGGACGGCGTCCTCCCGGAACGCCGCCTCGACAGCTACCGCAAGCTCCTGCGCGAGAACCAGCGCATCGTCGCCAAGACGGACGCCCGGGTCCGGGCCGAGATCCGCCGCGACTGGAGGCGGAAGATGGCGGAGGGACGCGCCGCGGTGGCGGCCAAGCGCGGCCACTGGGCCTGACCTGGCCTGACGCCCAGCCCGACTCGGGGGCCGACGCCGGCTCAGGCCGACGCCGACCCATGGGCGGGCGTCCGGCCGTCGCCGGGGGCTGGGGCTCGGCTAGCGCCGGGGGTCTACCTCAGGGCCGACGTGGGCTCCCGGTGGGGGCGTCCAGCTCAGGCCGGGGCCGACCCGTGGGCGGGCGTCCGGCTCAGGCCGAAGGTGGTCCGGCTCCCGCCGGGGCCTGTCTCGGGGCCGACGTGGGCTCTCGCTGGGGCGGCGTCCAGCTCAGGCCGAGGCGGATGCGGGGCTGGGGTCCGGCTGACGCCGGGGCCGATGTGGGGCTGGCGCTCGACCAGGGTGCCCGGCTGACGCCGGGCTGTACGCCGACGTCCAGCGGCCGAACTCCGGCTCGTGCCGGGCCGACGGCGGGCTGAAGCCTGCTCACGCTCCGGCCGACCCGGGCCAACACCGCCCGCCGAGGCGGACTTTGACGGCCGGCGCGGGGTTCCGCGCCGGCCGTCGTGTCGTTGCGCGGCCGCGCTACGGCGGCTCGGCGGACCGGGACAGCGCGCCCCAGCCACCGAGGGCTGGTTGGGCCGGGTGGACAGCGTCCTCCGTCCCCCCGGCCTCGCCCAGGTCGCCGGGGAGGCGGCAGGCCCAGGCACCGAGGGCCCTGACCCGGCGACGCCGGGTGTCCCGACCCCGCGGGTGCCGGACATCGACCCGAGCCGTGGGTCGTACGCCCAGAGGAGTGTGGGCCGCGCAGACCTTGGCGGGATCGAGTCCCAGGTCCGGCGTGGTCGACTCGCCGTACGGCCTCGGAGTTGGCGCGGTCGAGTCGCCGTACGGCCCCGGACCGGGCGTGGTCGAGTCGCCGTACCGCCTCGGAACCGGCGTGGTCGAGTCGCCGTGCCGCCCGGGACCGGCCTGGCCGACTCGCCGTGCCGTGCCGTGCCGTCCCGTCCCGGGCTCCGCCTGGTCGAGTCGCCGTACGGCCCCGGACTGGGCGTGGTCGAGTCGCCGTACGGCCTCGGACCCGGCGTGGTCGAGTCGTCGTGCCGCCCGGATCCCGGCGCCGTCGAGTCGCCGTACCGCCTGGGCGCCCTGGGGAACGGCTCGGGCCCCGCACGTGCGACCCCGCGCCGTGTCGGCTCAGCGCCGTGTCCGATTTCCGCCAGCGGCCGGTGTCGTGGTGACGGAGACTGGACGGTGTGATCGATGAAGAGACCAGGTACGAGGCGGTGCGCAGCCGCGATGCCCGTTTCGACGGGGAGTTCTTCTTCGCCGTCCAGACGACCGGGATCTACTGCCGGCCCAGCTGCCCGGCGGTGACGCCGAGGCGGGAGAACGTCCGGTACTACCCGACGGCCGCAGCGGCACAGGGCTCGGGCTTCCGGGCCTGCCGCCGCTGCCGCCCGGACGCGGTACCGGGCTCGGCCGACTGGAACGTACGCGCCGACGTAGTGGGCCGGGCCATGCGCATGATCGGCGACGGCGTCGTCGACCGGGAGGGCGTCGCCGGGCTCGCGGTGCGGCTCGGGTACAGCGCCCGCCAGGTGCAGCGCCAGCTCACAGCCGAACTCGGGGCGGGACCCGTCGCACTCGCCCGCGCCCAGCGCGCCCACACCGCGCGGGTGCTGCTCCAGACGACCGGCCTGCCGATCACCGAGATCGCGTTCGCCGCCGGGTTCGCGAGCGTGCGCCAGTTCAACGACACGGTCCGCGCCGTCTACGCGTCCACGCCGAGCGAGCTGCGCGCGGCGTCGGCCCGGCGCGGCTCCGCCGGGCGCCGTGCCGCGACCCCCTCCGCGGGGATCCCGCTGCGACTCGCCCACCGGGGCCCGTACCAGTCGACCGCCCTCTTCGACGTCCTCGCCCGCGAGGCGGTCCCGGGCGTCGAGGAGGTCACCGGCACCCGGGGGCGCCGCACCTACCGGCGGACCCTGCGCCTGCCGTACGGCACCGGAATCGTCGCCGTGGCCGAACGCCCGGGCGGCCCGGCACGCCCCGCGCCCGCCCACCCCGGCGGCTGGCTGGACGCCCTGCTGCACCTCACCGACCTGCGTGACCTCACCACCGCCGTACAGCGGCTGCGGCTGCTGTTCGACCTCGACGCCGATCCGTACGCGGTGGACGAACGGCTCGCCGCCGATCCCCGCCTCGCACCCCTGGTCGCCGCCCGCCCGGGCCTGCGGTCGCCCGGCACCGCCGACCCGGACGAGCTTGCCGTGCGCGCGCTCGTCGGCCGGGCGGAGGCCGAGCGGCTCGTGCAGCGGTACGGCAAGACGCTGGACGCCCCCTGCGGCACGCTCACCCACCTCTTCCCCGAAGCCGGCGTCCTCGCGCAGGCGGAGCCGGACGGCACGCTCGGCGCGCTGGCCGCCGCCCTCGCCGACGGCACCCTGCGGCTCGACGCGGGCGCCGACCGGGACGACGCGCAGCACGCGCTCCTCGCCCTGCCCGGCATGGACCCCCGCACCGTCGCGGTCATCCGCAACCGCGCCCTCGGCGACCCGGACGCCGCGCCACCGGACGACGACGTCCCGGACACCTGGCGCCCCTGGCGCGCCTACGCCCTCCACCACCTCGACGCCGCGCTCGCAGCAGACGACGCGGACGGCGCCCACGACGGCGCCACCGACTCGGAACGGGAAACCCACTGATCATGTCCTCGCACACCGTCACGCACTGCACCACCGTGGACAGCCCGGTCGGCCCGCTGCTCCTCACCGCCGACGACTCGGGCGCCCTGACCTCCCTGTCCGTACCGGGCCAGAAGGGCGGCCGTGAACGCCGGCCGGAGTGGCGGCACACGCCCGCGCTCTTCCGGGCCGCCGAGGAGCAGCTCGCCGCCTACTTCGCCGGTGAACTCGACCGTTTCACCCTGGAGTTCAGGGCCGCCGGGACCGAGTTCCGGGAACGGGTGTGGGCCGCCGTCGACTCCGTGCCGTACGGCGAGACGACCACGTACGGTGCCATCGCCGCGCGGATCGGCGCCCCGCGCGCCGCCGTCCGCGCTATCGGGGGCGCGATCGGCGCCAACCCCCTGCTGATCGTGCGCCCCTGCCACCGGGTGATCGGCGCGGACGGCTCGCTGACCGGTTACGCGGGCGGCCTCGACCGCAAGCAGCGGCTCCTCACCCTCGAAGGAGTGCTCACCCCGTAGAGGTGGAAGGGGCGGACACGCCCTAGTCCTCCAGGCCCCAGCTGTGGATCCGCCTCGGGTGGACGCGGATCAGCTCCTCGCTGAAGTGCGGGCCCAAGTCATGCGGGCCGGTGAGGAGTTCGGCCTCGCCGCGGATGTCGACGCCGCGCACCCGCCAGGGGTCCAGGCTCACGATGTCGTCGACGACGAGCGCCACCTTCGGGTTCCGTTGCAGGTTGCGCCACTTCTTGGTCGTCCCCATCGCGTACCCGCCGATCAGGATCGTCCCGTCGTCCTGCGGGAAGAAGCCGACCGGGTTCGCCTGCGGCTGTCCGTGGGCGTCGACGGTGGCCAGCCGGCCCAGCCGCTGCGATCTGAGGTAGGCGCGTTCCGCCTCGCTGAATTCGGTCATGGCAGCAGCCAAGCACCCCCGCGCCCGCCGCACACCGGCCGACGGCCCTGAGCCGCCCGCGGAACCGGCCTCTGCGGCCAGGGGTGTGACGGAGTGTTGGGACCGGCCGATGCCTGGGAACCCATGGGCCCATGACCCGAGTGATCAAGGCCAGGTACCTCCTGACCGCCCTGGTGACGGCGCTGGCGTTCGCCCCGCCGACGGCAGGCGCCGCCACCGGCTCCGGGCCCGCCCGGCCGGCCGGCGCCCCCGTGCGCGACGCCGTCGAGCGCCCGGCCGCGAACCGGGGCGCCGCGTACGTCGTCCCGGGCCACGACTCCGGCCCGACCGTCCACGCTCCGGTCCCCGCCGTCGGCGCCCCCGCGCCCGGTGCCCTCGGCGCCCCCGGCTACCGCGCCTCGGGCGCCGATCCGCTGCCGCCCGTCCCCTCCGTCACCGAGGCACTGACGTCCGGCGTACTGCGTCCCCCCGACGAGGACTGGACCGGCACCTGGGAGGCGGCCCCCTCCGGGACCGTGCCGGGGCTGCCCGGCGCCTCCGTCCGCAACGTCGTCCACACGAGCGTCGGCGGCAGCGCGGTCCGGGTCCGGATCTCCAACCGGCTCGGCACCGCGCCGCTTCGCCTCGGCTCCCTGACCGTCGCGCTGCACCGGCCCGGCGCCCCCGCGAGCCCGGACGCCGTCCCGGGCTCGCTGCGGACCGCGACCTTCGCGGGCGCCCGGTCCGTGGTCGTCCCGGCCGGCTGGGACCTGGTCAGCGACCCCGTACGGCTGCGCGTGCCGGCCGGCGCCGACCTGTTGATCTCGGTGCACACCCCGGACGCCGCGGGCCCGGCGACGTACCACCGCTCCGCCCTCCAGACCAACTTCCTCGCCCGCCGCGGCGACCACACCCGCGACGAGCACGGCGACGCCTACACCGTCACGCTCGGGAACTGGTACCACGTGACCGGCGTCGACGTGCTCGACGCGCCCGCGGCGGGCAGTGTGGTCGCCCTCGGCGACTCCCTCACCGACGGCACCGGGTCCACGTACGGGGCCAACCACCGGTGGCCCGACCGGCTCGCCGAGCGGCTGCGCGGCCTGCCGCCGGCCCGCCGGCTCGGCGTCCTGAACGCCGGGATCTCGGGCAACCGCGTCCTGCGCGCGGGCGTCGGACCGGACGCCCTGTCCCGGCTCGACGCCGACGTCCTGTCCCGCACCGGGGTGCGCGCGCTGATCGTGCTGGAGGGCGTCAACGACATCAAGGGCACGCCGGAGCAACTCGACCCCGCCGCCTTCGAGGACGCGTACCGCCGCATCGTGCGCCGCGCCCACGCGCACGGCATCCGCGTCATCGGCGCCACCCTCACCCCGTACGGCGGGCACGGCGCCTGGACGACGTCCCGCGAGGCCGCGCGCCGGGCGGTCAACTCCCTCGTCCGCTCGGGCGGCATCTTCGACGACGTGGCCGACTTCGACGCCGCCGTCCGCGACCCCGCCCGCCCGACCCGTATCCGCCCCGCCTACGACCCCGGCGACCACCTGCACCTCAACGACGCCGGTATGCGGGCCCTGGCCGACCGGGTCGACCTGGCATCCCTCATCCGCTGAGGACGCGCGCCCGGGTGTGGGCCGCGGCGGGTCAGCCCCAGAGGACCGCCGCGACCCACGCCCCCATGATCAGCAGGCAGGCGAACAGCTCCGCCAGCACGCTCCAGCCCCCTGACCGCATCGCCGTGCGCAGGGCCGCCACCGCCTCCCCGTGCCGCCCGAGACGCAGCCGCTCCGACAGATAGATGCCGCCCATGAAACCGGGCAGCGCGCCCAGCACCGGCAGCACGACGAAGCCGAGCAGCGCGCCGAACCCGGCGTACGCCGCCATGCGGGGCGTCGCGCCGCTCGCGCTCAACCTGCGCGGGGGAAGCGCCCATCGCGCCGCCTGGGCCAGCAGCAGCGCCACCGTCGCGCCCACCAGCACGCTCCAGGAGAGCTTGCGGGGGTCCTCCAGTGCCCACCACAGCACCGCGGCCCAGACGAGCCACGATCCCGGCACGCCGGGCACCAGTACTCCGAACAGGCCGAGCAGGATCACCACCCCGACCAGCAGGAGCTCCCACACTCCCATCTGTCCAGGGTGCAGGAGAACGGGTGAACCCGCAGGTCAGTCCTGTCGGTCCCGGGCCACCCAGGCCCGCTCGTACGCGTGCCAGCCCAGTTGGAGCCGGGTCGTCACGCCGGTCAGCTCCATCAGCCGCTTCACCCGGCGCTGCACGGTCCGCAGGCCCAGGTCCAGCTGCTTGGCGACGCTCGCGTCCGTCAGCCCGGCCAGCAGCAGCGACAGCACCTCGAGGTCCGTGCTGTCCGGGCCGTCCGGTTCCTGCTCGGCCACGCCCGTGCTGCCGAGGCGCAGCGGCAGCGCCTCCCGCCACACCGACTCGAAGAGCCCCGAGAGCAGTTCGAGCAGTCCGCTCGCGTGCACGACCAGGGCGGCGGGCTCGGCGGTGTGGGAGGTCAGCGGCACCATGGCGAGCGTCCGGTCGGCGATCACGAGTTTGGTCGGCACCGTGTCCGCGACGCGGACCTGCTCGTCCCGGCCCAGGGCGGCGGACAGCTCGGTGATCCCGCCGGGCAGGTCGAGGACCGCCCGCTCCACCACCACGCGGTAGGTCACCCCGCGGCCGGCCGCCTGCTCCTCGGCGACGTTCTCCGTCCCGGACACGACCACCGGGTTCCCGGTGACCAGCGCGCACACCTCCTCACTGGCGCCCAGCTGGAGCTGGAGGAACCGCTGCGCGACGGCCGCCGCGCCGATCACCACCTCGACCAGGTCGTGCACGGCGGGCTCGGCGGCCTGCGCCCGGTACTCCTCGGCGAGCAGCGCCGCCGCCAGCTCCGCCTTCTCCAGCTCGTGCCGCCGCTGGGTGAGCAGCGCGCCCAGCGCGACACCGGGCGGCGCCGCGACCCACCGCCCGGGGCGGGCCGTCGACTGCGCCGCCAGTCCGTGCCGCTCCAGACGGCGCAGGGCGCGCTCCGTGTCGTACTCGCCGAGCATGAGCCGGCGTGCGAGATCGGGCACGTCGGCGGCGCCCACGGACACCAGTGCCCGGTACGCCGACTCGTGCGTCTCGTCCAGACCTATCGCTCCCAGCATGCGGAGACGTCCCTCCCCAAAGGATCATCCGTGACGGCCGGGCCGTGGCGGAAAACAGCCACGGCGCAAACCCGCCTTCCCACATCATCGCCGCACCACCCGTCTCTCTGACAAGGTTGCGTCACTGGGGCACCAACCACCGCCCGTAATGCCCGGCTTGGGACCGTCCGGCCTGCGCGGACGTGGCGGGGGCGGTTCCCGACGGACGTGACCGCGCATCACCGCGGAGCATCAGGGAACCAGGTCACACTCAGGACCGGGACGGACCGACATACGCGGCGGCCCGGTCGTCCAGACCGTGACCGGACCCACGACGTGCGGTGGGTCCGAGTCACTCCGGCGCCGCCGGGCGGTTCTCCCGTGGGGGGTGGGACCGCCCGGCGGTATCACGCACGGCTGTTCGAGCCGACGCCCTTCCGTCGTCCGACACGCCGCCCGGCGATCTCCGTCCGCCGGATTTTCCCGATGCACCGTTTTCTTCCGGCTCCCGCGGTGGACAATCAAGGGCATGAGCCAGCAGGGGGAGAGTCCTACCGGTCACGAGGACGACTGGTGGGGGCAGTTGTACGACGACTCCACCGGAGACACGGGTCCCGCGGCGGCGGCCGACTCCCTCGACGACCGGTTCGCGTCGGCGTCGGGAACGGTCGGGCGGGGCGACCCGGCACCGGGTGCGTACGCCGACGAGGTCCCGCCCCGCCCCGGGGAGACGCACGCGGTCCCGGAGCAGCGCACCGGCGGCTCCGGAACCCCGTCCGCCACCTCCGGGCCACGCGACCCGGGCCCCGGGCCACGCGACCGGGGACCTGGACCAAAGGTCGGCGCCCCCGAAGACCGGACGCCCGCCGCGACGGACGGAACTCCGCCGGCGGACGGCACCGGGGGAGGGCGCCCGCCGGGCGGAACGGCCGGGGTCCGCCCGTCGGCCGGGGCGGCCTGGAGCGCGTCGCCCGATGCGGCCGGGAATCCGCCGCCGACCGGCCCCCGCCCGGCCGCCGAGGACGAGCCCGCGCCGGCCTCGCCCGCCGTACCGCCCGTAGGTCCTCCGCCAAAGACCCCTCCGCTTCCCGTCGGCCCCCCGCCGCCGACCGCGAGCCCCCGGCCGCCCGCCGGGTCCCCGCCCGTCGGTGTGCCGCCGCCTCCCGCGGGTTACCTGCCCGTCGAGGAGCCCGGCGGGACGGCCCCCGCGCCGCCCGACGAGCCCACCCTCGCGCCCCTCGGCCGGTCCGCCGGGTCGGCCTGGCCGTCCCTCGCGGAGTCCGGGTCCCCGGCCGCGGGTCCGGGACTGCCCGACCCCGTCGGCCACGTCGGATCCGGGCCGCCCACCTACGACGCGGAACCCACGGCACTGCCGCCCGCCGACCCGGACGCGCTGGCGGACCTCGTCGCGGACACGGTGCTGGAGGGCGCCCAGTACGGGGCGTGCACCCTGCGGGCGGTCTCGGTGCGCGGGGACTCCGCCCGGTACCGGGGCGAGCCGCGCCGGGACGCCCTGCTGACCGCCCGCTTCGGGACGGGGGAGGACGCCCTGGTCCTCGTTGCCATGGCGACCGGCGCGCGGGCCACCCCCGGCGCGCACCGGGCGGCCGCTGAGGCGTGCCGGTGGATCGGCCGGGCGGTCGGCCGCAGCCAGGCACGGCTGGCCGAGGACATCCGGGCCGGCCGGCGCGGCGACCTGAAGTCGGGCCTGCACCGCCTCACCGACCGCAGTCTCGGCAGGCTGCGGGCCAGCGCGGCGGAACAGGGCGTCGAGCCCGAGGAGTACACCGCGAGCCTGCGGTGCCTGCTGCTGCCCGCGGACCCGGAATGCCGTACGCGCGTCTTCTTCGGCGTCGGCCCCGGCGGTCTGTTCCGGCTGCGGGACGGCGAGTGGCAGGACATCGAGCCCCGGGTGGCGGAGACCGCAGGGGAGCCCGTCGTCGGGTTCGGCTCGCCGCCCCACGAGACCCCGGAGGGCGACCGGCTCACCATGGACCTCGGGATCACGACACCCCCGAGCCCGTACGAGCCCGCGCCCCGGCCGCCCCGCGCCCCCTTCCGCTTCCGGGCCTCCGTCGCCCGCCCGGGTGACACGCTGCTGCTGTGCACGGACGGCCTCGCGGAGCCGCTGCGCGGGGAACCCGAGCTCGCCGCGCATCTGACGACACGCTGGTCCACGCCCGAGCCGCCCGGGCTCGCGACGTTCCTCGTGGACAGTCAGGTCAGGGTCAAGGGGTACGCCGACGACCGGACGGCCGCCGCCGTTTGGGAGGCGTAACCCCCCGCCGTGTGGATTCATGGAACCCGAGGGGATCTCCGGAGACCGAAGGGCACGTGAAGTCATGGCCAAGCAGACCGTCGCCGAGCAGTTCGTCGACATCCTCGTCCGCGCGGGCGTCAAACGGCTGTACGGAGTCGTCGGCGACAGCCTCAACCCGGTCGTGGACGCCATCCGGCGCAACGCGGCCATCGACTGGATCCACGTCCGGCACGAGGAGACCGCCGCGTTCGCCGCCGGCGCGGAAGCCCAGATCACCGGGAACCTCGCCGCGTGCGCGGGTTCCTGCGGCCCCGGAAACCTGCACCTCATCAACGGCCTGTACGACGCCCACCGCTCCATGGCCCCGGTGCTCGCGCTCGCCTCCCACATCCCCTCCAGCGAGATCGGGCTCGGGTACTTCCAGGAGACGCACCCGGAGCGGCTGTTCGACGAGTGCAGCCACTACAACGAGATGATCTCCAACCCGAAGCAGATGCCCCGGCTGGTCCAGACGGCCATCCAGAACGCCGTCGGGCGCAGCGGTGTCAGTGTCGTGACGCTGCCCGGCGACATCGCGGGCGAGGCGGCCCCGGAGAAGTCGGCGGAGACCGCCCTGGTCACCGCGCGGCCGACGGTCCGCCCCGGCGACGCCGAGATCGACAAGCTGGTCGCGCTGATCGACGCGGCCGACAAGGTCACGCTCTTCTGCGGCAGCGGCACGGCGGGCGCGCACGCCGAGGTCATGGAGTTCGCGGAGAAGATCAAGTCGCCGGTGGGGCACGCGCTGCGCGGCAAGGAGTGGATCCAGTACGACAACCCGTTCGACGTCGGGATGAGCGGCCTGCTCGGCTACGGCGCCGCCTACGAGGCGACCCACGAGTGCGATCTGCTGATCCTGCTCGGCACGGACTTCCCGTACAACGCCTTCCTGCCCGACGACGTGAAGATCGCCCAGGTCGACGTCCGTCCCGAGCACCTGGGCCGCCGCTCCCGGCTCGACCTCGCCGTGTGGGGCGACGTGCGCGAGACCCTGCGGTGCCTGACGCCGCGGGTGCGGACGAAGAAGAACCGGCGCTTCCTCGACAAGATGCTGAAGAAGCACGCCGACGCGCTCGAAGGAGTCGTCAAGGCGTACACCAGGAAGGTCGACAAGCACGTCCCGATCCACCCCGAGTACGTCGCCGCGGTGCTGGACGAGGTCGCCGACGACGACGCGGTCTTCACGGTCGACACCGGGATGTGCAACGTCTGGGCGGCGCGCTACATCTCGCCCAACGGGCGCCGCAGGGTGATCGGTTCCTTCTCGCACGGCTCGATGGCGAACGCGCTGCCGATGGCGATCGGCGCCCAGTTCACCGACCGGCGCCGCCAGGTCGTCTCGATGTCCGGCGACGGCGGATTCAGCATGCTGATGGGCGACTTCCTCACCCTCGTCCAGCACGACCTGCCGGTGAAGGTCGTCCTCTTCAACAACTCCTCGCTCGGCATGGTGGAGTTGGAGATGCTGGTCGCCGGACTGCCCTCGTACGGCACGGCGAACAGGAACCCCGACTTCGCCGCCGTCGCCGAGGCGTGCGGGGCGTACGGCGTCCGCGTCGAGAAGCCCAAGCAGCTCGCCGGTGCCCTCAAGGACGCCTTCCGGCACAAGGGCCCGGCGCTCGTCGACATCGTCACCGACCCCAATGCCCTCTCCATCCCCCCGAAGATCAGCGCCGACATGGTCACGGGCTTCGCCCTGTCCGCGTCGAAGATCGTCCTCGACGGGGGCGTGGGCCGCATGCTGCAGATGGCCCGCTCCAACCTGCGCAACGTACCGAGGCCCTGAGGCACGGCCGGCGCGGGGCCGGTCGCCCGGCCGGTCCCGGGGGCGGTGTCGAATGACGGGAGCCGTCCCTCCTCGTCGTCTACGGCGGAATAGGCAGTCCCGTGTAGGCAGTTGGGGCGATCTCACGCGGTCGGGGCGCCGCCGCGGACGGTAGGCCCGATGGGGGCGGTGCGGTGCCCGGGGGCCCGGAGCGTCCACCGGCACCCGCACCGGCCCGCGTCCCCGCGCGGGCGCCGGGGCGTCCGGTGACTGTCGCACCACCCGTCCGAACTGCCCCTGCACGCACTCCGGTTACGCCCTCGCAGGCGGGCGCGGGCCGGATGCTCCCCTCCCAGGAGCCCGGCCGGCTCCGTCCCGGCGGGCCGCTTCCCGGGTGCCGCGCCGGGAACCCTCCGGTGTCCGGCGCGTGATTGACGATTCAGCATGACTGTCGTCTTCCGCGGCCGGGCATGGATCCCCGTGAACGTGTTCGAGCAGGAGGGAAACCGACATCGGCGTGCGGGCGGGGGTCATGAAGAGGCAGGCACGTGCGGGCGGCCCCGGGACACTGGGGGCACCCGCGGCGAAGACAGTGGAGGAAACGGTCGACGGGGGCGGGGAGAAGCCGGGAGCGCCGCAGCTCCGGCGCCGGCTGGGACGGGGGGACCTGAGGGCCGTGCCAGAGGCCCGCAAGGCACTGAGGGAGCTGTTACGTCACTGGGGGCGACCGGGACGGTCGGAGGTCGCCGAACTGCTCACCAGCGAGCTGGTGACCAACGCCCTGGTGCACACCGACCACGACGCGCTGCTGACGGCCACCGTCTCGCCGCGCGGACTCCGGGTGGAGGTCAGGGACTTCGTGGGACGCAGGCCACGGCTGCGGGTACCGAACGCCGACGACGGTACGCACGGCAGGGGGCTGGTCCTGGTGCAGTCCCTGGCCGACGCGTGGGGCGTACGCGTGCACGCCGTGGGCAAGGCGGTCTGGTTCGAACTGGACGGGGGCGCGGCATGACCTCATGCCGCGCCCCCGTCCAGTGAGGCGTCCGGACCCGCCGGACCCCCGTCGGTCCGGTCCTAGCCGAACTGCTGCTCCAGGTCCTTCAGTTTGCGCTCCAGGGAGTCGAGGCGCGGCAGCGCCATGGTGTCGTCTTCCGCGGTGAGGTCGATGACCGGGTCAGTGGCGCCGCGGACCGGCTGCAGGGAGGCGCGGGCGCGTACGGGCAGTTGCTCCGACGCCGATATGGCAGGCTCCGAGGAGGCTTGGGCGGGAGCCCGCTCCACGGTGGTCTCGAGCTGCCGGTTGCCGCGGCCGACCAGGCCGCGGTGACCCCGGCTGAGCGCCTTGAGGTGCGCCCGCTCGACCCGCTCCTGCTCGCGCCGGCGCAGTCGGTTCTGCTCCTTCTGGCGCCGGTCCTCGCGCACCTCGTCCACGGCCTCGTCCAGCGTACGGACGTTCTCCAGCAGCATCAGCGACCAGGCGCTGTACGTCTCGCGGGGAGCGCGCAGCCAGCGGACGATGCGGATCTGCGGCAGCGGGCGCGGGACCAGACCCTGCTCCCGCAGCGCCGCCCGACGCGTCTGCTTCAGCGCGCGGTCGAACAGCACCGCCGCGGACAGGGACATGCCCGCGAAGAAGTGCGGTGCGCCCGCGTGGTCCAGGCCCCGGGGCGCGTGCACCCAGTTGAACCAGGCCGCCGCGCCCGCGAACGTCCACACGAGTATGCGGGAGCCGAGGGCCGCGTCACCGTGGCTGGCCTCGCGCACCGCGAGCACGGAGCAGAACATGGCCGCGCCGTCCAGGCCGAACGGCACCAGGTACTCCCAGCCGCCGGAGAGGCCGAGGTTCTGCTCGCCGAAGCCCACGAGGCCGTGGAAGGAGAGAGCCGCGGCGACCGCGGCGCAGCAGAACAGCAGTACGTAGGAGGCGGTTCCGTAGATGGCCTCCTTGCGCCTGCGGCGCTCCTCGCTGCGCTCCCACGAGTCCTCCGCGCGCGGCGCTTTCTCCCCGGCCCGCTTCCCGCGTGCGAGCACCGCCACCGCCGCCAGCATGCCCAGGAGCAAGACGGCGCCCGGAAGCAGCCAGTTCAGCGATATGTCGGTCAGTCTCATCAGGGGGTCCCTTGCATTGGGATAGGGCGTAACGCCCGCCATAGTGGCCCAATCCCGTCGGCCCTCAGGGGGTTTCGGGGCAAGAGGCCGCCAAGGGAGTGCAAGGGCATGCGCAAGGCGACACTTTGCTCGAACTGCCGCGCGAGGAACGGGAGTTGAGTACGAATAAGACTACCCGTACGGGTGGTTCCACGGAAAGTTCCTGCGGCAGGTGAGGAAGTTGTGAACTGACCGTGATCCGCGGGGTGCCGCACCCGGTGCCCGTGGGCCGCCGCGGCGCGAGTCGATCTTAGGGGGAACGCGGTGCGGCGGGGTGCCCCGGGGGCCTCAACCCGCCGCGGACGCCGTCAACTTGGCGACGCGGTCCGTGTCGCAGGTGCGCGGGCACGTGACGCAGGTGTCCTCGGGCCGCAGCGTGTAGAAGAGGCAGCAGCTCGCCCGGTCCCGGGTGGGCAGGGCCTCGCCGTCCGGTCCGGTCAGCTCGCGGAACGCCGCGGAACCGGCGTACGGCTTCGTCGTGCCCGGCAGCAGCCGCTCCAGCTCTCGCATCGCCCGCCGCTCCTCGCCGAGGAGGTGGGCGACGTACCAGAGCCCCTCGACGACCTCGTCGGTCGCCATGCCCCACAGGGCGCGACCGCGCCGCCGCATCCGCGGGCCGAAGCCCCCGAGGACCGGCTCCAGGTGCTCGGCCACGGCGGCCCGCACCTCGGCCTCCAGGGCCGCCTCGTCCGGTACGACGCGAGCGCCGGGCAGGCCGGCCGCGGGGTCGTCCGGCAGGCAGGCGAACTCTTCGACGCGCACCGCCATGCGCCCCAGGGCCCGCTGGTACGTGACGTGCTCCACAGGCAGCCGCGGGACCCGGCGCAGCAGGAACCACGGCACGGTGATCAGCAGGCAGGCGGGCCAGGCGTAGCGGTGCAGTCCGAAGCTTGCGACGACGTCCGGACGGGCCCGCTGCCCGTAGTCCCGGAGCACCTGCTCCTCGTCCCAGGCGAGGAAGGCGTCGAGCTCGGCGCCGCCCTCCGCGAGCCGTGCGGCGCCTACCCAGCCGCCGTCTTCGGGTGCCGCCTGCGCGGGGCCGAGCTCCTCGACCGCCAGCCCCGGGAACACCTCGGTGAGGCGCGCGTACGCCTCCGACACGGCCGAGGGAGCCGCGGGGGCGACGCCGGCCGGGAGGTCCGGGACCAAGGCGGAGAGAGGCATGCGAGGACCACCGCTTCACGCTCGTTTGCAGGTAAGCCTTACCTTACCCACACGCCCGGAGGTTTGAACTGGGGGCCCGGGCGCCTATGGTCTTGACGGACAGGTGACAACCACCGCATTGACCCCCAAGTACCACCAAGCCCGGAGGAGGAGCCCGTGGAGCAGGCCGGCCCGCGCGACGCGCACCGCCCCACGGGTTCGGCGACCCCGGACACCGCCACGCGCGTACCCCCGCAGCCGCGCGCGGCGGACCGGGACCGTGGACGGGGCGCGGCCCGCCCCGCCGGCTCCGCGGGCGGGGCGCGCGGCGAGCACACGCACAGCGAGACGCCCCTGCCGCGGCCCCGCCGCGACGGACGGCAGCTCGTCCAGCGCTCGTCCGTGCGCGGCCAGATCCTGGACGCGCTGCGGACGGCACTGGTCTCGGGGGAGTTGGCGCCCGGCGAGGTGTACTCGGCGCCCGTGCTGGGCGAGCGGTTCGGGGTGTCCGCGACGCCCGTCCGTGAGGCCATGCAGCAGCTCGCCCTCGAAGGTGCCGTCGAGGTCGTGCCGAACCGGGGTTTCCGGGTCGTCGTGCGGTGCCCCCGCGAGCTGGCGGAGCTGGCGGAGGTCCGCGCGCTGATCGAGGTGCCGGTGATGCTGCGGCTCGCCCGCACGGTGCCCGCCGCCCGCTGGGCGGAGCTGCGCCCGCTCGCCGAGGCGACTGCGCGGGCCGCGTCCACCGGGGACCGCGCGAGCTACGCGGAGTGCGACCGCGCCTTCCATCGCGCCGTCCTCGCCCTCGCCGGCAACGAGCAGCTGCTGCGCATCGCCGACGACCTGCACCGCCGGGCCCAGTGGCCCCTGGTCGGCGGCCCCGTGTCACGCGGCCGTGCCGACCTCGTGGCCGACGCCGCCGAACACACGGCACTGCTCGACGCCCTGACCGCGCAGGACCTCTCGGTGGTCCAGTCCCTGGTCCGCGAACACTTCACCGGCGCCTAGCCCCTCCAGTCAGACCCACCCCGAGCGGCGCCCGGCACGTGTGCCCACGGCACCGCGGTCGTCCCGCGAGGCGCGGTTCGGGTGCCTGCGGGGCTCGGTTCGGGTGCCTGCGGGGCTGTGCTCGCGTACCCGCGGTGCTGTGCTCGCGTACCCGCGGTGCTGTGCTCGCGTACCCGCGGTGCTGTGCTCGCGTACCCGCGGTGCTGTGCTCGCGTACCCGCGGCGCTGTGCTCGCGTACCCGCAGTGCTGTGCTCGCGTACCCGCGGCGCTGTGCTCGCGTACCCGCGGTGCTCCGCCCGCGTACCCGCGGTGCTCCGCCCGCGTACCCGCGGTGCTCCGCTCGGGTGCCCGCGGTGCTCCGCTCGGGTGCCCGCGGCGCTCCGCTCGGGTGCCCGCGGCGCTCCGCTCGGGTGCCCGCGGCGCTCCGCTCGGGTGCCCGTGGGGATGCGCTCGCGGTGCTTCGCCCGCGTACCCGCGGTGCTTCGCCCGCGTACCCGCGGTGCTTCGCCCGCGTACCCGCGGTGCTTCGCCCGCGTACCCGCGGTGCTTCGCCCGCGCACCCGCGTGCCCGCGCACCCGCGCACCCGCGTGCCCGCGCACCCGCGTGCCCGCGCACCCCCGTGCCCGCGCACCCCCGTGCCCGCGTGCCCGCGGGGCTCGGTTCGGGTGCCCGTAGCGCTGTCGCCGGTCCGGTTTCCGACGGTCCCGCGTCCAGTCCCCCTCGCCTCGGAGCCGTACGCCCCGAGCCCGCTCGGAGTCGACCGGGGCCGGCCTTCGGTCGCAGCCGACCTGATACAAGCCGCAGGCCGGGGCATCACCGGCCCGGCCGTTGAGGCCCGCGTCCCCGGTGATCCGCCGTGCCAGCGGCGTTCCGGCCGGGTGCGCCCCGGCACTGGCGGGGTGCCGTCGCCCCCCCCTAAGGGAGCCCCGGCGGCCCGCGGCGCGCCGCCCCGCTCAGGCCGTCGCGGCCGGTGGGGTCAACTGACGGGCCAGCCACGTGGGTACGCCGCCGAGGAGCCGGTACAGCCGAGCGGCCTCCGCGCGCAGCCGGGACGCCTCCGGCTCGGACTCGGCGTCCGCGAGCGAGGCCAGCGCGGGTGCCGTACCGACCAGGAAGCCCAACTCCTCGCGGATGCGCAGGGATTCGGCGAAGCCGTGCCGGGCCTCGGCCAACTCGCCCTCCCGCAGGGCGAGTCCGGCGAGATGGCGCCAGGTGAACGAGAGCAGCAGCGGATCGCCCTGGGCGGTGGCGCCGGCGTGGGCGCGGCGGTAGGCGGCGCGCGCCGACTGCGGGGAGTGGGCGAGGTTCTCGGCGAGCAGTCCCCGCCGGAAGTCCAGCAGCGCCCGCCCCGGGGCACCCGGGGCGATCAGCGCGGCGGCCCGGCCGAGCGCGGCCCGCGCCTCGTCCGCCCGGTCGCGTACGCCCAACAGGGTGGCCGCGTAGGCGAGATGACCGCGCTCGCAGGCCGCCGCGCCCCGCTCGTCGTCGCTGCGGGCCTGTGCCTCCGCCGTGCGCAGCGCGTCCTCCGCCTCGGCCCAGCCGTGCTCGGTGTAGAGGCACCGCTCGACGAGGAGCGAGGCTCTCTGCAGCGCCGCGTCCGCGGTGTGCGGTTCCAGGAGCGCGGCCGCGTCGGCCCAGCAGGCGCGCGAGCGCAGCCGCCATACCGCGGTCTGGAGTGGATCGTCCCCTGCAGTCGTTCCGGAACCAGACATGGCGGTATGCGCCACGTTGCCCTCCCCGAGCACACCGTTGAGCTGTTGAGTGGTGGCATCTCAGCACGGATTCCGGCGCCCGGCCAAGAGGGTGGGTGAAGGATTTCACAAAGTCGTGGGACGGCGGCGGCACCCGGCGCGGCCCACCGCTCGGGCCCACGACCTCAGCTCATGCGCAGGGCCAGGAAGAAATCGAGCTTGTCCTCCAGCCGCGACAGGTCCCGGCCCGTCAACTGCTCGATGCGTCCCACCCGGTAGCGCAGCGTGTTGACGTGCAGGTGCAGCCGGTTGGCGCAGCGCGTCCAGGAGCCGTCGCAGTCGAGGAACGCCTCCAGGGTGGGGATGAGCTCGGCGCGGTGCCGGCGGTCGTAGTCGCGCAGCGGGTCCAGGAGCCGGGCGGTGAAGGCGCGGCGGACGTCGTCCGGCACGAAGGGCAGCAGCAGCACGTGGGACGCCAGCTCCTGGTGCCCGGCCGCGCAGACCCGTCCGGGACGCGCCGCGGCCACCCGCCGGGCGTGCCGGGCCTCCTCCAGGGCGCCGCGCAGCCCCTCGGCGGAGTGCACGGCGGCGCTGACGCCGAGCGTGAGCCGCCCGTCGTCGTTCAGCCCGGCCGACAGCGGGCCGCGTACGGCCTCCAGGAGGACGTCGGCGAGCAGCCCCGACTCGGAGCCGTCGTGCTCGGAGGACACCGCCGGGAGGGGGACGAGCGCGATGGCCTCCTCACCCGTATGGGCGACCGCGATGCGGTCGGAGTGCTCGGGTCCCCTCGACAGGGGGTCCACGAGGATCTCCTCCAGCAGGGACTGGGCGACGGGGCCGCCGTCGACGTCGCCGCCGTCCCACTCGACCCGGGCCACCACGACCTGCCAGTGCGGGGCCGCGCCGAGCCCCGGCAGGAGCACCGGGGCGGCGACCCTCAGCCGGGCCGCGATCTCGGCGGGCGCCGCGCCCGTCTGGACCAGCTCCAGGACCTCCTGGGCGAGCCGCCGCCGCACGGTGCGCGCCGCGTCGCGCCGGTCGCGCTCGACGGAGATCAGCTGCGTGACGCCCTGGAGCAGGTCGAGCCGCTCCTCCGGCCAGTCCCCGGCGTCCGCCTCGACGGCGAGCAGCCAGTCGGACAGCACCGTCTCGCGCACGTCCCGGGAGGCGGACGCGGAGCGGCCGGACGAGCGGACGGGGAACAGCGAGTACGTCGTCGCGCCCACCGTCACCCGGTGCGGGCCGCGCCGGCCGGTGCGGGCGGCGGCCAGGTGCTCGGCGGCCAGCCGCGCGCACACGTCGGCGGACAGCGCCGGGCCGTCGCCGTCGGCACCCGCGACGGTCCGCCCGGTGGGGGAGAGCACCCAGGCCCGCAGGTCGAGGTCGGAGCCGAGGAGGTCCAGGACCACGTCGGGACCGCCGCCCGCGGGGCCCGAGGTCATCATCCGCCGGTGCCGGTCCACGACGGCGGCCAGATCGCCGGCCCGCTCGCCCGACACCTGCCGTACGACGTGCTCGGTGATCGTCGCGAAGGCGACCGACTCGTTGACGGCGAACAGCGGCAGCCGGTGGCGCACGCAGGCCAGGACCAGGTCCTCGGGGATGTCGCCGAGCTCCGCCTCGCCCGCGGCCAGCGCGGCGACACCGGCGCCCGCGAGGATGCGTACGAAGGGCTCGGAGTCCGTGGCGTCGTGCCGCCAGGCCAGGCCGGTGAGGACCAGCTCGCCGCCCGAGAGGTAGCGGCTGGGGTCCTTGAGGTCCGTGGTCATCACGCCGCGCACGGTGCGATCCAGTTCGTCCTCGCCGCCGAGCAGCCGCAGGCCCAGCGCGTCGGTGTCCAGCAGTGCGCGCAGCCGCATGTCTCGTCGCCGCCGTTCTTTGTCTCGAAATCTACGATGGATCGTGGGTGGGGTTCCCGCCGTGGGTTCCCGGCTTCCGCGGGAAGGCCCTGAGGGCCCTCGCCGACGGTCGCCCCGGGCTCTCCAGGGCCCTGTACTGGGCTTTCGTGAGCCGGGCTCCCTGTTTCCCGCCACGTGCCGGATGTTTCCCGGGGAAAGCGAAGAGGTTACCGAGGGCCTCCGTTCATACGAATCTACAAGATGTGTGCGCTGGCCAGCCAACTCCTTCATGGTTTCGGTGACTGACCCCGATGGAGGACGGAGCTGTGTACTGACGTCGATCCGCGTTAACAGCACATGAACGAGCCGGGCCCGCCGCACACGATCTGGCTTGATCAGAACGACCCACGATTACGAATGAAGAGAGCCACTCATGGACTTCCTTCGCCCCGCCAGCTGGGAGGAGGCGCTCGCCGCCAAGGCCGAGCACCCCACGGCTGTGCCGATTGCGGGTGGCACCGATGTGATGGTCGAGATCAACTTCGACCACCGGCGGCCCGAGTACCTCCTTGACCTGAACCGCATCGGCGAGCTGAGCGAGTGGGAGGTCGGTGCGGAGAGCGTGCGCCTGGGCGCCTCCGTCCCCTACACCAGGATCATGGACAGCCTGCGCGGTGAGCTGCCGGGTCTCGCCCTCGCCTCCCACACGGTGGCCTCCCCGCAGATCCGCAACCGCGGCGGCGTCGGCGGCAACCTCGGCACCGCCTCCCCGGCCGGTGACGCCCACCCCGCCCTCCTCGCGGCCGGCGCCGAGGTCGAGGCCGAGTCGGTGCGCGGCTCGCGCCTGATCCCCATCGACGAGTTCTACACCGGCGTGAAGCGCAACGCGCTCGCGCCCGACGAGCTCATCCGCGCCGTCCACATCAAGAAGGCCGACGGCCCCCAGCAGTACTCCAAGGTCGGCACCCGCAACGCGATGGTCATCGCGGTCTGCGCCTTCGGCCTCGCGCTGCACCCCGAGACCCGCACGGTCCGCACCGGCATCGGCTCCGCCGCGCCGACGCCGGTCCGCGCCAAGGCCGCCGAGGAGTTCCTGAACGCCGCGCTCGACGAGGGCGGCTTCTGGGACAACGGGAAGATCATCACCCCGTCGGTGGCCAAGCAGTTCGCGGACCTGTGCTCCGCCGCCTGCAACCCGATCGACGACGTCCGGGGCACGGCGAGCTACCGCCGCCACGCGGTGGGCATCATGGCCCGCCGCACGCTCACCTGGACCTGGGAGTCCTACCGCGGCACCGACGGCCGGACACATCAGAAGGGGAGTGTCGCGTAATGCGCGTCAATTTCACGGTCAACGGCCGTCCGCAGGAAGCCGACGACGTGTGGGAGGGCGAGAGCCTGCTGTACGTCCTGCGCGAGCGCCTCGGGCTGCCCGGTTCCAAGAACGCCTGCGAGCAGGGCGAGTGCGGCTCCTGCACGGTCCGCCTGGACGGCGTGCCGGTGTGTTCGTGCCTGGTCGCGGCCGGCCAGGTCGAGGGCCGCGAGGTCGTCACCGTCGAAGGTCTCGCCGACTTCGCCAAGCAGCGCGCGGCGCACGGCGGTTGCGCCGGCGGGGCGTGCGGCACCGAGGAGCCGGAGGGGACCTCGCTCGACGCCGCGAAGGGCTGGGCCGCCAAGGGCCAGGACTCGCACACCGGCGAGGGCACCGAACTCTCCCCGGTCCAGCAGGCGTTCATCGACGCCGGCGCCGTCCAGTGCGGCTTCTGCACCCCGGGTCTGCTCGTCGCCGCCGACGAGATGCTGGAGCACAACCCGACGCCGACCGACGCGGACATCCGTGAGGCGCTCTCGGGCAACCTGTGCCGCTGCACCGGCTACGAGAAGATCATGGACGCGGTCCGCCTGGCGGCCGCCCGGCAGTCTGAGGCGGTCTGACCATGGGAACCACGGGTACACCCACCAACCTCACCCAGCGCTCCGCGACCAAGGGCGGCATCGGCGAGTCCACGCTCCGCCCGGACGGCACCCTCAAGGTCACCGGCGAGTTCGCCTACTCGTCCGACATGTGGCACGAGGACATGCTCTGGGGCCAGATCCTGCGCTCCACGGTCGCCCACGCCGAGATCGTCTCCATCGACACCGGCGAGGCCCTCGCGACGCCCGGCGTCTACGCCGTCCTGACGTACGACGACCTGCCGACCGCGGTCAAGAACTACGGCCTGGAGATCCAGGACACCCCGGTCCTCGCGCACGGCAAGGTCCGCCACCACGGCGAGCCCGTCGCCCTCGTCGCCGCCGACCACCCGGAGACCGCGCGCCGCGCCGCCGCCAAGATCAAGGTCGAGTACCGCGAGCTGCCGGTCATCACGGACGAGGCGTCCGCCACCGCGCCCGACGCGATCCTCATCCACGAGGGCCGCGACGACCACCACATCGGCCACGTCCCGCACCCGAACATCGTGCACCGCCAGCCGATCGTGCGCGGCGACGCCGACGAGGCCGCGAAGAAGGCCGACTTCATCGTCCGCGGCGAGTACACCTTCGGCATGCAGGACCAGGCGTTCCTCGGCCCCGAGTCCGGACTCGCCGTGCCCTCCGAGGACGGCGGCGTCGAGCTGTACATCGCCACCCAGTGGCTGCACTCGGACCTCAAGCAGATCGCGCCCGTCCTCGGCCTGCCCGAGGACAAGGTCCGCATGACGCTCTCCGGCGTCGGCGGTGCCTTCGGCGGCCGCGAGGACCTGTCGATGCAGATCCACGCCTGCCTGCTCGCCCTGCGCACCGGCAAGCCCGTCAAGATCGTCTACAACCGCTTCGAGTCCTTCTTCGGACACGTCCACCGCCACCCCGCCAAGCTGTACTACGAGCACGGGGCGACGAAGGACGGCAAGCTCACGCACATGAAGTGCCGGATCGTCCTGGACGGCGGCGCGTACGCGTCGGCCTCCCCGGCGGTCGTCGGCAACGCCTCCTCGCTGAGCGTCGGCCCGTACGTCGTCGAGGACGTCGACATCGAGGCGATCGCCCTCTACACCAACAACCCGCCCTGCGGCGCCATGCGCGGCTTCGGCGCGGTCCAGGCGTGCTTCGCCTACGAGGCCCAGATGGACAAGCTCGCCGACCAGGTGGGCATGGACCGGGTCGCCTTCCGCCAGCTCAACGCGATGGAGCAGGGCACGCTCCTGCCGACCGGCCAGCGCGTCGACTCGCCCGCCCCGGTCGCCGAACTCCTGCGCCGCGTCAAGGCGATGCCGATGCCGCCCGAGCGCCAGTGGGAGAGCAGCGAGGGCGCCGACGTGCGCCAGCTGCCCGGCGGCCTTTCCAACACCACCCACGGCGAGGGCGTCGTCCGCGGTGTCGGCTACGCGGTCGGCATCAAGAACGTCGGCTTCTCCGAGGGCTTCGACGACTACTCGACCGCCAAGGTCCGCATGGAGGTCGTCGGCGGCGAGCCCGTCGCGACCGTGCACACCGCGATGGCCGAGGTCGGCCAGGGCGGCGTCACCGTCCACGCGCAGATCGCCCGCACCGAGCTCGGCGTCACCCAGGTGACGATCGCCCCCGCCGACACGCAGGTCGGCAGCGCCGGCTCGACGTCCGCGTCCCGTCAGACGTACGTCACCGGCGGCGCCGTCAAGAACTCCTGCGAGCTGGTCCGCGAGAAGGTCCTGGAGCTCGGCCGGCGCAGGTTCGGTTCGTACCACCCCGCGTGGGCGACGGCCGAACTGCTCCTGGAGGGCGGCAAGGTCGTCACCGACGGCGGCGAGGTCCTCGCCGACCTGGTGGACGTCCTCGAAGGCGAGTCCGTCGAGGTCGAGGCCGAATGGCGGCACCGTCCGACGGTGCCCTTCGACCTGCGCACCGGCCAGGGCGACGGCCACGTCCAGTACTCGTTCGCCGCGCACCGCGCCGTCGTCGAGGTGGACACCGAACTCGGCCTGGTCAAGGTCATCGAACTGGCCTGCGCCCAGGACGTCGGCAAGGCGCTCAACCCGCTGTCCGTCATCGGCCAGATCCAGGGTGGCACCACCCAGGGCCTGGGCGTGGCGGTCATGGAGGAGATCATCGTCGACCCCAAGACCGCGAAGGTGCGCAACCCGTCCTTCACGGACTACCTGATCCCCACCATCCTCGACACGCCGACCATCCCCGTCGACGTGCTCGAACTCGCCGACGACCACGCCCCGTACGGGCTCCGTGGCATCGGCGAGGCCCCGACCCTGTCGTCCACCCCGGCCGTCCTCGCGGCGATCCGGAACGCGACGGGCCTGGAGCTGAACCGGACGCCGGTACGTCCCGAGCACCTCACCGGCACCGCGTAGAACCCTCCGGGCGGCGCACGGAACGTCACAACTCCGCGCCGCCCGGAGCACTCCGGCACCGCACCGCTCGCGGTACCGGCGAACCACCCCAGCAGGTCCCGCAGTTGTAGTCCCCCAGTTCGCCTCGGGCCGTCCCCCGGGTCGTGCAGCCGAAGCACCTTCCCAAATCCCGCAGCCAGTCAGGGCTTTCGCGGGTGCCCCTGTGAACCTTGGGAGTCAGGCATCATGACCCAGCAGTCACTGGAGCCGAAGACCGTGGCGGAGGACGCGGGCACGGGTACCCGTGTCCCGGCCGGCCGGTCTTGGCTCGATCGCTACTTTCACATATCCCGGCGGGGATCGTCCGTGGCGCGCGAAGTGCGCGGCGGTGTCACCACCTTCATGGCGATGGCGTACATCCTGCTGCTCAACCCGCTCATCCTGTCCGGCAAGGACGTCGCGGGGGACACCCTCGGCCAGCAGCCGCTGATCACCGCGACGGCGTTCGCGGCGGCCTTCACCACTCTGCTGATGGGCTTCTTCGGCAAGGTGCCGCTGGCCCTCGCCGCCGGCCTGTCGGTCTCCGGCGTGCTGTCCTCGCAGGTCGCACCGCAGATGACCTGGCCGCAGGCCATGGGCATGTGCGTGCTGTACGGCGTGGTCATCATGCTCCTGGTCGTCACCGGGATGCGCGAGATGATCATGAACGCCATCCCGCTGGCGCTCAAGCACGCCATCACCATGGGAATCGGCCTGTTCGTCGCCCTGATCGGCTTCTACAAGGCCGGCTTCGTGCACCAGGGCAAGGCCACACCCGTCAGTCTCGGCGCCAGCGGTGAACTCGCCGGCTGGCCGGTGCTGCTCTTCGCGGTCACCCTGCTGCTGATCTTCATGCTGCAGGCCCGGGGCGTGCCCGGGGCGATCCTGATCGGCATCGTCAGCGGGACCGTGCTCGCCGTCCTCCTCAACGCCTTCGACGTCATCGACCCGAAGCAGTGGGCGAGCGGCGCCCCCGAACTGCACGGCAGCGCGGTCTCCATGCCGGACTTCTCGCTCTTCGGGGACGTCGAGTTCGGCGGCTGGGGCGAGGTCGGCGCGATGACGGTCGGCATGATCGTCTTCACGCTCGTGCTCGCCGGCTTCTTCGACGCGATGGCCACCATCATCGGCGTCGGCACGGAGGCCAAGCTGGCCGACGCGCAGGGCCGGATGCCGGGCCTGTCCAAGGCGCTGTTCATCGACGGCGCGGGGGGTGCCGTCGGCGGTGTCGCCGGAGCGTCCGGGCAGACGGTGTTCGTGGAATCCGCGACCGGCGTCGGCGAAGGGGCGAGGACCGGTCTGTCCTCGGTCGTCACCGGCCTGTTCTTCGCCGCCTGCCTGTTCTTCACCCCGCTCACCGCGATCGTCCCCGGTGAGGTGGCCGCCGCCGCGCTCGTCGTCATCGGCGCCATGATGATGATGAACGCCAGGCACGTGGACTGGTCCGACCGCGCCACGGCGATCCCGGTGTTCCTGACCGTGGTCGTCATGCCGTTCACGTACTCCATCACCGCGGGCGTCGCGGCCGGAGTCATCAGCTACACCGCCATCAAGATCGCCCAGGGCAAGGCCCGGGAGATCGGGGCGTTCATGTGGGGGCTGACGGTGGTCTTCATCGTCTTCTTCGCCCTCAACCCGATCGAGAGCTGGATGGGCGTCCACTGACGCCCTCCGCGTGACCGCCGAGGAGACCGAGACATGCTGGACATCGCCGACGATCTGCACCGGTGGGTCGAGCAGGGACGTGACTTCGCCGTGGCCACCGTGGTGGCCGTCGGCGGCAGCGCGCCCCGCCTGCCCGGCGCCGCCCTCGCGGTGGACGCCGACGGCACGGCGGTCGGCTCGGTCTCCGGCGGCTGCGTGGAGGGCGCGGTCTACGACCTGTGCCGTCAGGCCCTGGAGGACGGCGAGACCGTTCTGGAGCGCTTCGGCTACAGCGACGAGGACGCCTTCGCCGTCGGACTGACCTGCGGCGGCGTCATCGACATCCTCGTCACACCGGTCCGGACGGCCGATCCCGCCCGGCCGGTCCTCGCCACCGCGCTCGCCGCCGCCGCCCGTGGGGAGGCCGCGGCGGTCGCGCGGGTGGTGGACGGCCCCTCCGAGCTGCTCGGCCGGGCGCTCGTCGTCCGCCCCGACGGCTCGTACGACGGCGGCTTCGGCGCCCACCCCGAACTGGACCGCACGGTCGCCGGCGAGGCCGGCGCCCTGCTCGACGCGGGCCGGACCGCGACCGTCGAGATCGGTGAGCAGGGCTCCCGCTGCGGAGCACCGCTCACCCTTCTGGTCGAGTCCTCGGTGCCGCCGCCCCGGATGATCGTCTTCGGGGCGATCGACTTCGCCTCGGCGCTGGTGCGCGTCGGCAAGTTCCTGAACTACCGCGTCACCGTGTGCGACGCCCGTCCCGTCTTCGCGACGGCCGCCCGCTTCCCCCACGCGGACGAGATCGTCGTCGAGTGGCCGCACACCTACCTGGAGCGCACCGACGTCGACTCCCGCACGGTCCTGTGCGTCCTGACCCACGACGCCAAGTTCGACGTACCGCTCCTGCGGCTCGCGCTCAAGCTCCCCGTCGCCTACGTCGGGGCGATGGGCTCCCGCCGCACCCACCTGGACCGCAACGAACGGCTGCGCGAAGTCGGCGTCACCGATATGGAGTTGGCGCGGCTTCGCTCGCCCATCGGCCTCGACCTGGGAGCGCGCACCCCGGAGGAGACGGCGCTGTCGATCGCCGCGGAGATCGTGGCGAACCGGCGCGGCGGCAGCGGCGTCTCGCTGACCGGCGCGCATACGCCGATCCACCACGACGCAACGCGCACCCCGGCGGGCCGGATAGGCTCGGTGGCCTGAGCCCGGGCCCCGCGGGAGAAGGCGTCCACGAGACGAAGCGTTTCCTCAACGGCCCTGTCCGGCAACGGACTTGTACGCGCGGCACGCGAGCGGCAGGGTGAGGGTCCGGGGGTGCAGGGGGTGCCGCCGCGGGTGAGCGCAGCGGGGGCGGGCGGTTGAGCGAGGCGGAGAACGGACGCGACCCTGCGGACGACGACCCGGAGGCCACACGCTGCCTCTCGCCGTCCGCCACCACGGCGCTGGGCGTCTTCCTGCTGGCCGAGGTCGTCCTCGTCTGCGGTGCCCTGATCAGCCTGTGGCCGGTGGTCCTCGTCCTGGTGCAGCCCGAGACGCAGGACGGCTCCGTCGACCGGTGGTCGCCCTTCGGGCTGGGGAGCTGGTCGCTCACCGCCGACGCGGCGATGCTGTTCGCGGTCATCCTCTGCAGCGCCCTCGGCAGCTTCGTGCACGCGACCACGTCGTTCGCCACCTACGTCGGCAACCGGCGGCTGTACGCGAGCTGGCTGTGGTGGTACCTGCTCAGGGCCGGCATCGGCGTCGCGCTCGCCCTGCTCGTCTACTTCCTGCTGCGCGGTGGCCTGTTCGCCGGAAGCTCGGGCGCCGGCGCCACCAACCCGTACGGCTTCTCCGGGATCGCGGGCCTGTGCGGACTGTTCTCCAAACAGGCCGCGGACAAGCTGCGCGAGATCTGCGACACGATCCTGAGCACCGGACGGGACGGCGACCGCGAACGCCAGGACAAACTCGAGCCGGAGGGGGGAGCGGACCGACCCGGCGACAGCCGCCCGTCCTTCGGGGCCGGGCGGCGGGTCCACGTGAGCGCACGCCTGCCGGGAGCGTCCCTGGAGGGCAACTCGTCGCCCTAGAGGGGGAGTTCACTCAGTCCGGTCCCTCCTCAGTCGTGCTTCAGCAGTCCGGTCATCGCCCGGCCGAACATCCCGCGCCCCGCCCACGCCAGCGGACCGTCGAACAGGCGCGGCAGCCACCGCACCCGCAGCTCCTCGCGCCAGACCACCCGAGCGGTCCCGGCGCCGGTCGCGTGCACCTCGATCTCGGCCCACCCGGTGACGAACGAACCCCGCTTGACCAGCCGGCACCGGCCCGGCCGCTCCTCCCGCGGTGCCTGCCAGCCCACGACCTCCATCGGGTCGTCGAAGCCCAGCGGCCCCACCCCCGTCCTGGCCACGAACGTGGTGCCCTCGCCGGTCGGCGGGGGAGTCAGCACGGTGACCCGGGTCAGCGGGACCACGTCGGCATGCCGCTCCCACCGGGTGAGCCTGCGCCAGGCTTCGGCGGCGGGCAGCGGGACGTCACGTTCCAGGACGAAAAGGGCCACGGGGTGATCGTATGCCGACACGGCCACGAGGGTCCCTCCGGTACGCCGGGCACCTGGTCCCGACGGGGCCCGCGCACCGACCTGCGGCTCCCTGCCTGAACGGGGACCCGCGACCCGCCGTCTCCGCCGAGGACCGGCGGCTGCCCTGCTCGGCCGGCCGGGGACCCGTGGCCCCTGTTCCAGCCGCCCGGGACCCGTGCCCCCCACCGGACCTGCCGCCCCGCACCCCCCACCTCACCGGACCGAGCCCGCGGCGCCCTCACCCTCGTCCGGCCGCGCCCCGCACCCCCTCCCGGCGGGCCGAAAGCGCCCTACCGTCGGCTCCCGGCCGTGCGGGACCATGGGTGCGTCCCACGCCGTCGCCCGGGAGGCTGCCCCTGTGGACCGCGAAGCGCACGGCAGGCTCGACGCGCTCCAGCGCGACCCCTACCCCCTCTACGAGCTGGCGCGGCGCACCCCGGGCCTCCTGCACGTCGCCGAGCTGGACGCCTGGCTGGTGGCGCGGGACGAGGACGTGCGCGAGGTGCTGCGGCGGCCCGGTGACTTCTCCTCGGGCAACGCGCTGCGCCCGGACACCGTGCCGTCACCCGCCGCCCGCGCGGTCCTCGACGGCGGATTCGGCGGGCGCCCCGTGGTCGTCACCGCGGACGGTGCCCGCCACCGGGAGCTGCGCGCCCCGATCGTCCGGGGCCTGTCGCCCGCACGCGTCGCCGCCGTCCTGCCGTACGCCGCCGAACGGGCCGCCGCCCTCGTCGACGGCTTCGTGAAGGACGGCCACGTCGAGCTGATGTCCGCGTACGCGCGGCGGCTGCCCGGCGAGGTCGTCGGCCGGCTCCTCGGCCTCGGTCCGGAGGACGTACCGGCCGTCGTCAGGGGCGGCCTGCGCGCCGAGGAACTCCTCTTCCGGCCGCTGCCGGAGGACGAACAGGTGGCCGCCGCCCGGGACACGGTGGCGAAGCAGCACCTCCTCGACGCGTGCGTACGCGACCGGCGTGCCCGTCCGCGCGAGGACCTGGTCACCGAACTGGTCGCCTCGCTCGCTCCCGGGGACGGCGAGCTGACGCTCGACCAGCGACACGAGATCGTCGGCCATCTGCAGAACCTGCTGATCGCGGGCCATCTGACGACGACCGCGCTGATCGGCAACGCCGTCCTGCACCTGCTGCGGCACCCACGCCAGTGGGAGCTGCTGTGCGCCGAGCCCGACCGGATACCGGCGGCCGTCGAGGAGGCCGCCCGCTACGACAGCGTGTTGCAAGGCTTCCGGCGGATCACCACGCGGCCCGTCTCCCTCGCGGGCACCCAACTCCCGGCGGGGGCGGCGGTGTTCGTGGCGTTCGGCGCGGCCAACCGCGACGGTGCCCGTCACGCGCGGCCCGACGAGTTCGACATCACCCGCGACCCGGACCGTCATCTGGCCTTCGGGCTGGGCGCGCACAGCTGCCCGGGCGGACAACTGGCCCGGGAACAGGTCCGGTTGACCCTGGAACAGCTGACCACGCGGCTGCCAGGGCTGCGGCTCGCCGCGGACCGGGCGGTCACCATGCGCCCGACGATGATCCACCGTTCGCCGGAGGCCCTGCACCTGGTGTGGTGAGCGCTCGCCCCGGGGGAGCGGGGCGGTCAAGGCCGGTAGACCTGGCCGGGTTCGGCCTTCCCGGGCGCCAGCAGCTGCGGCACGGTCACGAAGACGTAGCCCCGCCGCTTCAGCGCGTCGATGATGCCGGGCACCGCGGGCACGGTGCCGGGATAGATGTCGTGCAGCAGGATGATCCCGTCCCGGGACGCCTGCCGCAGGACGCGCTTCTCGATGAGCGCGGAGTCGTTCGTCGTGTAGTCCTTGGCCGTCACGCTCCACAGGACCTCGGCGAGTCCCAGCTCGCGGCTGACGCGGTGCACGGTGTCGTCGGTGCGGCCCTGCGGCGGGCGCATCAGCGTCGGCTTGTGTCCGGTGAGCTTCTCTATGGCGTCGTTGGGCCTCTTCAGTTCCTCCCGTATCTCGTCGGGGCGGAGCCGGGTGAGGATCTTGTGGTCCCAGGTGTGACTGGCCACCTCGTGGCCCTCGTCGGCCATGCGCTCGACGAGTTCCGGGTACTTCTCGATGTGCCGTCGGCCGAGCAGGAAGAAGGTCGCGGGGACCCGTTCGCTCTTGAGGATGTCGAGCAGCCGGGCCGAGTGCTCGCTCGGCCCCGCGTCGAAGGTCAGCGCGATGCACTTGGCCTGGCGGCAGTCCACGCTCCCGAAGCGGGCCTGCGTGTCCGCCGGCGGGTGGGCGCGGGCGCTGCTGGGCGCGGTGGTGTCGAGGGAGGAGCAGCCGGTGAGCGGCAGCGCCAGGGCGAGGGCCGCCGACAGGATCGCCGCCGAACGGAACGTGGTCCCCGTGTTCTTCGTCTTCCGGGTCGGAGAAGGCATGCCGGGACTATACATGCGATGTATACCCGCAGTTTATAGTGGGTGATCCGGACAGCTCGGCACGCTCTGGTCCTGAGAACGGCCGCACACGGTGGTCCGGCACCGTGAACAAGGTGTCTTCCGTCGGAAAACGCTGCTCGGAATGACCCTCCCTGCCGGATCACGAGGTCAACTAGCGTGCTGCAGATGGAATCTCGCAGTCTGGATGAGCTGGATCGCCGCCTCGTGCACGCCCTGCAGCTCGACGGGCGGGCCCCCCTGAAACACGTTGCCGAGGTCCTCGGCGTGTCCGACCAGACCGTGGCTCGCCGCTACCGCCGGCTGCGGGGGTCCGGGGCGATGCGGGTACTGGGGCTGCCCGACGCCGCCCGGTTCGGCCACATCGAATGGCTGGTCAGGGTCCGGTGCACGCCGGACACCGCGAGCAGCGTCGCCGGCGCACTGGCGCGGCGGGACGACACGTCCTGGGTGAGTCTCACCGCCGGGGGCACCGAGATCGTCTGCCTCACCCGGGCCCCGCACCGGGCGGAGGGCGCGTCCCTCCTGCTCCAGAAACTTCCGCGCACGCCCCGGGTGGTCGACATCTCCGCGCACTACCTGCTGCACACCTTCTTCGGCGGGCCCACGGGCTGGCACGGGAAGACGCACGCCCTGACCGACGAGGAGGCCGAACTGCTCAGACCCCGGCTGCCCGAGCCGCCACCGCGCGGCGTGCGCGTCCAGATGCGCGAGGGCGACAGCGCGCTGTTCGCCGTACTCGCCTCGGACGGCCGGGCCGGGTACGCCGAACTGGCCACCGCCACGGGCTGGTCGGAGTCGACCGTCCGGCGCCGGCTGGAGCAACTGCGGGAGATGCGGGCGCTGTTCTTCGATGTCGAGATCGACTCCGCGCTGCTGGGATACGAGACGGAGATCATGCTCTGGCTCACCGTGCCGCCCGCGGACCTGGTGAGCGTCGCCGAGGAGCTGTCCCGGCATCCCGAGGTGGGTTTCACGGCAGCCACGTCCGGCCAGTCGAACCTGGCCGCCATCGCCGTGTTCCGGGACATCGGCGAGTTCTACGAGTACCTGAGCACGCGGATCGGGGCGCTGCGGAGCGTGAAGCACGTGGAGACCGCGCCGGTGCTGCAGTCGATCAAGCGGGCAGGCCGCCTCCTTCCGACCGGAAACCCCCTCTTTCCTTCACGGTGACCGCTGGGGCGTCGATATCCGTCACCTGCCCGGCGCTGCGTAGGCCGCGACGTCCCCGCTCCGCAAGCTGGGCGGGTCGACGGGGCCCCGGGGGCTCTCGTACTTGAGAAGGGGTTCGTATGCGTAGAAGCAAGTGGTGGCCGCTGGCGGCGATCAGCCTGGGCACCTTCATGCTGCTGGTGGACGTCACGGTCGTGACCGTGGCGCTCCCCGACATGGCGGCGGATTTCGACACGACACTCGCCGACCTCGAATGGGTCGTCGACATCTACGCCCTGGCACTGGCGGCACTGCTGCTCGGGGTGGGTTCCTCCGCCGACAGGATCGGCCGCAAGAAGGTCTACCTCGGAGGCCTGGTCGTCTTCACCGCCGCCTCGCTGATGTGCGCCGTCGCCCCGAACACGGGCGTCCTGATCGCGGCCAGGGCGGTCCAGGGGCTCGGCGCCGCGGGGATGTTCGGTACGACGATCGCCCTGCTGGGCATGCACTACGCCGGCCGGGAACGCGGGGTGGCGTTCGCGGTGTGGGGTGCCACCAACGCGATCGCGGCGGCCGCCGGTCCGGTGATCGGCGGGCTGCTCACCGAGTACCTGGACTGGCGGTGGATCTTCTTCGTCAATCTGCCGGTCTGCCTGGCCGCCGTCGTGCTGACCAGGCGCGTCGTGCGCGAGGAGAAGTCCACCGGCGGACAGCGCGCGGACGTCCTCGGCACGCTCAGCTTCACCGTGGCGAGCGGAGCGCTCACGTTCGCGCTGATCCACGCCCACTCGGACGGCTGGAGCGCCCCGCTCACGCTCGGCATGTTCGCCCTGGCCGTGGTGGCTCTCGCGCTCTTCGTCGTCGTCGAGCTGAGGCACGAGCACCCCATTCTCGACCTGTCCCTGTTCCGCGGGCCGTCGTTCACCGGCATCATGATCAGCGGGCTGCTCCTCCAGGGCGGCGCGTTCGCCTACCTGCTCTTCGAGTCGCTGTGGATGCAGACCGTCCTCGGCTACGGGCCTGTGAAGGCCGGCCTCTACATCCTGCCCATGTGCGGCGCCGCCTTCGTCTTCTCGACGCTGGCCGGGAAGTTCGGTCCGCTGCCGCCCCGGGCGGCCATGGGCGCGGGTCTCGTTCTCGTCGCCGTCGGTTCCGCGCTCCAGACGGTGCTGGACGCGGGGTCCTCGGCCAACGCCCTCGTCGCCGGGTTGATCGTGTCGGGTATGGGCGTCGGCCTCGTGACGCCGAGCCTCGGGGCCGCGGCGCTGGCCTCGGTGCCACCCGAGCGCGCGGGCATGGCGGGCGGCGCGCTCAACACGTTCCGGCAACTCGGATTCGCGCTGGGCGTCGCGGTGTTCGGGGTGATCTTCCAGTCGCGGATGGAGAGCGTCCTCAGGGGCAACGGCGACCTGCCGGGCCCGCACGACACGGCGGTCGCGCTGAGCGGTGGGCAGGCGCGGTCGGTCGTCTCCGGTGCGCCCGCCGGTGAACGCGCCGGCGTGGAGCACCTGGTGCGCGAGGCGTTCGCGTCCGGTCTGGACCTCATGCTGTGGGTGGCGGCAGCGCTCGCGGCCGTGGCGGCGGTCCTCGCCTTCACGATGGTCCGCCTCCCGGTGGGTGGCGCGCACCAGAGGGCGGCGCAGACCGGCGGCGGCGGCCAAGAGCAGGCGCACGGGACCCGGGCCGACGCGAGGACGTGACGGCGGCCCTCCAGGACGCGCGGCCGCCCGCCGAGCGGATGCGCGTGAGCGGCCGTATCCATCCGAGGCGCTGCCCCCGCGTCCGCCCGCTCAGAGCCAGTCGCGGCGCTTGAAGACGACGTACAGGCTCGTGCACACCACGGCCATCAGGACGATCGCGAACGGGTAGCCGAGGAGCCAGTGCAGTTCCGGCATGTGGTCGAAGTTCATGCCGTAGATCGTGCCGACCAGCGTCGGGGCGAAGAGGATGGCGGCCCACGAGGAGATCTTCTTGATCTCCTCGTTCTGCTCGAAGCCCGCCTCGGCCAAGGCGCGCATCTCGGCGTTCTGCTGCTGGGTCACCAGGGTCGCGTTGACGGTGAGGATGTCGGCGAGGGCCTGGCGGAAGCCGTCGACGCGCTCACTGGTGTGCGTGACGTGGTCGGCGACGTCACGCAGATAGCGCTGCAGCTCCTCGTCCGTGCCGTACTTCGCGAACCCCGCCATCAGGCTGTGCAGCATGCTGACCAGCGGACGGGTCGCCCGCTGGAACTCGACCATCTCGCGGGAGAGTTCGTAGATGCGGCGGGAGACCTCCGGGTCGCCGCGGAAGACCTCCGTCTCGATCTCGTCGATGTCGTTCTGCACGCCGGTGACGACCGGGACGTAACCGTCGACGACCGAGTCGAGGATCGCGTACAGCACGGCCTCGGGGCCGAGCCGCAGCAGCTCCGGGGTGTCCTCCATGCGGCGGCGCACCGCGGACAGGTCGGGCGCGGCACCGTGCCGGACCGTGATCACGAAGTCGGGGCCCACGAAGACGTGCAGCTCGCCGAAGTCGACCTCCTCCGCCGCGTCCAGATAGCGGGCGGCCCGCAGCACGACGAAGAGCGTCTCGCCGTAGCGCTCCAGCTTCGGACGCTGGTGGGCCTCCATCGCGTCCTCGACCGCCAGCGGGTGCAGGTCGAACTCGGCGGCCAGGGAGAGGAGTTCGTCCTCGGTGGGGCGGGCGAGCCCGATCCACGCCATGCCGTCGGTCTCGTCGCGCAGCTCACGGAACGTCTCCGCGAGCGAGGCCGGCGTCGAGACCCGCACGCCGTCGCGGTACAGCGCGGCCTGCACGACGCTGCCCGCCTCGGCCGGTTCCGCCGCCGACGGTTCCGGGTCCTGGTCCCGCCGGTCCGCGGGAGGCGTGGACGGGGGTGTCAGGGCGCGGCGCCAACCGGACTTCCGGGCGCTCCTCGCGTCCGGACGGGCGCGGCGTTCCGCCATGGTGCTGCCTCCCGCTGTCACACGTGGGCCGGTCTGATCACCGGCAGGATATACGGGGTAAATGACGTCGGCGCGAGACCGGGAGGCCTTGGAGCGGAGCCGGGTGCGCCGTCCGGCGGCGAAGGAAAACCCTCGATGCGGACAGAAGGTGTCCGCAAGTCTCCGTAGCGTCGGAGCATGACGAAGACGACGGGCGTGACAGGGTGGCCGGGCGGGACCAGGACGTCGACGGGCACAGCGGCGTCGGGCGGGACGAGGAAGGCGGGCGTCGCGGTGGACCGGAACGGCGGGACGAGGAAGACCGCGCCCGTGCTGGGCGCCCGAGCGCTGAACCGCGCGACCCTGGACCGGCAGCTCCTGCTGCGCCGCTCCATGCTCGGCGCGAAGGACGCCGTGGGGCATCTCCTCGGCCTCCAGGCGCAGAACGTGAAGCCGCCGTACTACGCGCTCGCCGCCCGCCTCGCCGACTTCGCGCCCGAGGACCTGTCACGTCTGATGGCCGGCCGCGAGGTCGCCCGCATCGTGACCATGCGCTCCACCATCCACACCCACACCGCGGACGACTGCCTCACCCTGCGCCCACTGGTGCAGGCCGCCCGCGACCGGGAGCTGAACAACTTCCGCAAGGGGCTCGTCGGCGTCGACCTGGACCGGCTCGCCGCCGTCGGCCGCGAACTGGTCGAGGCCGAGCCGCGCACCATGAAGCAGTTGCGCGAGGTGCTGTCGGCCCAGTGGCCTGACGCCGACCCGACCGCGCTCGCCATCGCCGCCCGCTGCCGGCTGCCGCTCGTGCAGGTCACCCCGCGCGGGCTGTGGGGACGCAGCGGCCAGGTCGCACTCACCACGGCCGAAAGCTGGTTCGGCCGACCCGCCGCGCCGGTCCCCGCGCCGGACGCGACCGTGCTGCGCTACCTCGCCGCCTTCGGGCCCGCCTCGGTCAAGGACATGCAGACCTGGGCCGGCCTGACACGGCTGCGTGAGGTCTTCGAGCGGCTGCGCCCCGGACTGGTCACCTTCCGCGACGAGAACGGCGTCGAGCTCTTCGACCTCCCCGACGCGCCCCGGCCGGACGCGGACACCCCGGCACCGCCGCGCTTCCTGCCGGAGTTCGACAATCTGCTCCTCTCGCACGCCGACCGGTCCCGCGTGGTGCCCGCCGACCTCAAGGGCCGTACGTGGCGCGGCAATCAGGCGTACTGCACGCTGCTCGTCGACGGCTTCCTCGCAGGCGTGTGGCGGCAGCAGGGAGAGACGCTGACAATCGAGCCCTTCGTCCCCCTCACCGGCGCGCAGCGCGACGAGGTCGTACGGGAGGCAGAACAAATGCTCCGGGTGATGTCCGGCGAGGGTGCGGGTGCTCACGACGTCCGATTCGGGAACGTGACGTCCTAGTCCCGTGCGGGACGGCGCGGCCCTTACGTCCACGGGGCGGCGCCGGGACGTGGAAGGGGGGCGTCGCGGGCCGCTCGTGGAGGCCCGCGGCGCCCCCCGGTTCATGCCTGAGGGGTACTCAGGAAATCTCTACACAAAGTGAGTTGACCTGAATCCGGCGGTCAAACCTGGACACGGGTCTCCTCGGGTTGCCGGTGGGGGGACGCTCGGGCGGGGTCCCGGCGGGCCGGTACTCCGTGCCCGGGCGATCGGCACGCCCTCACGCTAGGAGCACGCACCCGGGCGCCCCAAGGGGGGAAGCCCCTAGGCGGCCCGGCGGAGGGAAAACCCTCGGTCGCGCCGTGCAAACCTCCACCGGCCACGAATCGTTGGGACCGGTGCCGAAAAGCGCGTGGAACGGGCGGGTCCGAAACGCATCACGCGGACGGGTCCGAAGCGCATCACGCAGATGAGTCCGGAGCGAACAACGCGGGTGGGCCGGGACACAGCACGGGGACCAGTGTGACGAGCGGCCCGTCGGTTCACCCGCTGCGGCCCCCGGCCGCGAGCCGGACGATGTCCACCCGCGACCGGATCCCCAGTTTCCGGTAGACCCGGGTGAGCGTGGCCTCGACCGTCTTGACGCTGATGAACAGCCGGCCCGCGATCTCGCGGTTGGTGGCGCCCTCCATCACGAGGGCGGCGACCTGGCGTTCCGTCGCGGCCAGCGCGTCGAGCGCCACGGAGGCGGTCACCGGGGCGACACGCGCCGGGTTCGCGGCGGCAGCGGTCTCCGCCTGGCGCAGCCACGGCAGCGCGCGGCAGCGCCGGAACAGCCGTACCGCCTCGTCGTACGCGGCCGGACCCGGCCGGTCCGTGCGCAGTGCGGCGAGGGCGTACGCGGCCCGCGCCTCCTCCAGCCCGTGGCCCAGCCGGGCGAGCCGGTCCTGCGCCGACGTCAACTGCCGTACGGCGGCGGCCGTGTCGCCCCGTGCCGCCCGCGCGAGGGCCTCCGCCCGGTCGAGCACCGCGAGCACGCTCTCGCGGCCGAGGCGCAGCGCCCGGACCCGCGTCGTGTCGATGACGTCCTGGGCCTCCGCCGGCTCACCGATCCTGACCAGCGCCTCCGCGAGGTCCCCGTGCCAGCGGCCGCGCGCGGGATCGGTGACCCCGAGGCTCTCCTCCAGCTCCCTGACCCGGCGCAGCGCCCGGACGCACTCCGGCGCGTCCCCTGCCACCAGGTAGGCGTGCCCGAGGGCGCCCAGCGCACGCGAGAGGTAGATGAGGTCGCTGTCCTCCTCGGCGCGCTCCACCGCCTCGCGGGCCAGCGAGAGCGCCTGGTCCAGATCGCCGCCCGCGGCCTCCGCGAGCGAGGTGACCATGGCGGTGGCCGCCTCCCCGATCCCGGTGTCCCGGGCCAGCCGCAGGCTCTCCCGGGCGAGGTCGAGGGCACGGCCGCAGTGCCCGGCCCGCAACTCCGTCTCGGCGAGCCCGCGCACGAAGTGCACCTCGCTCTCGACCATCCCGCGCCGCCGCACCTCGCGCAGCAGCGCGGTGATCGTCGTCCGTGCCTCGGCGAGCTGGTCGCCCATGACCAGCCAGCGGAAACGGGCCGCGCCGGCGCCGTTGTGGTCGCACGCCACCCGGGGGTCCTGCGGCTCGCGCATGGCCCGCTTGATGGTCGCGGGCGCGTCGGAGTGCCCCATCAGGGTCTCCATCTGGGCCTGGAAGGCGAGCGCGAGCAGCTCGGTGCGCCGGTCCCCGGCGCGCTCGGCGAGCTCGGCGGCGCGTGCCGCCTCCTCGCGGCCCTTCGCCATCTCGCCCTCCAGGAGCAGCGCCCGCCATGCCAGTTGGTAGCGCACGAGCGCGAGCAGCCCCGGCTCGTCGCCCGCGTCGGCGAGGGCCTGCGGGAAGACGGCGTCGACCTCGGCCATGGCCTGCCCGGCCGCGTCGATGACGACCATCCAGGCCCGTACGCGGTCGGCGGCCCCGGTGGCGCGGCCGAGTACCTCGCGGGCGATGTCCCGGGCGAGGTCGGTCTCCCCGGCGGTCAGCGCGTCCTCCGCCGCCTGGAGCCGCCGCTCGTCCGGGCCGGGGGAGGTGTCCGGCGGCGTGTGCCGGGCGGCCAGCAGATTCAGTCCGGCGGCGACCGAGGGGGCGCCGCGGTCCCGGGCCGCGGACGCCGCCTCACCCAGCCGGGCGGCCACCTGGGCGTCGGTGCCGGTGGTGGCCAGCGCGAGGTGGCGGGCCCGTTCGATGGGGTCGGAGGCCGCCGTGGACAGGGCGGCGTGGGCGGCGCGCCGCTCCTGCGGGGTGGCCTCGGCGTACACGGCGGCCGAGATGAGGGGATGGGCGAACCGGATGCCGGGGCCCTCCCGCTCCGGCGCGAGCAGTCCGAGCGCGGCGGCCGACGCGGTCTCCGTCTCGGCGTTCTCACGGCCCGCGGCGCGCAGCAGCGCCTGGGTCGGGCGGGCGCCCGCGCTCGCGACGAGCAGCGTGCGGCGGGCCTCGGCGGGCAGCATCCCGATGCGGTGGAGCACCAGCGCGCGCAGTGAGGTCGGCACCGGCAGCGGCTCGCCCGGCTGGGGGGCCGCCGGGTTCTCGGCCAGGGCCCGGCCGAGCTCGAGGGCGAAGAGGGGGTTGCCGCCGCTGGTGCGGTGGATGTCCCGTACGGCCGAGCGGGGCAGGCCGGTGTAGCCGCGGCGGCCGAGCAGCTCGGCGACCTGCGTGCGGGAGAGCGCGTTGACGCGGACGGCCAGGGTGTCCGGGGGCAATGCGCGTAGATGATGGTCGTGCCCTTGGGTCTCGGGCTCCGTCTCCGTACGCACCGCGCACAGCATCCGCACCGGCATCTCGCCAAGACGGCGGGCGGCGAACCCGAGCAGTTCGGTGCTGGCCGAATCCAGCCACTGGAGGTCGTCCGCGACGATGAGCAGGGGGCCCCGGGCGGCCAGGGCCCGGAAGGCGGACAGCACCGCGAGCCGCAGGGCGAGACCGTCGCGCTGCAGGGTGGACTCGCCGCGGCCGGTCAGGGCGGACTCCAGGGCGGTGCGCTGCGGGGCGGGCAGCGCGTCGGACACCTCGTCGACCACGAGTCCGAGGAGGTCGGCGAGGGCCAGGAAGGGGAGGTGGGATTCGGACTCGGTGGCCGAGCAGCGCAGGACGGTACGGGCCGCACCGGCGTATTCCGCGGCCAAGGCCCGCAGTACGGTCGACTTTCCTATTCCGGCGGGTCCGTGGACCAGCACGCTGCCGCCCCGGGAGAGCTGGGCGCGGGCACCCGCGAAGAGGTCCTCCCGGCCGATGACCAGGTCGGAGCGGGGCCGCGCGGGCTCCTGGAAGTCCCCTGTCACGGTCACCGCTCCCCTCGTGCGTCGCGTCCGGCCAATATTAGGCAAGGAACCCTCGAAATCCGGACGGTCGAGAAGGTGAGGGAAATAACAAGAGTGCGGCATAAGGCATTTCAGTGCCGAGCCGAATGAATGGAGACATCTCGCGCCAGGCGCGCCCCGTCCGACGGCGCCGGCTCTCGTCCGCCGACACCGGCTCCCCGCCCGCCGCTCCCGTCTCACGCGGCCCAGGTCCACGCGGCCCTGGCGGACACTCACCGGCGTTCCGCGGCCCGCGCAGGCCCGCTTCCCTGGCGGACACGCCCGCGGCGCGCTTCCCGGCAGGCACGACCCTGGACGACCTCGGCTCGGCTCCCACGGGGGCCAAACCCGGCCGCCACCAGCGCCTGCGCGCGGCGGAGTCCACGGGGGCCGGCCCCGGCTTCTGAACGGGTCCGTCCCGGCCGCCGCCGCACACGCCGAGCGGGTCTTTCGGTGCCTGCCCCGGCCTGCCACGGGCCGCGCCGCACTCGCCCTCGCCCGGCTAGGTCTACGGGGGCCAGGCCCCGGCTTCTGGACGGGTGCGTCCCGGCCGCCGCCGCACACGCCGAGCGGGTCTTTCGGTGCCCGCCCCGTCTGCCACCGGCCGCCGCGCCCGGCGGGGTCTACGGCGCCCGCCCCGGCTTCTGGACGGGTGCAGCCCGAGCCGCCGACGCCCACGCCCGCGCCCGGCGAGGTCTCCGCAGCCTGCCCCCGCCTGCCATAGGCCCGCCGCGCACGCCCGCGCCCGGCGAGGTCGAGGACGCCCATCCGCCCCCGGCGGTCGGCTACGGCAGCAGCCCAGCCCGGCGGGCCGCGACGACCGCCTCCGTGCGGGTGTGGGCGCCCAGCTTGCGCATGGCCGAGCGCAGGTAGCTCTTCACGGTCTCCGGCCGGAGACCGAGCCGCTCGGCCGCCGCCGCATTGGTGGCGCCCGCCGCCACACAGGCCAGGACGTCCACCTCCCGCGCGGCCAGCCCGGGAACGGGGGCGGCGGTCGCCCCGGCCGGCTCCGGCGACGCCGCCCGGGCCAGGCGCCCGCAGGCCCGCAGCAGCTCGGCCCGCAGCGCCGGGTCCTCCACCCGCGGCGCCAGGGCCCGCAGGGCGCCGTGCGCCTCCCGGACCTCCTCCCACGCCGCCCCGGACACCGCGTCCGGCGCCTGGACCGCGGCCAGCAGACTCCGCGCCTCGTCCCGGACGACCAGCGCCTGCTCCAGGTCCCGCGCCGCCTCCACCGCCGCCGCCAGCGTCCGGTCGCCCAGCGGCCGGGCCGTCCGCAGGGCGCCGTAGAGGACACCGCGCACCCGGCGCCGTACCACCACGGGCACGGCGAGGACCGAGCACAGCCCCTCCGTGGCGACCGCCACGTCGTACTCGTGGCTGATCTGCCGCGACGACGAGTAGTCCGTGACCGCGCACGGCCGGGCGAGGGCGACCGCCTTGCCGCCCAGGCCGTTGCCGGAGGACACCGCGAGCGCGCTGAGCGCGGCCGTCGCCGTGCCGCTGAGTACGCTGATGCGCACCTGCCGGCGTCCCGGCTCGAACAGGCCGCCGAAGGCGACCGGCAGCCCCGTCGTACGCCGCAGCCGCATCAGCGCTCCACGCATCTCGACCGCCTCGGCTGCGTCAGCTGCCACGTGCTCGCCCCTTCATCGCGGCGCACCCCCGTTCGGGGGTGGTGAGACCTGCATCACGGATTACACGATGTTAGGTGGCTGTCCGGCAACGAGGAGGACACATGACGGCGAAGACGAGCGCGACGGACGACTTCCGGACCGCACGGGACTTCCTGCTGGCACATCGCGAGGACTACGCGGCCGCCTACGCGGGGTTCGACTGGCCCCGCCCGGAGTACTTCAACTGGGCGCTCGACTGGTTCGACGTCATCGCGGAGGGCAACGACCGGACGGCCCTGCACCTCGTCGAGGAGGACGGCACCCGCGTCCAGGTCTCCTTCGCCGAGATGTCCGAGCGCTCCGACCGGGCCGCGAACTGGCTGCGCGCCCAGGGCGTCGGCGCGGAGGACCGCATCCTCGTGATGCTGGGCAACCAGGTCGAGCTGTGGGAGACCGCCCTGGCCGCGATGAAGCTGCGCGCCGTCGTCATCCCGGCGACCCCGCTGCTCGGCCCCGCCGACCTGCGCGACCGCGTCGAGCGCGGCCGGGTCCGGCAGGTCGTCGTCCGGGCCGAGGACACCGGCAAGTTCGCCGACGTGCCCGGCGACTACACCCGGATCGCGGTCGGCGGCCCGCCCGAGCGGGACGCCTCTTCCGAGAGCGCCGGCTGGCTGCGCTACGAGGAGGCGTACGAGGCCCCCGCCGCGTTCGAGCCCGACGGGCCCACCCGGTCGGACGACCCGCTGATGCTGTACTTCACCTCGGGCACCACCGCCCGGCCCAAGCTGGTCGAGCACACGCACACCTCGTACCCGATCGGCCACCTCGCCACCATGTACTGGATCGGTCTGCGGCCCGGTGACGTGCACCTGAACATCTCCTCGCCCGGCTGGGCCAAGCACGCCTGGTCCAACCTCTTCGCCCCGTGGAACGCGGAGGCGACCGTCTTCATCCACAACTACACGCGCTTCGACCCGGCCCGGCTGATGGCGGAGATGGACGCCGCCGGCGTCACGACCTTCTGCGCCCCGCCGACCGTGTGGCGCATGCTCATCCAGTCCGACCTGGGCCGGCTGCGCACCCCGCCGCGCGAGGCCCTCGCCGCCGGGGAACCCCTCAACCCCGAGGTCATCGAGCAGGTGCGGCGCGCCTGGGGCGTGACCGTCCGGGACGGTTTCGGGCAGACCGAGACGGCGGTCCAGGTCTCCAACAGCCCCGGCCAGCCGCTGAAGACCGGCTCGATGGGCCGGCCCAGCCCCGGCTTCCGCGTCGAGCTGCTCGACCCGGTGTCCGGCGCCCCGGGGGTGTCGGAGGGCGAGATCGCGCTGGACCTCTCCAACCGTCCGGTGGGCCTGATGACCGGCTACCACGGCGACGCCGACCGCACCGCCGAGGTCATGGCGGGCGGCTACTACCGCACCGGCGACATCGGCTCCCGCGACGAGGACGGCTACATCACCTACGTGGGCCGCGCGGACGACGTGTTCAAGGCGAGCGACTACAAGATCTCCCCGTTCGAGCTGGAGAGCGCCCTGCTGGAACACGAGGCGGTGGCGGAGGCGGCCGTCGTCCCCGCCCCGGACGAGCTGCGGCTCGCCGTCCCCAAGGCGTACGTCGTGACGGCCGAGGGCTGGGAACCGGGCCCCGACACCGCGAAGGTGCTCTTCGAGCACTCGCGCGACGTCCTCGCTCCCTACAAGCGCATCCGCCGGCTGGAGTTCGGCGCGCTGCCCAAGACCGTCTCCGGCAAGATCCGCCGGATCGAACTGCGCGAGGCCACCGCCGCGGGTTCGGCCGCGGAGTACCGCGAGGAGGACTTCCGATGAGTGACTCCGCACCGCCCGCAGCGAGTTACGCGCACGGCACCAGTACGACACCGCTGCTCGGCGACACCATCGGGGCCAACCTGGACCGGGCGATCGCCGCCCACCCCGGGCGGGACGCGCTCGTGGACGTGGAGTCCGGACGCCGTTGGACGTACGCCGAATTCGGCGCGGCCGTCGACGAGGTGGCGCGCGGACTGCTCGGCAAGGGCGTGCTCAAGGGCGACCGGGTCGGCATCTGGGCGGTGAACTGCCCGGAGTGGGTCCTCGTCCAGTACGCCACCGCCCGCATCGGCGCCATCATGGTCAACATCAACCCGGCCTACCGCGCCCACGAGGTCGAGTACGTCCTGAAGCAGGCGGGGATCTCCGTCCTGATCGCCTCACTGGCGCACAAGGGCAGCGACTACCGCGCCCTGGTCGGCCAGGTCCGTGAGAAGTGTCCCGAACTGCGCGAGACGGTCTACATCGGCGACCCGTCCTGGGACGCGCTGACGGCAGCGGCGGCCTCGGTGCCGCAGGGGCAACTTGCCTCCGCCGCAGCCGAGTTGAGCTGCGACGACCCGGTCAACATCCAGTACACCTCGGGCACCACGGGCTTTCCCAAGGGCGCCACGCTCTCCCACCACAACATCCTCAACAACGGCTACTGGGTGGGCCGTACGGTCGGTTACACCGAACAGGACCGGGTGTGCCTGCCCGTGCCCTTCTACCACTGCTTCGGCATGGTCATGGGCAATCTCGGTGCCACCTCGCACGGCGCCTGCATCGTCATCCCGGCGCCGTCGTTCGACCCGGCGGCGACACTGCGGGCGGTGCAGCAGGAGCGCTGCACCTCGCTGTACGGCGTGCCGACGATGTTCATCGCGGAACTGAACCTCCCCGACTTCGCGACGTACGACCTGTCCTCCCTGCGCACCGGGATCATGGCGGGCTCGCCCTGCCCGGTCGAGGTGATGAAGCGGGTCGTCGCCGAGATGCACATGGCCGAGGTGTCCATCTGCTACGGCATGACCGAGACCTCGCCGGTGTCGCTGCAGACCCGCCGGGACGACGACCTGGAGCACCGCACGGGCACCGTCGGCCGGGTCCTGCCGCACATCGAGGTGAAGATCGTGGACCCCGTCGACGGGGTGACGCTGCCGCGCGGCACGGCGGGCGAGCTGTGCACCCGCGGCTACAGCGTCATGCTCGGCTACTGGGACGAGCCCGAGAAGACCGCGGAGGCCGTCGACCCGGGCCGCTGGATGCACACCGGGGACCTGGCCGTGATGCGCGAGGACGGCTACGTCGAGATCGTCGGCCGCATCAAGGACGTGATCATCCGGGGCGGCGAGAACATCTACCCGCGCGAGATCGAGGAGTTCCTCTACGCCCACCCGAAGATCGCCGACGTCCAGGTCGTCGGCGTGCCGCACGAGCGCTACGGCGAGGAGGTGCTCGCCTGCGTCATCCCCCGCGACCCGGGCGACCCGCTCACGCTGGAGGAGCTGCGGGCCTTCTGCGAGGGGCAGTTGGCGCACTACAAGATCCCGAGCGCGCTGCGCGTCCTGGAGTCCTTCCCGATGACGGTGTCGGGGAAGGTCCGCAAGATCGAGCTGCGCCAGGGGTACGGGGCGTAGCGCCTCCCGTCCCCGGGGCCGCCCGCGTCCTTGCGGGACCGGCCCCCGGGGGCCCCGCCGTCAGGGCCGCGCCGCGACCAGCTCGTCGGCGCTGCGGTTGACCGGCTGCGGGGTGCCCGTGAGGTCGAGGACGAAGAGCGGGACGCGCAGGTGGTCGGCGCGGTCCCGGGCGTCGTCCGCGAACCCGGCGAGCGAGAAGTACACGCACTCCGCCGACTCCGTCATGGCCGTCAGCCACAGACACTCCACGTCCCGCACGGACGCCGGGCGCACGGTCGGGTCGACCTGTGCCACGACGCCCCGGGCCGCGATGCCGATCCCCGACGGGGGCCGCTGGTCGGCCCGCCGGATGTCCTCGTACCCGAGCCATCTGAGATAGAGGGCGGCGGCGGTGACGGCGTCCCGGGCCGTCCGGATGGTGACGGGCTGGAACGCGGCCCGCCGGGCGCGCGCGGCGACCCGGGGGAGAGGGCCGCGCCGGACACGGTCGGAGGAGCCGGACGCGGCGGCCGACGACACGGTCCTGCCCATTCCGGTACCGGTACCGGTGCCTGTTCCGGTAGTGGTGCCGCCGCGGGGGCGGGCGTTGGGGCTGGTACTGGTTCCGGCACCAGTGCCGGTGCCGGAACTGGCGCTGGTACCAGTGCCGGTGCTGGAACTGGCGCCGGTGCCAGTATCAGCACCAGTGTCGGTCTCGGAACCAGTGCCGGCACCAGCGCCAACACCGGTACCGGTACCTGCGTCGGTCCCGTTCCCTGCGTCGGTACCGGCACCCGTGCCCGTATCAGCACCGCCCCCGCCCCCACCCCCCGAGTCGGAGTCGCTCTCGGCCCGCGCGGGCCCGCCGGTGTCACCGTCCCGTACGGCCGGGGTCACCGGGATTCGCAGGGCCGTGCCGCACGGGCACGCCAGTTCCGGGTGGGGCCACTCGTGCGCGCGGCCGCAGGCGTCGCAGCGCACGGTGACCCAGTCCTCGTCCCAGGTGCGGTGGGTGACGGAGACCGGCCCCGCGTCGGGGTCGAGCGACGGTGTGACGGGCGCACCGCACACGCAGGGGTAGGACGGCGCGGCGTAGAGGTGCTCGCGGCGGCAGGCCGGGCACCGCACCGGCACGCTCTCGGCCATGGCCCACTCCAGGACAGACGGGGCGTCGGACAGACGTGGCGTCGGGACAGCGCCCCCATCGTCCTCCAGCCAGCGCCCTCCCGGCAGCGAAACGGCCGGACCGCCGGGGCCGGATCGCGCCACGGCGCACCGCATGGCCCGGCACCCGGACATCCCTTGACGGCCCGTCCGCACGCCACTTACATTGCTTCCAGATAGTAGAAGTTAGTTTCCGCAATACGGAATTCGTGATGCGGGGTCCACACGGATCACACGGCTCTCCGAGGGGCGCGACGGGAGCGCGAATCCGCCAGCCGAAGCAGGAGTACTCCATGGCTCGTATGACCGCTGCCCGCGCGGCAGTCGAGATCCTCAAGCGTGAGGGCGTCAGTGACGCGTTCGGTGTCCCCGGCGCGGCGATCAACCCCTTCTACGCGGCCCTCAAGGCCTCCGGCGGGATCAGCCACACCCTGGCCCGGCACGTCGAGGGCGCCTCGCACATGGCGGAGGGCTACACCCGGACCCACCCGGGCAACATCGGCGTCTGCATCGGGACGTCGGGACCGGCCGGCACCGACATGATCACCGGCCTCTACTCCGCCATCGGCGACTCGATCCCGATCCTCTGCATCACGGGCCAGGCCCCGACCGCCGTGATCCACAAAGAGGACTTCCAGGCCGTCGACATCGCCTCGATCGCCAAGCCGGTGACCAAGATGGCGGTCACGGTCCTGGAGGCCGCCCAGGTCCCCGGCGTCTTCCAGCAGGCCTTCCACCTGATGCGCTCCGGCCGTCCGGGCCCGGTCCTGATCGACCTGCCCATCGACGTCCAGCTCACCGAGATCGAGTTCGACCCGGAGACGTACGAGCCGCTGGGCGTCTACAAGCCGGCCGCGACCCGGGCCCAGATCGAGAAGGCGCTCACCCTCCTCAACGAGTCCGAGCGCCCCCTGATCGTCGCCGGCGGCGGTGTGATCAACGCGGACGCCTCCGAACTGCTCGTCGAGTTCGCCGAGTTGACCGGCACTCCGGTCGTCCCGACGCTGATGGGCTGGGGCATCCTGCCCGACGACCACGAGCTGAACGCCGGCATGGTCGGCCTCCAGACCTCGCACCGCTACGGCAACGCGACCTTCCTGGAGTCCGACTTCGTCCTCGGCATCGGCAACCGCTGGGCCAACCGTCACACCGGCAAGCTGGACGTCTACACGGCCGGCCGGAAGTTCGTGCACGTCGACGTCGAGCCCACGCAGATCGGCAGGATCTTCGCCCCGGACTTCGGCATCGCCTCCGACGCGAAGGCCGCGCTGGAGCTCTTCGTCGAGGTGGCACGGGAGTTGAAGGCGGCCGGCCGGCTGCCCGACCGTTCCGCGTGGGCCGCGTCCGCGCAGGAGCGAAAGGCCACGCTCCAGCGCCGCACGCACTTCGACGACATCCCGATCAAGCCGCAGCGGGTCTACGAGGAGATGAACAAGGCCTTCGGACCCGAGACCCGGTACGTCACCACCATCGGCCTGTCGCAGATCGCCGGCGCCCAGATGCTGCACGTCTACCGGCCGCGGCACTGGATCAACTGCGGTCAGGCGGGCCCGCTCGGCTGGACGGTCCCGGCCGCGCTCGGCGTCGCGAAGGCCGACCCCGAGGCGCAGGTCGTGGCGCTCTCCGGCGACTACGACTTCCAGTTCATGATCGAGGAACTGGCCGTCGGCGCGCAGCACCGGATCCCGTACGTCCACGTCCTGGTCAACAACGCCTACCTGGGCCTGATCCGGCAGGCGCAGATCGGCCTGGACATCAACTTCCAGGTCAACCTGGAGTTCGAGAACATCAACTCCCCGGAACTGGGCGTCTACGGCGTCGACCACATCAAGGTCGTCGAGGGCCTCGGCTGCAAGGCGATCCGGGTCACCGACCCCGCCGAACTGGGCGCGGCCTTCGAGCAGGCCAAGAAGCTCGCCGCCGAGTACCGGGTGCCGGTGGTCGTCGAGGCCGTCCTGGAGCGCGTCACCAACATCGCGATGAGCAGGACGAACGACATCAGCGAGGTCGTCGAGTTCGAGGAGATCGCGACCGAGCCGGGCCACGCGCCCACCGCGATCAGGACGCTGAAGGTCTGACGCGGGCGGTCATCCCCGTACGACGGCCGAAGGGCGGCTCACCCACCGGTGAGCCGCCCTTCCGCCGTGCCCGGGACCCGCGCCCTCGCGCGGGTCCCGCCCCCGTGTGCTTCCCCCGTGGTGCCGTGGTGCCGTGGTGCTCGCCGTGAAGCGTCCTCCGTCGTGCGGTGGTGCTTCCCCCGTTCATGAGGCCCGCCGCCCCCGTGCCGGCGGGCCTCATAGGGCGAGGATGTGCCTCGGGCGCGGGGAGTTGAAGCCCTCGCACCGGTGTTCAGAGGTTGATTTGAGGGTTCCGTAGGCGGAGTACGCACGCTGGTGTACGCCGTGGCCAGGTCCCGCGGACGCGGCCGGCGCCCCGTCCCGCGGTCAGCGTGCCGGGTGCTCCGAGAGGCCGGGCCAGTCGTCCGGGCCGCCGCCCTGCCACTGGACGATGTCGCTCTCCTCGACCTCGGTCTCGTCCAGGCCCGCCTCGCGCAGGATCTCGACGACGTCGTCGAGGTGGGACGCGACGCCGAGCTCCTCGTCATCCGCGGTGACCCTGCGCGAGCCGTCCAGGCCGGGCGCGTGTACGACGATGCTGGGATGGTCCATGCCCCCAGGTTCCTGCGCGCCGCCGCGTTCCGCACGTCGGCGCGGCAGGCGCGCACGACGCGCAGCGCCGGGTACGGGACCGTCCGTACCCGGCGCTGCGAGCCGGTGAGCTGTGCTGTTGTTGCCGTCCGACGGCGCGAGGCTGGGCGCGACAGGACGTTCGCGCCGCCGGACGGGGTCTGTGTCGTCCCCGGAGGGATGTGGCTGGGGGACCGCGGCGGATGCGATGGGACCGGGACCTCCCTTCCCTCAGGTCGAGAAGGGAGTCCTGGGCCTTGACCACCGCACTGGCTCGCACACCGCCGCGGCCCCCGTCCTGCCCGGACCAGCCGGTGGACCACCCCTCATCCGGGTCCTGGGCTGTCGCGGGCGTCCTGGGGTGAGGCTCAGTCCTCGCGCAGGGCGCGGACGGCCTCCTCCACGCGCTTGCCGTACTCGGGGTCGGCGGCGTGGAAGTGGGCGAGGTTCTTCTCGACGACGTCGTCGCGGGAGACCTGCGAGAGGCCGCCGGCGATGTTGGCGATCAGCCGGGACTTCTCGTCCGCCGACATCAGCCGGTACAGCTCGCCCGCCTGGAAGAAGTGGTCGTCCTTCGTGTGCAGCGGGGCCTCGTGCGTGCCGGTGTGGCCGGCGACGGGAAGCGGCGCCGACAGCGGGCGGCCGGTCTCGACGGGACCGTCGTAGGAGTTCGGCTCGTAGTTCTTCGCGCCGCGGCCCTGCGGGTTGGCGGCCATCAGGCCGTCGCGGCCGTAGTTCTCCGCGACCGTCGCCCGCGGGGCGTTGACGGCCAGCTGGGTGTGGTTGACGCCCAGGCGGTAGCGGTGCGCGTCCGCGTAGGCGAACAGGCGGCCCTGGAGCATCTTGTCGGGGGAGGGGCCGATGCCCGGAACGAAGTTGTTCGGGGAGAAGGCGGCCTGCTCGACCTCGGCGAAGACGTTGTCGGGGTTGCGGTCCAGCACGAGCCGGCCCACGCGGCGCAGCGGGTAGTCCGCGTGCGGCCACACCTTGGTGAGGTCGAAGGGGTTGAAGCGGTAGTCGGCCGCCTCCGCCGCCGGCATGAGCTGGACGTAGAGGGTCCAGGACGGGTTGACCCCGCGCTCGATGGCCTGGAGCAGGTCCGTCTGGTGGGAGTTGGCGTCCTTGCCCGCGATCTCCTGGGCCTGCTCGGTGGACAGGCAGCGGATGCCCTGGTTCGTCTTGAAGTGGTACTTGACGAAGAAGGCCTCGCCCTCGGCGTTCGTCCACTGGTAGGTGTGCGAGCCGTAGCCGTTCATGTGGCGGTAGGAGGCCGGGATGCCGCGGTCGCCCATCAGCCAGGTGATCTGGTGCGTGGCCTCGGGGGCGTGCGCCCAGAAGTCCCATACGTTGTCCGGCTCCTGACGGCCCGTGAACGGGTCGCGCTTCTGGGAGTGGATGAAGTCGGGGAACTTGATGGGGTCCTTGATGAAGAAGACCGGGGTGTTGTTGCCGACGAGGTCGTAGTTGCCCTCCTCGGTGTAGAACTTCACCGCGAAACCGCGCGGGTCGCGCACCGCGTCCGCGCCGCCCAGGTTGTCGGCCACGGTCGAGAAGCGCAGGAAGAGCTCGGTGCGCTTGCCGACGGTGCTCAGGAAGTCGGCGTACGTGAAGTCCGTGACGTCGTCGGTCACTTCGAAGTAGCCGTACGCGCCGGAACCGCGGGCGTGCACCACGCGCTCCGGGATGCGCTCGCGGTTGAAGCGCGCGAGCTTCTCCAGAAGGTGCTGGTCCTGGAGGAGGAGCGGGCCGCCGACGCCGGCGGTGGCGGAGTTCTGGTTGTCGGCGACCGGAGCGCCGGACTCGGTCGTAAGCACGCGCTTCGACATCGTGGACCTTCCGTACGAGGGGCAGCGGAAAGCTGCTTCCGCTTCGTGGAGCCTAGGTTCGGGGCGATCCGGGCGTCAACAGTTTGTTGAATCCCGGTGGTCGGTGCTGAGTTCCGGGCGGCGCCGCCGCCTGGGCGCGACAGGACAGGTGTCAGCGGCGGCGCCGCCCGGAGATCTGGGGGCTCTGGATCAGAGCTGTGCGCCGGAGAGGCGCTCGACCGCGCGCAGCAGCGCGGAGTGGTCGAGGTCGCCGTCGCCCTGGGCGCGCAGGGACGCGACGAGCTGGGCGACCACGGCGCCGACCGGCAGGGCGGCACCGACGTTGCGGGCGGCGTCCGTGACGATGCCCATGTCCTTGTGGTGCAGGTCGATGCGGAAGCCCGGCTTGAAGTCGCGGTTCAGGAAGTTGTCCTTCTTGCGCGTCAGCACGGTGGAGCCTGCGAGCCCGCCGTTCAGCACGTCGAGAGCGGCCTTCAGGTCCACGCCCGACTTCTCCAGGAAGACCACGGCCTCGGCGCACGCCTGGATGTTCACGGCGACGATCAGCTGGTTGGCGGCCTTCACGGTCTGACCCGAACCGTGCGGGCCGCACAGCACGATGGTCTTGCCGAGCGCCTCCAGGACCGGCTTCGCCTCGTCGAAGTCGGCCTGCTCGCCGCCGACCATGATCGACAGGACGGCCTCGATCGCACCGGCCTCACCGCCGGACACGGGGGCGTCCAGGACGCGGATCCCCTTGTCCTTCGCGGCCGCGGCCAGGTCCACCGAGGTCTGCGGGGTGATGGAGGACATGTCGACCAGCAGGGCGCCGGACTTGGCGTTCTCCAGGATGCCGTCGGGGCCGTACGCGATCGCCTCGACCTGCGGGGAGGCCGGGACCATCGTGATCACCACGTCGGCGTCGCGCACCGCCTCGGCGATCGAGCCCGCCGCCGTGCCGCCGGCCGCGGACAGCCGGTCCAGCTTGTCCTGCTCCAGCGTGAAGCCGGTGACGTCGTAGCCGGCCTTGATCAGGTTCTCCGACATGGGGGAGCCCATGATGCCGAGACCGATCCAGGCGATCTTGGGAAGGTTGCTGCTCATGAGGGTGCCTCTCTACTGCTGTGCTGCGTCTGGGGGTTGCCGCGGTGCGTGGGCCGTCAGCGGGCCGCGCGCGACTCGCGCGGCAGCCAGTCGAACGCCTCGGCGCTCGGGCGGTCGCCCGGCTTGTACTCCAGGCCGACCCAGCCGGCGTACCCGGCCTTCGCGAGCCGGTCGAGCAGGTCCTCCAGCGGGAGGGAGCCCGTGCCCGGCGCCCCGCGGCCGGGGTTGTCGGCGATCTGCACGTGACCGGTCCGGTCGGCGTACCGCTCGATCACCGACGGCAGGTCCTCGCCGTTCATGGACAGGTGGTAGAGGTCCATGAGGAACCTGGCGTTGCCGAGACCGGTCGCCTCGTTCACCCGGTCGACCACGGCGACGCCCGCGGGTGCGGACACCAGCGGATAGCGCGGCGACTCGGGCGCGTTGAGGGTCTCGATCAGCAGGACCGCGCCGATCCGGTCGGCTGCGCGCGCGGCCAGGACCAGGTTCTCCAGGGCGAGCGCGTCCTGCTCGGCCGGGTCGACGCCCTCGACGCGGTTGCCGTACAGCGCGTTCAGCGCCTTGCAGCCGAGCGACTCGGCGAAGGAGGCGGCCACGTCGATGTTGGCGCGGAACCGCTCCGACTCCGTGCCGGGGAGCGACAGGGCGCCCCGGTCGGGACCGGGCAGCTGCCCGGCGTAGAAGTTCAGGCCCGTCAGCTGGACGCCCGCGTCCTCGATCGCCTTCTTCAAGGCGTCGAGCTCGGACCGCTCGGGGGTGGGGGAGTCGACCCAGGGCCACCACAGCTCGACCGCGGTGAAGCCCGCCGCGGCGGCGGCCGCGGGGCGCTCCAGGAGCGGGAGTTCCGTGAAGAGGATCGACAGGTTGACGTTGAAGCGCTGCTCTGCGAATCCCATGGGGTCGGCGCTCCCTTCCGTATCGATGTTCCGTATTGCGGAAGTTCGTTTCTGCTTAATGGAAGATTGCCGTCGGGTGTCGGAGCTTGTCAAGAGGGGGCTGCCGGAAAATCGGCACCGCGCAGTAGGTTGAGCGCGTGCGATTGAGAGTGGAGTTCACGACCGAGCCCTTCGACCTCGACGAGGCCCCCCGGCACGCGCTGGTCGCCCGTGAGGTCATCGAGGCGGCCGAGCTGGACGCCGTCGACGTCGGCCCGTTCGGCAACACCGCGGAGGGGGCCACCGACGACGTGCTCACCGCCGTCGACGCCCTGCTTCGCAGGTCCCTGGAGGCGGGCGCCACCCGCGTCTCGCTGCAGGTCAACGTGGTCGGCGCCGCCGGGGAGGGCGATAAGTGACCGGTATCGGGGACGACCCCTTCGTCACGGCGGTCAAGCCGCTGGTCGACGCCATGGGCGGCGAGATGCTCGCGCCCGGGGAGGCCGGCGCCGACGACGTCGTGCTGTCCTGGGAGGGCGCGGACGTCGTCGCCGTACGGCTGCCCCAGCTCGCCGACTCGCTGGACCACATCCTGGCCGCCCTGGAGCGCAAGCAGGGTAGGCCCCTGGCCGACCTGGACCGCAAGGCCAAGCAGGAGGTCGTACGGGTACTGGAAGCGCGCGGCGCCTTCTCGGTGCGGCACGGCGTGGAGACCGTCGCGAGCGCCCTCGGCGTCAGCCGCTTCACCGTCTACAACTACCTGAACCGCGAGAAGGAGTCCTGAGCCGGGACACCGGACCGAGGCCCTGACCAGGGCGGACGCGGCGCGCGTGGCCGTGTCGGAACAGCCCGCGGCGAGCCGCCGCCCGTATCGTCCGGGCGGCGGTTTTTTGTTACCCGGATTTTTCAACAAAGTGTTGACGTGGTGTTTCCGAGGGCGTTAGCTATCCGCAGCCCGTCCAGCACAAGGCCACGGAGGCTTCCCGTGACGTCGAGTACGACACCTGGCGGTCTCGCCCGGTTCAACGCCCTGGAGGAGCACGCGGCCCTCGCCGCACTCCACGAGGCGTGCGCCTCCACGGCATGGGCGCGCCGCCTGCTCGCCCACCGCCCCTACGCCACCGCCGACGACCTCCTCGCCGCGAGCGACGCCGCCATGGCCGAGCTGACCCGCGCGGACCTGGCCGAGGCAATGGCCGGGCACCCGCCCATCGGGCGCCCCAAGCCCGGGGACCCGACCTCCTCCCGGGAGCAGCGCGGCATGGCCGGCGCCTCCGAGGAGCTCAAGGCGGAGATGCTCGACCTGAACCTGGAGTACCAGGAGAAGTTCGGCCACGTCTTCCTCATCTGCGCCACCGGCCGGACCGGCGAGCAGATGCGCGACGCGGTCAAGGAGCGCATCGGCAACGCGCCCGAGCAGGAGCGGGAGATCGTCCGCACCGAGCTGGGAAAGATCAACCGCATCCGGCTGACCGCCCTCGTACAGGAAGAGCAGGCATGAGCACCGACAGCACGGCCTCCGTGTCCACCCACATCCTGGACACCAGCGTCGGCCGCCCCGCCGAGGGCGTCCCGGTCCGTCTCGCCGCCCGCGGTGGACGCGACGCGGACTGGCGGCCGCTCGGCGGCTCCGCGACGGACGCGGACGGACGGTGCAAGGACCTGCCGGCGCTGCCGGAGGGGACGACCCACGTACGGCTCGACTTCGCCGTCGAGCCGTACTTCGAGAAGAAGCAAGCCGATGCGCAGCAGGACGCCCCCGCGAACCGGGACAGCGGCGCGTTCTTCCCCGAGGTGGCGATCACGTTCGCCGTCGCACCGGGCGAGCACTACCACGTACCGCTGCTGCTCAACCCGTTCGGCTACTCCGTTTACCGAGGGAGCTAGCAGACATGACCGACCGATCCCGCCCTGCCCGCATGACCATGCTGGGACAGAACCAGTACGGCAAGGCCGAGAACCGCGTCGTGAAGATCACGCGCGACGGCGACACGCACCACATCAAGGACCTGAACGTCTCCGTCGCGCTGAGCGGCGACATGGACGACGTGCACTACTCGGGTTCGAACGCGAACGTCCTGCCGACGGACACCACCAAGAACACGGTGTTCGCCTTCGCCAAGGAGCACGGCATCGAGTCCGCCGAGCAGTTCGGCATCCACCTCGCACGGCACTTCGTGACCTCGCAGGAGCCGATCCACCGGGCGCGCATCCGCATCGAGGAGTACGCCTGGGAGCGCATCGCCACCTCCGACGCCAACTCGCGGTTCATCGGCGCCGACGAGGTCAACCACTCCTTCGTGCGCAAGGGCCAGGAGACCCGGGTCACCCAGGTCACCTTCGACGGTGAGAAGTGGGAGGTCGTCTCCGGCCTCAAGGACCTGGTCGTGATGAACTCGACGAACTCCGAGTTCTGGGGCTACGTCAAGGACAAGTACACGACGCTCAAGGAGGCGTACGACCGCATCCTGGCGACGCAGGTGTCCGCGCGCTGGCGGTTCAACTGGACCGACGACGAGCAGCGGATGCCGCACTGGGAGAAGTCGTACGAGCAGGTCAGGAAGCACATGCTCCAGGCCTTCGCGGAGACGTACTCGCTGTCCCTGCAGCAGACCCTCTACCAGATGGGTTCGCGCATCATCAACCACCGCAGCGAGATCGACGAGGTCCGCTTCTCGCTCCCGAACAAGCACCACTTCCTCGTCGACCTGGAGCCCTTCGGCCTCAAGAACGACAACGAGGTCTACTACGCGGCCGACCGCCCGTACGGCCTCATCGAGGCCACCGTCCTGCGCGACGGCTGCGAGCCGCTCATCCCGGTGGACCTCACCAACCTGTAGTACTGCCGCAGCGGCCGAACCGGGCCGCAGCAGTACTGCTGCCCTACCCCCGACGCGTGCGCCGGCGTCGACATCCCAGGGGGAGAGCGGGGGCATCTGCGCAACAACAGCACCACGGACCCGGTCGTCACCCCGCTCGACCCCCGGGTCCGTCCGCCAATGGGAAGAACGAGGAACCGCCGTGGCAGTCGAGCGCATCGTCATCGAGAACTGCGCCATCGCGACCGTGGACGCAGGCGACACCGAGTACGCCTCGGGCCACATCGTCGTCGCCGGCAACCGGATCGAGTCGGTGGGAGCCGGAAAGGCCCCCGAGAACCTGGAGAACGTGGTCCGCCGCATCGACGGAACCGGGCACCTGGCGACCCCCGGCCTGGTGAACACGCACCACCACTTCTACCAGTGGATCACCCGCGGCCTGGCCACGGACCACAACCTCTTCAACTGGCTCGTCGCGCTCTACCCGACCTGGGCGCGCGTCGACGAGCGGATGGCGTACTCCGCCGCGCAGGGCTCCCTCGCCATGATGGCCCGCGGTGGCGTCACCACCGCCATGGACCACCACTACGTCTTCCCGAAGGGCTCCGGCGACCTGTCCGGCGCCATCATCCGGGCGGCCCGCGAGACCGGTGTCCGCTTCACCCTCGCCCGCGGTTCGATGGACCGCAGCGAGAAGGACGGCGGGCTGCCGCCCGACTTCGCCGTCGAGACCCTCGACGGGGCGCTGGCCGCCACCGAGGCGACCATCGACGAGCACCACGACGCGTCCTTCGACGCCATGACCCAGATCGCCGTCGCGCCCTGCTCGCCCTTCTCCGTCTCCACCGAACTCATGCGGCAGGGAGCCGAGTTGGCCCGCCGCAAGGGCGTACGGCTGCACACGCACGGCTCGGAGACCGTGGAGGAGGAGCAGTTCTGCAAGGAACTGTTCGGCATGGGCCCGACCGAGTACTTCGAGTCCACCGGCTGGCTCGGCGAGGACGTGTGGATGGCGCACTGCGTCCACATGAACGACTCCGACATCGCCGCCTTCGCCCGCACGAAGACCGGCGTGGCCCACTGCCCGTCCTCCAACGCCCGGCTCGCCGCGGGCATCGCCCGCGTCCCCGACATGCTGGCGGCCGGCGTCCCGGTCGGCCTCGGCGTCGACGGCACCGCGTCCAACGAGTCGGGCGAACTGCACACCGAACTGCGCAACGCCCTGCTGATCAACCGCCTCGGCGCCCACCGCGAGGCCGCCCTGAACGCCCGTCAGGCGCTGCGCCTCGGCACGTACGGCGGCGCCCAGGTCCTCGGCCGGGCCACGCAGATCGGCTCCCTGGAGGCCGGCAAGCTCGCCGACCTGGTGCTGTGGAAGCTGGACACCCTGGCCCACGCCTCGATCGCCGACCCGGTGACCGCGCTGGTCTTCGGCGCGGCGGCCCCGGTCACCCTCTCGCTCGTCGACGGCAGGCCGGTCGTCGAGGACAGCCGGCTCCTGAACGTCGACGAGGACGCCGTCGCCCGCTCCACGCGGGACGAGGCACAGCGCCTCGCGCGGATCGCCGCGCAGGCCTGACCAATTGGAGATCTCCGGCTGAGGGGGACGGCCCTCGGCCGGTAGCCATGGACCCGAGCGGGGTCCGTGGTGGCCGTGTCCGGGGAACGCGCACACAGGTGCGGGTTCCCCGGGACGGTCTCCGTCGCGAGGACGCCGGGGGACCGGTGCGCCCCGCGGCGGCCATCGCCCCGGAGACCCCCTCTCCGTGACGTATCGTCCCGGTCCCGCACGACCGCGCATCACCTCCCTGAAACCCGCGTCGCCGCCGTGGCGGACGCGTAACCGACCGGAGGAGCCGCCGTGGCCGCCCAGCCCGCGCCCCGCACCGATGCAGTCCCCACTGGTGTGTCCAAGCACCCGGTGGACGAGAAACTCCCGCCCCTGAAGATGGCCGCCAGCGGCCTCCAGCACGTCGCAGCCATGTACGCGGGAGTGGTCGCCCCGCCGCTGATCGTCGGCGCCGCCGTCGGTCTGTCCGGAACCGAACTGACCTTCCTCACCGGCGCCTGCCTGTTCACCGCGGGCCTCGCCACCTTCCTGCAGACCCTCGGCTTCTGGAAGATCGGAGCCAGGCTGCCGTTCGTCAACGGCGTGACCTTCGCCGGCGTCGCGCCGATGACCGCCGTCGTCGCCTCCGCCGACGACAAGAGCGACGCGCTGCCGATCATCTTCGGCGCCGTCATCGTCGCCGGTGTCCTCGGCTTCATAGCCGCCCCCTTCTTCTGCAAGGCGGTCCGCTTCTTCCCGCCGGTGGTCACCGGCACCGTGATCACCCTGATCGGCATCTCGCTGCTGCCCGTCGCCTTCGGCTGGGCCCAGGGACCGAACCCCGCGGCCCACGACTACGGTTCGAAGACCAATCTGGGTCTCGCCGCCGTCACGCTCGTCATGGTGCTGCTGCTGCGCCGCTTCACCCGGGGCTTCGTCAAGCAGATCGCCGTCCTGCTCGGCCTGGTGCTCGGCACGCTCGTCGCGATCCCGTTCGGCGTCACGGACTTCGGGCCGGTCGCCGACGCGGACGTGGTGGGCTTCCCGACCCCGTTCCACTTCGGCGCCCCGCAGTTCCAGGTAGCCGCGATCCTCTCGCTGTGCGTGGTGATGGTGGTCTCGATGACCGAATCGACCGCGGACATGCTCGCGTTGGGCGAGATCGTGGAACGGCCCGCCGACGAGAAGACCATCGCGGCCGGTCTGCGCGCCGACACCCTCGGCTCGGCACTGAGCCCGCTCTTCAACGGCTTCATGTGCAGTGCCTTCGCGCAGAACATCGGGCTCGTCGCCATGACGAAGGTGCGCAGCCGGTACGTCGTCGCGACCGGCGGCGGGTTCCTGGTGCTGATGGGGCTGTGTCCGATGGCCGCCTCGCTCATCGCGGTCGTCCCCCGGCCGGTGCTCGGCGGCGCGGGTGTCGTCCTGTTCGGCTCGGTCGCCGCGAGCGGCATCCAGACCCTGGTGCGGGCGGGACTGGAGAAGGACAACAACGTCTTGATCGTGGCCGTCTCGATCGCCGTCGGCATCATCCCGATCACCGCGCCGGAGTTCTACCACGCCTTCCCGGAGACCGCGAAGATCGTCCTGGACTCGGGGATCTCGACCGGCTGCGTGGCCGCCGTGCTCCTCAACATCGTCTTCAACCACCTCGGCAAGAACCAGGACGCGGAGGACGTCACCCATCCCATGGAGGCGGGCGAGGAACTCGGCCCGCGTGGCAAGGCGCTGCCGGCCCACTGACGACCGGGCGCACCACGGCGGTCCGGCCTCCGGACAAGGCCGCCGCCACCGCGGCACACGGAGGGCGCGGCACCCACGCGGGTGCCGCGCCCTCCGCCGTCCGCCCCGGGCCGCTGCTCCGGGCGGCCGGTCAGCCGATGTGGAAGCTGTCCCCGTAGACCTTCCAGTCCAGCGGCGGGTTCAGGTTCAGGTTCCGCTTCTGCAGGAAGACCCGCTGGGCCGTGTCGACGCGGCTGGTGTCCGAGTGGGCCTCCTCCTGCTTCATCGCCCAGACGCGCGCGTCGAGGAAGGCGTTCAGGTACGTCACCTCGTCGCCTCCCTGGGCCGGCGGCTTGGCCTTGGCCAGTGCCCGGCGGCGGATGCTGCCGAAGCTGGTGCTGTCGCCGCCGTCGCCGTGCATCACGATGGCGTCGTAGTACGCGAACTGGCCGAGGACGCCGATGCCGTCGGACTTGCCCTGCCGGACGGCCGGGTTGAAGTACACCCGGTCGCGCTCGTCGTTCTGCGCCTGCTGGAACACCGTGTCCTGGGCGGCCCTGCGCCAGTCGGCCGGGAAGTTCGGGTCCAGACCGTCGTGCGAGTCGGTGCCGTCCACGTCACGCAGCGCCGGCAGGTACTTGGCGAGCACGTTGCCGGGCTTGCGGCGCGCGTACAGCTCGACCAGGTCGAGCATGTCGCCGGTGCCGGAGCAGAAACCGATGATCCCGGCGGTGTAGCCGCGACCGTCGCCGATGTCCTCGATGTACTTGTACTGCGCCTTCCAGTCCAGCGAGGAGTTCTCCGCGCTGGAGACCAGCTTCATGGCGATCTCCTTCTTCGCCGGGTCGTCGAGACCGACCGGGGCGGCCGTCGCCGTCTGGGTCGCGATGACCGGGGCCGCCACGAGGGAGGCTCCGATCAGCGCGAGCAGCGTGCGGCGCGAAGTACGTATGTGGGGGGTGTGCACGGTACCTCCAGTGAGGGGAGTACGTCGTTCACGAACTGTTAGGAAGGTTTCCTACCAGACTTTGCGGGTGACGTATACCCGTCAAGGACGGCGAGTCGGGAGCGCGCCGCTCAGCCGCCGGGTGCGGGACGGGCCGACCGCGAGGTCAGGGCCTGGCAGGGCTGCGCGGCGGGGAGGCGCCCGGTGAAGAACGACGTCGGCGGGACACCCATCAGGGTGCGGAAGTCGGCGGTGAGATGGGACTGGTCGTAGTAGCCGGTGGCGGCGGCCAGTTGGGCCCAGGACGTGTCCGGAGCGTGGCGGGCCCGGGTGAGGACGTGGCGCACCCGGGCGATGCGGGCGTAGTGCTTGGGGGAGAGCCCGACACCCTCCGCGAACAGGTTGCGGAGCTGGCGCTCGCTGACCGAGAGCCGGCCCGCCAGCTCACCGACGCCCGGCGGCACCCGGCCCGTCCCGGTCGACATGGCCCGGACCGCCGCGCGCAGCAGCCGGACGCGGGCCGGATCGGCGGGGGCGAGCCGCCCCGGCAGCACCCGGGCCAGCCGGGGGACCACCTCCTCCGGCTCCGACGACAGCAGTTCGCCGGCCAGCAGGCGGGCGGTGTCGGCCGGGAAGTCTCCGAGGCGCCGGACCACACCCACCAGGTCGACGGCCGGGACGCCCAGCAGCGGGCGGGCCGCACCCGGCCCGAGACGCAACTGGACGCAGGAGGCCAGGCGCTTGCCCGCGTGGTACGAGGCACGGGTGCGCGGTCCCACCACCAGGACGTCACGGCGGCCGTTCTCCTCGATCCGCACGACCACCTTCGCCGCCGTGTCCGGGACCTGGGCGAACGGCCCCGCCGGAATGCCGTCGACGGCGGTGAGACCGGCGCGGGCGAACCACGGGCTCAGGGCCGCGGGCAGCACCAGCGGTTCCTCGATGAGGGAGTCCGCGGCGGGCTTCGTCTCGTACGGGGTGCTCACCCCTTCACGGTAGACGCGGCACAGCACCCGCAGGGCCCGTGAACCGTGCCGGAATTTCCTAGCTCCGGCCGACATCCGCCCGGCACGGTGAGGCCATGATCCTAGTGACCGGTGCCACGGGCACCATCGGCAGCCACGTCGTACGACTGCTCGCGGAGCGCGGCGAGAAGGTCCGCGCCCTCACCCGGGACCCGTCCCGCGCCACGCCGCCGCCCGGGGTGGAGGCGGTGCGCGGGGACTACCGCGAGCCCGACTCGGTGGCGGCCGCGCTGGCCGGCGCGACCGCACTGTTCGCGGTGGGCGTCCTCGGCCCCGGGGACGCCGAGCAGGACGCGGCCCTCGTCGCCCTGGCGCGGACGGCGGGCGTACGCGCGGTCGTCAAGCTCTCCGCCATCGGCACCGGCGACCCGGTCCTCGGCCCCGTCGGCATCTGGCATCTCGGCGGTGAACAGGCCGTCAGGGACAGCGGGTTGGAGTGGGCGGTGCTGCGCCCCTCCGCCTTCGCCTCCAACACCCTGAGCTGGGCGGAGCCGATCCGCTCCGGCGATCCGGTGCCCGACCTGACCGGCCCCGGCACCCAGGGCGTCGTCGACCCGCGCGACGTCGCCGAGGTCGCGGTGGCGGCGCTCCTCGACCCGCGGCACTCGGGCCGCGTCCACACACTGACCGGGCCCGAACTCCTCACCACGGCCGGCCAGGCGGCGATCCTCGCCGGTGTCCTCGACCGCCCGGTTCGCACCGAGGACGTCCCCGCCGAGGCGGCCCGCGAGCGGTTCCTCGCGGCGGGCATGTCCGAGACCTACGTCGAGGGTGTCCTGGCGGGCACCGCGTACGTACGGCAGGGGCGCAACGCCGTGGTGACGGACGGCGTACGGCGGGTGCTGGGCCGGGAGCCGCGCACCTACGAGCGCTGGGCCCGCGATCACAGGGCGGCGTTCGCCGGCGGCTGACCGCCCGGCGCGGCCGTTCCCTCCGGCTCGGGGGCGGAGGGAACGCGCACCGGCCGCAGGACCCCCGCCGCCAGCACCAGCGCGGCCGCCGCGAGCCCCGTGCCCACGGCGAACGCCAGCCGGTAGCCGCCGGCGGTCGCCGCGACGGCCCGCTCGCCCTCGCCGAGCAGCCGCCCGGTGCGGGCCGCCGCGAGCGTCGTGAGCACCGCGAGGCCCAGCGAACCGCCCACCACCTGCGTGGTGTTGAAGAGGCCGGAGGCCAGCCCGGCGTCCTCCTCCCGGGCGCCCGACATGGCGAGTCCCGTCACCGCGGGCATCGCCGCCGCGAAACCGGCGGCGAGCAGGAGGAGCGGGGGCAGGACGTCGGTGACGTAGTGCCCGTCGACCGGGGCGCGGGTCAGCAGCGCGAGGCCGGCGGTGACGAGGGCGAGTCCGGCGAGCAGGACCCGGTAGGGGCCGAAGCGGGCGATCGTCCGGGCGGACAGCCCCAGCATCAGCACCCCGATCGCGACCGGCGCCGGAAGGAACGCCGTGCCGGTGAGCAACTCGCCGTAGCCCAGAACGCGTTGCAGGTACAGGGCGCCGACGTACTGGAAGCCGTACATCGCGCCGATCATCAGGACCTGGACGGCGTTGGCACCCGTCAGGAGACGCGAGCGGAACAGCGCGAGCCGCAGCAGCGGGCGGGCGGCCCGTGCCTGGCGCAGGGCGAAGGCGGCGAAGAGGGCGAGCGAGACCGCCGCGAGGGCGGCGTCCGCGCCGGACGTGCGACCGCCGGACCCGACGATCGTGTACACCGTCAGCATCAGCGCGCCGGTGACCAGCGCGGAACCGGGGTAGTCGGCGCCCCCGCCGAGGCCGGCACCGCGGTCCGGGGCGAGGACCCGCAGCGCGGCCACCCACGCCGCCACCCCGATCGGCAGGTTGATCAGGAAGATCCAGTGCCAGCCGAGTGCCTGGGTCAGCGCCCCGCCGAGGAAGGTGCCCAGCGCCCCGCCGGCCGCCCCCACGGCGCTGAACACCGCGATGGCCCCGGCCCGTTCGCCCGGCCCGGGGAACAGCGCGACCAGCATGCCCAGCACGACCGCCGAGGTCATCGCGCCCCCGACGCCCTGGAGGGCGCGGGCCGCCACGAGCACGCCCCGGTCCGTGGCCACCCCGCACAGCACGGACGCCACGGTGAACACCGCGAGCCCGGCGGTGAACATCCGCCTGCGGCCCAGCAGGTCGCCGAGCCGGCCCGCGAGCAGCAGCAGCCCGCCGAACGGGATCAGGTACGCGTTCACGACCCAGGCGAGGCCCGGACCCGAGAAGCCGAGGTCGTTCTGGATCGCGGGCATGGCGACCGTCACGACGTTGCCGTCCAGGATCGTCATCAGGGTCCCCGCGCACAGCACGGCGAGGGACGCCCGGGGGGAGTACGGTCCCCGGTTCGGTGATCCGGTCCTGGTCGGCATGGTGAGGGCCTCCGCGTTCTCCAAAGGTGCACGACTTGTAACGGGGTACATCGTGAGTGACCATGGAGACCCGCATAAGGAGGCACCTCGATGTCCCAGGGGAACACCGGTGTTACCCCGCAGGCCGTGCTCGCGCAGGCGTGCCCGGTCCGCGAGGTTCTTGACAGGGTCGCGGGCAAATGGAGCGTGCTGATCATCGTCGCCGCCGCGCACGGCCCGATCCGCTTCACCGAACTGGAGCGCAGCGTCGAGGGCATCAGCCGCCGCATGCTGACCCTCACCCTGCGCAACCTGGAGCGCGACGGACTCGTGACGCGCACCGTCCACGCGACGGTGCCCCCGAAGGTCGAGTACGAACTCACTCCCGTGGCCCGCGAGTTGCACGCCACGCTGCTGTCCCTGACGGACTGGGCCGAGCGGCACCGCGTCACGATCGCCGAGTCCCGCGCGGCCTACGACGCCGTGCACCGGCCCGAACTGCTGGACGTCTAGGGCGAGTCGGCGGCCTGGGCCGGATCCGGTGGTCCGGGCGCGCGCCGGTGCGGGCGCGTCCGCCCGGCGGGTGTCAGAGGCCGAACGGGCCGGGGTCGTCGGCCATCGTGCGGAAGTACGCGCGCGGGTCGGCCACCAGCTTGCGTTTCGTGAGGTCCATCAGCCCGCCGACACCGGTCAGCTCGGCGGCCACCGTGCCGTCCAGCTTCCGGATCGTCTGCTCGATCCGGAACGTCTTGCCCTCGCCCCAGACGAAGGCGCAGGTCACCTCGGTCTCGTCGCCCGCGCGCAGCTCCCGCAGATAGCGGATGGTCGTCTCCAGGGCGACCGGGCCCACGCCCTCGGCCATCAGGTCGGCCTGCCGGATCCCGGCCGCCTGGAGCAGGCACCAGCGCGCGTGCTCGGCGTACTGCAGGTACACGCTCTGGTTCAGGTGTCCCTGCACGTCGGTCTCGTACCCGCGGACGGTCACACCCACGGAAAACGGCTCTGCCACGACTTCCCCTTCACGACGGTCCGGACGCGTCCGGGGCAGGCGGACGCCTGTTCCCGGGACCCACGATCTCAACACCCCCGCCCCACGCGCCGCCCGGGTCCCACGGGCGCACCCGGCGCGGGCGGGCCTGGGGCAGCCCGTGCGCGCCTCAGGCCCGCCGCGGCGAGGCCAGGACGTAGCGCGCCTCCGTACGGGGCTCGGTGTGCGCGCTGACCTGCCAGCCCGCCCCCTCCAGTGTCGCCGCGCAGGCCCGCAGCCGCTCGGGGTCCGGATCGCGCACGGCGACGGCCTCCGGCTGCGGAGTCGCCCGCACCCGGTAACCGGGCCCCGCCGGACCGTCCGGGGGGTGGCCCGCGGCCTCCAGGGCGAGCGCGGCGGCCTGCACCAGATGCGCGCGCTCCCAGCCGCAGGGCCGGTCCGTGGCGCCGCCGGCCCCGGTCATCCGCCGCAGCTCCAGGAGCCCCTGCCAGGCGCTGTGCACCTCCCGGGCGCGGGCAGGACCCGGCTCGGCGTCCTCCTCGCCCCCGATCCGGGCGGCGAAGACCCCGGAGTCGCGCACGGCGGGGGCCTGAGCCGGCTCCTCGGGCGTGGACGCCTCCTCGCGCAGGCGGTGGCCGGCGGGCGTCAGGAAGTGGTCGTGCGGCGGTCTCGGGTGCCGGAAGGCCAGCCCGCGCTTCACCAGGGCGGCGAGCTGGGTCTCCGTACCCCGCAGCCGCCCCGTGACGGGGTCCGCGGCGTCGAGGACGCGCCGCTGGGCAGCGGTCGGCGGTCGGGTCACGGCACGTCTCCTCCCCTCGGCGGGCGCGGACCCGGAGCCGGGGACCGGCGCCCTCGAAGGCACCGGTGCCGGCGGGCACCGCACTGTCGAAGACTACGAGGGGGGTCTGACATTCCAGCTCGCGACGACCGGACGCCCGTGTTCCGTGCTGAGCCGGCCGATGGTCCCGGTACCCAGCAGGAACAGCGCGCCGCCCGACGGCGGCAGCCCGAGGCGCCGCGCGGTCAGGACCCGCAGGAAGTGCCCGTGGGCGACCAGCACCACACTGCCCTCGGTGTTCGCCAGCGCCGCGTCCACCTTGGCGAGCATCCGGTCGGCACGCTCCCCGACCTGCTCGGGGCTCTCGCCGGGATGCTCGGCGGGCCCCTCGGCCACGCCGTCCCGGAACAGGAACCAGTCCGGTCGCGTCCGCTGGATCTCGACGGTCGTCAGGCCCTCGTAGCCGCCGTAGTCCCACTCGCACAGGTCGGCGTCGAGCCGCACGCCGTCGAGCCCCACGAGTTCCGCCGTCTCGCGGGCCCGCCGCATGGGACTGACGAACGCGGCGGCGATGTGGTGCGAGCGCACGAGGGGGGCGACCGCGCGCGCCTGCTCGCGGCCCCGGCCCGTCAGCGTGACGTCCGTCCAGCTGGTGTGCCGGCCGGTGAGCGCCCACTCGGTCTCGCCGTGCCGTACCAGAAGCACATCACCCATCGCCGCGCCCTCCTGTCGCTCTCCCCGTACGGTGTCACCGGCCCCGGCGGCGCGCAGCACCGGATCGGCCAGACGGTGGCGTCCGGAGCCGGGCGGAGGCCGTCGCGCCCGCCGGCCCGCGGTGCGCCGGGCTACTGGCGATAGCCGCTCAGGAACCGTCCGATGCGGCTGATCGCCGCGTCCAGGTCGTCGGCGTACGGCAGCGTGAGGATGCGGAAGTGGTCCGGGCGGGGCCAGTTGAAGCCGGTGCCCTGGACGACCTGGATCTTCTCGCGCAGCAGCAGGTCGAGGACGAACTTCTCGTCGTCGTGGATGCGGTGCACCTCGGGGTCGATGCGCGGGAACGCGTACAGCGCGCCCTTCGGCTTGACGCAGGAGACGCCGGGGATCTCGTTCAGCTTCTCCCAGGCACGGTCGCGCTGTTCGCGCAGCCTGCCGCCGGGGGCCGTCAGCTCGTGGATGGACTGGCGGCCGCCGAGCGCGGCCTGGATGGCGTACTGGGCGGGCGCGTTGGCGCACAGCCGCATGGAGGCGAGCATGGTCAGCCCCTCCAGATAGCTGCGCGCGTGCTGCTTGGGCCCGGTGACGACCAGCCAGCCCGAGCGGAACCCGGCGACGCGGTAGGTCTTGGACAGCCCGCAGAAGGTGAGGACGACGAGGTCCGGGGCGAGCGCCGCCGCGCTGTGGTGCACGGCGTCGTCGTAGAGGATCTGGTCGTAGATCTCGTCCGCGAACACCATCAGGCCGTTGCGGCGCGCCAGGTCGAGGATGCCCTCGACGATCTCCTTCGGATAGACGGCGCCGGTCGGGTTGTTCGGGTTGATGATCACGACGGCCCGGGTCCGGTCGGTGATCTTCGACTCCATGTCGGCCAGATCCGGGTACCACTCGGACTGCTCGTCGCAGAGGTAGTGCACCGCCTTGCCGCCCGCGAGGGTCGTCACGGCCGTCCAGAGCGGGAAGTCCGGTGCGGGGATGAGGACTTCGTCGCCGTCCTCGATCAGGGCCTGGACCGCCATCGAGACCAGCTCGGAGACGCCGTTGCCGAGGAAGACGTCGTCGACGCCGACCTCCAGGCCGCGCTCCTGGTAGCGCTGGGCGACCGCGCGGCGGGCGGAGAGGACGCCCCGCGAGTCCGTGTAGCCGTGGGCCTGCGGGAGCATCCGGATCATGTCCTGGAGGATCTCCTCGGGCGCCTCGAAGCCGAAGAGCGCGGGGTTGCCGGTGTTGAGGCGCAGGACGCTGTGGCCCGCCTCCTCCAGCGCGTTGGCGTGCTCGATCACCGGGCCCCGGATCTCGTAACAGACCTCGCTGAGCTTGCTCGACTGCCGGAACTCCATGCGGTGCGCACCTCCGTGTTGTGGTGTTGCTTGGTTTTACCAAGTAGGCGCTTGGAAAGTCCAACAACATGTCTAGACTGCGTCGCATGTCACCACGCCGAAGCTACGACCAGTACTGTTCCGCGGCCCGGGCCCTCGACGCCGTCGGTGACCGCTGGACCCTCCTGGTCGTCCGCGAACTGCTCGCCGGCCCGCGCCGCTACACCGACCTGCACGCGGACCTGCCGGGCGTCAGCACGGACGTCCTGGCGTCGCGGCTCAAGGACATGGAGCGCGACGGACTGACGACCCGGCGCAGGCTGCCGCCCCCCGGCGCGGCGTACGTGTACGAACTCACCTCGCGTGGCCGGCAGTTGCTCCCCGTGCTGCAAGCGCTCGGCGAGTGGGGCGCGCCCGCCCTGGAGGAGCGCAGGCCCACGGACGCGGTCCGCGCCCACTGGTTCGCGCTGCCGCTGCTCCGCTGCCTGGAGGGCGAGGGGGACGGGCTGGTCCATGTCCGGCTGGAGGAGGGCGAGTTCTTCGTGCGGGTGGGCGCCGAGGAGGGCCCGGCGTACGGGGAGGGCCCGGCGTACGGGGAGGGCCCGGCGCCGGCCGAACCCGACACCTCGCTGACCCTGGACGCGGAGACCTGCACGGCCGTGGCGCAGGGCGCGTTGACGCTCCGTCAGGCCGTGGCCGAGCGGCGCGTGGAGGTCGCGGGCGAGGGTGCCCTGGCCAAGGCGCTGCGCGGCGAGTGACGACGGGCGTGCATCCCGCACGGGCCGCGCACCGGGGGAGGCCGCGGACGTGCGGAGGCCCGCCGCGCCCAGGGCACGACGGGCCTCCTCCTACCGGATTCCCCGCGGGTCAGGCGCCCGGCGGCACCCGGGACGGCCGCCCGGAGCCGCGCGTCAGCGTGTAGCCACCGACCCCCGCGAGCGCCGCCAGCACCCCGCCCACCGCGGTCCACGCCCACCGGTCGGTCCACCAGCCGGAGGCCCAGCCGTCGTCGGGCTCGATCGAGGACAGCACGGCCCCCGGCGACCCGGAGTCCTCGGACTCGTCGTCCCGCGCGGACGCCACGGCGATCCCCGGCACCAGCGGCCGGCCCAAAGACCCGTCGACCGCGGCGGAGCCGCCGATGTCCTTGGAGTCGACCCGGACCTCGGTGTCGACCGGAAGCCCGAGGTCCGACACCTTCAGGTCCACGACCGTCAGCCGGACGTAGTACGTGCCCGGCAGCGGGTCGTTGGCCCACGTCTCGGACCACGCGCGGACCGTGCGCAGGGTGCACGACAGTTCCACCGTCGCCGCGTCCCTCGCCGCCGTCCGCGTCTGCGCCCCGTACTGGCACGCCTGCCGACGCCGCAGTCCGTCGTACACGTCGACCTGCCAGGTCTCCGTGGCGTTCCGGGTGGACGCATCGGGCAGCTTCACCGTCGCCTTCACGGTGGGCCGCTGCCCCGCGTCGGCCGGGAAGGACCAGTACAGGTAGTCACCGGTCGACCCGCCCGCGGTGGCCTGCTCTCCCTGGTCGATCTCGGTCGCGGTGCGGAACGACGTACCCGCCTCCGTGGGAGCGCCGCCGTCCTCCGACGGGCTCGGCGAGGGCGAGGCGTCGGCGACCGCGGGGGACACCGCCGCGCCGAGCATGAACAGTGCCGCGGTCAGCACACGTGCGATACGCATCAGTTGGTCCTCCAGACCGCGACCCGCCAGCGGGAGATCCAGCCCCACAGCACACCCGCGAGGAAGCCGGTGAGCACCAGGGCGCCCAGCAGCCACCAGCCGCGCCCGAGACCGAAGGCGGCGACGTCGGACGCCTGGTCGGGCCCGTCGACGACGTCGACCGTCAGCTCCACCGGCAGACCCGGCGTGGTCTTCACGCCGGAGGCCGCCGAGAAGGAGTGGGACACCTGGAGGCACACGGCCTCGGCCGGCGCGTCGTCCTCGTCGCCGTCGTCGCTCTCCGCCTTCGGGTAACGCAGTCCGGTCGAGACGACGTCGGTGCGGCCGTTGCCCGCCGCCTCACCGCGGACGATCTCCCGCCCGCGCACGGTGACCGCGCGCAGCAGCACCCCGTGGTCGGGGTTCACCGCGCGGTCGGCGGCCACGCTCACGGAGGCACGCAGTTCCCGGCCCGGCTCCACGTCGACGCGGTACCAGCGGTGCTGTCCGAACTCCGCGCGGTCGGTGTACAGCCCGGACTTCAGCGTCGGCGCCTTCGCGCAGGCGTCGGCCCCGTCCACGGCCACCGGTGTCACCACCGGATCGGCGGCCCGCTCCACCAACTGGCCCACCCGGTCGGAGAGTTCCTCCTTGTGGCGGACGGAGGTGTACGTGCCGCCGGTGGCGTCCGCGATGCAGCTGAGCTGGTCGCGGGTCTTGGCGTCGGGCACGAGCCCGAGCGTGTCGATGGTGAGGCCGATGCCCTTGGCCGCGATCTCGCGTGCCACCTCGCACGGGTCCAGCGGCTGGCAGGTGTCCTCGCCGTCGCTGATGAGCACGATCCGCCGGGTGCCCTCACCGCCGTCCAGGTCGGCGGCGGCCTTGCGCAGCGCCGGGCCGATCGGCGTCCAGCCGGTCGGGGTGAGCGTCGCGACCGCGGTTTTGGCCTCGGTCCGGTCCAACGGCCCGACCGGGTAGAGCTGTTCGGTGTCCTTGCAGCCCGTCTTGCGGTCGTCGCCGCGGTAGTTGGCCCCGAGCGTGCGTATGCCGAGCCGGACCTCCTCGGGCGTCGCGTCGAGCACCTCGTTGAACGCCTGCTTGGCCGCGGCCATCCGCGACCCGCCGTCGATGTCCCGGGCGCGCATCGAACCGCTGACGTCCAGCACGAGTTCGACCTTGGGAGCGGCCTGCTCCACCGGTTCGTCGGCGGCCGCTCCGGCCGGGAACGCGGCCCCGGCCGTCAGAGCGGCGAGCAGGGCGCAGATCCCCGCCGCCAGCCGTTGTCTTGTGATCATCGGCGGATCCTATTGAGCAAAGGTGCCGCGCTTCAAAACGAGCGGCCCTCGGCGCCCTCCCCGGACACCGGGTTGGGCAGCCGCGCCCACAGGTCGCCGGGCGTTTCCGGAGACAGCCGCATCAGCGTCAACGCCTTGGTGGGCAGCGGTTCTTCGAGCAGCGCGACGAGATCCGGGGTGCGCGGCAGGTCCCGTACGGCGTCCGCCAGGGCCTCGCGCAGCACGGCCGCCGAACCCGCCGTCGCGCCGAGGGAGCCGCCGACCAGCGAGCCGAACAGCTTGCGGCGCAGGGCGGTCTCGTCGTCGGTGACGATCCGTCCGGACAGCTGCGGCGCCGGGATGCCGTGCCGCGCGAGGCGGGCCGGACTGACGCGGATGTCGGCGAGGTCGCGGTAGACGAGCCGCACCGGGTCGCCGGCGGGGGAGAGGACGACCAGGAGGTTCTGGCCGTGCGCCTCCAGCGCCACCCCCAGGTCCAGCAGGCGCAGGCAGGCGGTCAGCGCCAGCCGGGTGAACCGGGCGAACCAGCGCGCCGACCGGGGCAGTTCCGTCGTCGCGAGGGCCGCCACCGGGACCACCCGTTCACCGCCTCGCGCGTACGTCTCGGGGGCTTCGCGCACCACCGCCGCGAGGTCGGGGGAGCCGGCGGTGGCCGCCCCGAGGGTCCGGGTGACGTCCAGCAGGCCGTCCGTGCGCGCCGCGACCGACGCCATGAACGCGGAGACCGCCTCGGACGTCGTGATCGAGTAGACGGAGATGTCCCGCACCGAGGAGGTGAGCCGCGCGCTCAAGGCGGTCTTGACGTGCGGCCCGTCCGGCAGGGCGAGGGTGCGCAGCGACATCAGCGGATGGGCTGTGGGCCCCTTGTGGCTCGGCGTGTCCAGCACGTGGTCCGCCTGCCAGGGGTGGACCGGGATCAGCACGCGCCCGCCGTCGCGCAGGAAGTCCGGCCACGCGCCGGTGACGAGGCAGTCGTCCACGGCGGCGGACCGCAGCTCCACCGGCTGCCCGTGCTCCGGGCCGTACGCGAGCTGCTCGGCCACCGAGAAGCCGGGCCGCGAGCGGCAGTTGGGGTGATAGGGATGCCCGTCGACCACCCGCTGCTCCCACTCCCAGCCGGTCTCGGCGGGCCGCTCCTGGACGCGCCGGCCGGCACGCGACAGCGCCAACGAGGCCGCGCTGCCGGCCAGTTCGGCCGCGAAGGCGGGCCCGTGGCGCACGCCCAGATCCGTCATCAGCCGCTCGGGGCGGTCGTAGGGCCGCCCGTCGAGGCGGACTTCGGCCGCGTACGCGGTGGTCGCGTACGGGTCGGCGGACGGCCCCTCCAGCCGCCGCCCGTCGGCCAGCCGCACGCGGAGCCCGTCTCGCCCTTCTTCCCGCCACTCGACCCACGGCAGCGGCTCATGGGCCAGCGCGCGCCACAGCCGGGACAGGACGGCCGCCCGCGCGCCGGGCAGCGCCGCCGCATACGGCTCCGACAGGTCGGGGCGTACGGCGTCGAGTTCCGCGGCGAACTCGGCCTCGGGCCGGGAAGGACGGTGCACGGTCGGACTCCTTGGGTACGGGGACTGCGTCGCGGCCGGCGGCGACGACGGGGACCGAGCCGGCACCGGCACCGGCGACGGACGACGGACCGGACGGCGGCGCGCCCGCACACCGGTCACACACGGTCATACTGATCACCAGAGAACAGTGCACCGTATGGAACGTGGGGAACGAATGGATCGCGTGGACTCCCTGCACTCCGGGCCCTCCCTGGACGACGTGGCGGAGGCGGCCGACGCGTACGCGGCGGCGCCGCTGCTCAATTGTCTGCTGCGGGAGGCCGGGGAGCCCGCGGGCGCTCCCGGCGTGTACCGGCTCCGGGCCGGCGGCCGCCTGCTGCGGGTCGCCGGCACCCGGCGGCCCGCCCGCCCCGAGGTCCACGCCGCCGGTGCCTGGCACCGCCTGACCCACGCCGAGCTGGTGAAACTCACCGCCGACGAGCTGCGCCGCCTCACCGGTCTTTCCAACTCCGAACTGCCCGCCGAGATGATCGACAGCCGGGACGCGGTGGCCGCCCTGCTCGCCGCCCGTGCCGACGCCACCCCGCCGGACGACCTCTACCGGCGCTCCGAGCAGTCCCTGCTCACGGGCCATCCGTACCACCCCGCCCCCAAGGCGCGCGGCGGCGGACCGGTCGCCGGCTGGCTGCCCTACGCGCCCGAGGCGTACGCCGAGTTCCCGCTGGAACTGCTCGCCGTGCGTGAGGACGCGGTGGCCGAGGAAGGCGACCCGGGAGCCCTGGACGCCCTCGGCGCGGCCCCGGACGGCTACCGGCTGCTGCCCGCCCACCCCTGGCAGCTCGACCTGGTCGCCGCCCGCCCGGAGATCCGGGACGCGCTCGCGGACGGCAGGCTCCTGCGGCTCGGCCGCACCGCGCGCCCGCTGTGGCCGACGGCCGCCGTGCGCACCCTCAGCACCCCCGAGGACGATCTCTTCCTCAAGTTCAGCCTCGACGTGCGCATCACCAACGACGTCCGCCGCCTGTGGCGCCACGACCTGCAGAGACTGCGCCGCACGGACGCGGCGGTCACCTCGGCGTTCGCCGCCGGGTGCGGCGGCGCCGCCTGGCTGAGCGACCGCGGCTACCGCACGGCCGCCTTCGCCTTCGAGGAACTCGCCGTGCTGGTCCGCGACGGACTGCGCGGCCACGTCCTGCCCGGCGCGACCCCGCTGCTCGCCGCCGCCCTCGTCGAGGGCTTCGACGGCAGCCCCCTCGACACGGCCACCGACACCGGCGCCTGGTGGGCGGCGTACCTGCGGCAGGTCGTGCCACCGGTCCTCGACGCCTTCGCGCGCCACGGCGTCGTCCTGGAGGCGCATCTGCAGAACACGCTCGTCGCCGTGGACGGCGCGGGGATGCCCGTCCAGGCCCTGTTCCGGGACGCGGAGGGCGTCAAGCTCGTGGGCGAGGTGACCCGCGCCGCCGGCTGGGAGCGGCTGGTGTACTGCCTGCTGGTCAACCACCTCGCCGAACTCGCGGCCCTGCTCGCGGAACGGCACCCCGGGACCGACCCGTGGCCCGCCGTGCGGAGGGAGCTGCTCCGCTACGACGCCGGGCACGGCCTGCCCGAGATCCGGCAGCTCCTCACCGCGCCCGCCCTGCCCGGCAAGACCAACCTGCTGCTGCGCTGGACGGGCGCCGACGGAGCCGACGCCCGCTACCTCCCGCTGCCGAACCCATTGGCCCACGACCCCTCGGACGGGCCCGCGCCGGAGGGCCCCGCCTGACCCCGGCGGCCGCCGCGGGCGCCTGATCTACAGTTGGCGTGTGCTGCGCGAAGTGACCGCCGTCCGATACGTGACCCCCCTGCGGGCGGGCGGCTCCGTGCCCGGAGTCGTCGAGGCCGACGACCTCGGGACGTACGTCGTGAAGTTCACCGGCTCCGCGCAGGGCCGCAAGGCGCTCGTCGCCGAGGTGATCGTCGGGGAGCTGGGGCGCGCGCTCGGCCTGCGGATCCCGGAACTCGTCCTCACCCACTTCGACCCGGCCGTCGCCGCGCACGAGCCGCACCGGGAGGTCCAGGACCTGCTGCACGCGAGCGCCGGCCTCAACCTCGGCATGGACTACCTGTCGGGAGCGCGGGACTTCACACCCGAGATCGCGGAGCAGGCCACCGTCGACCCGCTGGAGGCCGGCCGGGTGATCTGGCTGGACGCCCTCACGGTCAACGTGGACCGGACCGTGCACAGCTCGAACCTGATGCTCTGGCCCACCCTCGGTGTCGCCCCGCCGCGCCTGTGGCTGATCGACCACGGCGCGGCCCTCGTCTTCCACCACCGCTGGGACGCCTCTTCGCCCGAGAAGGCGTACGACTTCCGCCACCACGCGCTGGGCGGCTTCGCGCCCGACCTGCGGGCCGCCGACGCCGAACTGGCTCCCCGGGTGACCGAGGAGCTGCTGCGCGAGGTCGCCGGGCGGGTGCCGGACGCGTGGCTCGCGGACGAGCCCGGTTTCGCCGGCCCGGACGAGGTGCGCGAGGCGTACGTCCGCTACCTCCACGCGCGTGTGCGGGCCTCCGCCGCCTGGCTCCCCACCGGTTTCCCGACCCGCGAGCAGCTCGCCGCCGAGGACGCCCACCGCGCGGCCAGGACGCAGCGGGGCCGGCCGGACTGGCTCAAGCGGGTCCCCGACCTGCACGGCAAACCGGCCGCCGAGCAGGACTGGTCCGTGCACCTGGAAAGGAAGCCCTGAACCCGTGACCTCCCCGCACCGCGTCCAGATCGAGTACTGCACCCAGTGCCGCTGGCTTCCCCGCGCCGCCTGGCTCGCCCAGGAGCTCCTGACCACCTTCGAGACCGAGCTGGCCGAGCTGTCGCTGAAGCCCGGCACGGGCGGCGTCTTCGTCGTCCGGGTCGACGGCGAGGTCGTCTGGGACCGCCGCGAGCAGGGTTTCCCGGAGCCGACGGCCGTGAAGCGCCTGGTCAGGGACCTGGTGGCCCCGGACAGGAGCCTCGGCCACTCCGAGAAGTGACCCGCGGACGCGAGCGCGCCCCCGGTGCCGTGCGGTACCGGGGGCGCGCTGCCGCTCGGGAGGTCAGCCCTTGAGCCGCTCGTACGCCGGCAGGGTCAGGAAGTCGGCGTAGTCCTCGTCCAGGGACACCTGGAGCAGCAGATCGTGGGCCTGCTGCCAGTTGCCGGCCGTGAACGCCTCGTCACCGATCTCGGCCCTGATGGCGGCCAGTTCCTCACCGGCGATCTTCCGCGCCAGCTCGGGCGTGGCCTTCTCGCCGTTCTCGAACTCGACGCCCGCGTTGATCCACTGCCAGATCTGCGAACGGGAGATCTCCGCGGTGGCCGCGTCCTCCATCAGGTTGAAGATCGCGACCGCGCCGAGTCCGCGCAGCCAGGCCTCGATGTAGCGGATGCCGACCTGGACGGCGTTGACCAGGCCGCCGTAGGTGGGCTTGGCGTCGAGCGAGTCGATCGCGATCAGGTCGCCGGCCGCCACGGACACGTCCTCGCGCAGCCGGTCCTTCTGGTTCGGCCGGTCCCCGAGGACCTTGTCGAACGAGGACATGGCGATGGGGACCAGGTCGGGGTGGGCGACCCAGGAGCCGTCGAAACCGTCGCCGGCCTCGCGGTCCTTGTCCGCCTTGACCTTCTCGAAGGCCACCTTGTTGACCTCCTCGTCGCGGCGCGAGGGGATGAAGGCCGCCATACCGCCGATCGCGTGCGCGCCGCGCTTGTGGCAGGTGCGCACGAGGAGTTCGGTGTACGCCCGCATGAACGGGGCGGTCATCGTGACCGCGTTGCGGTCCGGCAGGACGAACTTGGCGCCGCCGTCACGGAAGTTCTTGACGATCGAGAAGAGGTAGTCCCAGCGGCCCGCGTTCAACCCGGAGGCGTGGTCGCGGAGTTCGTAGAGGATCTCCTCCATCTCGTACGCCGCCGTGATCGTCTCGATCAGGACGGTCGCGCGCACGGTGCCCTGCGGGATGCCCACGTAGTCCTGCGCGAAGACGAACACGTCGTTCCAGAGGCGGGCCTCCAGGTGCGACTCCGTCTTCGGGAGGTAGAAGTACGGGCCCTTGCCGAGGTCGAGGAGCCGCCGGGCGTTGTGGAAGAAGTACAGGCCGAAGTCGACGAGCGCGCCGGGCACGGGAGTTCCGTCGCCGTCGACGAGGTGACGCTCGTTCAGGTGCCAGCCGCGCGGGCGCATCACGACGGTGGCCAGTTCGGCGTTGTCCTTCAGGGCGTACGACTTGCCGGTGCGCTCGTCCGTGAAGTCGATCCGGCGCTCGTAGGCGTCGGTCAGGTTGAGCTGGCCGAGGATCACGTTCTCCCAGGTCGGCGCGGAGGCGTCCTCGAAGTCCGCGAGCCAGATCCGGGCGCCCGAGTTCAGGGCGTTGATGGTCATCTTGCGGTCCGTGGGGCCGGTGATCTCGACCCGGCGGTCGTCCAGCGCGGCCGGAGCCGGGGCGACCTTCCAGGAGTCGTCCGCGCGGACGGCCGCCGTCTCGGGGAGGAAGTCGAGCGTGGAGGTGCGGGCGATCTCGGCGCGGCGCTCCGCACGGCGGGCGAGGAGCTCGTCACGCCGCGGCGTGAACAGCCGGTGCAGCTCGGCCACGAAGGCGAGGGCCGCGTCGGTGAGGACCTCCTCCTGCCGGGGCAGGGGCTCGGCGTCGACGATGGCCAGCGGGGACGGCGCTGGTGCGGACATGAGCTGTCACTTCCTTCAGCGAGCTGCGTACGAGGGGGCTTGCGGGCTTCTCACGGGTACGGCTTCTCACGGACCTCTGAAGCGAACCACGTGAGGAGCCCATGCGCCGCGGCACTGGGTGCCAGGGCCCCCGGGTGCGACGGACGGCGCCCTCGGAACGGTCGGGCGCTTCTGAGCAGTGGATACTAGTTTCCTCATGGTGGAAGTTCAATGGTTTGTTGATGTCGAGATTCTCCGGGTCGACAGAAGGTGGCGCTCGGTGCCACCCCGTTCACTCCAGGTGGACGAGGTCCGCCGCGGTGTCGATGTCGAAGGGCCGCGCCACGTCGCCGCACTCCACGAGAGTGATCGCGTCCTCGTGCGTCCCGAGATAGGCGCGCGCCCCGCGGTCCCCGGTCGCGGTCGCGGCGACACCCGCCCAGTGCCCGGCGCCGAACAGGACGGGATGGCCGCGCTCCCCGCCGTACGAGGCCGCGGCGAGCGTCCGCGGCGAGGTGTACGCGGCTAGCACCCGGGCCACCGCCTCCGCCCCGATGCCCGGCTGGTCGACCAGTGCGACCAGCGCCGCCTCCGCCCCGGTGTCCGCGAGCGAGTCGAGGCCGGCCCGCAGCGACGTGCCCATGCCCGACTCCCAGGCGGGGTTGTCCACGAGAACGCACCCCTCCAGCGCGGCCCGCTCACGGACCTCGGCGGCCCGGGCGCCCAGCACCACGTGGACGCGGGCGCAGCCGCCCGCCCGCAGGACGTCGACCGCGTGTTCGACGAGCAGGCGTCCGCGGTACGGCAGCAGCGCCTTGGGCCGCCCTCCGAGCCGCCGGCCACCCCCGGCCGCCAGCAGCAGGCCCGTGACCTGTTCCTTCTTCTCCGTCATGACCCCTGCATACCCGACCCCGCCCGGGTGTGCTCCCGGGGTGTGCGGGGCACACGGTGCCGGGGGCTGAATTTCCGTCCGCGGAGTGGCGCGGAGCGCGCCGGGTGGCGTTTACTGGCCCGCGTCCCTCCGGCGTCCGACCAACGCCCCAGGGCGAGTTGGGCCGAAAGACGTAGGGCTTCGCACAACGGCGTGCGAGGGGGGAGAGCTGTGTTGCGGAGCTTGGGGCAGAGGCCGGTGACCGGCAGCGGCGAGGATCCGAGGGTGGCGGAACTGCGGTCCGCCGTGTCCCGGCTGCGCCGTGAACTCGCCGCCCTCCCCGCGGACTTCCCCGACCGCGGCATCGCCGAGGACGAACTCGCCGCCCTGGCCGCGATGGCCGTCGGCGGCGCCCCCGAGATCCCGCGGCTGCGCCGCTCCCTGCTGCTGATCGCCGGTGCCATCGGTTCGGTCAGCGCCCTCGCGGCCGGACTCGCCGACGTGCGCGGCGCGGTGGAGCTCTTCGGGACCCCGCCGCGGCGCTGAACGCCGTATGTCCCGCCGTGAGCCGTCGGTCCGGGCCGAGGGGGCTTCCCCCGGGCGCGCCGCGGCGCCCGCCTCGGGGAGGCGGGCGCCGGGGGTGAGCGTGCCGGGGCTCCGTCAGGCCGGCGAACCCGAGCTCGCCAGGACCTCGGACAGCTCCCGTGCCACCTGCTGGAGCACGGGGACGATCTTGTCCGTGGCCGCCTCGGTGACGCGGCCGGCCGGGCCCGAGATCGAGATCGCGGCGGCGGTGGGGGAGTTGGGCACGGAGACCGCGAGGCAGCGGACTCCTATCTCCTGCTCGTTGTCGTCGACCGCGTAGCCGATCCGGCGGACCTCCTCCAGCGCGGCGAGGAAGCCGTCCGGCGTGGTGATCGTCTTCTCGGTGGCGGCGGGCATGCCGGTCCGGGCGAGGAGCGAGCGCACCTCGTCGTCGGGCGTGTGCGCCAGCAGCGCCTTGCCCACGCCCGTGGAGTGCGGCAGCACCCGGCGGCCCACCTCGGTGAACATCCGCATCGAGTGCTTCGACGGCACCTGGGCGACGTAGACGATCTCGTCCCCGTCGAGCAGTGCCATGTTCGCGGTCTCGCCGGTCTCCTCGACCAGGCGGGCGAGGTAGGGGCGGGCCCAGGTGCCCAGCAGCCGGGCCGAGGACTCGCCGAGGCGGATGAGGCGGGGGCCGAGCGCGTAACGCCGGTTGGACTGCTGGCGTACGTAGCCGCAGGCCACCAGCGTGCGCATGAGGCGGTGGATGGTGGGGAGCGGCAGCCCGCTGCTGGCGGAGAGCTCGCTCAGGCCCACCTCGCCTCCCGCGTCCGCCATCCGCTCCAGCAGATCGAAGGCGCGCTCCAGGGACTGGACACCACCGCTGGCGGCGGAAGACTTGGCGGCGGCTTGTGCGGGGGCGTCGCTGGCGCTGGACGTCGGCACGGCGCGGTCCTTTCGAGGGCAGGCGGGCAGAGAGGCAGCCTACCCGGCGGTCGGTCGGCTCTCCGGTTGTGCGTAGCTACGTTCTGCCTGTTGAAATTCTAATTCCGCCTTGTGGAAACGTCCAGAGTGCGGCCGATCGGGCGCACAGTGGAGACGCGGGCTCTTGACGGCGCGGAGGCGGGAGTGAAGACTCCTTCAACAGAACGTTGAATTCCGTTCCGTGGAAGTGAACAGCGTCCGAGAGAGGGGTCCGGGTGTCCGACGTCGAACTGGTGCTGCGCTCGACACGCGTCATCACTCCGGAAGGGACGCGTGCCGCCTCGGTCGCCGTCGCCGCCGGGAAGATCACCGCCGTACGCGCGCACGACGCCGAAGTGCCCGCCGGGGCCCGCCTGGAGGACTTCGGCGACGACGTCCTGCTGCCCGGACTCGTCGACACCCACGTGCACGTGAACGACCCCGGCCGCACCGAGTGGGAGGGCTTCTGGACCGCGACGCGCGCCGCGGCGGCCGGCGGCATCACCACCCTCGTCGACATGCCGCTCAACTCCCTCCCGCCCACCACCACGGTCGACCACCTGCGGGCCAAGCAGGACGTCGCCCGGCCCAAGGCGCACATCGACGTCGGCTTCTGGGGCGGCGCCCTGCCCGGCAACGTCAAGGACCTGCGGCCGCTGCACGACGCGGGCGTCTTCGGCTTCAAGGCGTTCCTGTCGCCCTCGGGCGTGGACGAGTTCCCGGAGCTGGACCAGGAGCAGCTCGCCCAGTCCCTCGCGGAGATCGCCGGCTTCGGCGGCCTGCTCATCGTGCACGCCGAGGACCCGCACCACCTGGCCGCCGCCCCGCAGAAGGGCGGCCGGAAGTACGCCGACTTCCTCGCCTCGCGCCCCCGCGACGCCGAGGACACCGCCATCGGCAACCTCATCGCGCAGGCCCGGCGCCTCGACGCGCGCGTGCACGTGCTGCATCTGTCCTCCAGCGACGCGCTGCCGATGATCGCCGCCGCGAAGGCCGAGGGCGTACGCATCACCGTCGAGACCTGCCCGCACTACCTCACCCTCACGGCCGAGGAGGTCCCGGACGGCGCCAGCGAGTTCAAGTGCTGCCCGCCCATCCGCGAGTCCGCCAACCAGGACCTGCTCTGGCAGGCGCTCGCCGACGGCACCGTCGACTGCGTCGTCACCGACCACTCGCCCTCCACGGCCGACCTCAAGACCGACGACTTCGCCACCGCCTGGGGCGGCATCTCCGGCCTCCAGCTGAGCCTGTCCGCGGTGTGGACCGAGGCCCGCAGGCGCGGGCACGGACTGGAGGACGTGGTCCGCTGGATGTCGACGCGCACGGCGGAACTCGTCGGCCTCGGCCACAAGGGCGCCATCGAGCCGGGCCGCGACGCCGACTTCGCCGTCCTGGACCCGGACGCGACCTTCACCGTCGACCCCGCCGAGCTCCAGCACCGCAACCGGGTCACCGCCTACGCGGGCCGCACCCTCAGCGGCGTCGTCAGGTCCACCTGGCTGCGCGGCGAGCGCATCGTGGCCGACGGCCGCTTCTCCGAGCCCGCCGGGCGGCTCCTCACCCGGCACCCCTGACCGACTCCGCGCGCCCGCACCCGCGGCAGCCGACTCCCGACACTCCCGAAAGGCAGATCTGATCATCGTGACGGCGATTACCGGCTTCACCGGCGACGCGAACCCCTACGGCGGCGGCGACCCGTACGCGGACTACCGCACGGCCGACCTCCCCTTCACCCAGTACGCCAACCTCGCCGACCGGCAGCTGGGCGCCGGTGTCATCGCCGCCAACGACGAGTTCTTCGCCCAGCGCGAGAACCTCCTGGTGCCGGAGCGCGCCGAGTTCGACCCCGAGCACTTCGGCCACAAGGGCAAGATCATGGACGGCTGGGAGACCCGCCGCCGGCGCGGCGCCTCGGCCGGGCACCCGTGGCCGACGGCGGAGGACCACGACTGGGCGCTCGTACGCCTCGGCGCCCCCGGTGTCGTGCGCGGCATCGTCGTGGACACCGCCCACTTCCGCGGCAACTACCCCCAGGCCGTGTCGGTCGAGGGCACCTCGGTCGCCGGGTCCCCGTCGCCCGAGGAACTGCTCGGGGACGACGTGAAGTGGACGACCCTGGTCCCGCGCACGGCGGTCGGCGGCCACGCGGCGAACGGCTTCGCGGTCTCCGTGGAGCAGCGCTTCACGCACCTGCGGGTCAACCAGCACCCGGACGGCGGCATCGCCCGCCTGCGGGTGTACGGCGAGGTCGTGCCGGACCCGAAGTGGCTCTCCGTGCTCGGCGCCTTCGACGTGGCGGCCCTGGAGAACGGCGGCCAGGTCGAGGACGCGTCCGACCGCTTCTACTCGCCCGCCACCAACACCATCCAGCCGGGCCGCTCCCGCAAGATGGACGACGGCTGGGAGACCCGCCGCCGCCGTGACACCGGCAACGACTGGATCCGCTACCGGCTCGCCGCCCAGTCGGAGATCCGTGCGATCGAGATCGACACGGCCTACCTGAAGGGCAACTCCGCGGGCTGGGCCTCGGTCTCCGTCAGGAACGACCCCGACGACACGAGCGGGGCGGACGGCGGGGAGTGGACCGAGATCCTCCCGCGCACCCGCCTCCAGCCCGACACCGACCACCGCTTCGTCCTCGACGCACCCGTCGTCGCCACCCACGCGCGCGTCGACATCTTCCCCGACGGCGGCATCTCCCGGCTCAGGCTCTTCGGCTCCCTCACGGAGGAGGGCGCCACCCGCCTCGGTTCCCGCCACCGCGAACTCGGCGGCTGACCCCACCCACGGAGGGGCCGGACCGACGATCCAGCCCCTCCGGGATTCAGCCCTCCGGCGCCAAAATTCAGCCCCTCCGGCGTTTGAGGAGCGGGGTCCGGGGCGGAGCCCCGTGTCGGGACGGGAAGGGGCGGAGGGGGCGAAGAAACCCCACCCCGAGCCCGAGGGGCGACGCCCGATAAAAGCAGGCCGGGTGGCACACCCCCGGATGGAGAGGCTCCCCGGGGTCGTACCTACGCGGCGTGCCCGCCGTCCACGGAGTACTCGGCCCCCGTGACGAACGAGCCCCCGCTTCCGGCGAGGAACGTCACCACGGACGCCACCTCACCGGCCGACCCGAACCGCCCCAGCGCGGTCAACGCCACCTGCCCCGCCGCGAACGGCCCGTCCGCCGGGTTCATCGCGGTGTCGACCGGCCCCGGATGGACGATGTTCGCGGTGACGCCCCGCTCGCCCAGCTCCCGCGCGAGCGCCTTCGTCAGTCCCACCAGCGCCGACTTGCTCATCGCGTAGAGCGTGCCGCCGGGCCCGGGCACGCGCTGCGTCATGCACGTGCCGACGGTGACGATCCGCCCGCCCCGCTCCATGCGCGCGGCGGCGGCCTGGGACGCCAGGAAGACCCCGCGCACGTTCACGGCGAGCACCCGGTCCACGTCCGCGAGGGACAGCGAGCCGAGCGGACCGATCAGGCCCACGCCCGCGTTGTTGACCAGCACGTCGAGCCGCCCCAGCTCGTCCGCCGCGCGGTCTACCGCCCCGGCGGCCTCGGCCGGGTCCGCGGAGTCCGCCCGCAGGGCGAGCGCCCGCCGCCCGAGCGCCGCGACCTCCCGTACGACGGCCTCGGCCGCCTCCTTGTCGTGTACGTAGGTGAGGGCCACGTCCGCGCCGTCCCGGGCGAGCCGCAGCGCCGTCGCCGCCCCGATCCCGCGCCCGCCGCCGGTCACCAGTGCCACCTTGCCGCGCAGCGGTCCGCCCGCGGGTTCCTGCGTCCGTGCAGTCGTCGAAGAAGTCATGGCTCCATCCCAGCGGCCGGCCGGGCCGGGTGCTGGCGGGGAACGGACACCGAACTGACCGGAACTCTTCCCTCCGTTTCGTGCGTTCTCCTCTCGTGACCCTTCAGCGAGAGATCGTCGGCAACGCCATGCAGATGGCGGTCGTGAACCTGGCCCCCGGCCAGACCGTGTACTGCGAGGCCGGAAAGTTCCTCTTCAAGACCACGAACGTGACCATGGAGACCCGCCTCTCCGGTCCCTCGGGCGGCGGCGGGCAGCCCGGCGCGGGCGGCGGCATGGGCGGGATGCTGCGCCAGGCCGTGGGTACCGCCATGCAGGCCGGCCAGCGCGCGCTCGCCGGTGAGTCGCTCGCGTTCCAGTACTTCACCTCGGCGGGCGGCGAGGGCACCGTCGGCTTCGCGGGCGTGCTGCCGGGCGAGATGCGCGCCCTGGAGCTGGACGGCACGCGCGCGTGGTTCGCCGAGAAGGACGCCTTCGTGGCCGCCGAGTCGACCGTGGACTTCGGTATCGCCTTCCAGGGCGGACGCACCGGGCGCAGCGGCGGCGAGGGCTTCGTCCTGGAGAAGTTCACGGGCCGGGGCACGGTGATCATCGCCGGCGCGGGCAACTTCATCGACCTGAACCCCGCCGACTTCGGGGGCCGGATCGAGGTCGACACCGGGTGCGTCGTCGCCTTCGAGGAGGGCATCACGTACGGCGTCCAGCGCATCGGCGGACTCAACCGCCAGGGGCTGATGAACGCCGTCTTCGGCGGTGAGGGACTCTCGCTCGCGACCCCGGAGGGCAACGGCAGCGTCATCCTCCAGTCCCTCACGATCGAGAGCCTCGCCAACGCCCTGCGCAAGGCACAGGGCGGCGACAAGCAGGGCCCGACGGGCGGTCTCTTCTCGACGAACGCGGGCTGAGGCACCCCGGGTCCGCGACACCCGGCACGGACCGGCCGGCGTCCGGCCGGGCCTACCCGCTCTCCGCCGCCGCGAACAGGGCGAACGAGAGCACGAGCAGCGCGACGCTCGCGTAGATCTCGTAACCGTCGAACAGGCCGAACCGCTGCACGAGACCCCAGCCGCGCAGCAGGCCCGTGACCTCCTGCACCAGACCGACGGTGCCCTGCACCAGGGCGACGAAGCCGAGAACCTCCAGAATCCTTTTCACCCGGCGATCCTCGCCCCGCGACACTCCGGACCTCATCGGCCGCGGGGCGGGATCCGCGCGACCGAAGTCGCGCCCGGGGCAGGGGGAGTTCGCCGAAAGTCGCGGAACGCCGCGACTTAGGGAGGCGATCGGTCCCGGGGGAGGGTGTGCGCGGCCGCGCCTGCGTAGATTCGTCGACCGTGAGGAAGAGACATCCGGCGCTCGCGGCGCGGGGGACGCCGGAGCGGATGGTGCCGGAGCCGCGCCCCCTGCCCGGGCCCCGCTGGCTGCTGCCGTCCGCCCTGACCGCCGAGGCCGGCCCCGACCGCACCGGGCGCTCCGGCCGGCCGCGCCGCACCGTGCGCGACTGGATCGTCGACTTCGGCTGCTTCCTGCTCGCCGTCGTCATCGGGCTGCTCGCCGCGGACACCGTGTCCGGGGACCCGAATATCCCGCCGGGACTCGCCGTCGCCGACCAGTGGCTGGGCGCCCTGGCCTGCGCGGCGGTGTGGCTGCGCCGCCGGTGGCCCCTCGCGCTCGCCGTGGCGATGGTCCCGGTCGGCCTGCTCTCCAACACGGCGAGCGGCGCCGGCATGGTCGTCCTCTTCACCCTCGCCGTGCACCGCCCGTTCCCGTACGTGGGCTGGGTCGCCGGGGTGACACTGTCGCTCGTCCCGTTCGTCTTCTGGCTGCGCCCCGACCCGGACCTGCCCTACGCCGCCGCGGTCGCCCTCACCGTGCTGGTGACCGTCTCCGTGGTCGGCTGGGGCATGTTCGTCCGGTCCAAGCGGCAGTTGCTGCTGAGCCTGCGGGACCGGGCACGGCGGGCGGAGACCGAGGCGGAGCTACGGGCCGAGCAGGCGCAGCGGCTCGCCCGGGAGTCCATCGCGCGCGAGATGCACGACGTGCTCGCGCACCGGCTCACGCTGCTCAGCGTGCACGCGGGCGCCCTGGAGTTCCGGCCGGACGCCCCCCGGGAGGAGGTCGCGCGGGCCGCCGGGGTGATCCGGGAGAGCGCGCACGAGGCGCTCCAGGACCTGCGGGAGATCATCGGCGTGCTGCGGGCGAACGAGGGCGGCGACGCGTCGGGGCGCCCGCAGCCCACGCTGTCCGCCCTCGACGCCCTCGTCCGCGAGTCCCGCGACGCCGGTATGAAGGTCCACCTGGACCACCGCGTCGGCGACCCGGCCGGCGTCCCCGCCTCCGTCGGCCGCACCGCGTACCGCATCGCACAGGAGGGCCTGACGAACGCCCGCAAGCACGCACCCGGGGCCGAGGTCAGCGTGTCCGTCGCGGGTGCCCCGGGCGACGGGCTCACCGTCCGCGTGAGCAACCCCGCGCCCGTGGGCCCGGTCCCGGCCGTGCCCGGTTCCGGCCAGGGGCTGATCGGCCTGACCGAGCGGGCGACGCTGGCGGGCGGCCGGCTCGACCACGGCGGCCGGGAGGACGGCGGGTTCGAGGTACGGGCCTGGCTGCCCTGGAGCTGAGACCGCCCCGGCGCGGGCGCGGCCCCACCGCCACCCGCGAGCAGGGCGCGCGTGCCGCGTGCGGGGCGACCCTCCGGGGGCGCGCGAAGCGTATCCACGGGCGCGCGCCGGGCAAAGACGCGCAACCTCATGTCCCGGCGCGGGCGAGGCAGTTGACTGGCTGCGGAACACCCAGCACTCGCGCATCAGGAGGACCGCAGCGTGACTTTCGGGGGACACGATCCGTACCGGCCGCCGCCACCGAGGCCGTATCCGCAGGGGCCCGGCCCGTACCCGCCGCAGGGAGGGTGGCCCCCGCATCCGGGGCCGTACGTGCCGCAACAGGCCGGCTGGCCGCCCCAGCCCGGACCCTACCCGCCGTACCTCCCGCCGGGACCGCCGCAGTCCGTGTGGCAGCGGCTGCGCGAGGACGAGTGGCCCCCGCTGCGCGAACTGCTCGGCGGCAGGATCCGCGGCTGCGCCTGGTCGCTGCTGCTCATCCCGTGCACCTGGGCCGTGTTCCTGCCCGTGGTGCTGGGCTACCCGCTGGCCCGCTCGGCGCGCCGCAGTGCCCGGCGGATCTTCCCCTCGCGGGGCCACCGCCGGATCGAGGACCCCGAGGTGATGCGGGTGCAGAAGACGCGCGCCTGGCTCGCCACCCTCATGTCCGTGGTCATCCTCGTCGCGTACGGCAGGCCGGAGGACATGGCCCAGGCGGAGGAGCAGTTCATGTTCCGGCTGATCGTCACGCCCTGGCTCCTGCTGCTGAGCACGCCCGTCGTCGTCGCGATGCTGTTCCGCTGGGCGTCACCGGCCGCCAAGGACAGCATGCGGGTGCGGCTACGGGCCGCGGGCAGGTCGGCGGTCCGCTACATCGGCGCCTTCACCGCCGTGCCGCTGCTGAGTCTCGGGGCCTACGGCGTCCAGCAGGTCGCGGGGCCCGACGCGGCCGGCTATACCGCGATCGCGCTGATGGTGCCGATGCTGTGGGCGGCGCTGTTCGTCGTCTTCGCCACCGGCCCCGCCGTCCGCAGCGCCTTCAACACCGCCGCGGTGCACGCGGCGCTGCCCGCCCTGCTCACCGGCGTCCTGGTCTGGGAGTTCGCCGTCATCGGCCTGGTGATGGGCGGACCCCCGCCCGGGCCGCCCCTGGTGCAGGCCTGCTCCCTGCTCGGGGGACCGGCGTCGGTGACGGCGGTGGTCTGGTGGGAGGTCCAGCGGCTGCGCACCCGCTACGGCGTCGCCCTGCGCGGCTGACGGGAGGGGCCGCCCGGCCGGGCGGCCTCACTACGGTAGGGCCATGACTGCGATCCGACTGCTCCTCGTCGACGACGACCCCCTGGTACGGGCCGGCCTGTCCTTCATGATGGGCGGCGCCGACGACATCGAGATCGTGGGCGAGGCCGCCGACGGCGCCGAGGTCGGCGCGCTCGTCGACCGCACCCGGCCCGACGTCGTCCTCATGGACATCCGGATGCCCAGGGTGGACGGACTCGCCGCCACCGAGCGGCTCCGCGGCCGCCCGGACGCGCCCCAGGTGATCGTCCTGACCACCTTCCACGCCGACGACCAGGTGCTGCGGGCGCTGCGCGCGGGGGCCGCCGGGTTCGTCCTCAAGGACACCCCGCCCGCCGAGATCCTCCAGGCGGTGCGTCGCGTCGCGGCCGGCGACCCGGTGCTCTCGCCCGCCGTCACCCGGCAGTTGATGGAGCACGCCGCCGGGGCCCCGGCCGACACCCGCCGCTCGGCCGCCCGCCGGCGCATCGACACCCTCAACGACCGCGAGCGGGAGGTCGCGGTCGCCGTCGGCCGGGGCGGCTCCAACGCCTCGGTCGCCGCCGAGCTGTTCATGAGCGTCGCCACGGTCAAGACCCACGTCTCCCGCATCCTCGCCAAGCTCGGACTCAACAACCGCGTGCAGATAGCCCTGTTGACGTACGACGCGGGCCTTTTGGAGGAGGACACCCCCTGAGGCCCGGACAGACCCTCAGTTCCTGCCGCCCGGGATCTCCGCGAGGCGTACCGGGCGGTGTTCGAGGCGGGACAGCTCGCAGGCCTCCGCGATGCGCAGCGCGTGCAGGGCCTCCCGGCCGTCGCAGGGGTTGGTGCGCTCGCCGCGCACCAGCTCGACGAAGGCGGTGAGTTCGGCCTCGTACGCGGGTCCGAAGCGCTCCAGGAAACCGGTCCACGGCTTGTCCGCGGCCGGTGGCCCGGCCGGTTCGGTGGAGGCGATCGGCGTACGGTCGTCGAGTCCGACACCGATCTGGTCCAGTTCGCCGGCCAGCTCCATGCGCACGTCGTAGCCGGCGCCGTTCATCCGGGTCGCCGTCGCGGTGGCGAGCGTGCCGTCGTCGAGGGTGAGGACGGCCGCGGCCGTGTCGATGTCGTGCGCCTCGCGGAACATCGCCGGCCCCGCGTCGGACCCCATCGCGTACACCTCGGTCACCTCGCGGCCGGTCACCCACCGCACCATGTCGAAGTCGTGGACCAGGCAGTCGCGGTACAGCCCGCCGGAGAGCGGGAGGTACGCGGCCGGGGGCGGCGACTGGTCCGACGTCATCGCCCGGATCGTGTGCAGCCGCCCGAGCCGGCCGGCGCGCACCGCCTCGCGCGCCGCCGCGTAGCCCGCGTCGAAGCGGCGCTGGAAGCCGAGCTGGAGCACCGTCCCGGCCGCGTCGACCTCGGCGAGCGCGGCCAGCGTGCCCGGCAGGTCGAGGGCGATGGGCTTCTCGCAGAACACCGGTAGACCGGAGCGTGCAGCCCGGCCGATCAGCTCGGCGTGGGCCGCGGTCGCCGCGGTGATGACCACGGCGTCCACGCCCCAGGTGAAGATCTCGTCCGTGCCGGGGGCCACCGTGGCACCGAGCCGGTCGGCGAGTGCGTGCGCCCGCGCGCTGTCCGCGTCCGTGACGATGAGGGAGCCGACCTCGCGATGGCGGGTGAGAGCGGTCGCGTGAAATGTACCGATACGACCCGTTCCGATAAGTCCGATGCGCATGGGAACAAACTGAGGGCGCACCCCGCACCCTGTCAATGGTTTGTCCTGACAATCGAACTTCAGAACTTCCCGTCATCATTCCCCGCGGCTACGCTCGGGCCGTGCCGAAACCAGATGTGGACCCGACCGTGTCGCTCCAGCTCAGCGTCGACCGCAGCAGTCCGGTCCCGCTGTACTTCCAGCTGTCGCAGCAACTGGAGGCCGCGATCGAGCACGGAACCCTGACCCCGGGCAGCCTGCTCGGCAACGAGATCGAACTCGCCGGACGGCTCGGCCTGTCCCGGCCCACCGTCCGCCAGGCCATCCAGTCCCTCGTCGACAAGGGCCTGCTCGTACGGCGCCGAGGCGTCGGCACCCAGGTCGTGCACAGCCAGGTCAAGCGCCCACTGGAACTCAGCAGCCTGTACGACGACCTGGAGGCGGCGGGGCAGCGCCCGGCGACCCGGGTCCTGCACAACGTCCTCGAACCCGCGTCCGCCGAGGTCGCCGCCGCGCTCGGGGTCGCCGAGGACAGCGAGGTGCACCGCGTCGAACGGCTGCGCCTCGCGCACGGGGAGCCGATGGCGTACCTCTGCAACCACCTGCCCCCCGGCCTGCTCCAGCTGGACAGCGACCGCCTGGAGGCCACCGGCCTCTACCGGCTGATGCGCGCCGCCGGCATCACCCTGCACAGCGCCCGCCAGTCCGTCGGCGCCCGCGCCGCCACCGCCGAGGAGGGCGAACGGCTCGGCGAGCCCGCGGGCGCGCCCCTGCTCACCATGCAGCGCACCACGTTCGACGACACCGGCCGCGCCGTCGAGTTCGGCTCGCACACCTACCGCGCCTCGCGCTACTCCTTCGAGTTCCAGCTCCTCGTGCGGCCCTGAGCGCCGTCGTGGGCGTCGCCGCGGAGGGCTCCGGGAGTCCGTCAATCTCAATCGTAAGAATGTTCTGACAAACCCATTGACGGGTGCGCGGGGCCGAGGCTAGAACTCCCCTCAGCCGCAACGGGGCGGCGCGAGAGAGGGTGGTCCCAGGATGCGTACAGCCCGAACAGCAGCAGCGGTTTTGGCCGTGATCGCGCTCGCCGCCGGGTGCAGCGGCTCCGGCGGCAAGGACTCCGAGGACGACTCGGGCGGCGGCGCGAGCGGCGGCAAGTCCGTCGACACCCCCCGGCTGAAGATCGCCATGGTGACCCACGCGGGCGCCGGCGACACCTTCTGGGACATCGTCCAGAGCGGCGCCAAGCAGGCGGCGGCCAAGGACAACGTGCAGTTCCTGTACTCCAACGACAAGGAGGCCAAGGGACAGGCCGAGCTGGTCCAGTCCGCCATCGACAAGAAGGTCGACGGCATCGTCGTCTCCCTCGCCAAGCCCGAGGCCATGAAGGACGTCCTCGCCAGGGCCCGCACCGCCGGCATCCCGGTCGTCACCATCAACTCCGGCTCCGAGTTCTCCAAGGACTTCGGCGCCCTCTCGCACATCGGCCAGGACGAGTCCGTGGCCGGCGAGGCGGTCGGCGAGGAGCTGAGCGGACGCAACCTGAAGAAGACGCTGTGCGTCATCCACGAGCAGGGCAACGTCTCCCTGGAGCAGCGCTGCGCGGGCGTCAAGAAGACCTTCGGCGGCTCGGTGGAGAACATCAACGTCGAGGGCACCGACGCCCCCTCCGCCCAGTCCGCGATCGAGGCGAAGCTCCAGGCGTCCAAGGACATCGACGCCGTCGTCACGCTCGGCGCCCCGATCGCGGCCCTCGCCGTCAAGGCCAAGGAGGACGCGGGCAGCAAGGCGGAGATCGACACCTTCGACCTGAACGCGGAGGTCGTCAAGCGGCTCAAGGCCAAGGAGGTCGGCTTCGCCGTCGACCAGCAGCCCTACCTCCAGGGCTACCTCGCCGTCGACGAGCTGTGGCTCAACGCCTACAACGCCAACACCCTCGGCGGCGGCAAGCCCGTCCTCACCGGCCCGCAGATCATCACCGAGAAGGACGTGCCCGCACTCGAGAAGTACACCGCGCGCGGTACCCGATGAACACGTGCACGCTCCCCGTGTTCGATACTTGGGCGGACCAAGTAGCAGAGCAAGAAGGGCACGGCCTCGTGGCACGGACTCGGACATGGGTATCCATCGCGTTGGCAGGGGCGCTCGGCGTGTCCCTCGCGGGCTGCAGCAGCACCGGCGGCAAGCGCGCCGAGGACGCCCGCAAGGCCGCGTCCGCCCAGGGGAAGGCGGCGGTGAACACCCCCCGCTGGACCTTCGCCATGATCACTCACTCGGGTGACGGCGACACCTTCTGGGACATCGTCCAGAGCGGCGCCGAGCAGGCCGCCGTCAAGGACAACATCAAGTTCCTGTACTCGCACAACGCCGAGGCCCAGCAGCAGGCGCAGCTCGTGGACGCGGCCGTCGACAAGAAGGTCGACGGCATCATCGTCTCGCTCGCGAAGCCGGACGCCATGAAGGCGGCCGTCGCCCGCGCCGAGAAGGCCGGCATCCCGGTGATCACCGTGAACTCCGGCTCCGAGCAGTCCAAGGCCTTCGGCGCGCTCACCCACGTCGGCCAGGACGAGACCATCGCCGGCGAGGCCGTCGGCGACGAGCTCGACAAGCGCCACCGCAAGAAGGCCCTGTGCATCCTGCACGAGCAGGGCAACGTGGGACACGAGCAGCGCTGCGACGGCGTCAAGAAGACCTTCGGCGGCGACGTGCAGAACCTGTACGTCCAGGGCACCGACATGTCCGCCGTGCAGTCCTCCATCGGCGCCAAGCTCCAGGCCGACAAGTCCATCGACACGATCGTCACCCTGGGCGCCCCCTACGCGGACACCGCGGTCAAGGCCAAGAAGGACGCGGGCAGCGAGGCCGAGGTCGACACCTTCGACCTGAACGCCAAGGTGGCCGCGGAGCTCAAGGACGGCACGCTCGGCTTCGCCGTCGACCAGCAGCCCTGGCTCCAGGGCTACCAGGCAGTGGACCTGCTGTGGCTGTACAAGTACAACGCCGACGTCCTCGGTGGCGGCAAGCCGGTCCTCACCGGCCCGCAGATCATCACCAAGGACCAGGCCGGCGCGCTCGAGGAGTACACGAAGCGGGGGACGCGATGACCGCGACAGCACCGGCACCGGCGCCGGAGACCCAGGCCGACGAACGGCTGATGAAGACCTCGCCGCTGCGCAGGCTCCTCGGCCGTCCCGAGCTCGGCTCGGTGGTCGGCGCGATCGCCGTGTTCCTGTTCTTCTCCGTCGTCGCGGACAGCTTCCTCCAGGCGTCCAGCCTCAGCACGGTCCTCTACGCGGCCTCGACCATCGGGATCATGGCGGTGCCCGTCGCGCTGCTGATGATCGGCGGCGAGTTCGACCTGTCGGCGGGCGTCATGGTGACGTCGTCCGCGCTGGTCTCGTCGATGTTCAGCTACCAGATGACCGCGAACGTGTGGGTCGGTGTCCTCGTCTCCCTCGTCGTGACGCTCGCCATCGGCGCCTTCAACGGCTTCATGCTGACCCGCACCAAGCTCCCGAGCTTCATCGTCACGCTCGGCACCTTCCTGATGCTGACCGGCATGAACCTCGGTTTCACCAAGTTCATCAGCGGCACGGTCTCCACCAAGTCGATCTCCGACATGGAGGGCTTCGACTCCGCCAAGGACGTCTTCGCCTCCGTCCTCACCGTCGGCGGCGTCGACTTCAAGATCACCATCCTGTGGTGGTTCGCCCTCGTCGCCGTCGCGTCCTGGATCCTGCTGCGGACCCGCGTCGGCAACTGGATCTTCGCGGTCGGCGGCGCCAAGGACGCGGCCCGCGCGGTCGGCGTCCCGGTCGACCGGACCAAGATCGGCCTCTACATGGGCGTCGCCTTCGCCGCCTGGATCTCCGGCCAGCACCTGCTGTTCTCGTTCGACGTCGTGCAGTCCGGCGAGGGCGTCGGCAAGGAACTGATCTACATCATCGCGGCCGTCATCGGCGGCTGCCTGATCACCGGCGGCTACGGCTCGGCGGTGGGCTCGGCGGTCGGCGCGTTCATCTTCGGCATGACCGACAAGGGCATCGTGTTCGCCGAGTGGAACCCCGACTGGTTCAAGTTCTTCCTCGGAGCGATGCTGCTCCTCGCGACCCTGCTCAACGCCTGGGTCCGCAAGCGCGCGGAGGCCACGAAGTGACGGACAAGACGGCAGTCGAGGAACGTACGCCGCTGGTGGAGCTGGCCGACGTCAGCAAGTACTACGGCAACGTCCGCGCCCTGGAAGGCGTGTCCCTGGAGGTCCACGCGGGCGAGATCTCCTGCGTGCTCGGCGACAACGGCGCGGGCAAGTCGACCCTGATCAAGATCATCGCGGGGCTGCACCAGCACGACTCCGGCGTCTTCCGCATCGAGGGCGCGGACACCCGGCTGTCCTCCCCGCGCGAGGCCCTCGACCTCGGCATCGCCACGGTCTACCAGGACCTCGCCGTCGTCCCGCTGATGCCGGTCTGGCGGAACTTCTTCCTCGGCTCCGAGCCGACGAAGGGCGCCGGACCCTTCAAGCGCCTGGACGTCGACTTCATGCGCAGGACCACCCACGCGGAACTCCTGCGCATGGGCATCGACCTGCGCGACGTCGACCAGCCCATCGGCACCCTGTCGGGCGGCGAGCGCCAGTGCGTGGCGATCGCCCGCGCCGTCTACTTCGGCGCCAAGGTCCTCGTCCTGGACGAGCCCACCGCCGCCCTCGGCGTGAAGCAGTCCGGTGTGGTCCTCAAATATGTGGCTGCCGCACGGGATGCCGGACTGGGTGTTGTGTTGATCACCCACAATCCCCATCACGCGTACCTCGTGGGCGACCGCTTCGTGCTCCTCAAGCGCGGCGCCATGTTCGGCAGCAACACCCGGGACGAGATCACCCTCGACGAGCTCACCCGTCAGATGGCGGGCGGCAGCGAGCTGGACGATCTCCGCCACGAGCTGGAGCGCGCTCCGGTCCCGACCCACCTCGGCGGGCACTCCAGGAGCGACGTCCCCGGGGAGTGACGGACCCTTGTCAGGGCGCCGCCATGCGGGGCCGCGGAGGTGTGAGGCAGAATCGGCGCGATGAGCACCTACCGCGACCTCGCCCTGCCCCGGGCTCTCGGCTCGGCTCGAGCAGGGAGCGCCCCCATCGGTTCCCGCCGGGCCACCGTCCTGACCGTGGGCACGCGTGAGCGCCGATCCCACCTGACGGCGCCCCGCGTCCCCACCGTGGGCATCGACATCGGCGGTACGAAGGTGATGGCGGGCGTCGTCGACGCCGACGGCAACATCCTGGAGAAGGTCCGCGCCGAGACGCCGGACAAGTCCAAGAGCCCCAAGGTCGTCGAGGACACCATCGTCGAGCTGGTGCTGGACCTCTCCGACCGGCACGACGTGCACGCCGTGGGCATCGGCGCGGCCGGCTGGGTCGACGCGGACCGCAACCGCATCCTGTTCGCGCCCCACCTGTCCTGGCGCAACGAGCCTCTGCGGGACCGCATCGCCGGGCGCCTCGCCGTCCCCGTCCTGGTCGACAACGACGCCAACACCGCCGCCTGGGCGGAGTGGCGCTTCGGCGCGGGCCGCGGCGAGGACCACCTCGTCATGATCACGCTCGGCACCGGCATCGGCGGCGCGATCCTGGAGGACGGCCAGGTCAAGCGCGGCAAGTTCGGCGTCGCCGGCGAGTTCGGCCACATGCAGGTCGTGCCCGGTGGGCACCGCTGCCCCTGCGGCAACCGCGGCTGCTGGGAGCAGTACAGCTCGGGCAACGCGCTGGTCCGCGAGGCCCGCGAACTCGCCGCCGCTGACTCCCCGGTGGCGTACGGGATCGTGGAGCGCGTCAAGGGCAACATCCCCGACATCACGGGACCGCTCATCACCGAACTCGCCCGCGAGGGCGACGCCATGTGCATCGAGCTCCTCCAGGACATCGGCCAGTGGCTCGGCGTCGGCATCGCCAACCTGGCCGCAGCTCTGGACCCCTCCTGCTTCGTCATCGGCGGCGGTGTCTCGGCCGCCGACGACCTGCTGATCGGCCCCGCGCGCGACGCGTTCCGGCGGCACCTCACGGGCCGCGGCTACCGCCCCGAGGCCCGGATCGCCCGTGCCCAGCTCGGCCCCGAGGCCGGCATGGTCGGCGCCGCCGACCTCGCCCGGCTGGTCGCCCGCCGCTTCCGCCGTGCCAAGCGCCGCCGCGTGGAGCGCTACGAGCGCTACGAGCGCTTCGCGGAGTCCCGCCGCACCACCACGGACTCGATGTGACCGCCTCGCTGCCGCGCCAGGCCACCCCGCCGGACGAGCCGCCGAGGCCCCCCGAGGACCGGCGCCACGTGATCCGCAGGCGCGCCCTGACCCTGCTGATCATCGTGCTCCTGATCGGCGTGCCCGCCGGCTACCTGGTGATCTCGGCCGACCAGAGCCGCAACAGCGGCAAGGACAAGGAGGCCAAGTACTCCGCGACCGGCCTCACCGAGGGCTGGCCCTCCCGCGTCCAGCGCCGCCTGTACAAGGTGCCCGTCCCCGGCGACTCCACCGACGTCGCGTACTACGAGACGAACAACTGGAAGACCAGCCGGCTGTACGTCCAGTTCCGCACCAGCGACGCGGAGCTGACCGAGTTCTTCCAGAACATCGGGACCAGCCGCAGCGAGCTTGAACTGGACGACATCACCATCAGCGCGCGCGACCGGCGCGTCACCGGCTGGGAGTTCACGGGCCCCGGCCCCTGGTCGGGACTCGTCCACAAGACGAAGAACCCGGCGCCCAACCACGACGTCGTCGTGAACCGCTCCGACCCCGAGCACCCCATGGTGTACGTCGTCTCCCGCACGACGCCCTGACGGGCGGACGGAGCGGGGACGCGGCGGGGGAGTGGGCCTCGCCAGTGCCGCGGGGCCGACGGCGGGTTCCGTCGCGGCGACCATGGCGACGGCCGGCGCCCCGGGCGCCGGTGCGCGCCCGCGCCGGCGCTCCGGGGTCGGGCGTCGCCCGTCCACCTCGGTTCTGCCGGGTCCGTGGATGCTCGTCGGGGACCGGTTCTGCGGGCCCCTGAGTGCCGGGCGGTACTGGCTCCGCGGGGTCCGTGGATGCACGGCAGTGCCGGCTCCGCGGGGTTCGTGAGTGGCCGTCGGCCCCGGTTCGCCGGGGCGCGTGGACGGCCGTCGGTGCTGGTGGCGCGGTCGATTGTCAGACCTCGCCCGTAGAGTCGAAGACAGCTGAATCGACACGGGGCGGGAGGTGACCGGGCGTATGAGTGGTGCGGTGCTGTCGGCGACCGCCGGGACCGGCCCGGGCTCCCTGGGAGACGCCTCCGCGGGGTCCCCGGCCGGGAGCGGCCCCGCCGTGTCCGTGCGGCTCGCCGCCGTCTTCCTGCCCGCGCCCCTGCCGCGCGACGGCCGGATCGCCTTCTGGGACCCCGACGCGGAGGACACCGCGCGTACGCAGGCCGGGCGCGAGCCCGAAGACACCGGGGGACCGGCCCCCGGAAGAGGGAGCGGGACGGCAGGACCGGACGACCGGCACGCGCGGGATGCCGCTTCGGACGCGCCCCCCGTCGGACGGAGCGAGCTGACGGTCGTACGGCGCCACGACTCCGGAGTGCGGCGGGCGACCGTGCCCGCGCTGACGCTGGGGATCGCCGAGGCCCTCCCGCTGCTCACCGACGCCCGGCGCCACCCGGGCGCCCACCCCGCCACCGCCTGCTGGGGCGCCGCCGCACTGCACGCGCTGCGGCTCGTCGCGCGCGGGCGGCTGCTGCCGGGCCTGACGGCCGACGCCCACGACGCCTGGCGGGCCGGACCGCTGGACCCGGACGACATCGCCCACCTGAGGGCCATCGCCGCGGCCCTGCCCCCGGAGGGCCACGCGGTGCCCCTCCCCGGCAAGGGCCCGCTCCGGCTGCCCGAGCCGGAGGCGCTGATGCGCTCGTTCCTGGACGCGGTCGCCGACACCCTGCCGCGCACCCCCGCCGCGCCGTACGCCTCCGGCCGGCCCTTCGCCGCCCGCGGCCCGCAGCGCATGCCGGGCGCCCACGACTGGGCGGCCGAGGTCGCCGCGGGCATGGACGCGGGCGTCCGGATCTCCCTGCGCCTGGACCTGTCGGCGTACCAGCTGTTCGACGACAGCGAGGACGCGCACCGTGCGGGCGCGGCCGTCGTCCAGGTGCACAGCCTCGCCGACCCGACGCTCGTCGTGGACGCGGCCGAACTGTGGGCCGGCACGGCCGACGCGACGTTCGGGCCACGCGCGCGGGTGGACGCCGCCCTCGCCGTCCGCCGCGCGGCCCGCGTCTGGCCGCCCCTGGACCGCCTGTCGGAGCAGGACACGCCCGATGTCCTCGCCCTGTCCGAGCAGGAGCTGTCCGATCTCCTCGGCGTGGCGGCGACCCGGCTGGGCGCGGCGGGCGTCGCCGTCCACTGGCCCCGGGACCTGGCCCAGGACCTCACCGCGGCCGCCGTGGTCCGCCCGGCGCCCGGCTCCGCGACCGATGGCACGGGCTTCTTCGAGAGCGAGGACCTCCTCCAGTTCCGCTGGCAGCTGGCGCTCGGCGGCGACCCGCTCAGCGAGGCCGAGATGGACGTCCTGGCCGAGGCCCACCGTCCGGTGGTGCGGCTGCGTGACCAGTGGGTGCTCGTGGACCCGGCGCTCGTCCGCAAGGCGCGCAAGCGGGAGCTGGGCCTGCTCGACCCGGTCGACGCCCTCTCCGTCGCCCTCAGCGGCAGCGCGGAGGTCGACGGCGAGACGGTGGAAGCGGTGCCCGTCGGCGCGCTCGCCGCCCTGCGCGACCGGCTCACGGCGGGTGTGGCGCCCGTGCCGCCGCCGCCCGGACTCGCGGCCACCCTCCGCGATTACCAGCTCCGGGGCCTGGGCTGGCTGGACACCATGACGTCCCTCGGACTCGGCGGCTGCCTCGCCGACGACATGGGCCTCGGCAAGACGATCACCCTGATCGCGCTGCACCTGCGACGTGACCGCGCCGAGCCGACCCTCGTCGTCTGCCCCGCCTCCCTGCTGGGCAACTGGCAGCGGGAGATCACCCGCTTCGCCCCCGGCGTCCCCGTGCGCCGATTCCACGGACCCGACCGCACCCTGGACGGCCTCGGCGGGGGCTTCGTCCTCACGACCTACGGCACCATGCGCTCGGCCGCGACCAGGCTCGCCCAGCAGCAGTGGGGCATGGTCGTCGCGGACGAGGCCCAGCACGTCAAGAACCCGTACTCGGCGACCGCCAAGGCCTTGCGCACCATCCCGTCCCCCGCGCGCGTGGCGCTGACGGGCACCCCCGTGGAGAACAACCTCTCGGAGCTGTGGGCGCTCCTCGACTGGACCACCCCCGGACTCCTGGGCCCCCTCAAGTCGTTCCGCGCCCGCCACGCCCGCGCGGTGGAGAACGGCGAGGACGACGAGGCCGTGGCCCGGCTGGCCCGACTCGTCCGGCCCTTCCTGCTGCGCCGCAAGAAGTCCGACCCCGGCATCGTCCCCGAGCTGCCGCCCAAGACGGAGACCGACCACCCCGTCCCGCTCACCAGGGAACAGGCCTCGCTCTACGAAGCCGTGGTGCGGGAGTCGATGTTCGCGATCGAGGCCGCCCAGGGCATCGCCCGACGGGGCATGGTCCTCAAGCTCCTCACCTCCCTCAAGCAGATCTGCGACCACCCGGCGCTGTTCCTGAAGGAGGGCGCGGCAGCGGCCGCCCAGGGTCTGGCCGCCCGGTCCGGCAAGCTGGCGCTGCTGGACGAACTGCTGGACACGCTGCTCGCGGAGGACGGTTCCGCGCTGGTCTTCACCCAGTACGTGGGGATGGCCCGGCTCATCTCCTCCCACCTGGCCACCCGCGCGATCCCCGCCGAGTTGCTGCACGGAGGCACACCGGTCGTGGAGCGCGAGCGGATGGTCGACCGCTTCCAGAGCGGTGCCACGCCGGTCCTCGTGCTCTCCCTCAAGGCGGCGGGCACAGGGCTGAACCTGACCCGCGCCGGCCACGTCGTCCACTTCGACCGCTGGTGGAACCCGGCCGTCGAGGAGCAGGCCACCGACCGCGCGTACCGCATCGGCCAGACCCAGCCCGTCCAGGTCCACCGCCTGATCACGGAGGGCACGGTCGAGGACCGCATCGCGGAGATGCTGGAGGCCAAGCGCGCCCTCGCCGACGCCATCCTGGGCTCGGGCGAGGCCTCCCTCACCGAACTGACCGACCGGGAACTGTCCGACCTGGTCTCCCTGCGGAGGCCCGCATGAACGCCGCGACGGACGAGCCTGGCGAGGACCGCCTCACGGAGACGCGTACGGCGGAGGACGCCGGGGGGACCGGCACGGTGAGGGACGCCGACGGGGGAGCCGCGGGGGAGAGCTCCGCGGACGCCGGTCGGACCCCGGTGACCGGGACCTCCGGCGAGTCCTCCCCTGGGGCAGGGGCAGGGGCGGGGGCAGCAGGGGCCGAGGACCAGCCGCCGGTCGACCGCGACCGGGAGGACGAGTCCGCGGAGCCCGAGGGCGTCCGGCCCGCCGACGCGGCCCGACGGGCACTGCGCGCCGCTCGGGAGCGTGACATCCGCGCGTCCGAGGCGTTCGGCGACCGCCCGGACGCGCACCCGGCGCGGACGACTCGGACTCCGGCGCCCGTCGAGGCGGCGCCACCCCGCACCCGCCCGGGCGACGCGGCCCGCGAGGCCCTGCGCCGTGCGGCCACCGGCAATACGGCGGCCCCCGTCGCCCCTGAGGCGGCGGTGACCGGAGAGGACGGGCCCACCCCGGAGCCCGCGAGCGAGCCGGGAAGCCCTGCGGGTCGAGAGACGACACCTCACGAGGCGCCGCCCGGTACCAATGAGACCGACGAGGCCGACGAGGCCGACGAGACCGTCGGTACCGCGCGTCCCGCCGACACCGGCGAGACAGCCGGCACCTCGCGTCCCGCCGACATCGCCCGGGAGGCCCTGCGTGCCGCCCGCGGAGCGCAGGACCGCGAGCGGAAAGCCGCCTCGCGCCGGGACATCGAGCGCGGGCGCCGAGCCGCCGGCGGAGCACCCCCCGGCGACCGGGAGCGTCGTCCGGCCCGACACCCCTCGCCGGGGAACCGCGCCCAGGACCTCAGGGACCTTCTGGCGGGAGCCTTCAAACTCCCCACGGACGAGCCCCAGTTGGAGGAGGGGAGCGGTATCGGGGAGCGGCGCGTCCCTGCCGAGGAACAGTCCTCGGGCCGGGCGCACGCCTCCACGGAGACCGCGGAAGCCGTACCGACAGCGGGCGACGAGACGCGCAGCGCATCCGGGCAAGCGGACGCGGACCCGGACGCCGGCACGGACACCTACGCGGGCGCGGACACGTACACGGACGCGGAGACGCATGCCGACGTGGAGACGCACGCCGACGCCGGGACACACGCCGACGCGGCGGACGCGGGATGGCGTTCCGGCTGGGCGTCCACCCCGCACCCGCGGCAGGCGACGGCCTCCGTCGGCGACATCCGCGCCGCACGACGCGGTGACGGCGACGGCGACAATGCCGAGCCGGCGCCCGCCCGCCCGGCACGGCGGGAGAGCGAAGCACAGGGCACGCACGCGGGCGGACCGGGCCGGCGCTCCATGGCATCGCCGGGCCGGGACGGGGAGCTGCGCAGGACGTTTCCGGCTTTCCCGGCGCGGTCGGCGCCCGCCTCCGACGCGTTCGCGGAGACGTGGTGGGGGAACGCGTGGGTGACGGCGCTGGAGGAGGGGGCGCTCGACCCGGCACGGCTCGCCCGGGGGCGCGGATACGCCGGACGGGGCCACGTGGACGCCATCACGGTCACCCCGGGGGTCGTTCTCGCGTACGTGCACGGCACGCGTGCGCGTCCGTACCGCGTGCAGGTACGGCTGCGGACGCTCACCGACGCCGACTGGGAACGCTTCCTCGACATCGCGGCCGAGCGGCCCGCGGACATCGCCGCGCTGCTCGACAAGGAGATGCCCCAGTCCCTCGCCGACTGCGGCGTGGCCCTGCTCCCCGGCCCCGGGGACCTGCAACCACAGTGCAGCTGCCCCGACTCCGGGCACCCCTGCAAGCACGCGGCGGCCCTCTGCTACCAGACCGCCCGGCTCCTGGACGAGGACCCCTTCGTGCTGCTCCTGCTGCGCGGTCGCGGGGAACGGGAACTGCTCGACGAGCTGTCCCGCCGGAACGCCGCGCGCGCGGCCCGCGCGGCCCAGGACCGCGAACCGGCCCCGCTGCCGGGCGTACGGGCCCGCGACGCCCTCGCGCCCCGCTCGCTGCCCGCGCTGCCGGCCCCGTTGCCCGCGCCGCCGCATCCCGAGCAGCCGCCGACGTACCCGGGCGCGCCGGGCGGCCCCGACCCGTTCGCGCTCGACCAGTTGGCCACCGACGCGGCCGCCCGCGCGCACGCGCTGCTGACGGCGGGACGGGATCCGGTCGGGGACCTGACGCTGTGGCAGGACGCGGTACGGCTCGCCGCCGCCCGTCCGGGTTCCGGACTCACGGCGGGCACCCGCGCCCTGTACTCGTCGCTGGCGACCGCCACCGGGCGCACCCCGGCCGAGCTGGCGCGTGCGGTGGCCGCCTGGCGCCAGGGCGGGATCGAGGGGCTCGCGGTCCTCGAAGAGCCCTGGGACCCGCCCGCGGGCCGATTCGACCGGGCCCGCCCGCTGCTCCTCGCCGCCGACCTCCCCGCCTTCCGGCCCTGGCGCAACCACCTCACGCACCCGCGCGGCCACGTCCAGCTCCGCCTCGGCCGGGACGGCCTCTGGTACGCGTACGAGTCCGAACCGGGCCACGACGACTGGTGGCCCCGCGGCACCCCCGACCTCGACCCGGTGGGCGCGCTCACCGGCCTGGGCACGCCCGACGACCTGTGAGCGTGGGGCGACCCGACGCTCACGCGTCCACCCGCACTCGCCGCCAGGTGTCCCTCCCCTCCCTGTGGTCGGACTACGCCGTTTCCTCGCCGAGTCGAGGTCCGAGCTCGTACGATGTCGCCCATGATTCTCGACAGTCACCGCCTGGCTCCGCGGTCCCGCGCGCTTCTGTCGCGCGGCTGTTGTTGATCCTCCTCACCGGCGCGACGCGCGTGACGAACCCCGAAGTGGCCCGGGAATAGGGGCACTTCGAGGCAGGACAGGTGGCCGGACCACCGGACTCGCCCCTGAGCCCGTCCCCCCCCCACCACCCCGCTCGCCCCTCGGCGGACCCGTCACGCCCTCGCGCACCACGCGCTCCCACCCCGTGAGCCGCCCCGGCGCGCCCGAAACCGGAACCGACAACGGACCGAGACCGCCGACCCGGACCGCTCCCGGCGTAGGGACCGCTCCCGGCATACGGACCGCTCCCGGCGTAGGGGCCGTTCCCGCCGCGACCGTCCCGCGCCCCCGTCGTGTCCCGCCCCGTGGACAGTCACCACCGCACAACCGCCCCGAAAGGCAGGTCCCCATGTCCCCCTCCGAACTCGCCTACGACCGTCGCAGACTCCGCCAGTGGCTGGCGGGAGACGCCCGCGCCGACGGGGTCGCCCGGCGCGACATGCTGAGGCTGCTGGCGGCGGCCGGACTCACCGCCGCCGCCCCCGCCGCCCTGGCCTCACCGGCAGCCGCGGCGGGCGCGGCGCCCGCCGCCGTGGACGGGACGGCGGGGAGCACCCGCGTCGTGGCGAGCGCGCCGGGCATCGTGAAGCCGCTGCCGGAGGAGTGGTTCACCGTCCGCGGCACCAACGCGGAGACCAGGTTCGCGGCCCTCGCGGGCACCGGTCTGCACACCCCGGCCGAGCGCTTCTTCGTACGCAACCACACCTCCACCCCCGTTCTGGACGCGGACAGTTGGACGCTCACCGTGCGGGGGGACGGCCTCCACCGGGCCAAGCCCGCCGAGTTCACGCTGGACGACCTGAAGCGGCTGCCGGTGACGACCAGAACCGCGTTCGTGGAGTGCGCGGGCAACGGTCGCAGCTTCTTCACCTCCCAGCAGGGGCAGGCCGTCACCGGCACGGCGTGGACGCTCGGTGCCGTCGGCACGGCCGAGTGGCGCGGTGTCCGGCTCGCCGAGGTGCTGCGCCGTGCCGGGCTGAGCCACCGTGCCGTGGACGTCATGCCCGTCGGCCTCGACGCCGAGTACGTGACCGCCGACGGGACGAACCTCGGGCACGTGCGCAGGCCGCTGCCCGTGTCGAAGGCACTGGACGACGTCCTGCTCGCCTACGAGATGAACGGCGAGCCGCTGCCGCCGGACCACGGCCACCCGGTGCGCGTGCTCGTGCCGTCGTGGGTCGGTATCGCCTCCGTCAAGTGGGTCGGCGACATCGAGGTGTCCGCGCGGCCCCTCTACTCGCCCTGGAACACCGACTTCTACCGCCTCTTCGGTGACGCCCACCCCGCCGGGGGCAGCGCGCCGCTCACCCGGCAGACCCTCAAGAGCGCCTTCGAACTGCCGTGGGAGGCAAGCGTTCCCGCCGGTGTCGAGCGGCGGCTGACCGGACGTTCGTGGTCGGGAGCGGGTGCCGTCACCCGGGTCGAGGTCAGCACGGACGGCGGCGCCCGCTGGCGTCCGGCCCGGCTGCACGACACCCCGCGCCGCGCCTCGTGGGTCCGCTGGTCCACCGACTGGCGTCCGGCGGCACCGGGCCCGTACACGCTCCTGGCCCGAGCCACGGACACGACGGGCCGCACCCAGCCGGACACGACGGTCCCCAACACCCAGGGCTACCTCTTCGACGCCGTCGTCCGGCATCCGGTGACGGCGGTCTGAGGTCCACCTCGCGTCCCCTCCCGGCCCGGGAGGGGAGCGCGGGGTCCACGTCCAAGCCCCCCGGCACCGCTCCCGCACCCGACGCCGGGGCCTCGGGAACCCGGCTCGCCCCCACCGTTCCCGTCGCCTGCGACGACGCCACCCGCCACGGCTCCACGAACCGCCGCCGTCACCACGGCAGTCGGCGAGGTTCTCACCTGATCCGGCCGGTGTCCTCACGGCCCCCGTCATGGGGGTGCCGTGGAATGTGAGACCGTGCAGGGCGTGAGTGAGACACCGATGAACACCCTGCAATACCGCTTTGACGGGCCGGAAGACGCCCCTGTCCTGATCTTGGGTCCCTCACTGGGTACGACCTGGCACATGTGGGACCGGCAGATCCCGGAGCTCGTGAAGCACTGGCGGGTCTTCCGGTACGACCTGCCGGGACACGGCGGAGCGCCGGCCTACCCGTCCGGTTCCGTCGGTGAGTCGGCGGCCAGGCTGCTCGCCACCCTGGACGCGCTGGGCGTGCAGAGGTTCGGGTACGCGGGATGCGCGTTCGGTGGTGCCGTCGGGGTCGAGCTGGCGCTGCGCCACCCCCAGCGGCTCGCCTCCCTCGCGGTCATCGCCGCCTCGCCCCGGTTCGGCACGGCCGACGAGTTCCGCCAGCGCGGGGTGATCGTGCGGACGAACGGGCTGGAGCCGATCGCGCGCACGGCCCCCGAGCGGTGGTTCACGGGCGGGTTCGCCGCGGCCCAGCCGGCGATCACCGAGTGGGCAGTCCAGATGGTGCGGACCACGGACCCCGGCTGCTACATCGCGGCCTGCGAGGCCCTCGCCGCGTTCGACGTACGGGCGGAGCTGGGCCGGATCGGGGTGCCGACCCTGGTCCTGGTCGGCTCCGAGGACCAGGTCACCGGGCCGGCCGAGGCGCGCACCCTGGTCGCCGGCATACCGGACGCCCGGCTCGCCGTCGTCCCCGGCGCCTCGCACCTGGTCCCCGTGGAGCAGCCGGCGGCGGTCACGGACCTGCTCGTACGCCATTTCTCCACCGCCTGGCAGAACACGTACGACCCGGGGACCGGCCAGACGGCCGTCCCGGCGGCCCCGGTCGCCCCGGTGCTGAGTCCGCCCACGCCGGTGGCGCCCGTCGCCGAGATCGCGTCCGCCGTGGCGCAGCCGCAGGCGCTCGGCCGTCCCGACCCGTACGACGCCGGGATCAAGGTCCGCCGCGAGGTGCTCGGGGACGCGCACGTGGACCGGGCGCTGGCCTCGGCGGACGCGTTCTCCGGGGACTTCCAGGAGTTCGTCACCCGGTACGCGTGGGGCGAGATCTGGGACCGCCCGGGGCTGGACCGGCGCTCGCGCAGCTGTGTCACGCTCACCGCGCTGGTCGCGGGCGGGCACCTCGACGAGCTGGCCTTCCACACCCGCGCGGCCCTGCGCAACGGCCTCACCCCGGACGAGATCAAGGAAGTGCTGCTTCAGGCGGCCGTGTACTGCGGTGTCCCGGCGGCCAACAGCGCCTTCAAGGTCGCGCAGGCGGTCATCCGGGAGGAGACCACCCCCGAGGAGTGACGCGTGCGGTCCCGTCCCCCCGTTGCCGCGCGGAGTCCCGGCCGGGAAGCGGGCGGATGGCGGACGCACCGGTTCCGGCACCGGTCCGGGCCGCCCTCCGCCGCGCGGGCGGAGGCAGGATGGACTCATGAAGCTCACGAAGAAGTCGCACTCCTGTATCCGGCTCGAGAAGGACGGGCGGACACTCGTCCTCGACCCGGGCGGGTTCACCGAGGCGGACGCCGCGGTCGGCGCGGACGCGATCCTCGTCACGCACGAGCACCCGGACCACTTCGACGAGGGCCGGCTGCGGGCCGCCATGGAGGCCGGTCCCGGCACCGAGATCTGGACGCTGAAATCGGTCGCGGAGAAGATCTCGGCCGCGTTCCCGGGCCGGGTGCACACCGTCGGACACGGCGACACCTTCACCGCCGCCGGCTTCGACGTGCAGGTGCACGGCGAACTGCACGCGGTGATCCACCCGGACATCCCGCGCATCACCAACGTCGGCTACCTGATCGACGGCGGCCGCGTCTTCCACCCCGGCGACGCCCTCACCGTCCCCGGCCGGCCCGTCGAGACGCTGATGCTGCCCGTGATGGCCCCCTGGAACAAGATCTCCGAGGTGATCGACTACGTCCGCGAGGTCGGGCCGCAGCGCGCCTACGACATCCACGACGCGCTCCTGACCGATCTCGCCCGCCCGATCTACGACAACCAGATCGGCGCCCTGGGCGGCTCGGAGCACCTGCGGCTGGTGCCGGGGGCGTCGGCGGAGGTCTGAGCGACGGCGTTGTCGTACCCGCCCGGTAGGTTGGAGGGCATGCGCATCGCCACCTGGAACGTGAACTCGATCACCGCCCGACTCCCGCGGCTGCTGGCCTGGCTGGAGAGCAGCGGCACCGACGTGCTGTGCCTCCAGGAGGCCAAGGTCGCCGAGGAGCAGTTCCCGGTCGACCAGCTGCGCGAGCTGGGCTACGAGGCAGCGGTCCACGCGACCGGCCGGTGGAACGGGGTCGCGGTGCTCTCCCGCGTCGGCATCGAGGACGTGGTCAAGGGCCTGCCGGGCGACGGGGGCTACGACGGCGCCGTGGAGCCCCGCGCCATCTCCGCGACCTGCGGCCCGGTCCGCGTCTGGTCGGTCTATGTGCCGAACGGCCGCGAGGTGGACCACCCCCACTACGCCTACAAGCTCCAGTGGTTCGAGGCGCTGAAGGCCGCGGTCGCCGGTGACGCGGCGGGCAGCCGCCCCTTCGCGGTGCTGGGCGACTACAACGTCGCGCCGACGGACGACGACGTCTTCGACATCGCCGCGTTCGCGGGCGCCACCCACGTCACCCCGGCCGAGCGGGCCGCCCTCGCCTCCCTGCGCGAGGCCGGCCTCTCGGACGTGGTCCCGCGCCCCCTGAAGTACGAGCACCCGTTCACCTACTGGGACTACCGCCAGCTCGCGTTCCCCAAGAACCGCGGCATGCGCATCGACCTGGTCTACGGCAACGAGCCCTTCGCCAAGTCCGTGACCGACGCGTACGTGGACCGCGAGGAGCGCAAGGGCAAGGGCGCCTCGGACCACGCGCCGGTCGTGGTCGACCTGGACGTGTAACCGCCGGACAGCACTCTTCCGGGCCTGCGGGTGCCGTCCGTCCCCGCTCGCGTCCCGGGACGGGCGGCACCCCGCGTCCTACGGCTCCAGCAGCCCGAGGTCCACGGAATCGGCCAGGGCGGCCAGGCCCGCGTCGCCCGGATGCAGATGGTCCCCGCTGTCGTAGGCGGGAAGCAGCCGCGCGGGCCGTGCCGGGTCCCGCAGCACCGCGTCGAAGTCGAGGACGCCGTCGAAGTCCTCGCCGTCGCGGATCCACTCGTTCACCGCGACCCGTTGCGCGTCGGCCGCGGCGGTGCACAGCGACTCGCCCTCGCAGGGCGCGACCGTCGCGGCGAGGACCCGGACGCCGCGGGCGTGGGCCCGGTCCGCGATCTCGCGCAGCCCCGCGATCACCTGCTCCGCGGTGGCGCCCCAGCGCACGTCGTTCACGCCCTGGAAGACGACGGCCGTACGGACCGAGGTCTGGGCGAGGACGTCCCGGTCCAGGCGGTGCAGCGCGCTCACCCCGCCGCTGTCGCTGGACACCCCGTCGCCGGGATAGCGGTCGGTGACCACGCGGTTCGCCGAGATGCCCTGGTTGAGGACCCCGTAGTGCGGGATGACGGAGGAGGCCCGCACCCGGTCCGCGAGCAGGTCGGGCCAGCGCCGGTTGGCGTCCGTCGGCGACTTCTCGCCGTCCGTGATGGAGTCGCCCAGCACGACCACGGAACCGGGGCCGCCCCCCACGTCGACCCCGCTCAGCAGCGGCCAGTTGGTGATCGTGGAGGTGTACGCGTCCGCCGCGGCGTCGCCGGCGTGGTCGCCCGGCTCGCTGACGTACGAGCGCTGCACCGCGAGCCGGTGCACGGGCGCCGCGGTCACCGTCCCCGGCAGATGGAAACTGACGAGCAGGTCGGCGTCCGCGGGCACGTCGAAGTCCACCGGGTCGCTGACGGCCTGCGCGCCCGCGGGGATCGTCGTCCCGGCCGCGCCCCGGAACGACAGCGGGACCGGCGCCGCCGCCGGCCGCGCCCCCGCCTCCCGCACCGCCACCGTCGCTCCGCCGATGGTCACGGGCGCGGACGCGAACGTGTTGTCGAGCCGGATCCGCACCCGGGGGCCACCCGCGGAGGTGTGCACCACCAGCCGCAGCGTCCGGTCCGTCCAGGGACCGACGGCCTGGTACCCGGAGGTCGAAGCGGCCCAACTGCCCGTCCAGGCGCGCGTCGACGGCCGTACCGCCAGGGCGAACACGTGCAGCGCCCGGTCGCGGGGGAGTCGCACCGAGGCGACCTCGCGGCCCCGGGCGAGCGGCACCGTCACCACGTACAGCCGTGCCTTCTCGGCGAGTTGGCCTTCCGGGGTGTTGATGTGGGGCAGCGCCACCGCTTTGGTGGCGAGCGGCCCGGTCCGCCAGTCCGGGGCGGTGAGCCGGTACGAGGAGACGGAGCCGTCGGCGTACCGGACCGCGCCCGTGCCGCTCGCGTCGCCGCCGCCCGTGCCGGCGACGAGGAAGGCGAGCGCGTCCCCGCGGCCCCGCACGCGCACGGCCTGTCCGTCGGCGCGCACGTTGTCGGGCTCGCCCGGCTCCCGTCGCGGCCATGCCAGGCGGTCCCCTTGAACGGTCAGGGTGCGCCCCGGGGTCCAGCCCGCGGCCGTCAGGTCCCGCGCGGACAACGAGCCGCCCGAGCCGTCGAAGTCGGCCTCGCCGGGCCGCGTGTCGTCGCTGACGGCGGTGTTGTCGAAGAGCCGTTCCAGCGGACGCGGCCCGGCTTTCGCAGACGGGGGTACGGAGGCGGACTCGGCGTGGGCGACGGGCGCGCCGCCCAGCGCCAGGCCCAGCACCACGACCACTCCCCACAGACATCGGCGCACGCCCGGCTCCTCCCAGAGCGGTGACAGACGGGATGACAGGTGCCCCATGAAACTAGGGAGGCGGACGGGAGGCGTCAATGAGCCGCGTGTGAACGGGCGCCGAACTCATCCCGCCCGCACGGCGGCCACGTCCGGCGAGGCCGGCCGGCCACGGCGTGCCCGAGTCCGGCTGAGACCGGGCATTCCGGCGCACGGGCCCACCGTTACCGGCCCGTGCGGTGCGCACCGTCCGCGCGGGCGGGTCCGGCGGAACCGCGGTCCGGTCATTTGGATGATTCCGTGATCAACTGCCGCAAGCTACATTCATGACATGCCGGGAACGCGGGCCCTTCGGCGATCGTTCCCTCATGGAGAGGCCGGTGATGAACATCCCCTTCTTGGACAAGTGGCGCAGGCGGCACCTCGCGGGGCGCGGCCAGGTGCTCGCCGTGGCCTTCGAGGACGACCCCGAGGGTGTGACCGAACTGCTCTCGGAGTGCGAGCTGCTCCGCTCCCAGGCGGCGATGGCGGGGCTCGAACTGGACGACTCCCCGGCCTCGTTGACCGCGCTCGACCAGTTGCTGCCCCGCTGGCGGGACGACCCGGAGGCGCTGCCCTGGCTCGCCAACGACGCGGGTCTCTACCTGGGCACGGTCGTCGTGCGCACGGTCCTCGGCGCCTCCTGGCACGTGTGGCCGGGTGGCAGCCCCGTGGTGCGCCTCGCGTCGGGCCGCGAGATCCCGGTCATCGAGGCCGGCCTGGACTGGGCCGTGCAGGGCGCCCCCCAGCTGTCGCAGGTCTACGCGGAGGCGGCGGAAGCCTAGGCGCGGCCGGCCCGGGCACGCCCGCCGGCGGCCGCGGGGTGGCACAACAGGCGGCCGGGGTGGTCGTGCGCCCTCGCCGCGGGGCCTCAAATACGGTTAATCGCGGGGCTGGCGTGTCGTCGGCCGAGTCCCGTCGCCCGTGGATAGTTTGCGCTGACCGACACAGCTGAGAGTGGGCAGGTCCGGGATGGCCGTCGATCCGCTGATCGAACTGCATGACGTGAACAAATACTTCGGCGAGCTGCATGTCCTGCAGGACATCGACCTCACCGTCGGCAAGGGGGAGGTGGTCGTGGTCATCGGCCCGTCGGGGTCGGGCAAGTCCACGCTGTGCAGGGCGATCAACCGGCTGGAGCCGATCCACTCCGGGACCATCCGGCTCGACGGACAGCCGCTGCCCGCGGAGGGCAAGGACCTCGCCCGGCTGCGCGCCGAGGTCGGCATGGTCTTCCAGTCGTTCAACCTCTTCGCCCACAAGACGGTTCTGCAGAACGTCTCACTGGGGCAGATCAAGGCCCGCGGGCGCAAGAAGGCCGAGGCCGACAAGCGCTCGCACGAACTCCTCGACCGGGTGGGTGTCGCCGAGCAGGCCGACAAGTACCCGGCGCAGCTCTCCGGCGGACAGCAGCAGCGCGTGGCCATCGCCCGCGCCCTCGCCATGGACCCCAAGGCCCTCCTGTTCGACGAGCCGACCTCGGCCCTCGACCCGGAGATGATCAACGAGGTGCTGGAGGTCATGCAGCAACTCGCGCGTGACGGCATGACCATGGTCGTCGTCACCCACGAGATGGGCTTCGCGCGTTCGGCCGCCAACCGCGTCGTCTTCATGTCGGACGGCCGCATCATCGAGGACCGCACCCCCGAGGAGTTCTTCACCGATCCGCGCAGCGACCGCGCCAAGGACTTCCTCTCCAAGATCCTCAAGCACTGAGCCGGGGGTGCTTCGCATGATCCGCAGGACACGTGCGTTCCGCGCGCCCGGCGGCCGCCGGATCCGGTTCGTTCCCCACGTGCCCGTGCGGCGCGCCGTCCGGGCCGTACTGCCCGCCGTGGTGGGCCGGTTGACGGCGGCCCTGACCGATCCCTCACCGGGTTCCCCGGTCAGCTGTGAGGAGTTCCTCCGCTCCGGGAGGCTGATCACGTCGAGTCTCGACTACGATTTGCCGTTCATCCCGGTGGTGACGGTGATCCAGCCGCTCCGCACCGGGATGTGCGTGCCGCTCTTCCGGTCCGCCCCTCGGGTGTACCGGCGCGAACGGCGCAGTCCCAAGACCGAGGCCGTGGACGTGGCACCGGCCGAACCAGGGACGCTGCTGCCGGGTGTGCAGTAGCTGAGAGGGCCAGAACCCGCCCGGCAGCAGCCGGAGATCACTGCTCGCGCAGGGGCACCGACACGTACGACGGGTCGTGCTCCGGTGAGGAGAAGGTCAGCTGCGCGCCGGACGGGTTGTGCTCGATGTAGAGCGGGTCCACCGTGTCGACGACCAGGGCGAGACGATGCCCTGCCGGGACGTCGTAGGCCGTGGAGAACAGCTCCAGGTCGACGCCGAACGGCTTGCCGGGCGTCTGTCCGTGGAAGGTGTACGGCGCGTTGCTGACCAGCTTGCCGAGGCCGAGCGGGCCCACGTCGTAGAGGTAGGCGACGAGGGTGCCGCTCTCCTTGGTCGCGGTGACCGTCGTGTGCAACTCGCTTGTTCCGCGCACCCGTTGGGCGGTGGAGTGCTTCGGCGACTGCCATACGGCGGCCCAGCGGCGCGGCAGCAGCGGGATCGACGCCGTGGGCGGCAGCTGTGCGAGCTGGTCGAGGATGCTGGAGAGGAAGAGGGTCCCGCCGTTCGCGCCCGAGTCGACGTTCGTGTGGATGGTCGTCTCGCCCGCGAGGGGGATCTTCCTGGTGTTGGCGCCCACCGACTTCCAGTCCGGGTAGCTCTCGTAGCCGCCGGAGGAACGGGGCTTGAGCCGGACCGGCTGCTCGCGGTCGACGCCGTTGTCCTCGCCCTTGAGGTAGTGGTCGAACCACCGTCCGGTATCCGTCCACACGTCGTTGGGCAGTCCGAGCAGGCCGGTCGCCTCGGCGGTGGCGTGGTCACCGGGGCGGAACTGCAGGCGCTTGGGCCCGGCCAGCCGCTCGTAGAAGTCGGCGTACTGGTTGGGCGGGAAGATCGTGTCGCCCCAGGCGTTGGCGAGCATGACGGCCGTGCCGTTGGCGTTGATCCGGTCGACGGCGTACGCGGCGGAACGTTTCTTCCCCCAGTCGATCATCTCCTGCTCCTTCGACAGGTTCGAGCCGAGGAAGTTCTTCAGGGTCTCCTGGAGTTCGGCGCTGGGCCGGCCGGTGAGGTAGCCCGTGCCGCCCAGCATCGCGGCGGCCTGGACGTGCTGGGTGCGGCCCGAGTAGATCGAGTCGATGAGGTCGGCCCAGCCGCTGAGGGCGGCCACCGCCTTCACGCGCTTGTCCTGGGCGGCGGTGAGCAGGGTGATGCCCGCGCCGTACGACACGCCCGCCATGCCGATCTTCGCCGCGTCGGCCGGGGTGTTCGCCAGCGCCCAGTCGATCACCCGGGACGCGTCGGCGGTGTCGGGCGGCCCGGCCACCTCGATCCGCCCGCCCGACTCCCAGAAGCCGCGGGAGTTGTAACTGACCACCACATAGCCGGAGTCGGCGAGCTTTCTGGCCTGAGCCAGGTACTCGATCTGTGGCAGGGACCAGCTCGTGGGCAGCACGATCAGCGGGTAGCGCCGGGTGCCGTCGGCGCCCGCGGGCGTCACGACGTTCGCCTTCAGCACCGTGCCGCCGTCCCCGGTGATGTCGACGAAGCGGATGCCCGCCGTGCCGCTCGCGGCCGGCGCGGCCTGCGCGGTGGGGGCGAGGCCGAGGGCGGTGCCGGCGAGCAGCGTCGCCGAGACGGCTCCTGCGGCGGTGGTTCGCAGTGCCTTGCGCGGGTGTCCCACGGGTCACTCCTCACTCGTGCCAGTGCAAAGTGACCCGACGGTAACCTCGGGTTCTTACTGCCGGTAACCCGTCGGTAAGTTACGTGCGAGTAACGATTGTTGAAGTGTTCATTTCGTGTGTGCCGAGGCCGCTGAAGTGTGCGTTCCGCCTTCCGGGGGTGTGGGTCCGGTGAGAGTGCGCCGGGGCCGGCTCACTGCGCCCGGTGCGAGGTGCGGGCCGTCGTCACCGGCGCCGGGGTCTGCGCGGCCCGGGTCACGTCCGCGACGAGTTCGACGACATCGGGGCCGTACGCCTGGGAGTTGACGACCTTCAGCAGCAGGACGAAGGAGTCGCTCCGGTACTTGCGGGTCAGCCGCTCATGGTGGCGCGCGAGATAGCGGGTCGCCGCCTGGTTGGTGATCGCGCGCTGCCCGCAGAACAGGAAGACGGGCCGCGCCGCCCGGCCGAGGTCCGCGGTGAGCCGCGCCAGGATCACGTACTCGCCCTTGCCGGACTCCAGGCGGTAGCGCTCGCTGCCGATCTGGAAGGCGCCGCGGTCCGGGCCCGGTTCGGCGTCGGTGTTCACCCGGATGCCCGGCAGCAGCGACGCCAGGTGAGCCGCCATGCGCCGGTTCGAGGCGGGCCCGCCGACACAGAACTCGGTGCGCTCGCCGAAGCCCTGCTGCGCGGCGTCGTGGGCGACGACGTGGGCGTGCGCGCCGCAGTCCTTGATGAGCGCCGAGAGCTCCAGCAGGGCGAACACGTCGTGTCGCATCACGGTCAGTTCGGGGCCGCCGGCCTCCCGGTTGACCACCAGCAGCGACTCGGAGTTGTCGGGCAGCCCGAAGAAGGCCTGTTTGCGGCGGAGTCTGCGTTTCCACAGGTAGGTGCGGGCCAGCCAGCCGAGGCAGGCGCTGATACCGGCCGCGAGCACGCCCAGGACGATGTTGCGCACGTCGTCATTCATGGGCGCGCATGCTAGCGGTCGGACCGAACGGTGTTCGAGGGGTACCTGACGCGAGCGTGGAGGGAAGTTACGCTGCGCGGACGACTGTTGACTGGAGGTACGGATGCGTCGCCCTGTCGCACGGAGTCTGGCGGTCCTGGCGGTCTCGGCCGCGATGGTGTCGGTGGGGGCGGCGGCGCCTCCCTCGGCCGGAGCCTCGGAGAAGGTGCCGGTCGCCGTCGGCTACGGCGGAGCCGTGGCGAGCGTCGACGCGGACGCCTCCGCCGCCGGGATCGAGGTCCTGAGGAAGGGCGGCAACGCGGTCGACGCGGCGGTAGCCACCGCGGCGGCGCTCGGCGTCACGGAGCCCTACTCGGCGGGCGTCGGCGGGGGCGGCTACTTCGTCCACTACGACGCCAAGTCCCGTACGGTGCACACGATCGACGGTCGGGAGACCGCGCCGCTGACCGCCGACGAGAACCTCTTCGTGGAGGACGGCAAACCGGTCCCGTTCGCCGACGCCGTCACCAGCGGACTCGGCGTGGGCACCCCCGGCACCCCGGCCACCTGGCAGGCCGCGCTGGACCGGTGGGGCAGCAAGCCCCTCGCGTCCCTGCTGAAACCCGCCGAGCGGCTCGCTCGGGACGGCTTCACGGTCGACGCCACCTTCCGCTCGCAGACGGAGGCCAACCAGGCCCGCTTCGAGGACTTCCCGGACACCGCCGGACTGTTTCTTCCCGGCGGTTCGCTGCCGGTGGTCGGATCGACCTTCAGGAACCCCGATCTGGCTCGCACCTACCGGGAGTTGGGCCGCCACGGCGTCGACGAGATCTACCACGGCGACCTCGGCCGGGAGATCGTCGACACCGTGAACGATCCGCCGGTGGACCCGGCGTCGGGGCGCGTGGCCCGTCCCGGGGAGCTGTCCCTCAAGGACCTGGCGGCCTACGAGGCGAAGTCCCAGACGCCGACGAAGACGTCGTACCGCGGTCTGAAGGTCTACTCGATCGCCCCCTCCTCCTCCGGCGGCACCACGGTCGGCGAGGCGCTCAACATCCTGGAGCGGACCGACCTCTCCCGGGCGAGCCGGGAGCGGTACCTGCACCGCTACATCGAGGCGAGCCGGATCGCGTTCGCCGACCGGGGCCGCTGGGTCGGCGACCCCGCCTTCGAGGACGTACCGACGAGGGAACTGCTGTCGCAGCGGTACGCCGACTCGCGGGAATGCCTCATCCAGGACGACGCGGTGCTGACCAGCCCGCTGGCCCCGGGCGACCCGCGGCATCCGGCGGGCTGCCCCACCTCGGGAGCGGCGGCACCGACGACGTACGAGGGTGAGAACACCACCCATCTGACGGTGGCCGACAAGTGGGGGAACGTCGTCGCCTACACGCTGACCATCGAGCAGACCGGCGGCAGCGGCATCACGGTCCCCGGCCGCGGCTTCCTGCTCAACAACGAGCTGACGGACTTCTCCTTCACCCCGGCGAGCCCCGGCGTGCACGACCCGAACCTGCCGGGTCCGGGCAAGCGTCCGCGCTCCTCGATCGCGCCGACCATCGTGCTCGACGGGCACGACAAGCCGGTCGTGGCCCTCGGTTCGCCCGGCGGCGCGACCATCATCACCACGGTGCTCCAGACCCTCACCGGGTTCGTCGACCGAGGGCTGCCGCTGGTGGACGCCATCGCGGCACCCCGGGCCAGCCAGCGCAACCAGGCCACCACCGAGCTCGAACCGGCCCTGTGGGACAGCCCGTTGCGGGCCCGGCTGGAGGCCCTGGGGCACGGCTTCCGGCTGAACCCCGAGATCGGCGCGGCGACGGGCGTGCAGCGTCTGCCGGACGGGAAGTGGCTCGCGGCGGCCGAGAAGGTACGCCGGGGCGGCGGCTCGGCGATGGTGGTGCGGCCGGCGCGGTAGCCGGCGGCCGACCGTGGAGACCCCGAGTGGTGCCGATCCGTCCGCGGGTCGCGCACCACCGGGTCCCGCCTGAACCGGGGCGACTCGGGCCGGTGCGACCGCCGCCGCGGGACGGGGCGCGCGTCCGTGTGACGTGCTCCGGCGGAGCGCATGGCGCACCGCCGGAAAACTCCCCGTAGCCGTCCCGTAACACAGCTGGTGTTCGCTACCGGATCGGAGCACTCCAGTCTCAGCGGGGAGTTGGGTGATGGCTGTAGGACAACTCCCGCACGATGTGCGGGAGTTCACTGCCTTTCTGAACGGGCTGCTGACACGTCTGGACCAGCGCGCCGGCTGGTGCGCGGTCTTCTGGCAGTGCGACCCCGAGGGGATGCGGGCCTGCCTGGACGGGTGGGAGGTGCCGCCCTGGGACGTCGTGGAGGCGCTCCTGCAGGACCTCGCCGCGCAGTACGGCGCCGCGGCCGCCGCCGGGGAGGCGGAGCGGGCCCGCGCCCTGCACGACGCCTCGCTCGCGGCCCACGACGCCCGGCCCGGCGGCCGCGACGCCCTCGGCGACCGCCTCGACGTCATGCTCCGCGAACAGCGCTACGCGGCCGAACGCCGATCCGAACTCGGCCGCCTGCTGCACTCGGCGGCCTCCCCCGAGGAGGCCGAAGCGGTCCGCCTCGACCTGGCCTGGGCCCACGACGACCACGACCGCGCCACCGCCCGCTGCGCCGAGCTGCGCCGGCGCATGCAACGACTGGACCTCCGTGCGGCGCCCGGCCGGGCACGCGGCACGGCGGGCTTCCCAGCCGACCCGCCCGGAGGCGTCGGGGCGGGCCGGCCGGCGGAGGAGACGGGCACGCCCTGGTCCGCGTTCGCGGCGCAGCCGGCGCCCGGCGCCCGGGGCGGCCCCGACAGCCCGGGCGCCCGGGAACCGGCCGGCCGGGCTCCCGGCGACGACACCGGCGCCGCCCGCGCCGAGGCGCCCTACCGTGCCACGCCCGCCGAGCGCCCCGCCCCCACGGACCCGGCCGCCTCCGTGCCAGGCGACGCGCGGCCACCGGTCGCCGCCCCCGCGCCCTCCGTCCCCAAGCAGCGCGCCAAGCGGCGCCCGCGCGGTGGCGCCAGGTTCGCCGGGATGGTGGAGGCCGAGGAGGCCCCCGTCGCCGCCCCCGCGGTGGCCCCCGTCGTGCCGGCGCCGCGCGTCCAGGACCGCAGCCCCCGGGGCGCGCGCTTCGCCGGCGCCGCCGAGGAGCCCGAGCGGCCCCAGCCCCGCAGGGAGCCGCTGGACGACGAGGCGCGGCGGGACACCGTGGACACCGTGGCGACGCTGGTGCGGCTGCGGGCCGAGGGCCGCAGCGGCGAGGCGCACGCCCTGCTCGTGGAGGCGGCCCACTGGCCCGCCGCCCGCTTCCCGCTGCTCGCCGCCGAACTGCACCGCGCCGGGCTGGACGCCGACTGGGCCACCCTGCTGTGGGAGGCGGCCTCCCTGCCCGCCGACCGGCTGGTCGCCGCGGCCGACGCCCTCGTCGCCGCGGGGCGCGTCGCGGACGGCAGGCAGATGCTGCGCCAGGGTGTCGCCAGGCCGGCCCCGGAGATAGGGGCCGCCGTGCTCGGCCTGGAGGCGGCGGGCCGCCACCGCGACGTCCGCGTGCTCCTCGACGCCTACGTACGCGTCCGCACCCCCGAGGAGGCCGCCCGCAGCGCGGAGGCGGACCCGCCCCACCTCGTCCCGCTTCTCCTGGAGTCCGCACGCGGCGCCTCCGAGGAGCGGTACTGGGATCTCGTGCACGCCCTGCGGGTCGCCGGGTTCGCCGCGTGAACCCGGCGCCGGGCGGACCGCGCTCACCCACAGGAGTGTGAAACATGATCGACTCAGCGGGTTGACGACGATGGTCTTGGCAAGCCCGCGATAGAGGCTTAGTTTCAAGCCTCTACGGCCACCGTCTACGGGCGTAGAAGCTCTCTGACGTCCTGTCGAAGGAGCACCTCATGGCCAACGTCGTACGCGCCGCCCTGGTCCAGGCGACCTGGACCGGCGACACCGAATCCATGATCGCCAAACACGAGGAACACGCGCGCGAGGCGGCACGCCGGGGCGCGAAGGTCATCGGATTCCAGGAAGTCTTCAACGCGCCCTACTTCTGCCAGGTCCAGGAACCGGAGCACTACCGCTGGGCCGAACCCGTGCCGGACGGCCCGACGGTCCGCCGGATGCAGGACCTTGCCCGGGAGACCGGCATGGTGATCGTCGTGCCCGTGTTCGAGGTGGAGCAGTCCGGGTTCTACTACAACACCGCGGCCGTGATCGACTCCGACGGCAGCTACCTGGGCAAGTACCGCAAGCACCACATCCCCCAGGTGAAGGGGTTCTGGGAGAAGTACTACTTCAAACCCGGCAACCTCGGCTGGCCCGTCTTCGACACCGCGGTCGGCAGGGTCGGCGTCTACATCTGCTACGACCGCCACTTCCCGGAGGGCTGGCGCCAACTCGGCCTGAACGGCGCCCAGCTGGTCTACAACCCCTCCGCCACCCACCGCGGCCTGTCCTCGCACCTGTGGCAGCTGGAGCAGCCCGCGGCGGCCGTCGCCAACGAGTACTTCATCGCGGCGATCAACCGCGTCGGCGTCGAGGAGTACGGCGACAACGACTTCTACGGGACCTCGTACTTCGTCGACCCCCGCGGCCAGTTCGTGGGCGACGCCGCGAGCGACAAGACCGAGGAACTCCTCGTCCGGGACCTCGACTTCGACCTCATCGAGGACGTGCGGCAGCAGTGGGCGTTCTACCGCGACCGCCGCCCGGAGGCGTACGAGGGGCTGGTGCAGCCGTGACCGACCTGTACGCACGCCACAGGGCCGTCCTGCCCGACTGGCTCGCCCTCTACTACGCCGACCCCCTGGAGATCACCCACGGCGAGGGCCGCCACGTCTGGGACGCGGACGGCAACAGGTACCTCGACTTCTTCGGCGGCATCCTCACCACGATGACGGCGCACGCGCTGCCCGAGGTGACCAAGGCGGTCAGCGAGCAGGCCGGGCGCATCATCCACACCTCGACGCTCTACCTGAACCGGCCGATGGTCGAACTAGCCGAGCGGGTCGCCCAGTTGTCCGGCATCCCGGACGCGCGGGTCTTCTTCACCACCTCCGGCACGGAGGCCAACGACACCGCCCTGCTGCTCGCCACCGCGTACCGGCGCAGCAACCAGATCCTCGCGATGCGCAACAGCTACCACGGGCGCTCGTTCAGCGCCGTCGGCATCACCGGGAACAAGGGCTGGTCGCCGACCTCGCTGTCGCCGCTCCAGACGCAGTACGTCCACGGCGGCGTCCGCACCCGCGGCCCCTACGCCCACCTGGGCGACGCCGAGTTCATCGCGGCTTGCGTCGCCGACCTGCGGGACCTGCTCGGGCACGTCCGGACGCCCGCGGCCCTGATCGCCGAACCGGTGCAGGGCGTCGGCGGGTTCACCATGCCGCCCGACGGGCTGTACGCGGCCTTCCGCGAGGTGCTGGCGGAGCACGGCGTCCTGTGGATCGCCGACGAGGTGCAGACCGGCTGGGGCAGGACGGGTGAGCACTTCTGGGGCTGGCAGGCGCACGCCGCCGCGGGCCCGCCGGACATGCTCACCTTCGCCAAAGGCATCGGCAACGGCATGTCCATCGGCGGCGTCGTCGCCCGCGCCGAGATCATGAACTGCCTGGACTCCAACAGCATCTCGACGTTCGGCGGCTCCCCGGTCACGATGGCGGCGGGCCTCGCGAACCTGACGTACCTCCTCGAACACGACCTCCAGGGCAACGCCCGGCGGGTCGGCGGCCTGCTCATCGAGCGGCTGCGTGCCGTCGCGGCGCAGGTGCCGGAGGTACGGGAGGTGCGCGGACGCGGGCTCATGATCGGCGTCGAACTGGTCGAGCCGGCCACGGGCGAGGCGAATCCGGACGCCGCCGCGGCGGTCCTGGAGGCGGCCCGCCGCGAGGGTCTGTTGATCGGCAAGGGCGGCGGCCACGACACGAGCGTGCTCCGCATCGCCCCGCCGCTGTCGCTGACCGTCGCCGAGGCGGAGGAGGGCGCCGCGATCCTGGACCGGGCGCTGAGGAGCGTCCTGTAGCGGTCACCGGTCGCGGGAGGGCGGTCGGTCCCTCGGCGGCCTCGCGCGGTCTCTCCGGCTGCCTCCGGCGGCGGTTTCCGTTGGCGGACGGCTGCTTCGTCGGCGCGACCGCCGGGTGGGCGTCGAGGGGCGCGGAGACGACGGACTCCGCGTGGCGTCGTCCTTCGTGGCGGCGGAGGCGCGGTTCGTCGGGGAGGTGGCGAGCGGCAGGGAGAGTGAACTCGCCGTCCCCGAACGGGACATGGCGGCGCCCGGCGAGGTCCGGGGCCGCCGCCGGTTCCACCGCGACCGGGCACCGGCCGCCTGCGAGCCGCCGACCGCTCCCGAGGACCGCGCGCCCCACGGCGGCAGTCCCTACCCGGAAACAGCGCCGGCCCCCGGCGATCAACAGCAGCGCTACCCACCCGGTGCGCGCGGACCGAGCGGTCCCGGCGCACGCGGGCGAACCGGAAGGAGAGGGAGCATGAGCCGTACCGTCATCCGCGGCGGCCTCGTCATCACGGCCTCCGACGAGATCCACGCCGACGTCCTGATCGAGGATGGCCGCATCGCCGCCCTGGCCGCCTCGGGCAGCGCCGCCGCCGAGGCGTGGACGGCCGAGCGGCTGATCGACGCCACCGGGAAGTACGTGATCCCGGGCGGTGTCGACGCCCACACCCACATGGAACTGCCCTTCGGCGGCACGTTCGCCTCCGACTCCTTCGAGTCCGGCACCCGGGCCGCGGCCTGGGGCGGCACCACCACGATCATCGACTTCGCGGTGCAGAGTCCCGGCCACTCGCTGCGCGAGGGCCTGGACGCCTGGAACGCCAAGGCCGACGGCCGGTGCGCGATCGACTACGGCTTCCACATGATCGTCTCCGACGTGAACCAGGACACGCTCAAGGAGATGGACCTGCTGGTCGAGGAGGGCGTCACCTCCTTCAAGCAGTTCATGGCCTACCCCGGCGTCTTCTACAGCGACGACGGCCAGATCCTGCGCGCCATGCAGCGCTCCGCCGAGAACGGCGGCCTGATCATGATGCACGCCGAGAACGGCATCGCGATCGACGTCCTCGTCGAACAGGCGCTGGCCCGCGGCGAGACCGACCCGCGCTACCACGGCGAGGTCCGCAAGGCGCTGCTGGAGGCCGAGGCCACCCACCGCGCCATCAAGCTCGCCCAGGTCGCCGGCGCCCCGTTGTACGTCGTGCACGTCTCCGCGCAGGAGGCGGTCGCCGAGCTGGCACGCGCCCGCGACGAGGGCCTGAACGTCTTCGGCGAGACTTGCCCGCAGTACCTGTTCCTGTCGACCGACAACCTCGCCGAGCCCGGCTTCGAGGGCGCGAAGTACGTCTGCTCCACTCCGCTGCGGCCCAGGGAGCACCAGGCCGCCCTGTGGCGGGGACTGCGCACGAACGACCTCCAGGTGGTCTCCACCGACCACTGCCCGTTCTGCTTCACCGGCCAGAAGGACCTCGGCCGCGGCGACTTCTCGAAGATCCCCAACGGTCTGCCGGGTGTCGAGAACCGGATGGACCTGCTGCACCAGGCCGTCGTCGACGGGCACATCTCGCGCCGCCGCTGGATCGAGATCGCCTGCGCGACCCCGGCCAGGATGTTCGGCCTGTACCCGAAGAAGGGCACCATCGCGCCCGGCGCCGACGCCGACGTCGTCGTCTACGACCCGCACGCCGAGCAGGTCATGTCCGTCGAGACGCACCACATGAACGTCGACTACTCGGCGTACGAGGGCAAGCACGTCACCGGCCGGGTGGAGACGGTGCTCTCGCGCGGCGAACTCGTCATCAGCGAGCGGGAGTTCACCGGGCGTGCCGGGCACGGCGTCTACACCCCCCGCTCCACCTGTCAGTACCTGAACTAGGAGTGGCGCACATGGACTTCGGACTCGTCCTGCAGACCGACCCGCCCGCCTCCCGGGTGGTCAGCCTCATGAAGCGGGCCGAGCGCAACGGCTTCAGCCACGGCTGGACCTTCGACTCGGCCGTGCTGTGGCAGGAACCCTTCGTCATCTACAGCCAGATCCTCGCGAACACCGACAAGCTCAAGGTCGGCCCGATGGTCACCAACCCGGGCACCCGCACCTGGGAGGTCACCGCCTCCACGTTCGCCACCCTCAACGACATGTACGGCAACCGCACGGTGTGCGGCATCGGACGCGGCGACTCCGCGATGCGCGTCGCCGGACGCAAGCCGAACACGCTCGCCCGCATCAGCGGCGCCATGAAGGTCATCCGGGCCCTCGGCCGCGGCGAGGAGGCCGACCTCGGCGGCACGGTCGTCCGGTTCCCCTGGGTGCGGCCCGGCGCCGAACTGCCCGTGTGGATGGCCGCGTACGGCCCCAAGGCCCTGAAGATGACGGGCGAGGAGGCCGACGGATTCATCCTCCAGCTCGCCGACCTCTACCTGACCGAGTACATGGTCAAGACCGTGAAGCAGGCAGCCGCCGACGCCGGACGCGACCCCGCCGAGGTCAAGGTCTGCGTCGCCGCGCCCGCGTACGTCACCGAGGACGACTCGCCGCAGGCCCTCGCCCACGCGCGGGAGCAGTGCCGGTGGTTCGGCGGCATGGTGGGCAACCACGTGGCCGACCTGGTCTCCCGGTACGGCGACCACTCCGGTGTGATCCCGGAGGAGCTGACCGCCTACATCAAGGCCCGCGAGGGCTACGACTACTCTCACCACGGGCGCAGCGGCAACCCCGACACCGCGTTCGTCCCCGACGAGATCGTCGACCGGTTCTGCCTGATCGGGCCGGTCGAGCGGCACATCGAGAAGCTGGACGCCCTGCGCGACCTCGGCGTCGACCAGTTCGCCCTGTACGACATGCACGACGCGCAGGAAGCCGTCATCGACACCTACGGCACGAAGGTCATCCCCGTCGTCAACGGCCGGTAGAAGCAACTGATTGACGCCCCGTCAATCAATAGTCCGAGCAGGGCTTTTGACGTCCACGAGTCCCCCCTTCCCGCCGTCCCGGGAAGGGGGTCCGGGCGCTCCGCGCGCACCCCCCACGCCCGCACCCGCACGGCCTTTCCCGCCACTCCTCACCTGATGGGCCTGCTCATGACCGACACCGTCCCCACCGACAGCCCGCCACCCGCTCAGGTCACCCTCCCCGACGGCCGCGTGGAGATCGCGCCGGGCGCCTCCCGGCCCACCGGCCCCTACGCCAACGAGGACCTCCTGCCGGTCCCGGTGGAGAAGCGCACCTGGACCACGTACAACTTCTCGGCGCTCTGGGTCGGCATGGCCCACAACACCGCTTCCTGGACTCTCGCCTCCGGGCTGATAGCCGTCGGCATGGACTGGAAGCAGGCCGTCCTCACGATCGCCCTGGCCAACCTGATCGTGCTGGTGCCGATGCTGCTCACCGGGCACGCCGGACCCAAGTACGGCATACCCTTCCCCGTCTTCGCCCGTGCCTCCTTCGGCGTCCGGGGTGCCAACCTGCCCGCCGTCGTACGGGCGTTGGTCGCCTGCGGCTGGTTCGGCATCCAGACCTGGATCGGCGGCGAGGCGATCTACTTCCTCGCCGGCAAACTGTTCGGCGACGGCTGGGCGGACGCGTCGCGGATCGGCGGACACCCCTGGACGATGTGGCTGTCCTTCGCCGTCTTCTGGGTGCTCCAGATCGCCATCATCCTCCGCGGCATGGAGACGATCCGCCGCTTCGAGAACTGGGCCGCGCCCTTCGTCCTCGTCGGCGCCGGCGCGATGCTGTGGTGGATGAGCAGCAAGGCGGGCGGCTTCGGCCCGCTGCTCGACCAGCCGTCCCGGCTCGGCTGGGGGCCGGAGTTCTGGAAGCTGTTCGCACCCGCCCTGATGGGCATGATCGGCTTCTGGTCGACGCTGTCGCTGAACATCCCGGACTTCACCCGCTACGGCAGGAGCCAGCGCGCCCAGACCTGGGGACAGGCGCTCGGACTGCCCACCACCATGACGCTGTTCGCGTTCCTCTCCGTCATGGTCACCTCCGGTTCGCAGGCCGTGTACGGCGAGGCGGTGTGGGACCCGGTCCAGCTCGCCGCGAAGACCGACAACGTCTTCGGCCTCCTCTTCGCACTCGTCACCGTGCTGGTCGCGACCCTGTCCGTGAACGTCGCGGCCAACCTCGTCTCCCCGGCCTTCGACTTCTCCAACGTCGCGCCCCGCAGGATCAGTTTCCGTACCGGGGCCCTCGTCACCTGCGTGCTCGGTGTGCTGATCTTCCCGTGGAAGCTGTACGCCGATCCGCAGGGCTACATCTTCACCTGGCTCGGTCTGGTCGGCGGCCTGCTGGGCACGGTCGCCGGCATCCTCATCGCCGACTACTGGATCCTGCGCCGCACGAGACTCGACCTCGCCGACCTGTACCGCGAGGGCGGCCGGTACTGGTACGACGCGGGCTGGAACTGGCGGGCGGTCGTCGCCTTCGTCACCGGCGGTGTCCTCGCCGTCGGCGGCGCCGACTTCCATCCGCTGATCGACGGCCGGCCCCTCCCGGTGCTGGAGCCGCTCGCGGACTACGGCTGGGCGGTGGGCCTCGGTACGTCGACGGTGCTGTACCTGGTGCTGATGAGGCTGCGAGGGCGGGAACCCGAGCGCGCCTGAACCGGCGGCGGGCCGCGCCGGAGGTCCGCTCTAGCGAGCGGCCTCCAGCGCGGCCACCGCCTCCTTCGCGGCCTTGATGGCGCCCTTGTTGATCACATCGGTGGAGGGCGCCTTCTTCGTCTCGAAGTCGCTGCCGTTGTACGTGACGATCACCAGGGCGTTGGACGCGCGGACGACCACCACGCCCTCACGGGTCTGCTGCTTGTCCTTGGTGGTGAGGTTGACGACGGAGTAGGCGGTGTCGCCGAGTCCGGGAACCGCCCCGCCGCCGCTCTTCTCCGTCGTGCGCTGCTTGTACGCGTTCTCGGCCAGCTGGTCCGACTTCTTGATCTCGAAGGAGATGTCGAGCCAGCGGTAGTCGAACTCCTTCAGCGCGTTCCAGGAGCAGGTGCGGCGCACGGACTTGTCCGTCGAGGCGATCTCCTGACCGGCCGTCTTGGCGCCCGGGACAAGGGACTTGACGGTCTTCACGCTCACGCCTCGGCACGGCTCGGGCGAGGCGGTGTACGTCCTGGCGGCGGCCGAGGCCGAGGGCGCGGAGGGCGTGTCGGTGCCGGTCTTCGGCGCCGGCTTGTGGTCGGCCGTCGGCGTCGCGGCCAGCGGACCGGACGTCAGGGCCCAGCCCGCCGAGGCGAGCACGGCGACGGGCAGCAGACGCGCGGTCAGGGCGAGCGGCAGAGGAAGAGAACGCACGGCGCACTTCTCGTGGGGGACGGTGCGGAAGGAGTCCGCACTGCGGACGGGACGCCAGTGTCACATGAGTCCCTGTGGGGCGGAAGGGCGAACTCGCTCCGTGCCCGCGCGGTGACAGTGACCCACCGACGACGGACCGTGGTCCACCGAGGCCACACGCCGGGACGCCCAACTCCCTCAGGCGCGGGAGCCCGGCCCGGGCTCCCGCGGCTGGGCGGCACCGTCACGCGATCTCCTCGTGGGCGGCCAGCGGCAGCGCGCTCTCGATGCGGTCGACGGCGGCGAACGCGCAGTAGGCCACCAGCCGGACCAGACACCCGTCCGTGTAAGGCGGCCGCTTCCAGGCCGCCACGTCCTCGTCGGTGATGCGGTACGGCGCCAGCGCGGCGAGCAGCGCCAGTCGCGCACCCGGCCGGTCCGCCCGGCCCGGCAGGCCCGGCCATCCCAGCGGCGGATGCCGCCCGTCCCAGGCGCGCACCGTCTCCCGTACGAGGGCGCGGTCCTCCTCGGAGAGCAGGGCGGCGCCCGTCTCGGACGCCGTCCGCAGGGCCGCGTACGCCGGTCCCGCCGTCGTCCCGGCCGCCCAGGACGGCGCCGAGCCCGGCTCGTCGAGCAGTGCGAGCGCGGCACCCGGCGCCACCTGACGGCGCACCGTCCGGGACACCGAGCGGCCCACCAGACTGCGTACCGCGCGGAAGCGCTGGACGTTGCCGGGCAGCAGGTTCTCGGTCAGCAGGGCGGAGACGATCCGGTTGATGAAGTGGAAGGACAGCACGGTGCCGACGTAGGCGGGCGTGTGCGCGGGCGGGAACGGGAGCGCCGCCACCTCCGGGCTGCCGGGGACGCGGGTCGCCTCACCCCAGGCGAGCAGGCGCGCGTGCCCGTCGTCGCGGGGGAGCTCCCCGCGGGCCAGGCGCTCGGCGAGGGCGTGGTCCCCCGTGGCGTGCAGCAGCATGGTGTGGGCGTCCACGCAGAACGGGCACCGGTTGGCGCGCGACACCCCGAGCGCCGCCAGTTCCTTGCCGGTGCGGTCGCCCTCGCCGGCGATCAGCGACTCGCGCAGCAACGCCCAGGTGGCGGTGAGGAGTTCGGGCGCGGAGGACAGGACGACGAACGTCGGGGCACCGTCGATGCCGAAGTCCCGCGCCAGTTGCGCGTAGACCTCGGCGGTGCGGCCGGTGGCCGACTTCGGCGGGACGGGCCGGGTGTGCCGGAAGGGTGAAGTCATGACAGAACCCTCGCCCCGGACCGTGCCCTCGCGCGTCGTACGGCCGGAGGCACCCCGGCGTGCGCCGAGCGGGCCGCTCACCCCGCGGTCTACTGCGCCGGGAGTAGCGCGGGAGCCGTCCACAGGGCTGACGCCCCGGCCCCGCGCGCCGGTCTAGGGTGCGGGCATGCACGGGGAGCGGCTCACCCGCAGGGACCTCGCCGACGCGGCGCTCGCCGTCGTGGTCGGCGCGATCGTCCTGACCGCGGCGGCATTCGACACGGACACGGCGCCCTTCGACGGGGTGCTGATCGTCGTCGGTTCGCTCGCGCTCGCCTGCTACCGGCGCCTGCCCCGCGCGGTGCTCGCCGTCAGCACGGCGGCCTCCACCGGGTACGTCCTGCACGCGGAGCCCGGCACGCTGTCCGCGCTGCCGGTGCTGGCCGCGGTGCACACCGCCGCCCGGGCCGGACACCGCGGGGTGGCGGGCGCCGCGAGCGCCGTGTTCCTCGCCGCCTACCTCCTCACCCGTCCCACGACACAGGACGCCGTCGAACGGGCCGCACTGCTCGTCGGCTGGTTCCTGTGCGCCCTCGTCACGGGCCTCGCGGACCGCAACTGGCAGGCGTATCTGCGCCAGACCGAACAGCGTGCGCTGGAGGCCGAACGCACCCGGGAGGAAGCGGCGCTGCGCCGCGCCGGCGAGGAACGGCTGCGCATCGCCCGCGAGTTGCACGACTCGCTCACGCACAGCATCTCGATCGTCAAGCTCCAGGCGGGAGTCGCCGTCCACCTCGCCCGCAAACGCGGCGAAGACGTGCCGCCCGCGCTGCTCGCCATCCAGGAGGCGGGCGGCGAGGCCATGCGTGAACTGCGCGCCACCCTCGACGTCCTGCGCACCGACGAGCCCACCGGGACGCCCGCACTGCTGGTGGAGCGGGCCCGCGCGGCCGGCCTCGCCGTCGAGCTGACGGTGACCGGCGACGAGCGTCCGCTCACGGCCACCGTGGACCGCGCGGCGTACCGCATCGTCCAGGAGGCACTGACGAACGCCGCCCGGCACGCGGGACCGGCCAAGGTCAGCGTCCGACTCGACTACGGGCGGGACGAGTTGGCGGTGCGCGTGGACGACGACGGGACCGCCGTCGCCTCCCGGCCGCCCGAACCGGGCACCGGCCTCACCGGCATGCGCGAACGGGTCACCGCCCTCGGCGGCACCCTGCACACCGGACCGCGTACCGAGGGCGGCTTCTCGGTACGCGCCGCCCTGCCGCTCGGCCTTCCGGAGAGCGCCGCGTGAGGGGCGGGGGAGCGGTGGACGGCGTCGACGCGGACAGCGGCGGGAGCGGTCCGGACGGCGGGTACGGCGGGCGCGCGGCGGGCCGGCCCGTCCGGGTCGCCCTCGTCGACGACCAGGCCCTGATGCGGGCCGGGTTCCGGGCGCTGCTGGACGCCGAGGACGGCATCGAGGTGGTGGGCGAGGCCGCCGACGGGCTCCAGGGCGTGGAGCTGGTGCGCGCCCAGGTGCCGGACATCGCCCTCGTCGACGTGCAGATGCCCGTGATGACGGGGATCGAGGCCACCCGCCTCATCGCGGCCGACCCGGGGCTGGCCGCCGTCCGGGTCGTGATGCTCACCAACTACGGCTTCGACGAGTACGTCTTCGAGGCGCTGCGTGCGGGAGCCAGCGGCTTCCTGCTCAAGGACACCGAGCCCGCCGACCTGCTGCAGGCCATCGAGGTGGTCGCGGGCGGCGAGGCGCTGCTGTCGCCGTCCGTCACCCGCACCCTCATCGGCGAGTTCGTCGCCCGGCCCCCGGACCGGGCCACCGCTCCCGGCCTGGAGTGCCTCACCCGCCGCGAACGCGAGGTCACCGCGCTCGCCGCCCGGGGCCTGACCAACGAGGAGATCGCCGCGCACATGGTCATCAGCCCGTTCACGGCGAAGACGCACATCAGCCGCGCGATGACCAAGCTGGGCGCCCGCGACCGCGCCCAACTGGTCGTGTTCGCCTACGAGTCGGGGCTGGTGACGGCGCGCGGGACCGGCGCGTGACACCCGGCCGCGCCCGGTTCGGCGACCCGTGGCCGTGGGCGGGGGCCGCCTGCGATGATCGGCGGGTGATCGCGATACGCCCGAGGTGGTCCCGTGGCGCAGCCGTCGCCTGTCTGCTGGCGCTGGGCGCGAGCGGCTGCGGCCTCTCCGCCGAACTCGACCGTGAGCGCAACCCCGAGCGGATTCCCGCTCCCACGCCGCCGGTGCCCTTCGAGATCCCGCCGCGGATGACGGCCACGCCCGGGCGCCCGCACGCCGTACCGGTCCAGCCGGCCGCCGGCTGCCCGCGCTCCGGCGTCCGCTACGGCACCGGGCCCGTGGACGCCGCCATGGGACTGCGCGCCATGACGCTCACCCTCACCAACTGCGGTGAGCGCCCGTACACGGTGGACGGGTACCCCTTCGTCCGCGTCCTCGGCGGGGAGGGCGCCCCGCTCGGGGGCGTGCGCACCGTCGCGGGCACCGACGAGGTGGCCATGGCACCGCGGGACCCGGGCCCCCGACCGCTCACCCTCGCCCCCGGCGAGAGCGCGCGGGCGGGCCTGTACTGGCGGACGGCGGCGGAGGAGGGCACCTATCTCCGCGTGGGCTCCCGGCGGGATCGCGACCTCGTGAACATCCGCCCGGCGGAGTCCCTCGACATCGGACCGGTCAACGTCCTCGGTACGACACCCTGGGTCGCCGCGACGCCGTGACGGTCCGGCAAGAGGGGCGCCCGGCCGCCGGACGGGCATGCCTACGATCGTCCAACGCCCGCCCCGCAGCGAGGAGTCAGCCCGTGTTCACCACCCGACCGACACTCCAGGGCACCTTCGGCATGGTGTCCACCACGCACTGGCTCGCCTCGCAGTCGGCGATGGCCGTCCTGGAGGACGGGGGCAACGCCTTCGACGCCGCGGTGGCCGCCGGTTTCGTCCTGCACGTCGTCGAACCGCACCTCAACGGCCCCGCGGGCGAGGTCCCCGTCATCCTCGCCCCCGCGGGCGGCGAGGTGCGGGTGCTGTGCGGGCAGGGCGTCGCACCGGCAGGAGCGACGGTCGCCCACTACCGGTCCCTCGGCCTGGACCTCGTCCCCGGCACCGGCCCCCTCGCCGCCGCGGTGCCCGGCGCCTTCGACGCGTGGATGCTGCTCCTGCGCGACCACGGCACCCGCGCCCTCGCCGACGTCCTCAAGTACGCGATCGGATACGCCGAGGACGGCCACCCGCCCGTCGAGCGCGTCACGGAGACCGTGGAGACGGTGCGCGAACTCTTCGAGACCGAGTGGACGTCGTCGGCCGAGGTGTATCTGCCCGGCGGCCGCGCCCCGCGCCCCGGGGAACTCCTGCGCAATCCCGCCCTCGCCGCGACCTGGCGCCGGCTGCTCGCCGAAGTCGCCGACGCCGGGGACCGGGAGGCGCAGATCGAGGCGGCCCGCCGCGTGTGGCGCTCCGGGTTCATCGCCGAGGCCCTGGTGCGCCAGGCGGAGCGGCCCACGCTGGACACCAGCGGCGAGCGCCACACCGGCACGCTGACCGCCGCCGATCTGGCCGCCTGGTCCGCGTCCTACGAGGCCCCGGCGACGTACGACTGGCGGGGCTGGACCCTGTGCAAGGCGGGCCCCTGGAGCCAGGGCCCGGTCATGCTCCAGCAGCTCGCCCTGCTGCCCCCGGAGCTGCCCGCCCCCGGCTCCGCCGACTACATGCACCTCCTGATCGAGGGCTGCAAGCTCGCCATGGCCGACCGGGAGGCCTGGTACGGCGACGCGGCCGAAGTGCCCCTGCGCGAACTGCTGTCGGAGCCGTACAACGCGTCGAGGCGCGCCCTCGTCGGCGACGCCGCCTCGTACGAGCTGCGGCCCGGCAGCCCCGGAGGACGCGCCCCGGGGCTCAGCGGCCACGCGCTCGTGACGGCCGCCGGGGAGGCCGGTTTCGACCCGCTCGGCGTGCCGGGCGCCGGCGAGCCCACCGTTGCCGCGAGCCCGCTGTCCCCGGTGCCCGGCGAACCGGACGTCGCGGCGGACGGGGGCACCCGCGGCGACACCTGCCACCTCGACGTCGTGGACCGCTGGGGCAACATGGTGGCCGCCACCCCCAGCGGCGGCTGGCTCCAGTCCAACCCCGTCGTGCCGGAACTGGGCTTCCCGCTCGGCACCCGCCTCCAGATGACCTGGCTGGAGGAGGGGCTGCCGAACTCCCTCACCCCGGGCCGCCGGCCCCGTACCACCCTCACCCCGTCCCTCGCCCTGCGCGACGGGGTGCCCGTGATGGCGTTCGGCACGCCGGGCGGCGACCAGCAGGACCAGTGGCAGACGCACTTCTTCCTGGCCGTCGCCCTGCGCCCCGAGGTGCGCGGCGGCCTCGATCTCCAGGGCGCCGTCGACGCCCCGAACTGGCACAACGACAGCTTCCCCGGCTCCTTCTACCCCCGCGGCATGCGCCCCGGCAGTGTCACCGTCGAGTCCCGCACGGACCCGGAGGTCGTGAGGGAACTGCGGCGCCGGGGCCACGACGTCCTGGTGGGCGGGGCGTGGACCGAGGGACGCCTGTGCGCGGTCGCCCGGGACCCGCGCACCGGCGTGCTGTCCGCGGCGGCGAACCCGCGGGGGATGCAGGGCTACGCGGTCGGGCGCTGAGGGCCGCGCCCCCAGCGCGCCGTCCCCGCGGACGGCCGCCGCACTCCCGACGCCCTCCCCGCCGGACGGGCACCGGTGTTTCATGCCGATTCCACCCGGCATACACCGGGCGGGCGGGGATTGTCAGAGGTCCGTGCTGTCATGGAGGCATGATCGAAGAGTTTCTCGCACAGCACGTGACAGACGTCGAAGAGGCGGTCCGCAAGGCGGCCGCCGCCGAGATCATGCCGCGTTTCCGGCAGCTCGCCGCGCACGAGATCGACCAGAAGACCGGCCCGCACGACCTGGTGACCGACGCCGACCGCAAGGCCGAGGAGTATCTGACGGGAGCGCTCACCGCGCTGCTGCCCGGATCGGTCGTCGTCGGCGAGGAGGCGGTGCACGCCAACCCCGCCACGTACGAGGCGATACGCGGCGACGCCCCGGTCTGGATCGTCGACCCGGTCGACGGGACACGGCAGTTCGTGCACGGCGACCCCGGGTTCTGCACGCTGGTCGCGCTCGCGCTGGACGGAGTCGTGCACGCCTCCTGGACGTTCGCACCCGCCCGCGAGGAGTTCGCCACCGCGGTCCGCGGACGGGGTGCCGTGGTGGACGGCACGCCCCTGCGCTCCGGCCCGCCCGCTCCCGGCGGCGAGCTGCGCGTCGCCACCTCCCACCCGGACTACACGACCGAGGAGCAGAAGCGGGCGCTGCTCGGTCTGCGCACCGAGGGCGTCCGCCCACGCCCGTGCGGTTCCGCCGGACTGGAGTATCTCGCCGTCGCCCGGGGCGAGTTGGACGCTACCGCCTTCAGCTGGGAGGCCGCCTGGGACCACGCCGCGGGCCTGCTGCTGGTCGAGGAGGCGGGCGGCGCCCACCTGACGCTCGCGAGGGAGCCGTTCCGCATCACCGGTGGCAACACCCTCCCCTTCACTGCCGCCCGGGACGCCGCCACGGCGGGCCGCGTGGTGGACCTGCTGGCGCGCGGCGTCTGACGCCTCCACCACGGATCCGCCGCGCCGCGAGTACGTCTCGGCCATGCGGGCCAGGGCCGGTGCGATGCTTCGGCCGTGGACCGCTCGAACAGGCGGGACGGCCCGTCCGGGACCCGCCTGGAGCGGTGGACCGGCTCGGTCGCGGAACGCCCTGACCCCGGTGGGACGCGTCCCGGTGACCGCCCGCCCCGTCGGGGCCGTCGAGCCCCGGCATATCCTGATCCCCAGTGGCCATCGGCTGACAAAGGAGTCCGAAGGTGCCGTCGATGCTCGATGCGGTCGTGGTGGGTGCGGGACCTAACGGACTGACGGCTGCCGTGGAGCTGGCCCGCCGCGGTTTCTCGGTGGCGGTGTTCGAGGCGCACGGCACCGTGGGCGGTGGCGCCCGCACCGAGGAGCTGACCCTCCCCGGATTCCGGCACGACCCGTGCTCCGCCGCGCACCCGCTGGGCATCAACTCGCCCGCGTTCCGCGCGATGCCCCTGGAGCGGTACGGACTGGAGTGGCTGCACGCCGAGCTGCCCATGGCGCACCCGTTCCCGGACGGCACGGCCGCGGTACTGTCCCGTTCGGTGGCGGAGACGGCCGCCTCCCTCGGCCCGCGTGACGCCGGCGCCTACCGCAGACTGGTCGAGCCCTTCCTGCCCCGATGGGACACGCTGGTCCGGGACTTCATGTCCCTGCCGCTCACCTCCCTGCCCCGCGACCCGGTCACCCTCGCCCGCTTCGGCCTGGCCGGTCTGCCGCCGTCGACCTGGCTGATGCGCCGCTTCCGGGACGAGCGGGCCCAGGCGCTCTTCGCCGGCCTGGTCGCGCATGTCATGGCCCCGCTCAGCGGTGTCGGCACCGGCGCCGTGGGCCTCGTCTTCGCCCTCGCCGCGCACGCCCGCGGCTGGCCCGTGGCGCGCGGCGGCTCGCAGTCCCTGTCCGACGCGCTCGCCGCCTATCTGAAGGACCTCGGCGGAGCCGTCCACACGGACTACGAGGTCAAGCACTTCGACGACCTCCCGCCCGCCCGCGCCTACGTCTTCGACACCTCACCGGCCGCCCTCGCCCGTATCGCCGGATTCGGCCGCCATTACGAGGGCTTCCGGTACGGCGCGGGAGTCTTCAAGATCGACTACGCGCTGGACGGACCCGTGCCCTGGACGGCGCGGGAGGCACGCCGGGCGGGGACCGTGCAGGTCGGCGCCAGTCGCGCCGAGATCGCCACCGCCCTGCACGCGGCCTCCCGCGCGGGCCGGGCACCCGACGTGCCCTTCCTGATCACCGTGCAGCCCAGCGTCGCCGATCCGTCGCGGGCACCCGAGGGCAAGCACGTCTTCTGGGTGTACGGCCACGTCCCGAACGGCTGGAGCGGCGACCTCACCGACGCCGTCGAGCGCCAGCTGGAGCGCTTCGCGCCCGGCTTCCGCGACCGCGTCCTGGCCCGCGCGACCGCCGGCCCGCCCCAGCTCGCCGCCCGCAACGCGAACTACGTGGGCGGTGACATCGCCTGCGGCGCGGCGGCCGGCATCCAGCTCCTGCTGCGGCCGAGGCCCACCCTGTTCCCGTACAGCACCCCGCACCCGGCCGTCTTCATCTGCTCGTCGGCCACCCCGCCCGGACCCGGCGTGCACGGCATGTCGGGGCACAACGCGGCCAAGGCCGTCTGGAGGAGGCTGCGCAGCTCATGACCACCCTCACCCTCGTCCAGGGCGACATCACCCGGCAGAGCGTCGACGCCGTCGTGAACGCCGCCAACTCCTCGCTGCTCGGCGGGGGAGGGGTCGACGGCGCCATCCACCGGCGCGGCGGCCCCGCGATCCTGGCCGACTGCCGCCGGCTCCGTGCCTCCCACTACGGCAAGGGCCTGCCCACCGGCCGGGCCGTCGCCACCACGGCGGGCGAGCTGGACGCGCGCTGGGTGATCCACACGGTGGGCCCGGTCTGGTCGGCCGACGAGGACCGCGGCGAGCTGCTCGCTTCCTGCTACCGCGAGTCCCTGCGGGTCGCCGCCGAGCTGGGCGCGCGGACCGTGGCCTTCCCGGCGATCTCCACGGGGATCTTCGGCTGGCCGCTGGACGACGGCGCGCGGATCGCCGTGGAGACCGTCCGCGAGGCCGCGGCTCCGCCCGTCGAGGAGGTACGGTTCGTGCTCTTCGACGAGCGCGCCTACGCGGCGTTCGCCGACCGGCTGGACTGAGGCCCGAGGGCGGGGGCGGGGGCCTGGGCGCGTGCCCGCCCGGGTGGGCGGTCGTGGGTCGCCCTTGGCGGGGGCGCGGGAGCGCGTACGTGAGGTGACGGCTCCGGGCGTCTGCTAATCGGCGGAGTCGCTGATCCCGAGGCGCAGGTGTTCGACGTGGTAGACGGCCTGGTCGAGGAGCTCGGCGACGTGGTGGTCGTGCAGCGCGTAGACGACCGAGCGTCCGTTGCGCTCGCCGACGACCAGCCCCAGATTGCGCAGCAGCCGCAGCTGGTGCGAGCACGCCGACTGCTCCATGCCCACCTCGGCGGCCAACTCCGTGGCGGGCAGCGGTCCTTCGCGCAGCCGCGCCAGGATCAGCAGGCGGGAGGGCGTGGACAGGGCCTGGAGCGTGGTGGCCACCTTGGCGGCGTTGGCCGCGTCGAGGCGTACGCGCCCGGTGGCGTCCTTCGCGGCGGTGACGGCTCCATGACCCATGGGGTTCATCCTACTCATCGCACCGTGAGACATGAACGGCTCTTCATGTGTCTCTGGGTGGGCCGGGCGGGACGCGCGGGACGCGGGGGTGAGAGGGAGCGGGATGCGTGGGCGGGCCTCGGCTCGATCACCCCGGGGCCTCTCTCCCCGTCCCCGTTCCCGCCCCGTCCCCCTCCCCGAAGGCACATGTCGGATTCTCGCGAGCCTCGGCTCCGTCGGTGCCGGATCCTTGAGGCATGCGGAACGGGATGCACACCGACACCGAGCGCTGCGTGCGCGCCGTCCAGTCCAAGGACGCGCGATTCGACGGCTGGTTCTTCACGGCCGTCCTGACCACCCGGATCTACTGCCGGCCCAGCTGTCCGGTGGTGCCGCCGAAGCCGGAGAACATGACGTTCCACCCGAGCGCGGCCGCCTGCCAGCAGGCCGGGTTCCGGGCCTGCAAGCGGTGCCGCCCGGACACCAGCCCCGGTTCGCCGGAGTGGAACCAGCGCGCCGACCTCGTCGCCCGCGCCATGCGCCTGATCGGCGACGGGACCGTGGACCGCGAGGGCGTGCCCGGCCTCGCCGCACGCCTCGGCTACAGCACCCGCCAGATCGAACGCCAGCTCCTCGCCGAACTGGGCGCCGGGCCGCTCGCGCTCGCCCGGGCCCAGCGCGCCCAGACCGCGCGGCTGCTCATCGAGACGACCACCCTGCCCATGGCCGAGGTCGCCTTCGCCGCCGGTTTCTCCTCCATCCGCACGTTCAACGACACCGTGCGCGAGGTCTTCGCGCTCTCCCCGAGCGAGCTGCGTACCCGGGTCCCGCGGAAGGCGGCGCCCGCGCCCGGCGCGCTGACGCTCCGCCTGCCGTTCCGTGCCCCGCTGAACCCGGACAACCTCTTCGGGCACCTCGCGGCGACCGCGGTGCCGGGGGTCGAGGAGTGGCGCGACGGAGCCTATCGGCGCACGCTGCGCCTGCCCTACGGGCACGGTGTCGCCGCGCTCACCCCCGAGCCCGACCACATCGGCTGCCGCCTCACCCTCAGCGACCTGCGGGACCTGCCCGTCGCCATCAGCCGCTGCCGCCGACTGCTCGACCTCGACGCCGATCCGGTGGCCGTCGACGACCAGCTGCGCACCGATCCGCTGCTCGCCCCGCTCGTCGACAAGGCGCCCGGCCGCCGGGTCCCGCGCACGGTCGACGAGGCCGAGTTCGCCGTACGGGCCGTCCTGGGTCAGCAGGTGTCCACGGCCGCCGCCCGCACCCACGCGGCCCGCCTGGTCCGCGCGCACGGCGAACCGGTGGACGACCCCGAGGGCGGCCTGACCCACCTCTTCCCGGCCCCCGAGGCGCTCGCCGCGGTCGACCCCGAGTCGCTCGCGATGCCCCGCACGCGTCGGGCCACGTTCGCCACCCTCGTCCGTCAACTCGCCGACGGGGAACTGCGTCTCGGCGTCGAGAGCGACTGGGAGGAGAGCCGCGCCCGGCTCCTGGCGCTGCCCGGCTTCGGGCCCTGGACCGTCGACGTCATCGCGATGCGCGCCCTCGGCGACCCGGACGCGTTCCTCCCCACCGACCTCGGGATCCGGAAGGCGGCGAAGGAGCTGGGCCTGCCCTCCACGCCGTCCGCGCTCACCGCACGCGCCGCCGCCTGGCGCCCCTGGCGGGCCTACGCGGTGCAGTACCTGTGGGCGACCGACAGCCACCCCATCAACTTCCTGCCCGTCTGAGCGACTTGACGACACGAGCGACTCCGAGGAACCGACTGTGAAACAGCACACCGTCATCGACAGCCCCTACGGCCCCCTCACCCTCGTCGCCACAGACGGGGTCCTGTCGGGCCTCTACATGGTGGGCCAGCGCCACCGCCCGGCCGAGGAGCACTTCGGCGACCCCGACGACACGCCGTTCGGGGAGGCGCGGGAGCAGCTGGAGGCCTATTTCGCGGGGGAGTCGAAGGACTTCGACCTCCCTCTGCACCTCGACGGCACCCCGTTCCAGCGCCGGGTCTGGGAGCAACTGCGCCTGATCCCCTACGGCGAGACCCGCTCGTACGGCCAACTGGCCGAGATCCTGGGCAACTCGGGAGCCTCCCGCGCGGTCGGCCTCGCCAACGGCAAGAACCCCGTCGGCATCATCGTGCCCTGCCACCGCGTGGTGGGCGCCGACGGCAGCCTCACCGGCTACGGCGGCGGCCTCGACCGCAAACGACGCCTCCTCGACTTCGAACGCGGCGCCGCCCTCTTCGACTGACGCGCGTCCGCTTCCTGTTGCCCTGCCGAATGCTCACTGCCGTGGCCGCCCGCCGGCGACGCGCCGGCCACTCACCGCAGGTTGCGCAGCAGTTCGGGCAGCGCGGTGCCGATCGGCTCCCGTACGACCTCGTCGGCCCGGTCGTCGTAGGGGGTCGGTTCGGCGTTGACGACGATCAACCGGGCGCCTTGGTCGGCGGCCACGCCGGCGAGGCCCGCCGCCGGGTGCACCTGAAGGGTGCTGCCGACCGCGATGAACACCTGGCAGGCCTTGGTGACGGCCAGCGCCTCACCGAGGACGACCGGGTCGAGGTGCTCGCCGAACATGACGGTCGCCGGTTTGAGGATGCCGCCGCACCGCAGGCACGGCGGGTCGTCCTCCCCGGCGTCGACGCGCGCGAGGGCGTCCTCCATCGGGCCGCGCACGTGGCACCCCGTGCACACGAACTCCCGCGCGGTGCCGTGCAGTTCCAGGACCTTGCGTGCGGGCATCCCGGCGAGCTGGTGCAGTCCGTCCACGTTCTGCGTGATCACCCGCACCGGCACACCGGACCGCTCCAGCTCGGCCACGGCCAGGTGCGCCGCGTTCGGCTCGGCCCGGAGCGCCCCTGTCTCACGCCGCATCCGCCAGGAGCGCCTGCGGATTTCGGGGTCGCCCATGTAGTACTCGTACGTCACGAGCTTCTCCGCGTCGGGATCCCGCCGCCAGAGCCCGTCGGGCCCGCGGTAGTCCGGGATGCCCGAGTCCGTGGAGATCCCCGCACCGCTGAGAATCGCGACCAGAGGCTTGTTCATGGTGCCGAGGGTAGGAGCCCGGCCGGGGCGCGGCGAACGAATATGCTCCGAGGCCGCGGAGCCGGGCGCGAACCCCGGAAGACGGAGCCCGCCCGCGTCGCGTCCTGCCCCGGTCCCCGTCAGCCCACCCTGTGGCCGTTCTCCAGTTCCGCCGTGCCCGTGGCGTCCGCGAGGGTGTCGAGGGCGGCCAGTACACGGCGGCCAAGGGCGCCCGGCAGGTGGGCGGTGAGGTCCTCCCGGGGGACCAGGCGCCAGGACAGGAGTTCCTCCTCCTGGAGCCGGATCGCCGCGAGGTCGTCCGCGCCGAGGACCCCGCCGTCGTACAGGTACGCCACCAGCGGCGGCCTGTCCGCCCCCGGCACCCAGTCCACCGCGAGCAGCCGTCCCAGGCTCACGTCGAGCCCGATCTCCTCGGCCGTCTCGCGGCGCGCCCCCTGCCGCGGGGTCTCGCCGTCGTCCGACTCGACGGTGCCGCCGGGCAGGGCCCAGCCCTCCCGGTAGTTCGGCTCGACGAGCAGCACCCGTCCCTCGGCGTCGCGGAAGAGCGCGGCCGCCCCGACGATGACGCGGGGCAGACCGGCGATGTACGTGGCGAAGTCCGCAGCGGTCTGTGAAGAGGTCATCCGGAAAGGGTAGCGGCCGGTGCCAGGCGTCCCCCGGTCCCGGGCTGGACCGATCCGCGCCGGTCAGGCCACCTTCTCCGCCTCCGCCGCCAGCCGCACCGTCCGGTCGGCCAGCTCGCTGATCCGCACCCCGTCGAAGCCGAACACCGCGCTGCGCACCGTGTCCTCCAGGGGGTCCCGCCACTGTGCCGGGATCGCCGCCGCCCCGCACAGGACGCCCGCGACGGAGCCCGCCGTCGCGCCGTTCGAGTCGGTGTCCAGGCCGCCGCGGACGGTCAGCGTGACGGTGCGGGTGAAGTCGCCGTCGCCGTACAGGAGCCCGGCGGTCAGGACGGCGGCGTTCGGGACGGTGTGGATCCAGCCGAGCCCGGCGGTCTCGTCGGCCAGCGTGGTGAGCGTGTCCTCCCAGCTCAGCCGCGTCTCGTGCAGCGTCATCACCCGGCGTACGGTCCGGGACAGCCGGCTGCTCGCCGGGATCACCGTCAGCGCCGTGTCGAGGGCGTGCCGCACCCCGGGCGCGGTGAACGCCGCCGAGATCAGCGCCGCCGCCCACATCGCCCCGTACACCCCGTTCCCGGTGTGCGACAGGACGGCGTCCCGGCGGGCCAGCGAGGCCGCGAGCCGGGGCCGGCCGGGGTGGGTCCAGCCGTGGACGTCGGCGCGGATCAGGGCGCCGATCCACTCCTGGTAGGGGTTGTCGTACGTCGCCGTCAGCGGCGGCTTGAGGCCGTTGGCGAGGTTCCGGTAGGCCGCCCGCTCCGCGGTGAACGTCTGGAGGAACGGCAGCCGCAGCAGCCACAGGTCGCCGACCTGCTCGGTGCTGAACCCGAAGCCGTACGTCTCCAGCAGGTGCAGGCCGAGGATCGCGTAGTCCACGTCGTCGTCGCGGCAGCTGCCGTGGATCCGGCCCCGGACGCACTGCCGCCACTCGGGACGCAGCGCGAGAGCGGTGCTCTCGTCGGCGGGCTCGGGAAGGTAGTCGGTGAGCGGCAGGGCGCCGGCCTGCCGCAGATAGCGGTCGATGCGTTCCCGCGTCCAGTGGTCGCCCTGCTCGACCGGCTTACCGAGCATGTTGCCCGCGATCCGGCCCAGCCAGCCCCCGAGGACGCGGTCGTCGAGTTCGTTGCCCACAGGGGTCATAGCTCCGGTGTACCCGGTGACGGGCCCCGACGCGCGGGTTTCGAGGCGCGGGACGGGGCATGACGGGGCGCCCCTCCTGCGGTTAAGGTCGCAGCGGCGCGACTGCCTTGACGTGAGCAAGGCGCGAAAGCAAGGGGAATGCAAGGTGGCGGACGCTGTGAATCGGACTCCGCGGGCGGCGCGCGTGCTCATCGCCGCGGACAAGTTCAAGGGATCGCTGACGGCCGTGCAGGTCGCGGAGCGGGTGACGGCCGGGCTGCACCGGGTCGCCCCGCACGCCGAGGTCGAGGCGCTGCCCGTGGCCGACGGCGGCGACGGCACCGTGGACGCGGCGGTCGCGGCCGGGTTCGAGCGCCGTACGGTCCGCGTCGCCGGGCCGCTGGGCGACGAGGTCGAGGCGGCGTTCGCGCTGCGCGGGGACACGGCCGTCGTGGAGATGGCGGAGGCGAGCGGCCTCCAGCGGCTGCCCGCGGGCGTCTTCGCGCCGCTCACCGCGTCCACGTACGGATCGGGCGAGCTGCTGCGCGCGGCCCTGGACGCGGGGGCGCGGACCATCGTGTTCGGTGTCGGCGGCAGCGCCACCACCGACGGCGGCGCCGGCATGCTGTCCGCCCTCGGTGCCCGCTTCCTGGACGCCGACGGCGAGCCCGTCGCCCCCGGCGGCGGCCCTCTGGCGGGTCTGGCTACCGCCGACCTGTCGGGCCTCGACCCCAGGGTCTCCGAGGTCGACCTCGTCCTCGCCAGCGACGTGGACAACCCGCTCACCGGCCCCAAGGGCGCGCCCGCCGTGTACGGGCCGCAGAAGGGCGCGAGCCCCGACGAGGTGGCGGCCCTGGACGCCGCGCTCGCCCACTTCGCCACCGTGCTGGAGAAGGCGGTCGGCACCGAGGCGGCCGAGTACGCCCAGGCGCCCGGCGCGGGAGCCGCGGGCGGCATCGGTTACGGGGCCCTGGTCCTGGGCGCCCGGTTCCGTCCCGGCATCGAGGTCATGCTCGACGTCCTCGGCTTCGCGCCCGCCCTGGAGCGCGCCACCCTGGTGATCACCGGCGAGGGCTCCCTGGACGAGCAGACCCTGCACGGCAAGGCACCCGCGGGCGTCGCCACGGCGGCCCGCGCGGCGGGCAAGGAGGTCGTCGCGGTCTGCGGCCGCCTGGCCCTTCCCCCGGAGGCGCTCGGCAAGGCGGGCATCCGCCGCGCGTACGCCCTCACCGAGGTCGAGCCCGACATCGCCAAGTGCATCGCCGACGCGGGCCCCATCCTGGAGCGGGTCGCCGAGAACATCGGGCGTGACTTCCTGATCTGACCCCTGCCGTCCGGACTCGGGCCGGCCCGAGCGCTCACCCCCAGCTGGGCGGCGCATGAGGGCCGGCCCCTGCCGTCCTGCGGGAAACGGACGCTCACCGGCCCGTCCGGCCATCCGACCGTCGCCCCCTCGGACCCCGCGCCCCGTCTCACCCCCGCGCCCCCGACAACCGGTACGCGTCCAGTGCCAGCGTCATCTCGATCAGGTCCCGGGGCCGGGCCAGGGAACGGGCGGTCAGCTGCTCCAGGCGGCGCAGCCGGTTGAAGACCGTGTTGCGGTGGCAGTACAGGCGGCCCGCCGCCCGCCCGGCCGACCCCTCGCAGGCCAGCCACACGTCCAGCGTCTCCAGCAGCACCGCCCGGTCCGCCGGCTCCAGGGTGAGCAGCTCGCCGAAGATGTCGGAGACCAGCCGCCCCGCCAGCTCCGGCTGGCTCACCACGAGGGCCGTCGGCATCCGCTGGTCCAGCCGTACGACCTCGCTCGCGTCCGGCGGACACGTCCGCAGCGCCAGTTCGGCCAGCCGCCGGGCCCGCCCCAGCTCGGCGAGGCCCGCCACGACGGGACTGATCCCGCCGGGACCGACGCAGCGGCCCGCCAGCACGCGGGCGACCCCGTCCAGGTCCTGGCCGGGACCCAGGGCCACCACCCCGACCTCGCAGTCCGCCCGCATCCGCCAGACGAACCGGAACCCCGCCCCCTGCACCGGCCGGTGGAACGCCTCCCGGCCGTCCCGCCGCTCCGACCGCAGCACCACCACGGCATAGGGCCCCCGCTCCGGCAGATCGAGGCCGGCCGCCGCCCGCGCCGCGAGCCCCGGGGCCTCCTGGCCCTCCAGCAGCGCGTCCAGCAGGGCCTGCAACTGCTCGTCGGTGCGCCGCCGCAGCTCCATCTCGGTCGCCCGGTACGCCTCCGAGGCCGCCGCGGCCTGGGCGTCCACCGCCGACCACACCATCGTCGCCGACCGCATCAGCGCCCCGAGCCGCTCCGGCTCCCTGCCCGCGGCGCCCTCCATCAACGCGTCCCACACCAGATAGCCCGCGCTGCGGTAGGAGTGCACGAGTAACTCCAGCGGCAGCCCCTGCTGGGCGCGCCGCCGCCCGGCGTCCTCCGCGTACTCCAGGTCACGGCGCGGGGAGGACCGCGGCGCGGAGATCGTCTCGATCCCGATCCGCATCGCCTCCTCCGCCTCCCGCCACTGCTGGTCGTACGCGAGCACCTGCCCGTAGACGGGGGAGTGCTCCGCGAGTTGCCGCACGTGCTCGTCGACCAGCTCCGGCAGCCGTTCCAGCAGCGCGGTGCAGGCCTCCGCGAGCAGTTTCCAGTCATGGCCGGTACGCCTTCTGCGCGCTCCCATGGCCGCAGGATGCCACCGGTACGACGCCCTCGGCAGGCCCCTGACACGCGGTGTTGTGCGCGCGCACAACGGCCGGCCGCACTCGCTGGTCACCCGCAGCGTTTCGCCACCGGGCCGTGGACGGGGCGCTCCGCCGGTGCTGTTGTGAGCGCCACCGAGCGAGGTCGGCGAGCGAGGACGACAGGAGGGAGAAGCCATGGACGGTTCCGGTCTGGTCGTACGGGACCTGTCGGTCGGATACGGCCCGGTGCGCGCACTGCGCCGGGTGTCCCTGGAGGTGCCCGAGGGCGCCGTGGTGACGGTGCTGGGCGGCAACGGAGCGGGCAAGTCGACGCTGTTGCGGGCGGTGTGCCGGACGCTGTCGTTCCACGGAGGGGCGGTGACCGAGGGCACGGTGACCCTCGGCGGCCGGCGTCTGGACGGCGTGTCGCCGGACCGGGTGGTGGCCGCGGGGGTGTCCCAGGTGCCCGAGGGACGGCGGGTGTTCGCCCGCATGACGGTCGCGGACAACCTGCGGGCCGGAGCGCTCGGCGCGAGCGGGGGGCGCGCCGAGCGGACCGCCGCCCTGCGCCGCGTCCACGAGCTCTTCCCGGTGCTCGCCGACCGCGCCCAGCAGCGCGCCGGCCTGCTGTCGGGCGGCGAACAGCAGATGCTCGCCGTCGGCCGCGCGCTCATGGCGGCCCCCAGCGTGCTCCTCCTGGACGAGCCCTCGCTCGGTCTCGCCCCGCTGATGGCCGCCCGGATCGCGGACACCGTCCGCGAGATCAACGCCCAGGGCACCTCCGTGCTGCTCGTCGAACAGAACGCGGCGCTCGCGCTGCGGCTCGCCTCCCGCGCCTACGTCCTGGAGGTCGGCGAGGTCACCCTCTCCGGCCCCGCGGAGGAACTCGCCGCCTCCGACGAGGTGCGCCGCCGCTACCTGGGCGTCGTCGACGAGGACGCGGCCGCCGACGCCTCGCGGGCCGGCGGCACGCTGCCGGCCCTGACCCGATGGAAGGGGTGACGCGCCGCGTGGAGACCAAGACCGCCGCTGCCGCCGACACCGGTACCACCGACGTCCCCGCCCTGGAGGTGAGCGGGCTGACGGTGCGCTTCTCCGGGCTCCTCGCCCTGGACGACGTGAGCTTCACCGTCCGCCCCGGCACCGTGCACGCCCTCATCGGGCCGAACGGCGCGGGCAAGTCGACCTGCTTCAACGTCCTGTCCGGCGTCTACCGCGCCACCGCGGGCAGCGTCCGCTTCGGCGAGCACGAGCTGACCGGGCTGCCCCCGCACCGCATCGCCGGGCTCGGCGTGGCCCGCATCTTCCAGAACCTCGCCCTGCCGCCGCTCGCCACCGTCGAGGACAGTCTCCTGCTCGGCAGGCACCGGCTGACCCGGTCCGGCTTCGTCGCCGCCGGGCTGCGCCTGCCGGCGGCGGCCCGCGAGGAGCGTCGGCACCGTGAACGCGTCCGTGAGATCGCCGACTTCGTCGGTCTCGGCGACTGCCTGGACCGCCCGGCCGGCTCCCTGCCGTACGGGCAGCAGAAGCTCGCCGAACTGGCGCGGGCGCTGTGCATGGAGCCGCGCCTGCTGCTCCTCGACGAACCCGTCGCCGGCATGACCGGCGACGAACGGCGCCGCACCGCCGCGGTGATCGCGGGCGTCCGCGACAGCCTCGGCATCTCGATCGTCCTGGTGGAACACGACATGGGGGTGGTGATGCGGCTCGCGGACGCGGTGACCGTACTCGACTTCGGGCGCCGGATCGCGGACGGCGCCCCCGCGGACGTCCAGAACGACCCGGCCGTGGTCCGCGCCTACCTTGGGGAGGAGACCGCTTCATGAGCACCTTCGCCGAACTCCTGCTCAACGGCGTCTCGATGGGCTCCGTCTACGCCCTCATCGCACTCGGCTTCGTGGTCATCTTCCGGGCCACCGAGGTCGTCAACTTCGCTCACGCCTCACTGCTGCTGGCGGGCGGCTACGTCACCGCCGTCCTGCACGACGACATCGGCTTCTGGCCCGCCCTGCTCGTGGGCATCCTGGGCGCCGCGCTGGTCGGCGCGGCGGTCGAGTTCCTCGTGATGCGCCGCTACCGGGGCTCCGACCACAGCGTGCTGGCGATCGTCACCATCGGCGTCGACATCCTGCTCACCACCGAGCTGACCCGCCGTATCGGCACCGACGTCCTCTCCCTGGGCGACCCGTGGGGCGACGCGGTCCTCAGTCTCGGGCCGATCTCGCTCGCCCACACCAGGATCGCCGCGTTCGTCGCCGCCGCGCTGCTGATCACGGTCTTCCTGCTCGCCTTCCGCTACACCTCCTGGGGCGTGGCGATGCGGGCGGCGGCCGAGAGCTCGGAGACGGCAGCGCTGATGGGCGTACGACTGGGCCGGGTGTCCCTGGGCGCCTGGGCCGTGGCCGGCGGTCTCGCGGCCGTGGCCGCGCTGTTCCTGACGGTCTTCCCGACCCCGGGACTGGAGCGGGCCACCTCGCTGGCCGCGCTGAAGGCCTTCCCGGCCGCGATCCTCGGCGGCCTGGACTCGACCACGGGCGCCCTGGTCGGCGGCCTGCTCGTCGGCATCACCGAGTCGCTGGCCACCGGCTACCAGAGCGATCTGACCTTCCTCGGCCGGGGACTCGGCGACCTCGCCCCCTACCTGGTGATGGTCGCGATCCTCCTCGTCCGGCCCGCCGGACTGTTCGGCACGAAGGAGCTGGCCCGTGTCTGAGGTCCTCACCCGCACCGAGACGGCCCCGGTGCGCCGCCGTCCGGCCCGGCTCACCCGCCCGCGGCCCTACGTCCTGGCCGCCGGAGCGGTCCTGCTGCTGGCGTTCCCGTTCTACCTGGACCGCTTCTGGCTCCAGGCCGGGCTGTTCGCCATGGCCGCGGCGATCGGCGCCATCGGCATCAACCTGCTGACCGGCGCGACCGGCCAGCTGTCGATGGGGCACGCCTTCTTCCTCGCGATCGGCGCCTACGGCTACTGCGTGTTCGCGGGGGACGGCTCCGACGGGCTGACCGGACTCGGGCTGCCGACCTGGCTGGCGGTGATCCTCGCCGTGCTCGTGGCGGGCGCGGCGGGCGGCCTGTTCAGCCCCATCGCCGGCCGGCTGCGCGGCGCCTACCTGGGCATCGCCACCCTCGCGCTGATCTTCATCGGCCAGCACGTGCTGTTCAACGCGCGGGACCTCACGGGCGGCTTCAACGGCCGGGACGTACCGGCCCTGAGCCTGTTCGGCCTCACCTTCGACGACCAGGAGACCGTGGTGGCCGCCGTGCCCTTCGGCTCGGCGGAGAAGCTCTGGTACTTCGGTCTCGTACTGCTGCTGGCCGGCGCGCTGTTCGCCCGCGGGGTCCTGCGGGGCCGCCCGGGGCGTGCCATGAACGCGATCCGGGACCACCGGATCGCGGCCGGGGTGATCGGCGTGCCGGTGGCCCGCTACCGCGCCGCCGTCTTCGTCCTGTCCTCGATGTACGCGGGCCTCGCCGGTGTGCTGCTGGCCCTGATCTTCCAGCGGACCGTGCCCGACTACTTCGGCATCACGCTCTCGCTCGAGTACCTCGCCATGATCGTCATCGGCGGGCTCGGCTCGGTCTCCGGGGCGGTGGTCGGCGCGGCGTTCGTCTCGCTGCTGCCGCAGCTGCTGACCCGGTACAGCGACGTACTGCCGCTCGTCTCCGCACCGGGGACGGGCGGGATCACACCGGGCGAGGCGTCCCGGTACCTGTACGGCGCCGCCGTCGTGGCGGTGGTGCTCTTTCTGCCGGGCGGCCTGGTCAGGGTGGCCGCGCGGCGTCGCGTCAGGACGACTTCTGTGGAGGAACGATGACTACGGGTACCACTGGCAGGTCTCGGGTGTACGCGACCCGGGCCGCCGCGGGCGCGCTGGCCGCGCTGATCGTACTGTCCGGCTGCAGCTCCAAGGCCAAGGACGACGAGGGCGACAAGGGGAACGCGAGCGGGGTGAAGACCGGCGAGGGCATCTCCGGCAAGACCATCACGCTGGGCGTCCTCACCGACATGACCGGCGTCTACGCCACCCTCGGCAAGAGCGTCACGCAGGCCCAGCAGCTGTACGTGAAGCAGCTCAACGCGGACGGCGGGGTCTGCGGCTACAAGGTCGACCTCGCCATCCGCGACCACGGCTACGACCCGCAGAAGGCGGTCGCCGGCTACACCGAGCTGGAGCCGAAGGTGCTGGGCTTCGCCCAGTTCATCGGGTCGCCGTTCGTCGCCGCCGTCAAGAAGCGCATCGACGGCCAGGACAAGGGCCTCGTGCTGCCGCAGGCGTGGTCCAACTCGCTGCTCGGCAGCCCGTACATCCGGGTCATCGGCTCGACCTACGACGTCGAGACGATCAACGCCATCGACTTCCTGATGAAGGAGAAGGGCGTCAAGAAGGGCGACAAGATCGGTCACGTGTACTTCGAGGGCGACTACGGCGAGAGCGCCCTGGCCGGCGCCAAGCACATGGCGAAGGAGTCCGGTCTCAAGATCGTGGAGCAGAAGATCAAGCCGACCGACAACGACATGACCGCCCAGGTCGCCGCGCTGAAGAAGGCGGGCGTCAAGGGGATCGTGATCAGCGCGGGCCCGCGGCAGGCGGCCTCGCTGGTCGGCGTCGCGGCGGCCGGGGGCTTCGGCGTCCCGGTGATCGGCAACAACTCGGCGTTCGCCCCGCAGCTGCTCGCCACCCAGGCGGGCCCGGCCCTGGAGAAGAACTACTACGTGGCCTCGCCGGCCCTGCCGATCGGCGGCGACACCCCGGCCGCCAAGAAGCTGGTGAAGGACTACAAGGCCGCGTACCCGAAGGACTCGCTCGACAACGGCGTGGTGGCCGGCTGGACCGCCGCCTCGGTCTTCGGCGAGGCGCTGAAGACGGCCTGCAAGAGCAAGGACCTCACCCGGGAGGGCGTCGACAAGGCCCTGCTGACCCTGGACGACGTCGACACGGGCTTCGGGATCCCGCAGAACTTCTCGGACCCGGCGGCACCGTCCTCCAAGCAGAGCGTCATCCTGCAGCCCGACAAGAGCGCGGTGGGCGGCACGAAGGTCGTGCGGCAGCCCGAGGCGGCGTCGGTGGCCGAGAGCTACACCCCGGCCGGCTGATCCGCTCCTGAAGCCGTGGGGCCCCGCACCGAGTCCGGTGCGGGGCCCCACGGCTGTGCACGCGCCCAGGCGGCCGTACGGGCCCGCTCAGGGGCCCGGACAGCCCTCGCCTTCGTACGGAACCGGGCCGCATGACACGAGATCCCCGGGAAAGCCCTGTATGCCCCACTGAGCGCCCAGGAGGCCGGGAATGACGTCGGGGCCCCGGGAGGCGGCCCGAGGGCGTCCTGGGGCCGCGTAGGGCGTCCGCAGGGCGGCCTGGGCCGGGAACGCGTAGGGGCGGGGTGGCCGAAGCGGGGCGCGGAGTGACCGAGCGCCGGGCCGCTTACGCCACGGAGTTGCCGGACGGCGGCGGGCGGGGCGTAGAGCCACGGAGGCGCCGGACGGCGGCGAGGCGGGCGTCGAGCTGGGACGCGAAGGACGGCGATGCGCCGGACTGCGGTGCGTAGGACATCGGTGCGTCGGACGTCGGGCCGGGGAGGCGCCGGACGGGGGGCCGGGAAAGCACCCACGGCGGTAAGCCGGGCGTCGGCGGCCGGGAAAGCACCCACGCCGCTAAGCCGGACGTCGGGGGCCGGGAAGCCCCGGGGGCGGCGGTGAGGCGGGCGCCGGCTCGGGCGGGACCCGGGACGGACGAAGGGCCCCGAACCGACCGGTTCGGGGCCCTTCGCTCGCGTACAGGGGTTACGGCAGCTGCGCCGCACGCGCCTCGCGCCGGTTGTCCCGGAAGGTGTTCACCCGCCGGGCCGTCGCGAAGAGCGGGATCACCGCGCCGAGGACCAGCTGGAGCGCACAGCCCGTCTGGAGCAGGAGCTGACCGCCGGGGGCCTCGAAGGCCCAGGCCGCCAGCAGACCCATCGCGGCGACGATCCACGAGAGCATCGCGACCGCCAGCGGACCGCGCGGCTTCGGGTACTCGACGCGGCTCACCATCAGCCAGGCGGTGCCGATGATCGCCAGGAGCGTGGCCACGAAGGGCAGCTCCAGGAGCACGATCGAGACCACCGTCAGCGCGCCGAAGGGGCTCGGCATGCCCTGGAAGGTGCCGTCCTTCACCGTCACGCAGGAGAAGCGCGCGAGTCTCAGCACGACCGCCAGCAGGACCACGATGGCGCCCACCGCGGCCACCCGCTGGTGCGCGTCGTCCGCGACCATCCCGTAGACCAGCACGAAGTACGCCGGGGCGAGTCCGAAGCTGATCAGGTCGGAGAGGTTGTCCAGCTCCGCGCCCATCGGGGACGAGCGCAGCTTGCGGGCGACCAGGCCGTCGAACAGGTCGAAGACGGCGGCGCAGAGCATCAGGATGACGGCCGTGGCGGCGCTGTGCCGCGCCATGCCCGTCTCCTGGCTGCCGGTGAGGTGCGGGATCAGGATGCCGGTGGTGGTGAAGTACACCGCCATGAAGCCGCACGTGGCGTTACCCAGCGTGAGCGTGTCCGCTATCGAGAGGCGGAGGGACAGCGGCATCTCCTCCGCGTCGTCCAGCTCGTCGGCCTCCGGCACCCAGCCGGCCTGTGTCTCGGGATCAACCACGGTCAATGCGAGTCACCCCAGCCACGGTCTTCTGACCGACCTCCACGTCCACCTCGACACCCTCGGGGAGATAGATGTCGACACGCGAGCCGAAGCGGATCAGGCCGATCCGCTCGCCCTGCTCGACCTTGGTGCCCTGCGGGATGTAGGGCACGATGCGGCGGGCCACGGCACCGGCGATCTGGATCATCTCGATGTCACCGAGTTCGGTGTCGAAGTGCCAGACGACGCGCTCGTTGTTCTCGCTCTCCTTGTTGAACGCCGGGACGAACCCGCCGGGGATGTGCTCCACGGACGTCACCGTGCCGGCCAGCGGCGCGCGGTTGACGTGGACGTTCAGCGGGCTCATGAAGATCGCGACGCGGGTGCGCCCGTCCTTCCACGGCATGATGCTCTGCACCACACCGTCGGCCGGCGAGATGACCCGGCCCTGGGTGATCTCGCGCTCGGGGTCGCGGAAGAACCACAGCATGCCCGCCGCGAGCGCGGTGACGGGTACGGCCACGGCCTTGGCGGCGCCGGAGCGGCGCGCGCGGGCGAGGCTGAGTGCTGCGGTGGCGACGGTCGGGAGAAGCCACGGCGATGCTCCGCGCGCGAGGCGTACGCCGACTCGGCTGTCGCGAGGTGCAGAGGTTTGGCTGTGGGGCATGGATGACCTTCGTAGCGGATGATGCCGCGCTGAACGGGGGACGGCGGCTTTCCCGGGATCGTACCGGTCGCGGGCCACAACTGGGCAAGCCAGGAAGCTGAGTCGGCGGCCGAAGAGTGTTGACGGGGTGTGATCTTCTTCTCGAAGAAAACACCCCGAATCAGGACATCTAGCCCTGCAGTCGATACTCTTCGAGCAACCGGCGCCCGATGATCATTTTCTGGATTTCGGCGGTACCTTCGCCGATCAGCAGCATCGGCGCCTCACGGTAGAGACGCTCGATCTCGTACTCCTTGGAGAAGCCGTAGCCGCCGTGGATCCGGAAGGCGTCTTCCACGACTTCCTTGCAGTATTCGGAGGCGAGGTACTTCGCCATCCCTGCTTCGAGGTCGTTTCGCTCCCCGGAGTCCTTTTTGCGTGCTGCGTTCACCATCATGGCATGCGCGGCCTCGACCTTGGTAGCCATCTCGGCCAGCTTGAACTGGATCGCCTGGTGCTGGGCGATCTGCTTGCCGAAGGTGTGGCGCTGCTGCGCGTAGGAAACCCCCAGCTCGAAGGCGCGCTGGGCGACGCCGCAGCCGCGGGCCGCCACGTTCACGCGGCCGACCTCCACGCCGTCCATCATTTGGTAAAACCCTCGGCCGGTGGTCCCGCCGAGCACACGATTGGCCGGAATGCGCAGTCCGTCCATAATCAGCTCGGTGGTGTCGACGCCCTTGTACCCCATCTTGTCGATCTTCCCGGGGATGGTGAGGCCGGGGCGGACCTCGCCGAAGCCGGGCTCCTTCTCCACCAGGAAGGTCGTCATCGACTTGTGGGGCGCGGTGCCCTCGGGGTGTCCTTCGTCACTCCGGACCAGAACGGCCACCAGAGTCGACGTCCCGCCGTTCGTCAGCCACATCTTCTGGCCGTTCAGGACGTACTCGTCGCCGTCCTTCACCGCCTTCGACGTGATGGCCGACACGTCCGAGCCGAGCGCCGGCTCCGACATGGAGAACGCGCCGCGCACGTCGCCCGCCGCCATGCGCGGCAGGAAGTGGTCCTTCTGCTCCTGCGTGCCGTGCTGCTTGAGCATGTACGCCACGATGAAGTGCGTGTTGATGATGCCGGAGACCGACATCCAGCCGCGCGCGATCTCCTCCACGCACAGCGCGTAGGTGAGCAGCGACTCACCCAGACCCCCGTACTCCTCGGGGATCATGAGCCCGAAGAGGCCCAACTCCTTGAGACCGTCGACGATCGCCTGCGGGTACTCGTCGCGGTGCTCCAGCTCGGTCGCGACCGGGATGATCTCCTTGTCCACGAAGTCGCGGACGGTGGAGAGGATCTCCCGCTGGATGTCGGTGAGACCGGCGGTCTGGGCAAGTCGCGCCATGGCTACTTCTCCTGTGCCTTCAGCTCCGGGCGGCCGGGCTGCTCGCCGCCGCGCTCCTTGATGTACGTCTCGGTGGGGACCATCACCTTGCGGCGGAACACGCACACCAGCGTGCCGTCCTGCTTGTAGCCCTTGGTCTCGACGTAGACGATCCCGCGGTCGGTCTTGGACCTCGACGGGGTCTTGTCGAGGACCGTCGTCTCGCCGTAGATCGTGTCGCCGTGGAAGGTCGGCGCCACGTGCTTGAGCGACTCGACCTCCAGGTTGGCGATCGCCTTGCCCGAGACGTCGGGGACCGACATGCCGAGCAGCAGCGAGTAGATGTAGTTCCCGACGACGACGTTCTTCCCGAAGTCGGTCGTCCGCTCCGCGTAGTTGCTGTCCATGTGGAGCGGGTGGTGGTTCATCGTCAGGAGACAGAAGAGGTGGTCGTCGTACTCCGTGACGGTCTTCCCGGGCCAGTGCTTGTAGACCGCGCCGACCTCGAACTCCTCGTAGGTGCGTCCGAACTGCATGGTGCTCAGGCCTCCGGGGCTTCGAACTTGCTGGTGCGCTGCATGCCGGCGGCCCGGCCCTTGCCCGAGATGACGAGCGCCATCTTGCGGCTGGCCTCGTCGATCATCTCGTCGCCGAGCATCGCGGAGCCCTTCTTGCCGCCCGCCTCCGACGTGTAGAAGTCGTAGGCGTCCAGGATCAGTTCGGCGTGGTCGTAGTCCTCCTGGGAGGGCGAGAAGATCTCGTTGGACGCCTCGACCTGGCCCGGGTGCAGCACCCACTTGCCGTCGAACCCGAGGGCCGCGGCGCGCTGGGCGACCTCGCGGTAGCCGTCGATGTTGCGGATCTGCAGGTAGGGGCCGTCGATCGCCTGGAGGTTGTTGGCGCGGGCGGCCATCAGGATCTTCATCAGGATGTAGTGGTACGCGTCCGCCGGGTAGCCGGGCGGCTGCTCGCCCACGACGAGCGACTTCATGTTGATCGACGCCATGAAGTCCGCCGGGCCGAAGATGATCGTCTCGACGCGCTGCGAGGCGGTCGCGATCTCGTTGACGTTGTTCAGGCCCTGGGCGTTCTCGATCTGCGCCTCGATGCCGATCTTGCCGACCTCGAAGCCCATCGTCTTCTCGATCTGCGTCAGCAGCAGGTCCAGCGCGACGATCTGCTGGGCGTCCTGGACCTTCGGCAGCATGATGCAGTCGAGGTTCGGACCCGCGCCCTCGACGACCGTGACCACGTCGCGGTACGTCCACTCGGTGGTCCAGTCGTTCACGCGCACGACCCGCGTCTTGCCGGTCCAGTCACCCTCGTTGAGGAACTTCACGATGGTGTGCCGCGCCTCCGGCTTGGCGAGCGGCGCGCACGCGTCCTCCAGGTCGAGGAACACCTGGTCGGCCGGGAGGCCCTGGGCCTTCTCCAGGAACCGCGGGTTCGAGCCCGGTACGGCCAGGCAGGAGCGCCGCGGACGAAGGCGGTTGACGGGCGTGGTCATGCGGGGACCTCCAGGGGGTCGAGCTTGTTCGCTTTGCGGATCTCGTCGACGATACGGCCGATGATTCCGGTGATGTCGAAGTCCTTCGGGGTGAAGACGGCGGCCACTCCGGCGGCCCGCAGCTGCTCCGCGTCGGCGTTCGGGATGATCCCACCGGCGATCACCGGAATATCGGCAGCGCCCGCCTCGCGCAGCCGGTCCAGCACGTCCGGCACCAGCTGGGCGTGCGAGCCGGACAGGATGGACAGGCCGACGCCGTGCACGTCCTCCGCGAGGGCCGCGGCCACGATCTCCTCGGGCGTGAGCCGGATGCCCTGGTAGACCACCTCGAACCCGGCGTCGCGGGCCCGCACGGCGATCTGCTCGGCGCCGTTGGAGTGCCCGTCCAGGCCCGGCTTGCCCACCAGGAAGCGGAGCTTGCCGACGCCCATGTCCCGCGCGGTCAGCTCCACCTTGCGGCGGACCAGCGCGAGCGCGGTGCCCTCCTCGGCGGCCACCGCGACGGGCGCGGAGGAGACGCCGGTGGGTGCCCGGAACTCGCCGAACACCTCGCGCAGGGCCCCGGCCCACTCGCCGGTGGTGACGCCGGCGCGGGCGCACTCCAGGGTGGCCTCCATGAGGTTCTCAGTGCCCTTGGCGGCCTCCTTCAGCCGCTCCAGCGCCTTGCACGGGCGCGGGTGGTTGAAGGGCGGCTGGTAGCGGTTGTCGCGCCAGTCCTTCAGCGCGGCCACCACACCGGCCTCGACGGCCGGGTCGACCGTCATGATCGCCGCGTCCAGGTCGGCGGTGAGCGGGTTCGGCTCGGTCGACTCGAAGACGTTGACGCCGACGATCTTCTCGGTGCCGCCCTCGATCCGGGCCCGCCGCTCGGCGTGCGAGGAGACGAGCTGCGACTTCAGGTAGCCCGACTCGACGGCGGCCATCGCGCCGCCCATCTCCTGGATGCGGTCGATCTCCGCGAAGGACTCCTCGACCAGCTCCGCCACCTTCGCCTCGATGACGTGCGAGCCCTCGAAGATGTCCTCGTACTCCAGCAGGTCGCTCTCGTGGGCCAGCACCTGCTGGATGCGCAGCGACCACTGCTGGTCCCAGGGCCGGGGCAGGCCCAGCGCCTCGTTCCACGCCGGCAGCTGCACGGCACGCGCGCGTGCGTCCTTGGAGAGGGTCACGGCCAGCATCTCCAGCACGATCCGCTGGACGTTGTTCTCCGGCTGCGCCTCGGTCAGACCGAGGGAGTTGACCTGGACGCCGTACCGGAAGCGGCGCTGCTTGGGGTCCTCGATGCCGTACCGCTCCCGCGTGATCCGGTCCCAGATCCGGCCGAACGCCCGCATCTTGCACATCTCCTCGATGAAGCGGACGCCCGCGTTCACGAAGAAGGAGATACGGGCGACGACGTCACCCCGGCGCTCCTCGGGGATCTGGCCCGAGGCGAACACCGCGTCGAGCACGGCGATCGCCGTGGACATCGCGTACGCGATCTCCTGGACCGGGGTGGCCCCCGCCTCCTGCAGGTGGTAGCTGCAGATGTTGATCGGGTTCCACTTCGGGATGTGGTTCACCGTGTAGGTGATCATGTCCGTCGTCAGGCGCAGCGACGGACCCGGCGGGAAGACGTGCGTCCCGCGCGACAGGTACTCCTTCACGATGTCGTTCTGGGTCGTCCCCTGGAGCCTGGTGATGTCCGCACCCTGCTCCTCCGCGACGACCTGATAGAGCGCCAGCAGCCACATGGCGGTGGCGTTGATGGTCATCGAGGTGTTCATCTGCTCCAGGGGGATGTCCTGGAACAGCCGGCGCATGTCACCGAGGTGCGAGACCGGCACCCCGACCCGGCCGACCTCGCCGCGGGCGAGGACGTGGTCCGGGTCGTAGCCGGTCTGGGTCGGCAGGTCGAACGCGACCGACAGACCGGTCTGCCCCTTGGCGAGGTTGCGCCGGTACAGCTCGTTGGACGCCTCGGCGGTGGAGTGACCGGCGTACGTGCGCATCAGCCACGGCCGGTCCTTCTGGCGCTCTGTCATCGGGGGACCTCAGACGTTCCGGAAGCGGTTGATGGCGTCGATGTGCTTCGCGCGCTTCTCCTCGTCGCGCACGCCGAGGCCCTCGCGGGGGGCGAGCGCGAGCACACCGACCTTGCCCTGGTGGAGGTTGCGGTGCACGTCGTACGCGGCCTGCCCGGTCTCCTCCAGGGAGTACACCTTGGACAGCGTCGGGTGGATCTTGCCCTTGGCCACCAGCCGGTTGGCCTCCCAGGCCTCGCGATAGTTGGCGAAGTGCGAGCCGATGATCCGCTTCAGGGACATCCACAGGTAGCGGTTGTCGTACTCGTGCATGTAGCCCGAGGTCGAGGCGCAGGTGGTGATGGTGCCGCCCTTGCGGGTGACGTAGACGCTCGCGCCGAAGGTCTCGCGGCCGGGGTGCTCGAAGACGATGTCGATGTCCTCGCCGCCGGTCAGCTCGCGGATGCGCTTGCCGAAGCGCTTCCACTCCTTCGGGTCCTGGGTGTTCTCGTCCTTCCAGAACTTGTAGCCCTCGGCGTTGCGGTCGATGATCGCCTCGGCGCCCATCGCCCGGCAGATGTCCGCCTTCTGCGGCGAGGAGACGACGCAGATCGGGTTGGCGCCGCCGGCGAGCGCGAACTGGGTGGCGTAGGAGCCGAGTCCGCCGCTGGCGCCCCAGATCAGGACGTTGTCGCCCTGCTTCATGCCGGCGCCGTTGCGGGAGACCAGCTGCCGGTAGGCGGTGGAGTTCACCAGACCGGGGGAGGCGGCCTCCTCCCAGCTGAGGTGGTCGGGCTTCGGCATGAGCTGGTTGGACTTCACCAGGGCGATCTCGGCGAGGCCGCCGAAGTTCGTCTCGAAGCCCCAGATGCGCTGCTCGGGGTCGAGCATCGTGTCGTTGTGGCCGTCCGAGGACTCCAGCTCGACCGAGAGGCAGTGCGCGACGACCTCGTCACCGGGCTTCCAGGAGTTGACGCCCGGGCCGGTCCGCAGGACGACGCCCGCGAGGTCGGAGCCGATGATGTGGTACGGCAGGTCGTGGCGCTTGCTGAGCTCGCTGAGCCTGCCGTAGCGCTCCAGGAAGCTGAACGTCGACACCGGCTCGAAGATCGAGGTCCACACCGAGTTGTAGTTGACCGAGGAGGCCATGACGGCCACCAGGGCCTCGCCCGGGCCGAGCTCCGGCACGGGCACGTCGTCCAGGTGGATCGACTTGCGGGGGTCCTTGTCGCGCGTGGCGAGCCCGGAGAACATCTCCGTCTCGTCCTTGTGCACGGTGATCGCGCGGTACGACTCGGGGAGCGGCAGGGCGGCGAAGTCGGCGGAAGTCGACTCCGGCGACTGGATCGCGTCCAGGATTTCCTTCACTGTGTTGCCTCCGGCGAATGGCGTCTTGAGGGGAGACGCTGGGGGTCACGTCGGTGCTGCTGCTGTGGATGTGAGGTGCCGTCGGTTCGGCGGACGTGCTGCTGGCAGCGCTTTGTGGCGCAGAAGGTTGCCTGTGACGCAGGCGTCCGGGCGCGCTTGCCGGGGTACCTCCGAGCGGCGCCCGGAGGAGGCTTGCGGGGACAGCCGGCGTACGTGAGGTCTCTGCACGCCGGCCGCCCGGACGACTTCAACGTATGGCACGCCGTGTCACCTGACAAGGCACGGAGTGCCAGAAGTTGCGCTCAGGTGAAATCTTTACGTAACACGTGAGCGATGATCGATCAGGTGGGGCGCGAAAAGCGGTACGAAAACGCCGGACGGGCCCAAAGTGAGCCCGTCCGGCGCTGGGGAAGTGCGATGGAGAGAGAGGAGGCGCGAGCGCGCTACGACCGTTCCTTGAGTGCCTGCTCGATGGTGCGCATCACCTGGTCGAGCGGGGCGTCGACCCGGGCGACGGTCACCAGCACGTCGCCCTCGGTGAAGGAGGAGGCCGGCGCCGACTGCGGGGCGACCTCGCGGCCCGCCCCGATGCCCGAGCCGAACGTCTTGCGGACGATCGCGAAGGCGTGGTCCAGCTGGGCCTCCACGTCGCCCTGGCCGCCCGCCCGCAGCCACCGCCGCAGCACGTGGTTGTGCGCGGTGACCACGGCCGACGCCGCGACCTCCGCCAGCAGCGGATCGTCGTTGGCGTCGTCGTCGTGCGCGTGCTCGTCGAAGTGGCCGAGGAGGTACCGGGTGAACAGCCGCTCGTAGCGCGCCACGGAGGCGATCTCGGCCTCGCGCAGCGTCGGCACCTCGCGGGTGAGCTTGTAGCGCGAGACGGAGATCTCGGGCCGCGCGGCGTACATCTTCATGACTTCCTTGATGCCGCGGCACACCGTGTCCAGCGGGTGCTCGTGGGCGGGTGCCGCGTTGAGCACCGCCTCCGCGCGGATCAGGGTGTCGTCGTGGTCGGGGAAGATCGCCTCTTCCTTGGAACGGAAGTGGCGGAAGAACGTACGCCGTGCCACCCCGGCCTGCGCCGCGATCTCGTCGACGGTCGTCGCCTCGTACCCCTTGGTGGCGAACAGCTCCATGGCCGCCGCCGCCAGTTCGCGGCGCATCTTGAGCCGCTGCGCGGCCGCGCGACCGCCCGCGGCGCTCTCCGGCGCGTCGGGCGTGGCTGTTGTACGGGAGGACTTGGCGGGCTGGGACATGACCCGAACGTACTGCATCTGCGCAGGGGAGTGCGCATGAGCGGAGATCCCCCCGCCGTCCCCGGGCGGGGGGCCTCCCGCCGGGTCGAGGAGCCCGCCCCAGTCGGCGGACTCCCCGTACCGGTCCTCGCGGGCCTCAGCGCCGGGCATATTCGCGGAAGCCGCGGCCCGTCTTGCGGCCGAGGCAGCCCGCGGCCACCAGGTGCTCCAGCAGCGGCGCCGGGGCCAGTCCCGGGTCGCGGAACTCGCGGTGCAGGACCTTCTCGATGGCCAGGGACACGTCGAGCCCGACCACGTCGAGCAGTTCGAAGGGGCCCATCGGGTAACCGCCGCCGAGCTTCATCGCGGCGTCGATGTCGTCCAGCGTCGCGTAGTGCTCCTGGACCATCTTGATCGCGTTGTTCAGGTACGGGAAGAGCAGCGCGTTCACGATGAAACCGGCGCGGTCGCCGCAGTCCACCGGGTGCTTGCGGATCTTGGCGCAGACCTCCCGGACGGTCGCGTGCACGTCGTCCGCGGTCAGCACCGTGCGGACCACCTCGACGAGCTTCATGGCCGGGGCCGGGTTGAAGAAGTGCATGCCGATCACGTCCTGCGGGCGCGAGGTGGCGCGGGCGCAGGCGACGACGGGCAGCGAGGAGGTGGTGGTGGCGAGCACCGCGCCCGGCTTGCAGACCTTGTCGAACGCGGCGAACAGCTGCTGCTTGACCTCCAGGTCCTCGGCGACGGCCTCGACGGCCAGGTCGACGTCGGCGAAGGCGTCGTAGGAGCCGGCCGGGGTGATCCGGTCCAGGGTCCCCGCGGCGGCCTCGGCGGTCATCCGGCCCTTGTCGACGGAGCGCGCGAGCGACTTGCCGATCCGGGCCCTCGCGGCCTCGGCCTTCTCCTCGCTGCGGGCGGCCAGGACCACGTCGTACCCGGCCTTGGCGAAGACCTCCGCGATGCCGGAGGCCATGGTGCCCGAGCCCGCGACGCCGACCGAGCGCACGGCGCGGCCCGGCGTCCCCGACTGCTCGGACCCGGGGGTGAGGGCGTCCGGCACGACCGTGGCACTGCCCGGCGCCTCGTACGAGTAGAAGCCGCGCCCCGACTTGCGGCCGGTCAGGCCGGCCTCGCTGAGCTGCTTGAGGACGGGGGCCGGGGCGTGCAGCCGGTCGTGGGACTCCGCGTACATGGCCTCCAGGACCGTGCGGGCGGTGTCGATGCCGATCAGGTCGAGCAGCGCGAGCGGGCCCATGGGCAGCCCGCAGCCGAGCCGCATCGCCGCGTCGATGTCCTCGCGGGAGGCGTACTTGGCCTCGTACATCGAGGCCGCCTGGTTGAGGTAGCCGAACAGCAGGCCGTCGGCGACGAACCCGGGGCGGTCGCCGACCGCGACGGGCTCCTTGCCGAGCTGGACGGCCAGGTCCGTGACGGCCGCGACGGCCTGCGGCGCGGTCAGCACCGAGGAGACCACCTCGACCAGCTTCATGGCCGGGGCCGGGTTGAAGAAGTGCAGGCCGAGCACGCGCTCCGGGCGGGCCGAGTCGGCCGCCAGACGCGTCACCGACAGGGCGTTGGTGCCGGTCGCGAGGATGGTGTCGGGGCGCACGACGTCGTCCAGCGCCCGGAACACCTGCTGCTTGATGTCGTACGACTCCGGGGTCACCTCGATGACCAGGTCGGCGTCGGCCGCCGCCTGAAGGTCGGTGAAGGTGCGGAAGCGGGTGAGGACGTCGCCGCGCTCCTGCTCCGTGAGGCGTCCGCGCTGCACGGCGCGGGCGGTGGAGGCTTCGAGCGCGGTGACGGCCTGGGCGGCCGCGGCCTCGCTGATGTCGATGCCGACGACCTCGCGGCCGGCCCGGGCGAGGACCTCGGCGATGCCGGTGCCCATCGTGCCGAGGCCGACGACGGCGACGGTCTTCAGCGGGGACAGAGGGGTGTCGGACAGGGGAGTGGCCATCGCGGGACTCCAGGAAGAGGGTGACGACTGGGGAGCACGCGGGTGCGCCTGAGAGGCGCACACGGTGCGAGGGATGCGGGTGTTGCCGGGCTGACGAGCGCACACGCCCGGTGCCGTCCAGGGGCCTGAACACGGGCGCCCCGAGGCGGATGAGGACCGACCGGCTCTGTCCCGGAGCCGGGTCGAACTGCGGTACCTGAGGCACCGAACCGACTGGCACTCGCGGCGGCTGCGTCACCAGGCCACCGCAAGCGGATCGCGAGTGGGTAACTCGCTCGTCTGAGCTTAACCGGCCGGTAACGAGCGCGCCAGCCCTCAGTTTGTGATGTAGGTCCCCGCGTCCCGGGCGCCCCTCTAGGCTCGGCTTCATGGACGAGGAGTCGCGATCTCTCACGGAGCGCTTACGGACCGAGGCGGGAGCCTGCGCCGCGTACGACCGGCTGGTGAGCACCGAGGACCTCGACGAACTGGCGGCGGCGCTCACCGAACCCGGACAGCCGCTGTGGGCGCGGGAGTTGGTGGCCTTCCGGCTCGGGACCGCCGGTGACCGGCGGGCCTTCGAGGCCCTCGTCCTGCTGCTCAACCACCGCGACCCGCAGCGCTGCGCGTCCGCCGCCCATGCGCTGGCCGCGCTCGGTGACCCGCGCACCGCCCGGGCCGCCGCCGCCCTCGCCACCAACGAACTGCGCGTCGCCTACGCGCTGCAACCGGTCCGGCTCCTGGTGGCCCTGCGCGCGCCCGAGGCGGTGCCCGCCCTGATCACCACGCTGCGGCGCAGGCTGCGGCCCCACGACCCGTACCGCAGGGTCGCTCTCGCCTGCGTGGAGGGCCTCGGAGCCCTCGGCGACGAACGCGCCCGCCCGGTCCTCACCGACTGCCTGGCCCACCCCCTCCTGGCAGAGGCCGCGGTCCACGCCCTGGCCCGCCTGGAAAAACGGTGACCGGGGCGGTCTTCCCGCGGAATCGGTGACCTGGAAGGCGGAGGCCGTTCACTCGGCGAGGACCGCGTAGGCCTCTATCTCCATCAGGAAGTCCGGGCTGATCAGGGCCGCGACCTGGACCGCCGACGCCGCCGGGAGGCGGTCGGACGGTATGTGGGTCTCGCGGGCCGCGCGGACGGCGGGCATGTGGGCCATGTCCGTGACGAAATAGGTGAGTTTGACGACGTCGTCGAACGTGGCGCCGGCGGCGGCCAGGCAGCGGCGCAGGTTCTCGAAGACCTGGTGGGCCTGTGCCGCCGGGTCGCCCGGGCCGACGAGCTCGCCGTGCTCGTCCAGGGGGAGTTGGCCCGAGACGGCCACGAAGCGTCCCGTGCCCATGACGACGTGCGTGTACGCGGCGGCGGGGGCGACCCCGGCGGGGGCGGGGATGCGGGTCGGCTCGGTCATGCGTCCATGGTGGACCACGGGTCGGACAACGCCCCGCCGGCCGGTGCCGTCGGGGGCGGTTCCGTGGTCGGCGGCACCGGGTGGTGCCGGCGGCGCGTCGGGCCGGGTCAGCCGTGGAAGCCGAGGAGGCCGTGGAGGGTCGAACCGCGCGAGGCGCCCTTCTTCTTGGCGCTCAGCGGCTTCGGGTCCGGCTGCGCCTTGCACACCGCGTCCGCCTCGCCGTCACCGCGCGGCACCTCACCGCTGGTCAGATAGGCCGCCAGGTGCTTGTCCAGGCAGGCGTTCCCGCTCAGCGTGATGCCGTGGTTGCCGCCCTTCTCCTCCACCACCAGGCTGGAGCCGCGCAGTTGCTCGTGGACGGCGACGGCGCCCGGGTAGGGAGTGGCCGCGTCGTCCGTCGCCTGGAACAGCAGCACCGGGGGCAGCTCGTCGTTCGAGACGTCCACGGGCCGCAGCGGCTCGGCCGGCCAGAAGGCGCACGGCGCGTTGTACCAGGCGTTGCTCCAGGCCATGAACGGCGCCTCGTCGTACACCGCCCAGTTGTCCTTGCGCCACTGCTCCCAGTCCCGGGGCCAGGTCGCGTCACGGCACTGCACCGAGGTGTAGACGCTGTAGCCGTTGTCGCCCGCGGTGTCGACCGCGCCGAAGTTCTCGTACGCCTCGACGAGCGGGTCGGTGTCCTTGCGGTTCACGTACGCGGCGAACGCCTCGGCCAGGTAGGGCCAGTAGCCGTTGTAGTAGCCGCCGGGGATGTAGGTGTCCTCCAGTTCGGAGGCGCCGACCTTCTTCTGCGCGGGCTTCTTCGCCAGAGCCTCGCGCATCCCGTACCACTTGGCCTCCACCTTGGCGGGGTCGGTGCCGAGCCGGTAGGTCTTGTGGTGCTTGGCGATCCACTTCATGAACGCCATGTGGCGGTCGTTGAAGGCGTAGTCCTGCTGGATGTTGGCGTCGTACCAGACCCCCGTGGGGTCGACGACGGAGTCCAGGACCAGGCGGCGCACCCGCTGCGGGTACAGCTTCGCGTAGACGGCGCCGAGGTAGGTGCCGTACGAGTAGCCGAAGTAGCTGATGCGCTCGGCGCCGAGCGCCTCCCGGACGGCGTCCATGTCACGCACCGCGCTGACCGTGTCGATGTACGGCAGCACGTCCGCGTACTTGGTGCCGCAGGCCTCGGCGAAGGCCCGTACCCGGTCGAGGTTGGCCTTCTCCAGGGCGGGGGTGAGCGGCACGGTGTCGGGCCGCACCGGCGCGAAGTGCTTCGGCCGGCAGTTCAGGGCGGGCTTGCTCGCGCCGACCCCGCGCGGGTCGAAGCCGATCACGTCGTACTGGGCGGCCACCTTCTTCGGCAGCGTGGAGGCGACGAAACCGGCCAGCCTGCGCCCGCTGCCGCCGGGGCCGCCCGGGTTCACCAGGAGGGGCCCCTGGTAGGTCTTCGCGGTGTGCGGGACCCGCGACAGCGCGATCGTGATGCGCCGGCCGTCCGGGTTGTCGTGGTCCAGAAGCACCTTCAGGGACGCGCACTGGAGCGTCGGGTAGGCGCTGGTGCCGCACTTCTTCCAGGCCGGCTTCGCCGCGGCGGGCGGGGCGGACGCGGCGTCGGCGTCCGCGCCGGCGGGCACCGACGTGATCACCGTGGCCAGTACGGCGGCGGTGCCGCACAGAGCGGCTGCGCGTTTCCTCATGGGGCTCCCAGGGCGGAGGAACTGAGCCGTGCACCTCACGGCCTCCGCCGTATCGTCCCGGAAAGCGCGCCCGTAAGAACGCGTTCTGTGCCGTCTTGACCCGATTGAGCAGCGTGATGCGCTCGGATGCCGCCGGGCCGCGCGCGCCGCCTCAGAGCAGCGTGAGCTGCGTCGGTTCCGGGGCGGCCGGCACCGGCTCGGGGACGGTGATCCTGCGCGTCGCGCCCGCGCGCGCGGGTCCGATGCCGTACTCCTGCGCCAGTTCGTGGACCTGACGGGTGATCCGGCGCTGGTACCACTTCGGCGCGTAGGCCCCCTCCGCGTACAGCCGTTCGTAGCGGCGCACCAGATGCGGGTGGTGGTGCCCGAGCCAGGCCATGAACCATTCCCGGGCCCCGGGCCGCAGATGCAGCACCAGGGGGGTCACCGAGGTGGCGCCGGACGCCGCGATCGCCCGCACCGTGGCGCGGAGTTGGTCCGGACCGTCGCCGAGGAAGGGGATCACCGGGGCCATCAGGACCCCGCACGCGATGCCGCGTTCGCCGAGGGCGCGGACCACGTCCAGCCGCCGCTCCGGAGCGGGCGTGCCGGGCTCGACGGTGCGCCACAGTTCGCGGTCGGTGAAGCCCACCGAGACGGAGATCCCGACGTCGGTGACCTCGGCCGCCTGCGTCAGCAGATCGAGGTCGCGCAGGATCAGCGTCCCCTTGGTGAGGATCGAGAAGGGGTTCGCGTGGTCGCGCAGGGCGGCGATGATGCCCGGCATCAGCCGGTAGCGGCCCTCGGCCCGCTGGTAGCAGTCCACGTTGGTGCCCATGGCGATGTGCTCGCCGTTCCAGCGGCGCGAGCCGAGCTGGCGGCGCAGCAGCTCGGGCGCGTTCACCTTGACCACGATCTGGGAGTCGAAGCCGAGGCCGGTGTCGAGGTCCAGATAGCTGTGCGTCTTGCGCGCGAAGCAGTACACACACGCGTGCGTGCAGCCGCGGTAGGGGTTGACGGTCCACTCGAAGGGCATGCGCGAGGCGCCCGGCACCCGGTTCACGATCGAGCGGGCCCGGATCTCGTGGAAGGTGATTCCCTGGAACTCCGGGCTGTCGAAGGTACGGGTGGTCACCGCGTCCGCGCCGAACAGTGCGGCGTCCCGGCCACGGTCCGCCTCGGGGTCCGCCGTGAGGTTCTCCCAGCGCATGAGTCCTCCTAGGTAGCACTGACCCCAGAATAGAACACATGTTCCCTTGATCGTGCGACCCGGTTTTCCGGCTCCCATCCGGGCCCCCTCCGGGCCCCGATTTGGGCGGCCCGGCCGCCTGGTGGTTGGCTGGCCGCACACCCCGTAAAACCAAGTGCTGGAGGAAGTCAATGGCGCAGGTCGAGGCCACCACGGAACGGGTCATCGCGGCGGATGCGGAGGCGGTCTTCGACGCCCTGGCCGACTACAACGGCACGCGTCCGAAGCTGCTGCCCGAGCACTTCAGCGAGTACGAGGTGCGCGAGGGCGGCGACGGCGAGGGCACCCTCGTGCACTGGAAGCTCCAGGCCACCAGCAAGCGCGTCCGCGACTGCCTGCTGGAGGTCAGCGAGCCGACCGACGGCGAGCTCGTCGAGAAGGACCGCAACTCCTCGATGGTCACCACCTGGCGGGTCACCCCCGCCGGCGAGGGCCGGTCGCGCGTCGTCGTCACCTCCGTGTGGAACGGCGCCGGCGGCATCGGCGGCTTCTTCGAGCGGACCTTCGCGCCCAAGGGCCTCGCCCGGATCTACGACGCGGAGCTCGCCAAGCTCGCCGCCGAGGTCGAGAAGTAGCCGGGAGCCGACCCGGAACTGATGTCCCGGGGCCCGGAGTTGACCGCTCGGGGCCCCGGTGGAACTCACCGTTTCGAGTGGTTTTCCGTACGGCTCCCCCGTACGCCGTAGGGCTCCGACCGGCGGTTACGTCCTCCGGGCCGGGGTGTGGGGCGACTCGTCGCGCTTGCTCCCAGTTGTCGCGTAATGCGAGAAATGGGCGGCGCAGGCGCGACGAGGGGAGCGGTACGTGGGCGGCACGACGCTGGTGGAGATCGAGCGGGAGACGGCTCCCGTCGTCGAAGCGCCACCCCGGGAACCCGCATCCGGCACGCCGGGCCTGAGCCCGCGCCGGGTGCGCATGGTCTTCGTCGGGCTGATGCTCGCGCTGCTCCTCGCGGCGCTGGAGCAGATGATCGTGGCCACCGCCCTGCCGAAGATCGTCGGCGAGCTGCACGGCCTCGACAGGATGTCGTGGGCGATCACCGCCTACCTCCTCACCTCGACCGTCGGACTGCCCGTCTACGGCAAGCTCGGCGACCTCTTCGGCCGCAAGGGCGTCTTCCAGTTCGCCATCGTCGTCTTCGTCGCCGGCTCCGCGCTGGCCGGCCGGGCGCAGAGCATGGACCAGCTGATCGCCTTCCGCGCCGTCCAGGGCGTCGGGGCGGGCGGCCTCATGATCGGCGTGCAGGCGATCATCGCGGACATCGTGCCGCCGCGCCGGCGCGGCCGCTTCATGGGGCTGATCGGCGCCGCCTTCGGCCTCGCCTCCGTCGCCGGCCCGCTGCTCGGCGGCTACTTCACGGACCACCTCTCCTGGCGGTGGTGCTTCTACATCAACGTGCCGTTCGGCCTGCTCACGCTCGCCGTCGTCACCGTCGTGCTCAAACTCCCGAAGCCCGCCACCCGGGGACGCCTGGACGTCCTCGGGACGCTGCTGCTCGCCGCCGCCTCCACCTGCCTGGTCCTGCTGACCAGTTGGGGCGGCACCGAGTACGCCTGGGGCTCGCGCGTCATCCTCGGCCTCACCGCCGGAGCCGTCGCCGCGACGGCGCTCTTCCTCGTCGTCGAACGCTTCGCCCCCGAACCCCTCATCCCGCTGCGGCTGTTCAGGGACGGTGTCTTCAATGTCACCGCTCTGGTGGGGCTGGTCATCGGCATCGCGCTCTTCGGCGCGGCCAGTTACCTGCCGACCTACCTCCAGATGGTCGACGGCGCCACCGCCACCGAGTCGGGCCTGCTCATGCTCCCGATGATGGGCGGCATCGTCGGCGCCTCGGTGATCTCCGGACAGCTGATCAGCCACACCGGCCGCTACAAGGTCTACCCCGTGCTGGGCGCCGCCCTCTCGGTCGTCGGCATGTGGCTCCTGTCGCGGCTGGAGGTGGACACGCCCCGGCTGCACTACAGCGTCTGGATGGCCGTGCTCGGCGCCGGCATCGGCATGGTGATGCCGGTCCTGGTGCTCGCCGTGCAGAACTCCGTGCGCCCCGCCGACCTCGGCACCGCCACCAGCGCCAACAACTACTTCCGGCAGATCGGCGGCAGCGTCGGCGCCGCCGTCTTCGGCACCCTCTTCGCGAACCGGCTCGCCGACGCGCTGGCCGAACGCCTGCCCGCGCGCGCGGACGGCCCGGACGGCCCGGACCCCGAGTCCATCACCCCGCAGCTCGTCCACGCGATGCCCGCCGCGCTGCGCGACGAGTACATCCGCGCCTACGCCGACGCGATGCCGCGGATCTTCCTCTACCTGGTGCCGGTGCTCGTCCTCGGCCTGCTGATCGCCTTCTTCCTCAAGGAGAAACCCCTGGTGTCCCACAACGCCCCCGCCGAGCCCGCCTCCCTCGCCAAGGTCCCGCAGTCGCGCACCCACACCGCCGGGGTCCCGGTGTGCGGCACGGTCCAGCACCACGACGGCACCGTCGTGCCGCGGGCCGCCCTCACCCTCATCGACGTCGTGGGGCGGCAGATCGGGCGGGGCGCCAGCGGCGAGGACGGGCGGTACGCGCTCTCCACGCCCGGCTCCGGCTCGTACGTCCTGATCGCGGCGGCCGGCGGCCACCAGCCGCAGGCGGTCTCCGTGACCGTCGGCGAGCGCCCGGTGGAACTGGACGTCGTGCTGGGCGGCGCCGGACGCCTGGCCGGCAGCGTGCTCACCGCCGACGGCACCCCGGTTCGCGAGGCGACCGTCACGCTCACCAACGTCCACGGCGAGGTGGTGGCCACCACCCGCAGCGGCCCCGAAGGCGGTTACGTCATCACCGAGTTGGTCGCCGGGGAGTACACCCTGGCCGCCAGCGCGCCCGCGTTCCGCCCCACCGCCCTGCCCGTCACCGTGCAGGCCGCCCGCGAGACCCGCCAGGACGTCGAACTCGCCGGCGGAGCCGTTCTGCGGGGGACCGTGCGCGGCGGCGGCGGACGGCCCGTCGAGGACGCCCGCGTCACGCTCCTCGACGCGGCGGGCAACGTCGTGGACACCCTCACCACGGGCGCCGACGGCACCTTGCGCTTCGTCGACCTGTCCTCGGGGGAGTACACCGTGATCGCGGCCGGGTACCCGCCGGTGGCCACGGTGCTCCGGATGGCAGGCGGCGGCAGGACCGAGCGGGACCTCCAACTGGGCCACGAGGACTGACCGTTGGGGCTCCGGAAGGCCCCGCCGCGCCGGAGCCGCCCCCGGCGCGGGCAATTCCGGTGTTGCCGCACATCCCGGCCGGTCGCCGCCGTACCGTGGTGACGACGACGCAGATCTTGCGGATCCGTGGGGAGAAAGGGCCTGGCCATGGACCGTGGCACGGAAGTGGGCGCACATCCCGGAGCGGGAGCCCACGAGAGCCCCACGGCGCGGTACGCCGCCGAGGGGCGCATCCCGCTCGCCGTCGTCGTCGTGGACCGCGACGGCCTCGTCTCGCACTGGAGCACGGGTGCGCGGCGCCTCTTCGGCGCCACCCGGGAGGAGGCGCTCGGCCGGCCCGCCGCCGACCTGCTCCCCGTGTCCGGCGCCCTTCCCGAGGTCCTCGACCCCGAGCCGCTCACCGACGCCTTCGGGCCCTACGAGATGTACGACGGCCTGGGCCCCGACCTGGAGGCATCCCTCGGCGGCCGTACCTCCTACCCGGCGGCAGGCCGGGCCCGGCTCACCGGAGCGGACCGGGAACGGCTCGACATCCTGTGGTGGGGCTACCCCCTGATCGGACCGGGCCCCGCACGGCTCCTGGTGCTCGCGGCGGACGCCGAACGCCTGAAGGCCGAGCGGGGGTACGACGACGAGGTCGTCGAACGCATCGCACCCGGCTTCGCCCCGTACACCGAACTCCCGGCGCCGGACGACCTCGCCAAGCGGCTGCCCGAGGTCCTGCCGAACATGGGGCCGGAGCTCAGCGGCCGCATCGTGGCGCAGGTCCTGGAACTCGGTTACCCCATCCTGGAGTTCAGCCAGTACGAGCGGGTGCCGGTGACCCCCGACTGGGGCGTGCCGCGCCGCGCGGGCAGGCAGCGGGCCGCCGGGACCGGGACGCCGGCCCAGGCCCTCGTGCCGTCCGGAGCCGAGCACGACCTGGAGTACGCCGCCGTCCGCGAGCGGCTGGAGTTCCTGAACGAGGTCAGCACCGGCATCGGCTCCTCCCTCGACCTGGGCGAGACGATCCGCGAGGTCACCAGCGCCGCCGTGCCCCGCTTCGCGGATTTCGCCGGTACGCACCTGCGCGCCGCCGTCCTCGCCGGCGAGAGCTTCCCGGACGGCGCCCCGGACGTGACGACCGTGTGGCACCGGGTATGGGTCGAGCACAACGACGAGCCGGGCCGCTGGGACGACACCGTGCCGGTCGGCGAGGCCATCGCCTTCCCCGAGCACACGCCGTTCTTCCAGTGCATGAGCACCGGGGAGCCGGTGCTGATCCCGCGCATCGACGAGGAGCTGGGCAACCGCATCTCGGGTCAGTTCGAGAAGCGCGACCTGCGGCCCCTCATCACCGGCCGCTCCCTGCTCGTCGTCCCGCTCAAGGCGCGCAACGTGGTGCTCGGGTTCATGGTGCTCATGCGCCGCGCGGACCGCGAGGTGTTCGACGACATGGACCGCACGACGGGCGCCGAACTCGCCGCCCGGGCCGGTCTCGTACTCGACAACGCCCGTATGTACACCTACCAGGAGAACGTCGCCGACACGCTCCAGGACAGCATGCTGCCGCAGGTCTCCCCGCGCATGGCGGGCTGCGACATCGCGACGCGCTACCTCCCGGGCACCCGCCTCGGCCGGGTCGGCGGCGACTGGTTCGACAGCATCAAGCTGCCGGGCTCGCGCACCGCGCTGGTGGTCGGCGACGTCATGGGCCACGGCCTCAACTCGGCCGCGATGATGGGCCAGTTGCGCACCGCCGTGCAGACCATGGCCACCATGGGGACCCGGCCCGCCCAACTGCTGCGCAGCCTGGACGACCTGGCGCGGCGGCTCGGCGAGAACTACCTCGCCACCTGCCTGTACGCGGTGTACGACCCGATCCGCGGTGAACTGGAACTCTCCAACGCCGGCCACATCCCGCCCGTCCTGGTGCGTGCCGAGGACGGCCGCAGCGAACTGCTGCACCTGCCGACCGGCGCGCCCATAGGGGTCGGCGGGGTGCCCTTCGAGACCGCCGTCGTCCGCGTCGCGCCGGGGGACCGGCTCGTGCTGTGCACCGACGGCCTGGTGGAGGTGCGGGGCGGCGACATCGGAGAGGGCCTGGCCGCGCTCTGCGAGTCGGCGGCCCATCCCGCCGCCTCGATGGACGACGCCTGCGACACCATCATCCGCGCGCTCAACACCCACGGCGGACGCAAGGACGACGTGGCGCTCCTCATGGCCCGGCTGAACGGCATCCCGGACGACCACGTCGCCGAGTGGCAGCTGCCGAGGGAGGCCCGCGAGGTGTCCCGGGCCCGGCGGCTCGTCCGTGACCGGCTGGCGGCGTGGGGCCTCACCGACGCGATCGAGACCGCGGAACTGCTGGTCAGCGAACTCGTCGGCAACGCGGTGCGGCACGGCGCGGGCGCCGAGGTCGGGCTGCGGCTGGTCCGCACCGACGCCCTGCTGTGCGAGGTCCTCGACGACGAGCCGGCGCTGCCCGCGCTCACGAGCGCGGGCCCGGACGGCGAGTGGGGCCGGGGTCTGCGGGTGGTGAGCAGGCTCGCGCGGGAGTGGGGCGCGAGCGCCTCCGGGCACCGCAAGACGGTCTGGTTCGAGCAGGCGCTCACACCCGGTCCGCGCCACCCCTGACACCCCCCGGGGGCGCGCGGGGCTTCCGAGCGCGCCATCGGCGTGCGCGGGCTCGAATTTCCGGTGAAGGAAAGGCACTTGCCCCTTGCCCCCCGCCCGGCGGTCGCGATACTCCGATCATGACGCCGACCCTGGGGAGCACACATGAACGTCTCGGAGGACTACCGCAACGCCTGGGAGGGTTACTGGAAGGAGACCTCCGACGCGCCCGGTGACGCGATCTGGGACGCCGACCCGGCACTGACCTCCATACCCCACAGCGAACTGCTCCTGCCGTACGCGGACACCGCCCGCACCATCGTCGACCTCGGCTGCGGCAACGGCACCCAGACCCGCTACCTCGCCACCCGGTTCGCGCGCGCCGTCGGTGTCGACCTGTCCCACGCCGCCATAGAGCACGCCCGGCGCGCGGGCCGGGACGACGGCAGCGACGCCGAGTTCCAGCAGCTGGACCTGACCGACGGCGAGGCGGTACGCGCCGTGCACGCCCGCCTCGGCGACAGCCACGTCTACATGCGCGCCGTCATCCACCAGAGCGAACCCCGCGCCCGGGCCGCGGTGGCCGCCGCCGTCGCCGAGATCGTCGGCGTCGAGGGGCGCGCCTTCGTGGTGGAACTGACGGCCGCCTCGCGCCAGGTGCTCCAGCAGGCCGCGTCCGGACCGGACGGGCCGCCGCCGAAGCTGCTCCGGGTCTTCCACCACGGGCTGAAGCCGGCCGACGCGGCGGACGACGAGGTGCCGCGCGTGCTCGGGGAGGCCGGCCTGGAGATCCTCGCCGAGGGCGACACGACGCTGCCGCAGACGGAGTACATGGCGGACGGCACCCGCATCGACCTGCCCGCACGGTGGTTCGTCCTGGCGGGACGCCGCGCGGACGGGTGAGGAGCCGCCCGCGGACGGCGGGGTGAGGAGCCGCCCGCGGGCGGACGGGTGAGGAGTTGTCCACAGGCCTGTTCGCCCCCGGGCGGAAGCGCGTACGGTTTCGAGGCATGAAGATCCTCATCAGCGCCGACATGGAGGGCGCCACGGGCGTGACCTGGCCGGCAGACGTGCTGCCGGGCACCCCGCAGTGGGAGCGCTGCCGCGCGATGTTCACCTCGGACGTCAACGCGGCGGTGCTCGGCTTCCTCGACGGCGGCGCCGACGAGGTCGTCGTCAACGAGGCGCACTGGACGATGCGGAACCTGCTCCTGGAGCGACTGGACGACCGGGCGCAGATGCTCACCGGGCGGCACAAGTCGCTCTCCATGGTGGAAGGCGTGCAGCACGGCGACGTGGACGGCATCGCCTTCGTCGGCTACCACGCCGGAGCCGGCATGGAGGGCGTCCTAGCGCACACGTACCTGGCCAACTCGATCACCGGGGTCTGGGTGAACGGCGTCCGGGCCAGCGAGGGCCTGCTCAACGCCCACGTCGTCGCCGAGTTCGGGGTGCCGGTCGTCCTGGTCACCGGCGACGACGTGGCCTGCGAGGACGCCCTGGGCTACGCGCCGGAGGCGCTGAAGGTCGCCGTCAAGGACCATGTGTCGCGCTACGCGGCCGTGTGCCGGACCCCGGCGCGCACGGCGGCCGACATCCGCGCCGCGGCCAAGGAGGCGGCGGCGCTGGCCGTGCGGCACGAACCGGTCACCGGCGAGCCGTTCACCGTGGCGCTGGAGTTCGACGCCGAGCACCTGGCGATGGCCGCCACCGTCGTGCCCGGCGTGGCGCGCACGGGGGAGCGCAAGGTGGAGTACACCAGCGGGACGATGTACGAGGGAATCCGCACGTTCAAGGCGGTCACGACGATCGTCTCCGCCGCCGTGGAGGAGCAGTATGGCTGAGCACACGGCACAGGACGCCGCGCCGGAGCGGGCGGGTCAGGCCGACGGGCGGGCACTCGACGAGGTCGTCCGCTTCACCTCCGAGCTCATCCGCATCGACACCACCAACCGCGGCGGCGGTGACTGCCGCGAGCGCCCGGCCGCCGAGTACGCCGCGGCCCTGCTGGCCGAAGCGGGCCTGGAACCGGCGCTCCTGGAGCGCACCCCGGGCCGTACGAACGTCGTCGCCCGCATCGAGGGCACCGACCCCGCGGCGGACGCGCTCCTCGTGCACGGCCATCTGGACGTGGTGCCCGCGCAGGCCGAGGACTGGAGCGTGCACCCGTTCTCCGGGGAGATCCGCGACGGGGTGGTCTGGGGCCGCGGCGCGGTCGACATGAAGAACATGGACGCGATGATCCTCGCGGTCGTCCGGCACTGGGCCCGGCACGGGGTGCGGCCCCGGCGCGACCTGGTGATCGCGTTCACCGCCGACGAGGAGGCCAGCGCCGAGGACGGGTCGGGGTTCCTCGCCGACCGGCATCCGGACCTTTTCGAGGGCTGCACCGAGGGCGTCAGCGAGTCCGGGGCGTTCACCTTCCACGACGGCGCCGGCCGGCAGCTGTACCCGATCGCCGCGGGTGAGCGCGGCACGGGCTGGCTCAAGCTGACCGCCCGCGGCCGGGCCGGGCACGGCTCCAAGGTCAACGACAGCAACGCGATCACACGCCTGGCCGCCGCGATCACCCGCATCGGCGCCCACGAGTGGCCGCTGCGCCTCACCCCGACCGTCCGAGCGTCCCTGGCCGAGCTGGCGGCGCTCTACGGCATCGACACCGGCCTGGAGGACGTCGACGCCCTCCTGGAGAAGCTGGGCCCCGCCGCCTCCCTCGTCGAGGCGACCGTCCGCAACAGCGCCAACCCGACCATGCTCTCCGCGGGCTACAAGGTGAACGTGATTCCGGGGGAGGCGGTGGCCTACGTCGACGGCCGTTTTCTGCCAGGCGGCGAGGACGAGTTCCGCACGACCCTTGACCTGCTCACCGGACCCGACGTGGAGTGGGAGTTCCACCACCGCGAGGTGGCCCTCCAGGCGCCGGTGGACTCGGCGACGTACGCGCGGATGCGCGCCGCCGTCGAGGAGTTCGCGCCCGAGGGACATGTGGTGCCGTACTGCATGTCGGGTGGCACGGACGCCAAGCAGTTCTCACGCCTGGGGATCACGGGATACGGCTTCGCGCCGCTGAAGCTGCCGGAGGGCTTCGACTACCAGGCCCTCTTCCACGGCGTCGACGAACGTGTCCCGGTCGAGGCGCTGCACTTCGGCGTCCGCGTCCTCGACCGCTTTCTGCGAACGGCCTGACGAAGTGGGGGACATGGTGCAGACCCTGGCGTACGGAGCGTGGCCGTCGCCCATCGACGCGGCGCTCGCCGCCGCGCACGACGGGCGGCCCGATTTCGTGGGCTTCGTGGGCGAGGAGGCATGGTGGACCGAGCCACGGCCCGGCGAGGGCGGCCGGCGCACCCTCGTCCGCCGCGCGGCCGACGGCACGGAGTGCTCCGTGCTGCCCGCCCCGTGGAACGTGCGCAGCCGCGTCATCGAGTACGGCGGCCTGCCCTGGACCGGGATCATGCGCCCGGAGGGGCCCCTGGTGGTCTTCGTCGACTTCGCCGACCAGCGGCTGTACCGGTACGAGCCCGACACGCCCGGCAGTGAACCGGTCCCGCTGACACCGGTGTCGCCGGTGGGCGGCGGACTGCGCTGGGCCGACCCGCAGCTGCGGCCCGAGCTGGGCGAGGTGTGGTGCGTCCTGGAGGAGTTCACCGGGGATGGACCCGCGGACGTGCGCCGGCTGGTGGCCGCGGTGCCGCTGGACGGGTCGGCGGCCGGGCACCGGGACTCGGTGCGCGAACTGACCGACGACGCCCACAGGTTCGTCACCGGCCCCCGGCTCTCGCCCGACGGGCGGCGCGCGGCCTGGCTCGCCTGGGACCACCCGCGGATGCCGTGGGACGGCACGGAGCTGATCGTCGCGGACGTCACCGGCGACGGCACGCTGCACGGCGCGCGGACCGTCGCCGGCGGCCCCGAGGAGTCCATCGCCCAGGCCGACTGGGCGGGGGACGGAAGCCTGCTGTTCTCCAGCGACCGCACCGGCTGGTGGAACCTGTACCGCGTCGGCCCCGACGGCGGCGAGAAGGCGCTGTGCCCGCGCGAGGAGGAGTTCGGCGGCCCGCTGTGGCAGATCGGGCAGAGCTGGTTCGCGCCGCTCGACAGCGGGCTGGTCGCCGTCGTGCATGGCCGCGGCTCCACCGCCCTCGGCATACTCGACCCGGAGACCGGCGAGGTGGTCGACGCGGCCGGCCCGTGGACCGAGTTCACGCCGGCGCTCGCGGCGCACGGCACCCGGGTCGTCGCCGTCGGGGCCAGTCCCCGCAGTGCCTACGAGGTCGTCGAGCTGGACGCCCGCACCGGCCGCGCCCGGGTGATCGGCGCCCCGCACGACGACCCGGTCGACCCGGCCTACTACCCCGAGCCCCAGATCCGGACCTTCACCGGCCCCGCCGGCCGCGAGATCCACGCGCACGTCTACCCGCCCCACAACCCCGGCCACGTGGCCCCCGGCGAGGAGCTGCCGCCGTACGTGGTCTGGGCGCACGGCGGCCCGACGAGCCGCGCACCGCTGGTCCTGGACCTGGAGATCGCCTACTTCACCTCGCGCGGCATCGGGGTCGCCGAGGTCGACTACGGGGGGTCCACCGGGTACGGGCGGGAGTACCGCAACCGGCTGCGCGAGCAGTGGGGCGTGGTCGACGTCGAGGACTGCGCGGCCGTCGCACTCGCCCTCGCCGAGGAGGGCACCGCGGACCGCGGTCGGCTCGCCATCCGCGGCGGCAGCGCGGGCGGCTGGACGACGGCCGCCTCCCTGGCCGCCACCGATGTCTACGCCTGCGGCACGATCCTCTACCCGATCCTCGATCTCGCGAGCTGGGGGTCGGGGGAGACCCACGACTTCGAGTCGCGGTACCTGGAGACGCTGGTCGGGCCGCTCGCCGAGGTGCCCGGCCGGTACGCGGAGCGGTCGCCCGCCGAGCACGCCGACCGCATCACCGCGCCCTTCCTGCTGCTCCAGGGCCTGGACGACGTCATCTGCCCGCCCGCCCAGTGCGAACGGTTCCTGGCCAGGATGGAGGGGGAGGGCAGACGGGTCGCGCACGCCTACATCGCCTTCGAGGGAGAGGGCCACGGCTTCCGGCGCGCCGACACGATGGTGCGCGTCCTGGAGTCCGAACTCTCCCTGTACGCCCAGGTCTTCGGCCTGAACCCGCCGGGTGTCCCCACCTTGGAGCTGCTCAAGTGAAGTCCCTGACCCGCCCCGCACGCCTGGCCCCCGGGGCCCGGGTGGCCGTCGTCGCCCCCAGCGGCCCGGTCCCCGAGGAGCGCCTGGAGGCCGGACTGGACCTGCTGCGCGGCTGGGACCTCGACCCCGTCGTCGCCCCCCATGTGCTGGACCGGCACGGCGAGTTCGACTACCTGGCGGGGACCGACACCGACCGGGCCGCCGACTTCCAGGCCGCCTGGTGCGACCCGGACGTCGACGCGGTGCTCTGCGCCCGCGGCGGCTACGGGGCTCAGCGCATGATCGACCTCCTCGACTGGAGCGCGATCGCGGCGGCGGGCCCCAAGGTGTTCGTCGGCTACAGCGACATCACCGCTCTGCACGAGGCGTTCGCCACCCGCGTGGGCCTGGTGACCCTGCACGGACCCATGGTCGCCGGCGTCGACTTCGTCAAGAACGAGCGGGCGCAGGAGCATCTGCGCGCGACGCTCTTCGAACCGGAGACGGTCCGCACCGTCGCCGCCCCGGGGCACGGCGCCGCTCTCGTCCCGGGGCGGGCCAGGGGACGACTGCTCGGCGGCTGCCTGAGCCTCCTCGCCGCCGACCTCGGAACGCCGTACGCCCGGCCCTCCGCGCGCGGCGGCCTGCTGTGCCTGGAGGACGTGGGCGAGGAGACGTACCGGCTGGACCGCTACCTGACCCAGCTGCTGCGCGCCGGCTGGCTCGACGGCGTCGCCGGGATCCTGCTCGGCTCGTGGGTGGAGTGCTCGCCCTACTCCGAGGTGCGGGCCATGCTGGCCGACCGGCTCGTGGGCCTCGGCGTGCCGGTGGTGGAGGAGTTCGGGTTCGGGCACGGCGAGGGTGCGCTGACGATCCCCTTCGGGGTGACCGCCGAGCTGGACGCGGCGGCCGGGACGCTGACGCTGGACGAGCCGGCCCTGCGCTGAGCACCGGGCCGCCACCGCGCGGACGTGCCCTGACCCACGGCGGGGTCGCGGGTGCTCGTGCCCTCGTCCCCGGCAGCGTTGCCGCGCGCCCGCGTCACGGGCCGGAGCGCGGGCGGCTGCTCGCGTACTGTGGCCGGATGCCTGAGAACTCCCGTCACCTTGCCGAGGGCCCCCGGGTCGGCATCCGGCACTACACCTCGGACGACGGCGCCGAGTTCACCGCGCGGGCGCGGGAGAGCAAGGACCTGCACCACCCGTGGCTCTTCCCGCCCACCGACGCCGAGGCGTACGCCTCCTACGCCCAGCGGCTGATCGGCGACCCGACCAAGGCCGGTTTCCTGGTCTGCGAGCGGGACACCGGGGCCCTCGCAGGGTTCGTCAACATCAACAACATCGTCGAGGGCGGCTTCCTCAGCGGCGCGCTCGGATACGGGGCGTTCGCGCACGCCGCCGGACGCGGGCTGATGAGCGAAGGACTCGCCCTCGTCGTCGCCCACGCCTTCGGGCCGATGGGGCTGCACCGGCTTGAGATCAACGTGCAGCCGGGCAACGCCGCGTCGATCGCGCTGGCCCGGCGCGGCGGGTTCCGGCTGGAGGGCTTCTCCCCGGACTTCCTCCACATCGACGGTGCCTGGCGGGACCACGAACGGTGGGCGCTGACCGTCGAGATGACGCGGAGGAGGCCCCCGCGGCGGTGACCCGGGCCGAGGCCGGCCGCGACCGCCTCCGCGCCCCCGGAGGCCGTACACCCCGCAGCCCCGGCCCTCGCCAGGCGCCGTCATCCGCCGCGCTCCCGGCGCCGGCCCTCATCCGACGGCCCTCGTACCGCCCGCCCGCCCGAGTCGGCGTCGGACGCCTTTGCGCAATCCTGACGAGCGCCGCCCCTGGTCAGGTCCGCGAAGACGCTGTTCCATGGTCATCGTGACGACGATCCGACGTGACGTACTGACGCTCCCCGCAGCCGAGTTGGGCCCCGACAACCCCCTGCCGCCGCTGCGCACGCTCGACGAGGTGCACTGTGTCGAGGAGCGGGACCGCGTGGGCCTGCCCCGCGAGATGGCCCGCCAGATCGGTTACGAGCCACTGCGCAGCGTGTTGCCCGAGCGCGTCCGGGACGGCTACGGCAGAACGCGAGCGCCGCGCGGGATCGACACGATCGTGATCGAGAACGAACGGCTGCGGGCCGTCGTGCTGCTCGGCCTCGGGGGCCGCGTCGCCTCGCTGTTCCACAAGCCCTCGGGCCGCGAACTGCTGTACCGCAACCCGGTGTTCCAGCCCGCCTGCTTCGCCCTGAACGGTGCCTGGTTCTCCGGCGGCGTCGAGTGGAACATCGGCGCGACCGGCCACACCGCCCTCTCGTGCGCGCCGGTGCACGCCGCCCGCGTCACCGCCCCCGACGGCGGCGAGATGCTGCGCCTGTGGGAGTGGGAGCGGCTGCGCGACCTGCCCTTCCAGGTCGACCTGTGGCTGCCGAGGGACTCGGACTTCCTGTACGTCGGCGTGCGCATCCGCAACCCGCACGAGAAGCCCGCGCCCACCTACTGGTGGTCGAACATCGCCGTGCCCGAGGAACGCCGGGTGCTGGCCCCGGCCGAGGAGGCCTGGCACTTCGGATACGAGCGCCGGCTGCGCCGGGTGTCCGTCCCCGCGTACGACGGCGTCGACCGGACGTATCCGCTCGCGAGCACGTTCCCCGCCGACTACTTCTACGAGGTGCCCGACGGGCGGCGCCGGTGGATCGCCGCCCTGGACGACGAGGGGCACGGGCTCGTGCAGACGTCCACCGACGTCCTGCGCGGCCGCAAGCTCTTCGTCTGGGGCTCCGGCACCGGCGGGCGGCGCTGGCAGGAGTGGCTGACCGAGCCCGGCACCGGCGGGTACTGCGAGATCCAGGCCGGGCTCGCCCGCACCCAGCTGGAGCACGTCCGGCTGGAGCCGGAGAGCGAGGTGTCCTGGCTGGAGGCGTACGGGCCGCTGAGCGCCGACGCCGCGACCGTGCACGGCGGTGACTGGGACGCGGCGCGGGCCGAGACGCAGGACCGTCTGGAGGCGGCCCTCCCGCGCGCAGACGTGGACGCGGCGTACCGGGCCTGGCTGCCGTACGCCGACACCGAGCCGGGCGAGACGCTGGCCGCCAGCTCCGGCTGGGGCGCCCTCGAAGTGCTGCGCGCCTCCTACAAGCTGCCGGGCACCCCCTTCGAGGAGAGCACCCTCGGCGACGAGCAGGCGCCGTGGGCGGAACTGCTCAGGTCCGGGACCTTCCCGGAGCCGCGCCGGGCCGGCCCGCCCGGGCCGACGCTCGTCGCCCGGCACTGGCGCGACATGCTGGAGACGGCGCCGGCCCGGCCGCTCACCGAGTACCACCTCGGCGTCGCACAGTGGCACGCGGGCGATCAGGCGCAGGCCGTGCGCAGCTGGGAACGCGGACTGCAACTGGCCCCGTCCGTCTGGCCGTTGCTGCGCTGCCTCGCCGTCGCCGACCAGGTGGCCGGGCACCACGAGCGGGCCGCCGACCGGTACGCGGAGGCCTTCGACGACCTGTGCCAGGAGCGGCGCGACGACGGGGAGGCGTGGACCGCGGCCACGGCCGCGCTCGGGCGGGAGGCGATCGAGGCGCTGCTGGCGGTGCGGCGGGTGGCGGACGCGCGGGCCGTGTGGGACCGGCTGCGGGACGCCACGCGCGAGCGGGGGCGGTTCCGGCTGATCGAGGCGCGTCTGCTGCTCGCCGAGGGGGACCGCGCGGGCGCGCGGGCCGTCTTCGACGAGGGCTTCGAGGTGGCGGACCTGCGGGAGGGCGCCGAGGTCATCAGCGAGCTGTGGGCCCGGATCACCGACGAACCGCTGCCGGCCCGGTACGAGTTCCGCATGCGGCCCCCGGCGCGGTGAGGAGCGGGCGGCTCCCCGGCCCGGGGAGCCGCGTCCGCCGTCAGACGCCGGTCGGGCTCTCCGCGCGCCGGTCCACGTACTCGTAGACCATGCCGTCGGGATGCATCGCGATCAGGTTCCGGCCGACCGGGGTCGCGACCGGGCCCGCCAGCACCCGGGCACCGGAGTCGCTGAGCACCCGGTGCGCCTCGTCGACGTCCGTGACGGCGATGGTCGCGGCCACCTTGCGCAGGATCTCCAGCTCGGCCTCGGGGCCGCTCATCAGCAGGAAGCAGCCGACGGCGGCGACCGAGACGCCGCCGCGCTCGAAACGCAGGGCGCGTCCGCCGGCCAGTCTCTCGTAGAACGGGACCGAACCCTCCAGGTCGTCGACGCAGATACGCAGCGTGGCTCCCAGAATCTCCATGCCCCGAGCCTAGGGCCTGTCGTGCGGGTCTCGCCGGGGTCTAGGGATCATCCGGCACGTACATCCGGCACGTACGGTCCACGGCGGCCCCGCCGGCCCCCGGCGTTCCGTCAGCCGGCGTTCTGCTGGAGCTGCGGCAGCACCTTGGTGCGGTAGAAGTCGAAGAAGCCCCGCTGGTCCGGGCCGATCTGATTGACGTACACGTGGTCGAAGCCCGAGTCCGCGAAGGCGGTCAGCGCCGAGACGTGCTCGTCGACGTCGTCGCCGCACACCGTGTTCTCGCGGACCATGTCCTCGGTGACCAGCGGCTGCAGCTGCTCGAAGTGGCGGGGTGTGGGCAGGATCTGGCCCATCTCGCCCGGCAGCAGCTGGTTGGGCCACAGCCGGTGCACGGTGCGCACGGCCTCGTCGCGGTCCTGCCCGTAGCAGACCTTCGTGCCGCCGCTCACGGGCTTTGCGCCCCCGCCGCCCTTGCGGAACCGGGAGACCATCGACTCCTCGGGCATCATCGTGATGTAGCCGTCGCCGACCCGGGCCGCCAGCGAGGTCGCCTGCGGGCCGAAGCCGGAGATGTCGATCGGGACCGGCTCGTCGGGAACCGTGTAGAGGCGGGCGTTCTCCACGGTGTAGTGCGTACCGTGATGGTTGACCTCCTCGCCGGTGAAGAGGCCGCGCATCACCTGGATCGCCTCCTCCAGCATCTCCAGGCGCACGTGCGCGGGCGGCCAGGCGTCACCGAGGATGTGCTCGTTCAGCGCCTCCCCGGAGCCCACGCCGAGCCGGAAGCGGCCGTTCGTCATCACCGCGGTCGTCGCCGCGGCCTGCGCCAGCACCGCCGGGTGGATGCGCACGGTGGGACACGTGACCGCCGTCTGGATCGGCAGGGACACGGCCTCGGAGAGCGCGCCGATCACCGACCACACGAACGGACTCTGCCCCTGCGCGTCGTTCCACGGGTGGTAGTGGTCCGAGATCCACAGGGAGCGGAATCCGGCCTGTTCCGCCATCCGCGCCTGCTCGACGAGTTCCGCGGGACCGAATTCCTCGGTCGACAGGAAGTAGCCGTACTCGGCCATGGGGGGCACCTCCGCGACGGGCTGCTCAGGGACGGCCCGGGTAACCCCGCCGCGGCCCGCGAAACGCCGCCCGCACACCCGCCCGCCCGCACCCGAGGCGGTCCCGGACATGACGGATACGCGAGGGACCACCGGACGCCGGGTTGCGCGACCCGGCCGATACGCGTACGCCGGGCCCGTGCCCCCGGTCGCCACGACGTTTGGCCGGTCCGCCCAGGGGGACGCGGTAAGCCCGTACGAGCGACCATGCCGGAGGCGAACCGTGGCTCGACCCCGCATCGTGATCGTCGGTGCCGGCTTCGCGGGATACCGGACCGCCCGCGCCCTGTCCCGGCAGGCACGCGGCAGGGCCGACATCACCCTGCTCAACCCGACCGACTACTTCCTGTACCTGCCCCTGCTGCCGCAGGTCGCCGCCGGGGTCCTGGAGCCACGCCGTGTCACCGTCTCGCTCACCGGCACCCTGCCCGGCGTACGCCTGGCCCTCGGCGAGGCCGACCGGATCGACCTCGACGCACGGACCGTGCACTACCGCGACCCCGAGGGAGGCCAAGGGACGCTGGCCTACGACCGGCTGGTGCTCGCCGCCGGGAGCGTCAACAAACTGCTGCCCGTCCCCGGGGTCGCCGAGCACGCCCACGGCTTCCGCGGCCTGCCCGAGGCGCTGTACCTGCGCGACCACGTCACCCGCCAGATCGAACTGGCCGCCGCGTCCGACGACGGCGTCAGCGCCGACGCGCGGTGCACCTTCGTGGTCGTCGGCGCCGGCTACACCGGTACGGAGGTCGCCGCGCAGGGGCAGCTCCTCACCGACGCGCTCACCCGCGGTCGGCCGCTGCCCGAAGCCAGGCGGCCCCGCTGGCTGCTGCTCGACATCGCCCCACGCGTCCTGCCCGAACTGGACGAACGGCTCTCCAGGACGGCGGACCGCGTGCTGCGGCGGCGCGGCGTCGACGTACGCACCGGGACCTCCGTCAAGGAGGCCACCCCGGACGGCGTCCTGCTCAGCGACGGCGAGTTCGTCGACACCCGCACCCTGATCTGGTGCGTCGGCGTCCGCCCCGACCCGCTGGCCGAAACCCTGGGCCTGCCCATGGAACGCGGCCGGCTCCTCGTCGACCCCTACCTCCAGGTGCCGGGACGGCCCGAGGTCTACGCCTGCGGTGACGCGGCCGCCGTGCCGGACCTGGAGAAGCCCGGCCAGTACACCCCCATGACCGCACAGCACGCGTGGCGCCAGGGCAAGGTCGCGGCCCGCAACGTCGCGGCCTCCTTCGGCACCGGCGAGCGCCGCCCCTACCGGCACCGCGACCTCGGCTTCACCGTCGACCTCGGCGGCGCCGAGGCCGCCGCCAACCCGCTCGGCGTACCGCTCTCGGGTCCGCTCGCCGGAGCCGTCACCCGCGGCTACCACCTCGCCGCGATGCCCGGCAACCGCGTCCGCGTCGCCGCCGACTGGCTCCTCGAGGCCGCGCTGCCCCGCCAGGGCGTCCAGCTGGGCCTGGTCCGGTCGTGGTCGGTGCCGCTGGACACCGCGTCGCCCGAGCAGGCACGGAGGCCGGGCGGCGCTCCCGCCACGCGCGACAGTTACCGATAGGAGACTCATGAACACCCGCCAACTCGCCGAACTCGGACAGCAGTTGCGCGTCGACAGCGTGCGCGCCTCGGCCGCCGCGGGCTCCGGCCACCCCACCTCCTCGATGTCCGCGGCCGACCTGATGGCCGTCCTGCTGGCCAAGCACCTGCGCTACGACTTCGAGCGCCCCCAGCACCCCGGCAACGACCGGTTCGTCCTCTCCAAGGGGCACGCCTCACCGCTGCTGTACTCCGCCTACAAGGCGGCCGGCGCGATCAACGACACCGAACTGCTCACCTTCCGCAAGCTCGGCAGCCGTCTCGAAGGGCACCCCACACCCCGCCGGCTGCCCTGGGTCGAGACGGCCACCGGCTCGCTCGGCCAGGGCCTGCCGGTCGGCGTGGGCATCGCGCTCGCCGGCAAGCGGCTGGAGCGCACCGGCTACCGCGTGTGGGTGCTGTGCGGCGACAGCGAACTCGCCGAGGGCTCCGTCTGGGAGGCCGCCGAGCACGCGGCCTACGAGCACCTCGACAACCTCACGCTGATCGTCGACGTCAACCGGCTCGGCCAGCGCGGCCCGACCCGGCACGGCCACGACCTGGACGCCTACGCCCGCCGCTTCCACGCCTTCGGCTGGCACCCCGTCGAGGTCGACGGACACGACGTCGAGGACATCGACCGCGCCTTCGCGGAGGCGCGTTCCACCAGCGGACAGCCCACCGTGATCCTCGCCCGCACCCTCAAGGGCAAGGGCGTCGCCTCCGTCCAGGACCGCGAGGGACTGCACGGCAAGCCGCTGCCGGACGCCGACGAGGCGATCGCCGAACTCGGCGGCGTCCGCGACCTGCGCGTACAGGTGCAGGAACCCCCGGCCACCCGGATGCTGCACGCCGTACGGACCGGGCACCCCGAACTGCCCCGCTTCGAGGTCGGCGACGAGGTCGCCACCCGCGACGCGTACGGACAGGCGCTGGCCGCGCTCGGCGGCGCCCGCGGCGACGTCGTCGCCCTGGACGGGGAGGTCGGCGACTCCACACGCGCCGAGTTCTTCGCCAAGGAGCACCCCGAGCGCTACTTCGAGTGCTACATCGCCGAACAGCAGATGATCGGGACCGCCGTCGGCCTCGCCGCCCGTGACTGGACGCCCTACGCCTCCACGTTCGCCGCGTTCCTCACCCGCGCCTACGACTTCGTGCGGATGGCGTCGGTCAGCGGCGCGGGCATCAACGTGGTCGGCTCCCACGCGGGAGCCTCCATCGGCCAGGACGGGCCCTCCCAGATGGGCCTGGAGGACCTCGCGATGTTCCGCGCGGTGTACGGCTCGACCGTGCTCTACCCGTGCGACGCCAACCAGACGGCGAAGCTCGTCGCCGCCATGGCCGACCTGGACGGCATCCGCTATCTGCGCACCTCCCGCGGCGCCGGCCCCGTCATCTACGAGCCCCACGAGGACTTCCCGGTCGGCGGCAGCAAGGTGCTGCGCGCCTCCTCCGACGACCGGCTGACCCTCGTCGCGGCCGGCGTCACCGTCCACGAGGCGCTGAAGGCGGCCGAGGCGCTCGACGCCGAGGGCATCCAGGTCCGGGTCGTCGACCTCTACTCGGTCAAGCCCGTCGACCGGGAAACCCTGCGCGATGCCGCCGAGGACACCGGCTGCCTGATCACCGTCGAGGACCACCGCGAGGAGGGCGGCCTCGGGGACGCGGTCCTCGACGCCTTCCTGGACGGCCGGCCCACGCCCCGCCTGGTCCGTCTCGCGGTCCGTACGATGCCGGGCTCGGCGAGCCCCGAGGAGCAGCTGCACGCGGCCGGCATCGACGCCGAGTCGATCACGGCCGCCGTCCGGCTGCTGGTGGAGAACGCCGTCGTGCGCTGAGGACACCGAGGGCCTTTCGGCCGGAGAGGAACGACCATGAGCAGCGCACGGACGGTGCGGGCCGGCCGCCGCACCGTGGAGATCCACCGCCCGGAGAAGGTGCTGTTCCCGGCCGACGGGGGCGGCAAGGAGTACACGAAGGACGACCTGATCGGGTACTACCGGTCCGTCGCCCCCTTCATGCTGCCCCATCTGCGGGGCCGCCCGCTGATGGTCGAGCGCCACCCCGACGGGCTCGACGGCCCCTCGTTCATGCAGAAGAACACCCCGGACCACTACCCGGAGTGGATCCGCCGGGTCGAGGTGGCGAAGGAGGGCGGCACCGTCCTGCACCCCGTGTGCGACGACGCCGCCACCCTCGTCTACCTCGCCGACCAGGCCGGCATCACCCTGCACCGCTGGCTGTCGCGCGCCGACTCGGTCGACCGGCCAGACCGGATGGTCTTCGACCTGGACCCCAGCACGGACGACTTCGCCGTGGTACGTGAAGCCGCCCAGCTGCTCGGCGAGTTGCTCGACGAGCTGAAGCTGCCGTCCGCGCTGATGACCACCGGCTCACGCGGCCTGCACATCGTGGTCCCCCTGAACGGGCGTCACGGCTTCGACGAGGTCCGCGCCTTCGCCAAGGACACCGCGGACGCGCTCGCCGACCGGCACTCCGACCGGTTCACCACGGCGGCCCGCAAGAAGGAGCGCGGCGACCGGCTCTACCTCGACGTCCAGCGCAACGCGTACGCGCAGACCGCCGTCGCCCCCTTCACCGTCCGCGCCCTGCCCGGCGCGCCCGTCGCCGTCCCCATCTCGTGGGGGCAGCTCGACGACCCGCGTCTGCACGCCCGCCGCTGGACCGTCGCCGACGCCGTCGAGCAGGCCCGCACCAATCCGTGGGCGGGCCTGCTCGGCCACGGACGCGCTCTGGGCCCGGCCCGGCGCCGGCTGGACGCCCTGCGTGGCTGAGTCCCGCCGTCCGTGAGGTTTGGCCAACAAACGAGCGAGCACCCGGTGTTCGAGGTGGCCATGTCGAACACATCCAACACATCCAGATCACAGAGTTCACAGAACTCTTCCCAGAACAAGGGAAACAGCAAGGAGAACACCGCGGCGGACAGCCAGCCGAAGCCGATGGAGGTGCTGCGCCACGCGCGCGCCCAGCTCCAGGAGCTGACGGGCATGGCGGCCGAGTCGGTCTCGTCCTTCGAACGCACCGAAGACGGTTGGGCGTTGGAGGTCGAGGTCCTGGAACTCGCCAAGATCCCGGACACGATGAGCCTGCTGGCGACCTATCAGGTGGAGCTCGACAACGACGGAGAGCTCACCGGGTATCGCCGGGTCCGCCGCTACGAACGCGGACGGGCGGAGCGCAGGCCGGGCGGCCGATAGGCACCGCCCCTTCCCCGCGGAGACACCCAACAGACTAGGAGGACTGGACGGTATGACCGTTGTCCCGGCACAGCAAGGCGGCGGATCGGGGGGCACCAGTGGCCTCTACGACGTCCTCGAACTCGTTCTTGACCGCGGAATCGTCATCGACGCGTTTGTACGGGTCTCCCTCGTAGGCATCGAGATTCTGAAGATCGACGTACGTGTCGTCATCGCGAGCGTCGACACCTATCTCCGCTTCGCCGAGGCGTGCAACCGCCTCGACCTGGAAGCGGGCCCGCACAAGAACCCCGGACTGCCCGACCTGATGGGCGAGCTCACCGAGTCCGGTGCGCGCGGCAAGTCCAAGGGCGCCCTGTCCGGCGCCGCCGAGACCATATCGGACGCGTTCAAGCAGGCACGCGAGGACGGCCAGTCCGAGTCCCGGCCCCGTACCCGTAAGACCGCGGCCTCGCGCCGGAAGGAGGAGCAGGAGTGAGCACGTACGTCTACGGCATCGCCGAGGGAACGCACCCCTCGCTTCCCGACGGCATCGACGGAGTCGGTGAACCGGCGCGCCCCGTACGCATCCTGAGGGAGGGCGACCTGGCGGCGATCGTCAGCGACGCCCCCGAGGGGCTGCGGCCCAAGCGCAGGGACCTGCTCGCCCACCAGAACGTGCTGAGCGAGGCGGGCGAGGGCGGCGCGGTGCTGCCCATGCGCTTCGGCAGCATCGCGGCCGACGACGACACCGTCGTCTCCGTGCTCGCCGAGCGTGCGGCGCACTACCAGGAGCGGCTCAAGGCGCTGGCCGGCAAGGTCGAGTACAACGTCAAGGCCAGCCACGACGAAGAGGCCGTGCTGCACCGCGTGATGGGTGAGAACCCCGAGATCCGCTCCCTCACCGAGGCCAACCGGCAGGCGGGCGGCGGCTCCCACGAGGACAAGATGCGGCTCGGCGAGATGGTCGTGGCCGCGCTCCAGGCCCGTGAGGCCGAGGACGCCCAAGGGCTCAGGCGCACGCTCGAACCGACCGCCGAGGCCGTGAGCGAGGGCCCGGAGTCCACCGGCTGGCTGGCCAACCTGTCGTTCCTGGTGGACCGCAAGTCGGCCGACGCGTTCCTCAGCGCCGTCGACGACATCCGCGGCGGCCAGCCGCACCTGGAGCTGCGTGTGAACGGGCCGCTGCCGCCCTACAGCTTCGTCGAGCCCGGCCCCTCCGAGCCCGCCACCGGCATCTCGTCGGGCGCCCGGACGGGCGGCGAGTAGCCCCATGGGACTCATCGGCGAGGTGCTGATGCTGCCGCTCGCTCCGGTGCGCGGCAGCCTCTGGGCGATGAAACAGGTGGTGGCCGAGGCCGAGCGCCAGTACTACGACCCGTCAGCGATCCGCGCCGAACTCGCCCAGCTCGAAGCCAGGTTGGAGGCCGGAGAGATCACCGACGAGGAGTTCGACCAGCAGGAGGACGTCCTGCTGGACCGGCTGGAAGCCACCCTGCGCAAAGACGCGGGACCCAACTACGGGACGACACGATGAACAGACTAGGACTGGGCCTCGCCGTAGGGGCCGGGTACGTCCTCGGACGTACCAAGAAGATGAAGCTGGCCTTCGCGGTCGGCACCATGGTCGCAGGCAAGCGGATGCAGCTCAGCCCGAAGGCGATCGGTGATCTGGTGTCCAAGCAGCTGCTGGGCAACCCGGCGTTCAAGGAGATCAACGACCAGCTCCGCCAGGACCTGCGCGGGGTCGGCAAGGCCGCCTCCGGGGCACTGGTGGAGCGGCAGATCGAGGGTCTCGCCAAGCGGCTGCACGGCCGTACGGCGGACGTCCGCAACCAGCTCGCCGGCGTGAGCCCGGACGTGTCCGGGCGCCACGAGGACGAGGACGAGGAGCCGGACGACCGCTACGACGACGAGCCCGAGGACGAGGACGACGACGACGGCCGGGACGAGGCTGCCGAGCAGGAGTCCGCCGAGGAGAAGCCGCGTCCGCGCAAGAAGGCCCCCGCGAAGAAGGCCACGGCCAAGAAGGCGGCCGAGAAGCAGGGCACCGCCAAGAAGGCGCCGGCCAAGAAGACCGCCGCGGCGGCCAGGAAGGCGCCCGCGAAGAAGGCCGCGACGAAGACCGCCGCCCGCCGCATCCCGCGGTCCCGGCAGTCGGAGGGAGGCCGCGACGATGGCTGACGTACTCGGTTCCGCCACCAAGAAGGCGAAGGACAACCCGGTCACGGCGGTCGTGCAGAGCGAGGCGGCCGACCGGCTGAAGTCGGAGGTCCAGGAGTATCTGGCCGCGCAGGCCCAGCGGTTGCTGGTCGGCGTGGGACAGAAGCTCGGACAGACGACCGTCAAGCTCAACGACATAGCCGAGGGCAACAGCCCCGGGTTCGCCAAGCTCGCCCTCGACGGCGGCCGCAAGCTCGCGGAGGGCAAGGGCCCACTGCGGTCCGCGGTGGAGGTCGGCGCCGGCCGGGCCAAGGACAACGTGGTCGGCGCGTTCAAGAACATGTTCGGCGGCAAGGGCAAGGGCAAGCGCAAGGGCGGCGCCGGCCAGAAGCCCACGGTCATCATGGAGTTCATCGACGTCGGCGTGCCGCTGCGCGACGCGTACGACCAGTGGACCCAGTTCCAGGACTTCAGCACCTTCGCCAAGGGCGTCAAGAGCGCGAACCGCGCCGACGACACCACCTCCGACTGGCAGATGAAGGTGTTCTGGTCCAGCCGCAGCTGGAAGGCGCACACCACCGAGCAGGTGCCGGACCAGCGCATCTCCTGGACGTCCGAGGGCGCCAAGGGCACGACGAAGGGTGTCGTCACCTTCCACGAGCTCGCGGAGAGCCTGACGCGCGTCCTGCTGGTCATCGAGTACTACCCCAAGGGCCTGTTCGAGAAGACCGGCAACATCTGGCGTGCCCAGGGCCGCAGGGCACGGCTCGACCTGAAGAACTACGCCCGCTTCATCACGCTCAAGGGCGAGGCCGAGGACGGCTGGCGCGGTGAGATCCGTGACGGCGAGGTGGTCCGCAGCCACGAGGACGCGGTCGAGGAGGAGCAGGCCGAACAGGAACAGGCCGAGTCCGAGGACGCTCCCGAGGGCGAGTACGAGGGCGACGAGGAAGCCGCGGACCACGAGGACGCCGACACCGCAGCCGAGGCCGAGGAGGCCGAGGAGACGGACGAGCCGGAGGAGTCCTACGAGGACGAGGACGAACTCGAGGCCGAGGAGGAGCCCGAGGCCGAGTACGCCGACGAGGAAGAGCCCGAGGCCGAGGCCGAGTACGCCGACGAGGAGGAGCCGGAGGGCGAGTACGCCGAGCCCGAGGGCGACGAGGAAGCGGAGTACGAGGAAGAGGAAGAGCCGGCCGTCAGCGGGAGTCGCCGATGACGACGCCCGGTCTAATCCCTGAGCCGTACGGACAGGGCGGAAGCGCGAACCTCGCCGACATCCTGGAGCGGGTGCTCGACAAGGGCATCGTGATCGCCGGTGACATCCGGATCAACCTGCTCGACATCGAGCTGCTCACCATCAAGCTCCGGCTCATCGTCGCCTCCGTCGACAAGGCGAAGGAGATGGGGATCGACTGGTGGGAGGACGACCCCGCGCTGTCCTCCCGGGCGCACCACAACCAGCTGGCCCGCGAGAACGCCGAGCTGCGCGCCCATCTCGCGGAGATGGAACAGTTGGAGCAGGGACGGGCCCAGCCCAAGGAGGAGGAAGCACCATGAGCGGACTGCGGTACGTCTACGCCGTCTGCCGCCCCTTCGGCGCGCCTCTGCAGGCCGATGTGACGGGGGTGGCGGGCGCGCCCCCCGGTCTGCTGACCCACAACGGCCTGGTCGCCGTGGTCAGCACGGTGCCGGAGCGCGACTTCGCCGAGGAGCCGCTCCGGCGCCATCTGGAGGATCTGGACTGGCTCAGCGACACCGCGCGCGCCCACCAGAGCGTGATCGACGCGCTCACCGCCGTGACGACGCCGCTGCCGCTGCGGCTCGCCACGGTGTTCCGGGACGACAGCGGTGTCCGGTCCATGATGGAGGCCCGGGAGGACGCGTTCCGGCGCACGCTCGACCGGCTCGACGGCCGGGTGGAGTGGGGCGTCAAGGTCTACGCCGACTCCGGGCAGGCCGAGGCCGCCGAGCCGGCGAAGCCCGCGTCCGGGCGGGACTACCTGCGCCAGCGGCGCATGCGCTCCCGGTCGCAGGACGCGATGTGGGAGAAGGCGGAGAAGTTCGCGCGCCGGCTGCACGACGGTCTGTCCGCGCACGCGGAGGACGCCCGGCTGCACGCCCCGCAGAACGCCGCGATCTCCCGGCAGAGCGGCCGCAACGTCCTGAACGCCGCCTACCTGGTGCCGCGTTCGGACTCGGAGGCGTTCGTCGAACTCGTCGACCGTACGAAGGACGACGAGCCGGGGCTGCGGGTGGAACTCACGGGGCCCTGGGCCGCGTACTCCTTCGCCGGCCTGGAGGACGACGCGGACGGGTCGCGGGAGGCGGGACTGTGACGGTCGTGGAACGGCGTGAGGTCGCGCTGGTCGACCTGCTCGACCGGCTGCTCGCGGGCGGGGTCGTCATCACCGGGGACATCACCCTGCGGATCGCCGACGTCGACCTCGTCCGCATCGACCTGAACGCCCTGATCAGCTCGGTGAACGAGCAGGTGCCCTCGCCGTTCCGGGACTCGCTGTGACCGGCCGGGCGCCGGGCGCCGAGCGGGCGTCCGGCGACGACTACGTGTGGTTCGCCGGGATCGGGCGCGAGGAGGACCCGGGGTCCGCGGACGAGCGGGTTCCCGGCAGCGGTCCCGTCCCGTCCGCGCGGGAGACGCCCCCGTCGGCCGAAGAGACGGCACCGTCCGCCGAGGGGACCGCCCCGACGGAGGACGCGGCGCCGTCCGGGAGCAGGTCGGCCGGCCGGAAGCGGCTGGAGCTGGAGCCGGACACCGTGGAGCGGGACCTGGTCAAGCTGGTGCTGACCGTGGTGGAGCTGCTGCGCCAGCTCATGGAGCGGCAGGCCGTGCGGCGGTTCGACACGGGTGACCTGTCCGAGGACCAGGAGGAGCGGATCGGGCTCACCCTGATGCTCCTCGACGAGCGGATGGCCGAGCTGCGCGACCGCTACGGTCTGCGGCCCGAGGACCTGAACCTGGACCTCGGCCCGCTGGGACCGCTGCTGCCCAGGGATTAGCCCCTGTCACTCGGATCAGGCCGGTCGTGACCTGGGACCACCCCAGGTCACGACCCGGCAGGTGACCAACGCAGGCCCCGGGGGGCCCGGGCGGTGACCGCCCGGACCCCCCCCCCCCGGCGGGCGGGGGTGGGGCGCA